>CAYXCZ010000026.1:0-58658 GCA_964463695.1 uncultured Lentimicrobiaceae bacterium | reverse complement strand
TGTGCAGTTTTTAGTGGTTTTCTTTAGATTTTAGGCTTCTTAGCGGAGAGGGGGGGATTCGAACCCCCGGTACCCTTGTAGAGTACGACAGTTTAGCAAACTGTTGGTTTCAGCCACTCACCCACCTCTCCATCCTCTTGCGAGTAAGAGATTTTATATGTCGGGGCAGCAGGATTCGAACCTGCGACCCCCTGCTCCCAAAGCAGGTGCGCTAGCCGGGCTGCGCTATGCCCCGATGTGTAAAGAACGTTCCCTTAAAAGGAGGTGCAAAATTAGCTAAATCATCCATATGCGCAAATTTTTTTTGATAAATTTTTTAATTATTTGGAAGATGGGGATTAATTAAAGCACTAGTCAAAACTAATCTGTTCGTATTCAAATACT
The DNA here is from genome assembly GCA_964463695.1 of uncultured Lentimicrobiaceae bacterium. Taxonomy (GTDB): domain Bacteria; phylum Bacteroidota; class Bacteroidia; order Bacteroidales; family F082; genus JALNZU01. The sequence goes on along the minus strand of CAYXCZ010000026.1, from coordinate 58,274 downwards.
AATGCAATATGATTAATGTGTTAATTTTCCTAAATATGAATCCTGCTGTAGCAAGTTTTAGTACTTTTGCCCCGCCCTATGAGAAAAAAAAATATTGTAACACTTATCATCGTACTACTGCTGATACTTGTTGGCTACCTGTTAACCTCCATTGCTTTTCCCAAGAATATCAATAGATACCCGGCGCTGGTCTTGCTCTTTTTGTTGGATTATTATGTTTGGGGATTGTTCAAAAAGAAAGTTTTTACTTATAGCAGACTAATCAAACTTCTCACTGCTTTTGTGTATTGGTTACCCATGTTGTTATTGCTGGTATCAACCATAGTTCTGGTTTTTGTGCCTGGAAATCAGTGGAATCCAATGGCAAGAAGTGTGGTCTTCGGATCCATATTTTCGTTTTATATAGCGAAGTTTTTTATGGCTGTAGTTCTGGGACTAACCGACCTTGTTCGCTTGATCGATAAACTAAACAAGTTATATCTGAATCGAAAGAAGCCTGTTGAAGATACGGATGATACTCCTGTAACACGTCGTAAATTCCTGGAGAATATTGCTTTGCTGACAGGAGGCCTGGTGGTGAGTTCCATGTTCATGGGGATGTTTAAATGGGTGCACGATTTCACTACCAAAAGATTGAGTATTACTATCCCTGATCTTCCAGCTGCATTCAGTAATTACAGGATTATTCAAATTTCAGATCTTCATCTTGGAACATGGTCACATACAGATCCAATGGAGAAAGCTGTGGCAGAGATCAACAATATGAATGCAGATCTGATTGTTTTTACAGGCGACCTCGTAAATTACACCACTGATGAGGCTTACCGCTTCAGAGAAATTCTTACTGCTCTCAAAGCACCTGATGGTGTCTTGGCCATTCTCGGTAATCATGATTATGGTGATTATGTAAATTGGCCTGATGCTGGTGAAAAGCAGAAAAACATGGAAGACCTCTATCAATTTTACCATCAGATTGGTTGGAAATTATTACGTAATGACCATGTGGTCATATCTAAGGGAATGGATAAAATTGCTGTTATTGGTGTCGAAAACTGGAGTCAGAATACACGTTTCCCACGGCTGGGAAGTATCATAAAAGCTCAAAAGGGTATTGGTCAGGTTTCAGCAAAAATCCTGCTTTCGCACGATCCAAGTCATTGGGATTCTGTTGTTTTAAAAGAACATCAGGACATTCAACTCACACTTTCAGGACATACTCACGGTTTTCAATTTGGTATCGAGATACCCGGATTAAAATGGAGTCCTGCACAATATATGTACAAACAATGGGCAGGCTTGTATGAGAATGAGGCAAGTCAACAAAAGCTTTATGTAAACCGTGGGTTAGGATCAATAGGATATCCGGGCCGTATTGGCATTTTGCCAGAAATAACTATTTTTGAACTCAAATCTTAATACCAGAATAATGAAAATGTTGCATCGCACTTTTATCGTTTTATTTTCTCTTTCAATCATGCTTGTTAGCTTTGTCGTCAACGCACAGCCAAAACAAAAAAATGAAGGTAAGCCAAAAAATGTAATTCTTTTAATTGGTGACGGAATGGGCCTGGCTCAGGTATATGGTGCGAAACTAACATCTGAAACACCTTTAAACATTCTAAAATCAACTCATGTTGGTATGATGACAACACACTCATCCAATGATGCAGTTACTGACAGTGGTGCAGGTGGAACTGCAATTGCCACCGGATTTAAAACCAAGAATGGAATGATTGGCATGACACCCGACAGTGTTGAGGTGCCCAGTATGCTTGATATTTTTGCTTCAAAAGGCTTGTCTACTGGTGTTGTTGTTAGTTGTGCTGTAACTCATGCCACTCCGGCTAGTTTCATAGCAAAGGATGTTAGCAGAAACCATTATGAAGCTATTGCACTTGATTATTTAAACTCACCTGTCGACGTAGTGATTGGAGGCGGTTTGAAGCATTTTAACAAACGCAAGGACGGAAGGTCGCTGACGAAGGAGATGGAGTCAAAAGGCTTTATTTTTTATGATAAACTTTCAGCAAGCATTAAAAAAGGTTCATCTAAGTTATTGATCCTCACTGATTCGGTGCATCCTGTAAAAATGCTTGAGGGTAGAGGTAAACTTTTGCCAGATGGAACACAAATAGCTTTAGAAACGCTTGGAAAACACCCTAAAGGATTTTTCCTAATGGTTGAAGGCTCTCAAATTGATTGGGCTGGCCATGCCAATGACTCAGCATACCTTATTTCTGAAATGAGGGATTTTGATGAGACAGTAGGAGTAGCGCTTAATTTTTTAAAAGAAAACCCTGAGACTTTAGTCATTGTTACAGCCGATCACGAAACAGGTGGCCTAACTTTTCCTCATGGTGCAATAAAAGGAACTTACAGATTCGACTTTTCAACTGGTGATCATACAGGAATAATGGTTCCTGTTTATGCTTTTGGCGTTGGTGCTGAAGCTTTTTCAGGGCAATATGATAACACCGATTTGATTCGGAAAATTATGGAAGTGACAGGGTATAAGTTCTAAATTTTTCAAGTATATAAAAAATGCTTGTTTATGTTAGGTTATCCTTTCATAAACAAGCATTTTGATTTTTACTTTAAATTGAATCAACTACGCGTAAAGCGTTGATTAAATGGGTTGATTACTTTACCTGGTAATAGCATTTTTTTGGAGAATAGATTTGTTCGCTGTCTTTTAAAGCTTTAATGGCTTTTTCAACATCTTTTTTATCTAAGCCTGCAGCTTCTGCAATTTCGCCCGGTTTCATTGGCTGTTGAGACAATTGCATTGCAGTCAAAACTTTTTCTTTTACTTCCATTTTATTCAATTTTTTAATCTAATGTATGAATAATCAATCCGGACCTTAATTTGGGTTCGAACCAGGTGGTTTTGGGTGGCATAATGTTTCCTGTATCAGCAATATGAATTAATTGGGCCATTGACACGGGATACAAAGCAAATGCAACCTGCATCTCACCACTGTCAACCCGTTTCTTTAATTCTCCTAAGCCGCGTATACCACCAACAAAATCAATACGCTTCGACCTGCGAAGATCATCAATGCCTAAAATAGGCTCCAGCACTTGATGTGTAAGAATGGTAACATCAAGAACTCCAATAGGATCATTATCATCATATGTACCATTTTTGGCTGTCAAGGCATACCACTCGCCATCGAGATACATCGAAAACTCATGTAAATGAGATGGTTTGTAGATCTCTGATCCTTTGTTAACGACCTCGAAACCTGACGTCAGGCGATCAATAAAAGTAGTTTTAGACAAACCGTTCAAGTCCTTAACCACCCTGTTATAATCTATGATTGTCAATTGGTTGTCAGGAAAGTGAACCGCCAAAAAGTAATTGTATTCTTCTTTACCTGTATGCTGTGGGTTGGCAGCTTTTTTTTCATTTCCAACCAGGGCAGCAGCAGCTGTACGATGATGCCCGTCAGCAACATAAGTAGAAGGAATATTTTCAAAAATACCAACGATTTTGTTGATGATTACCTGATCACTTATTACCCAAAAATGATGTCCAAAACCATCATCAGTAACAAAATCATATTCAGGATTGTTGTTGTTTACAAAGCTGCTAACGATTGCATCAAGTTCTTTTTCAGCAGGATAAGTAAAGAAAACTGGCTCCATATTTGCATTGGTTATGCGAACATGTTTCATCCGGTCTTCCTCTTTATCAGGACGTGTTAATTCGTGTTTTTTTATCACATTATTCATGTAATCTTCCACACTTGCACACCCGACAATGCCATACTGTGTTTTACCATTCATTGTTTGGGCATAGATGTAAAGGAAGTCATTCTCATCCTGTTTCAACCAGCCATTGGTTTTGAAAAGATCGAAGTTTTCTTTTGCTTTGGAATAAACTTCGGGGGCATAATGATCGATATCTGCTGATAAGTCAATTTCTGGTTTGATAACATGAAGCAAACTGTGTGGATTGCCAGCGGCTTCCAAACGGGCTTCATCAGAATCAAGAACATCATAAGGTCGCGATGCCAGATCTTTTACAATTGCCACCGGCGGACGCCAACCTTTGAAAGCTTTCAATGTTGCCATATATTTCTACGTATTATTTGATCTGTTAATGTTAATTTATACCAAATTCCGTCTACCAGTTTTTCGATGGATAAAAATCCTCATCGTACTGCTCCTGACTTGTCATTGCACCTTTTTGAAGAGAGGTGATAAGAGCTCCAAGCATTTTTGTCATTTCCATGAGTTGATTTCTTGAATCTTCCTCTTCTGAGTCGGTAATGAATCCATGACGATGTACCAAGGTAGCATAAACCAGACAGCTCCTGATCGAACTCTTTGCCTCTTTGAGGTATTGAACAAACTGTTGCTTTTCTCGTGCAGAACCTTCTGCGATACGTAAAGGTATTTGTCGTGCAGCATCACAAAATCCCTGAGCCAACGATTTATCGGCGTCTTCGGGAAACTGCTGACTAATTTTTTGAACCCAAAAAATGTAATCTAATGCTTTATGATAGATACGCAGGTCCTCAAATCGAAAAAAAGTAAGTGGCTTGTTATTGAGATCAGTCATGTCGTAGCTCATTGGTGCTGATAGTATTAGGTGAAATTAATAATAGGTTTAGTTAACTTTAAAGGTCGTAACATTATTTTTGAAAAATGCGATAATCTGATTGGCAGCAGCTATGCCCGCATTAATGTTGGCTTCCGCTGTTTGTGCTCCCATCTTTTTTGGCGTAACAAAAAGGCGATCATTAAAAGGTTCAAGTGCTGCTTTGCAATCGGGTGCAACATCCGAAACATAACTGAAATCTTTGCGTGTTTCAAAAACACGTTGCAAGCCTTCTTCACAAATAACTTCCTTGCGGGCAGTGTTAATGAGCATTGCATTAGCAGGCATCGAAGATAAAAGGTCAATATTGATTGACTTTTTTGTTTTTTCATTAGCAGGAATATGCAACGAAACAAACTGGCATCCAGCGTATAAAGCCTCGTCAGTTTCCATAAAAATGATGCCGTCAGCCTCCATTGCTTCTTTCGAAACAAATGGATCGAATGCATACACTTTCATTCCGAAACCTTTGGCGATTCTGGCAACATGCTTTCCAACGTTACCATAAGCGTGTATGCCAAGTTTTTTGCCAAAAAGCTCAGTTCCTGATGATCCATTGAAATGATTCCGCACCTGATATACCATCATGCCTAAAGCAAGCTCAGCAACGGCGTTGCTATTTTGTCCGGGAGTGTTCATCACAACAACACCTTTTTCCGTTGCAGCAGTCAGGTCAACATTATCATATCCGGCTCCTGCACGAACAACGATACTCAGTTTACTGGCTTGATCCAATACTGCTTTATCAATGATATCGCTGCGGATGATGATAGCATCCACATCAGCAACTGCATTAATTAATGTCTGTTGATCAGGGTACTTCTCAAGAAAAAGGCATTCAAAGCCTGCTTCGGTGACGAGTGTTCTGATCTGATCAGAGGCGACCTTTGCAAAAGGCTTATCAGTGGCAACTAATACTTTCTTCATCACTTATTTTATTTAAGTTTGATTACTTTTTTAAAGCTTCAAATTCCTGCATCACGGCTACTAATGCTTCAACACTGGAATAGGGGAGAGCATTGTATAATGAGGCTCTGAAACCTCCGGCTGAACGGTGTCCTTTGATACCTATCATGCCTCTCTCAGTTGCAAAATCATTAAATTCCTTTTCAAATCCTTCAAAACCATCGTTCATGATAAAACAAACATTCATGCGCGAACGATCTTCTACAGCTGGAACTGTTGCTTTAAACAAGCTGTTTCTGTCAATTTCGCCATACATTAGTTCGGCTTTACGGATGTTGATCTTTTCCATTTCTGCAACTCCACCCATTTCCTTTAGCCACTTAAGTGTCTGTAAAGCAGCATAAATTGGAACAACAGGTGGTGTATTAAACATCGACTCCTTACTTATGTGTGTGGAGTATTTCAACATGGTAGGAATAACCCTGTCAACTTTTCCAAGAATTTCGTCTTTAACAATGGCAAAAGTTACACCTGCAGGAGCAAGGTTTTTTTGAGCACCACCATATATTAAAACATATTTGGAAACATCAATTACCCTGCTGAAAATGTCGGAGGACATATCAGCAACAAGAGGCACACCAACTTCAAGATCCTCAAGAATTTCGGTGCCATAAATAGTGTTATTGGTTGTTATATGGAAATAGTCGGCGTCGGCTGGAACAGTATAACCTCTTGGTATATAATTGAATTTTTTGTCTTCTGAACTGCCAACAACAGCTACTTCTCCAAAAAGTTTAGCTTCTTTAATGGCTTTGGTTGCCCATTCTCCTGTGTTCAGGTATGCAGCTTTCTTTCCCATAAGGTTGTAAGGAACCATGCAGAATTGAAGACTAGCTCCTCCGCCAACGAAAATGACAGAATACCCCTCAGGGATGTTTAGCAATTCTTTAAACAAAGCAACTGCTTCATCAACGACAGCAACAAATTGTTTACTTCGATGGGAAATTTCCATTAAGGAAAGCCCAGTGCCGGAGAAATCTTTCAGCGCGGCTATGGTATTTTCAACAGTAGACTCGGGCAGGATCGATGGTCCTGCATAAAAGTTATGCTTTTTCATAGTGAAATAAGGTTTGATTTTGTGTTATTCAAAATGCTCATATTTTGCAGCAAAGATAAGATTTTATTACAATTGTTAATCTTTTAACGCGATAAATATCTACTTTCGCAACCGTTTTAAATAGGCTTTCTCATGCTATCAGTCAACGAAAGAATCTCGGCTTTTGCCAAACTTGGTATTCATTTACACAGCTTTGTAAGTCAGCATTTTCCCATAAAAGAAAATCAATCCAACAGTTTTCCCGGATTGGAGAATGCAATAAGGCAATCCGTCTATGCCAATAAATGGTTTACTGAAGAGAGTATTTTGCAATCACTCGAAGGAATAATAAAACTGCTTGAAAAAGATAAACTTGAAAGCTGGTTAAATGGTTACCCATTACAGGATGACAATCAAACGAAAGTTGTAGCAGTAATAATGGCCGGAAACATCCCTATGGTAGGTTTTCACGACTTTCTTTCTATACTAATAAGTGGTCATTCATTCTTAGGAAAACTTTCGTCTGACGATGCTCTGCTTTTACCTGCCTTATCGGAAATGTTGGTGCTCATTCAGCCTGAATTCAAACCTCTGATTCGTTTTACCTCAAATAAAATTTCTGATTTTGAAGCTGTTATAGCAACCGGCAGCAATAACTCAGCACGATATTTTGAATATTATTTTGGTAAATATCCCCACATTATCCGTAAGAACAGGAATAGCATTGCAATTCTAAACGGAACAGAATCAGACGAAGATATGAAGGCGTTGGCAGATGATATTTTTATGTATTATGGGTTAGGGTGCAGGAATGTTTCTAAACTTTACCTACCGGAATCGTTTGATTTAAAGCTGTTGCTCGTTCATTTTGAAGGATATGAACAAGTAAAAAATCATTCCCGCTATTTTAACAATTATGAATACAACAAAGCAATTTATCTCATTAACAGCATTCCACATCTTGATAATGGGTTTTTGCTTGTAAAGGAAGATCCTTCTTTGGCAAGTCCTGTGTCTGTTTTACATTTTGAGCGTTATTCAGGAGCTGATTCATTACAGGAACAATTACAAAGACAAGCCGATGATATTCAATGTATTGTATCAATGGAGGGGCAATGGCATGATTCTTTTCCCTTTGGAGCAGCACAATATCCAGATGTAAGTGATTACGCTGATGGAATTGATACACTTCTTTTTTTGACACAACTATAATAATATCAATAAGTTAAAGAGAATAATTTACCTTAATGAAACCTTATATTTGAGATTGAGAAGTATTTTTTATATCATAATTGAAAAAAACGCAAAAAAGTTTGGTCATTTCATTGAAAGATAGTAATTTTGCAGCCCTTAAAATCATAATAAAGCCGAGTAAGCGATGAAAAAAGACATTCACCCTAAAGATTACAGATTAGTTGTATTTAAAGATATGTCAAACGAATACAGTTTCTTAACACGTTCAACAGTACGTACAAAAGAAACCATCGTTTGGGAAGATGGCAACGAATACCCAGTAGTGAAGCTTGAGATTTCACACACATCCCATCCATTCTACACTGGAAAAATGAAACTCGTTGACTCCGCTGGTCGTGTTGATAAGTTTAAAAACAGGTACAAAAAGCATTACGAAGTTCGCACTAAATAGTTTGACTTCAAATCACCTAAAGGCCCTTATCACGCTAGATGATAAGGGCTTTTTTGTTAATAACACATATTTTTATCAACAATTATCTGATTTTTGACAGTATTTTAAAAGCTCTGCGTTATTAAACAAAAAATCAATTATATTTGTTACAGAGAAATTAAACAATTAGAAAGAAAGCCTTAAAACGGTAACTACATGAATTACATCCTTTTTGACAGCGCATCGCGCAATAACTTGCTCCCTTTGACATTTACCCGACCTGCTGCTGATATCCGGATAGGAATCCTTACCATTCGTGAGAAATGGGAGCTTTTTCTTACAACAACAACCTCCAGTTTGACTGAATCATATCTGAGCCACAAGTATCCTTTGGTGAAAGCTGAGATTAATGTTCTGGTTAATGGGTCTATTTGCCCTAACCCCCTTCTTGTAGCTAAGATTAAAAAGCTGAAAGAAGGACAGGCATTAATTAAAGATGACACTATTATCGCTATGTGCCTCAACGCAATATCACTGGAAAATATCGCAGATGGTAATGAAGACATGGAGATGATTGAGACTGAAATCGATTTTATGAAAATTCATAACGTGTGGGATATCTTCAATTTTAATGATCAGGCCATTAAGGATGATTTTACCTTGATTACAAAAGGAAGGAAATCGCAAGCTGTCTCTTCAACGAATCGTTGTCTCAATCCTGAAAACATTTTTATTGAAGAGGGTGCAAAGGTTGAATTTGCTATCTTAAATGCATCTGAAGGTCCTATATATATAGGTAAAAATGCAGAAGTGATGGAAGGATCAAAGATAAGAGGGTCTTTTGCCTTATGCGAGCATGCTGTTCTTAAAATGGACGCTAAGATTTATGGACCAACTACCATTGGACCTTATTCCAAAGTAGGTGGCGAAGTAACACAGTCTGTAATTTTTGGTTACACAAATAAAGCACATGATGGCTTCCTTGGACATTCAGTGCTGGGAGAATGGTGCAACTTAGGAGCAGATACCAACACTTCCAATCTTAAAAACACTTATGAAGAAGTCAAGCTTTGGTCGTATGCGGAAGATTGCTTTGTTCAGACCGGACTTCAATTTTGTGGTACTATCATGGGCGACCACTCAAAATGTGGAATCAATACCATGTTTAATACTGGCACAGTAGTAGGCGTAAATGCCAATGTTTTTGGATCTGGTTTTCAAAGAAATTTCGTGCCTTCTTTCTCATGGGGAGGAACACATGGCCTGATAGATTACGATCTTAAAAAAGCGGTAAAAACGGCAGAGATTGTCTTTGCCCGCAGAAATAAACCTTTTGACAAAGTTGAAAAATCAATTTTATCAGAGATTTTCAGCCTTACATATAAAAATAGAAGAGCCTGATCGTTTACGGCATAGCTTTTGAATTAATACAGATCAACCTGATGAAATGGCTTTCAGCTGCAAGTTGAAGCCTTTAACCAGGTTGATTTTTTTATTTAGTGCCAATTTGTCACCACTTTGAACTTATTATATAAGAATGAAACCGAATAAACAAACAGAAATATTGAATGTTTCCGATATTCTTGATTCCGATACGGAATTTATTCCATTGCTTTCCGCAGAGGATGAACAGTTGATGAATGCCGAAGAATTACCTGAAGATTTGGCGATCTTGCCTCTTCGAAATGCTGTCCTTTTCCCTGGAGTCGTTTTTCCTATTACCGTTGGAAGGGACAAATCCATACGTCTTATAAAGGAAGCATATAAGAAAGAGAAAGTAATTGGTGTTGTTGCACAACGTGATCCAAGTATTGAAGATCCTTCTTCCAATGACCTCCATGAAGTGGGAACCGTAGCTCAAATATTGAAGACACTCCAAATGCCAGATGGTAATACAACTGTCATTATTCAGGGGAAGAAGCGGTTTAAATTATTGGAAATCACACGTGAAGAGCCTTATTTCAGAGGGAAAGTAGGTGTTTATGACAGCACTGATGCAATTCCTACTGATCCTGGTTTTAATGCCCTGATTCAATCAATTAAAGATCTTTCTATTCAGATCATTGAAAAATCACCCAATATTCCTAGTGAAGCGACTTTCGCAATTAATAATATTGAAAGTCCGGTTTTTTTAGTAAATTTTGTCTCCAGTAACCTCAATATCAACGCCACTGAGAAACAACAGTTGCTGGAAATAACCGATGTTCCGGAAAGAGCTGGTAAGGTTCTTGGTTTCCTTACAAAGGAACTGCAGATGCTGGATCTGAAAAATCAGATTCAAAGCAAAGTGAAAACAGATCTGGATAAACAGCAGCGCGACTACTTTTTAAACCAGCAGCTCAAAACCATTCAGGAAGAGCTTGGAGGATCACCTAACGAAACTGAAATCAGGGAACTGAAGGAAAAAGCTACACGTAAAAAATGGGACAAAGAAGTTCAGTTGGTGTTTGAGCGGGAGCTGGCAAAACTTATGCGTATGCATCCTCAAGCGGCCGAGTATGGCATCCAGTTTAATTACCTTGAACACCTTGTTGAGTTACCCTGGAATGAGTTTACAAAGGATAATTTTGATCTGACTAACGCACAAAAGGTGCTCGATCAGGATCATTATGGTTTGGAAAAAGTAAAAGAACGTATTATTGAGCATTTGGCTGTATACAAACTCAAACAAGACCTGAAAGCACCTATTTTGTGTTTGGTTGGACCGCCCGGCGTTGGTAAAACATCGCTTGGAAAGTCAATAGCACGAGCTGTTGGTCGTAAATACATCCGGATGTCTTTGGGCGGTTTGCGCGATGAAGCCGAGTTGAGAGGACATAGAAAGACTTACATTGGGGCAATGCCGGGACGAATTATTCAAAATTTGAAAAAAGTTAAATCGTCGAACCCGGTTTACGTGCTGGATGAAATTGATAAAGTAATAGGAAATAATATCAATGGTGATCCCCAGGCTGCCCTGCTTGAAATACTTGATCCTGAACAGAATAATAAGTTCCATGATAACTTTTTGGAGATCGACTACGACCTTTCGAAGATTATGTTCATTGCAACAGCTAACGGTCTGAGTACGATTCATCCTGCTCTGCGCGACCGCATGGAAATAATCGATTTGAGTGGTTATCTGGTTGAAGAAAAACTCCAGATTGCACGCAAGCACCTTATTCCAAAACAGATTCTGGAGCATGGAATGAAAACAGCCGATATCACTTTTTCCAAGAAAATACTTGAGCAAATCGTTGAAGATTATACCCGTGAAGCTGGTGTGAGGTCCATGGAGCGCAATATCGCCAAATTGATACGCAACAAAGCGAAATTTATTGCTATGGGCGAATCTTACGACAAAAAGCTCACTTCCGGTGATCTGGAAAAAGTACTTGGTGTTGGATGGGGCACAAGGGGTCTAGAAGTAGAACATGAGGTACCAGGTGTGGTTACCGGACTGGCATGGACACCTGTTGGAGGCGAATTACTTTACATTGAGGTGAGCCTTAGCCGTGGAAAAGGTGAATTAAAACTTACCGGTAATCTTGGCGATGTAATGAAAGAATCAGCCAGCATCGCTTTTGCATATCTGAAGGCACATGCTGAATTACTTGACCTTGACCCGGATGAATTTGATAAATGGAACGTTCATATTCATGTTCCGGAAGGAGCAACACCTAAGGATGGCCCTTCGGCAGGAATTACAATGCTAACGGCTTTAGCTTCAGCATTTACAAAGCGAAAAGTGAAGCCTGCACTTGCAATGACAGGTGAAATAACGCTTCGTGGAAAAGTGTTGCCGGTTGGTGGGATTAAAGAAAAAATTCTGGCTGCTAAACGTGGCAAAATCACTCACATCATTCTTTCAAAAGACAATAAAAGAGATTTCATCGAAATTAAAGAAGATTATATCAAAGGTATTCAGTTTCATTTTGTTACAAATATGATAGAGGTCATTGGTATGGCTTTGGAAGAAAAGAAAACGGCGAAAGATATTTCAAAACCAAAACGATGAAACATGTGTTGATTATTCATGGGCATCCTGTTCACGATACCTTTGTTGATAAACTTACACGTGAATATATAAGAGGAGCTGAGAATTCAGGTGCCGATGTAAAAGAATTGGTTTTGAATGAGTTGAAGTTCGATATTAACTTTCGCGAAGGATACAGGGGTAATCAGGAGCTGGAAGATGACCTCAAAATGGCTCAGGAATTAATACGATGGGCTGATCATCTTGTTTTCTTTTATCCCAATTGGTGGGCTACTTACCCAGCCTTACTTAAAGGTTTCATTGACCGGACTTTTCTTCCGGGCTTTGCTTTTAAATATCGCAAAAACAACCCTGTTCCAGAGAAACTTCTCAAAGGAAAAACGGCAAGGCTGGTTGTTACAATGGATTCTCCAGTTTGGTATTATTACTTTGTTCAGCGTGCCCCCGGACATCATTCGATGCGAAACGGTATTTTGCACTTCTGCGGCATTCGGCCGGTTTATATCAGTTCACTTGGACCAATGCGCACTTCATCTGAATCAAGACGTGCTAATTGGTTGAAAAAAATGTTTCAATTAGGCCAAAAAATGAAATAGTTCAAATCGAATTCATTTGAGTAAATTGCAGTTCAAAGTAATCAGGACATGAATTTATTCAAAAGATTGATATTCATTGTTTTAATTGTTTTTTTTATTTCAGCTTGCGGAAGAAATGACTCAAGCTATGATGTGTTTAGATACAATGAGAATGCCGGTATTCTTACACTGGATCCTGCCTTTGCTAAAGATTTACCTCACATCTGGGCATGCAATCAATTGTATAATGGTTTAGTAGAACTTGATAGTTCGATGATGGTAAAGCCTTCATTGGCAAAGCGTTGGACTATTTCGGAAGATGGACTGACTTACACATTTTACCTGCGTAATGATGTGACTTTTCATGATCACCCGGCTTTTGAAGGTAATTCCAGAAAACTGATAGCTAGCGACTTTGTTTTCAGCTTCAACCGTTTTCTTGATGAAAAGCTTGCTTCTCCAGGTATCTGGATTTTTAATCAGGTGCAACGTAAGGATGCTGTTTTAGATGTAACGGCACTTAACGACACCATACTCCAGATTCAATTGATACGACCATTTCCCGCCTTCCTGGGCTTATTAGGCATGGCCTATGCCTCGGCAGTTCCTAAAGAAGTAGTATTGCTGGAAGGAAATGATTTTCGAAGAAACCCTTGCGGTACAGGACCTTTTTATTTCAAGTTTTGGGAGGAGGGCGTTCGGTTAGTCATGCGAAGGAATCAAAACTATTTTGAAATCGAAGATGGAAAACGGTTGCCATTTCTTGAAGCTGTTTCAGTGAGTTTTCTTACTGACAGGCAGACTGCTTTTATGGAGTTTATAAAAGGGAACTTAGATTTTATGTCGGGTATTGACGCACGCTATAAAGACGAATTACTAACACGACAAGGGATGCTTCGGTCGAAATACCTTTCCCGAATCTCATTACAAAGAGAGCCGTTTCTAAACACTGAATACCTCGGTTTTTTCATTGGCTCTGACTCCAAAGCAGCACAATCACCTCAAAAGCAGAAAGCTTTGCGTCAGGCAATCAATTATGGCATCGACAGGGAAAAGATGTTGAAATACCTTAGAAATAACATTGGTGTTCCAGGCCATGGCGGTATGATTCCAAAAGGATTGCCGGGATATGATCTTTCTCAAACAATTGGCTATCGTTTCAATTTAGAACGTGCAAAGAGCCTGATCGAAACGAACAACTTAAAAGGCTCTGCAATAAAAATTTCAGTAACAGCTGATTATGTTGATCTTGTTAAATATGTTCAATCTCAACTTGATCAATTAGGGCTGGAAGTGAAAGTAGAAGTGATGCCAACTGCAACATTACGTGAGTTGCGTGCATTTGGTAAACTGGATGTGTTCAGGGCAAGTTGGGTAGCTGATTATCCCGATGGAGAAAACTATCTTTCATTGTTTTATCATCCTAATCAATCACCTTCAGGGCCAAACTATACACATTTTAATGATAAAAACTTCGACCGGATGTTTGAAAAATCCTATTCGGTAACAGATCCTGCCGAACGAGCCGAACTTTATCGTCAAATGGACAGTATGGTAATGGAACAAGCTCCTGTGGTAGTTTTATATTATGATGAAGTTCTGCGCTTCATACATAAAAATGTGAAAGGTTTATCAGGAAACCCTTCCAATCAACTGGACCTTAAAAGGGTTTATAAGCAAGATTAACCTTGAGAAAAAAGTGGTCAGGTTATCTCGATCTGTTTTGATTAGATTTCTTAAACTGTATATTGCGTTTATACATGAATAACCAATGATTTTTTGTACTTTTGCAGCCGTTTTTAAGATAACATTATATGATTAACATCACGTTACCCGATCAGTCGGTAAGGCAGTATGAGGCAGGAGTTACAGCTCTCGAAATTGCAAAAAGCATCAGTGAAGGTCTGGCGAGAAACGTTCTCTCAGCAAAAGTAGATAATGAAATTTGGGACGCAACCCGCGCTATTCATCAGGATTCACGTGTTCAGCTTCTTACTTGGAATGATCTGGAAGGTAAAGCTACGATGTGGCATTCATCTGCACATTTGATGGCAGAAGCTATTGAGCAATTATTTCCGGGTGTAAAGTTTGGTATTGGTCCGGATATTGAGAATGGCTTTTATTATGATATCGACCCAGGAGAAAAAGTACTAACAGAAGCAGATTTGGTGCTGATCGAGAAAAAGATGATTGAGCTGGCCAAAGAGAAGCAAACATACCAGCGTAAAGAAGTTTCAAAAGAAGAAGCTTTAAATTTCTTTACTAATAAAGGTGATGAGTACAAATTAGAGCTCATAAATGATTTAGAGGATGGCAAAATAACATTTTACAAAAGTGGCACATTTACTGATTTGTGTCGCGGGCCTCATTTGCCTGACACAAGTTTTATAAAAGCCGTCAAGCTCACAAGTATAGCAGGCGCTTACTGGAGAGGCGATGAAAAACGTAAACAGCTCACCCGTGTTTATGGTATTACGTTTCCAAAAGCAAAAGAGCTTGAGGAATACCTCATCTTGTTAGAAGAAGCTAAAAAACGAGATCACAGGAAGTTGGGTAAAGAACTTGAACTTTTCACATTTTCACAAAAAGTTGGCGCGGGCTTACCCTTATGGTTACCAAAAGGAGCAGAATTACGCGAAAGACTCGAACAATATCTAAAAAAAGTTCAGAAAGAGGCAGGTTATCAACCAGTTATAACTCCACATATTGGTAATGTAAACCTTTATAAGACCTCAGGACATTTTGATAAATACGGAGCTGACTCTTTCCGCCCCATCACAACGCCTGTTGAAGGGGAAGCATTTTTCCTCAAACCAATGAATTGTCCGCATCATTGCGAGATTTTCAATGCAAAACCACATTCATATAAAGACCTTCCGATCCGCTATGCCGAATTTGGAACTGTTTATCGTTATGAGCAAAGTGGTGAACTTCATGGTTTGACGCGCGTTCGCGGATTTACTCAAGATGATGCACATATTTTTTGTACTCCCGATCAGATTAAATCAGAGTTTAAAGCGGTGATCAAGATCATTATGCGCATTTTTAAAGCTCTTGATTTTCAAGATTTTATTACTCAGATATCATTAAGTGATCCGAAGCAACCAGAGAAATATATTGGATCTGCAGAAAATTGGCTAAAAGCTGAAAATGCAATTAAGGAAGTTGCTAAGGAAGAGGGGCTCAATGCTATTGAAGTAGAAGGGGAGGCAGCATTTTATGGTCCAAAGATGGATTTTATGGTAAAGGATGCGCTTGGAAGAAAATGGCAACTGGGAACCATTCAGGTAGATTACAATTTGCCTGAGCGTTTTGACCTTACCTACACAGGTAGCGATAATGAAAAGCATCGTCCTGTAATGATTCATCGTGCTCCTTTTGGTTCGATGGAACGTTTTGTTGCGGTACTAATTGAACATTGTGCAGGGAAATTCCCCTTATGGCTAGCCCCTGAACAGGTTATCATATTGCCAATCAGTGAAAAATATCAAATTTATGCGGAAAAAGTTTCCCAGTTCCTGAAAAATTCCGATATTCGCGCCCTCATTGACGACAGGAGCGAGAAAACAGGAAGAAAGATCAGAGATGCTGAGATGCGGAAGATTCCTTTTATGCTCATTGTTGGTGAAAAAGAAGAAACTGAAAATTCTGTTTCTGTAAGAAAGCAAGCTGAGGGCGATTTAGGAAGTTATACACTTGAAGCCTTTGCTGAATTGATAAACGGAGAGGTAAGAAAATTACAAGAAAACGCATAAAATACGTACAGTCAACAGATTGATATAAAAGTAAGGAGGAACATACCATAGCACAGTTTAGAGGAAGAGGTCCAAGAAGGCCGATGGAAAAAAAGGAAGACCCTCATCGGATCAATGAAAGAATATCAGCACCGATGGTGCGCGTTGTGGGCGACAACATTGAAGCCAGCATCGTTTCTATCAGAGAAGCATTGGCTATCGCTGAAACACAAGGATTAGATCTTGTTGAGATTTCGCCTACAGCAAACCCTCCGGTTTGCCGTATTCTTGACTACAAAAAGTTTTTATTTGAACTCAAGAAAAAGCAAAAAGAAATCAAAGCAAAATCAGCCAAAATCGTCGTAAAAGAGATCCGTTTAGGACCAAATACTGATGATCATGATTTTGATTTTAAGTTGAAACATGCGATGAACTTCCTTGAAGAAGGAGCTAAAGTACGTGTTGATGTGCTATTTCGTGGACGTTCTATCGTTTACAAAGATCAGGGAGAATTAATCATGCTTAAATTCGCACAAGCTCTTGAAGATTATGGCAAAGTTGAACAGTTGCCAAAATTGGAAGGAAAGCGAATGATGATGATGATAGCCCCTAAAAAATAAGAAACCTATTTAACCTTAAATATTGTTTAGTAATGCCAAAAATGAAGTCAAAATCCGGAGCAAAGAAACGTTTCAAGTTAACGGGTTCCGGTAAGATCAAGAGGAAGCATGCTTACAAAAGTCACATTCTCACAAAGAAATCGACTAAACGTAAGCGTAACTTGACCTACTCAACACTGGTGAACCCAGCTGATGAGAAGAACATCAAACTCATGCTTCAACTGTAAAAATCAATTGTTTAACTTTGTTATAGCATCAAAGTTCTCCAAAAGGGAGGCGCTATAGCGGAAAATTAAAAAAAATGCCAAGATCAGTAAACTCTGTAGCATCAAGAGCTAGAAGAAAAAAAATTCTCAAGCTGACAAGGGGTCAGTTTGGGCGCAGGAAAAACGTTTGGACAGTAGCCAAGAATTCCTACGAAAAAGGACAACAGTATGCATATCGCGACAGACGTAACAAAAAGCGTTCGTTCCGTTCACTATGGATCATCCGTATAAACGCGGCAGTGAGACCTTTTGGAATGTCATACAGTGTCTTTGTGGGAAAACTTCACAAACACAATATTGAAATCAACAGGAAAGTGTTGGCAGACCTGGCTCTCAATAACCCTGATGCCTTCAAGGCCATCGTGGAAAAAGTGAATCAGGATTAGTTGAAAACTTCTCCTAAAGAAAAAAGAAGGCCTTAGCCTTCTTTTTTTTTGTCTATATGTGTAGCTACATACTACTTTCGATGCCAAACTTGGTCATTCTACGATGTAAAGCGTTCCAAGAAATATTCAAAAGTGCAGCTGCTTTTGATTTGTTGTAGTTTGTCTTTTGTAATGCATCCATAACAGCTTTATATTCATTATTTTCTAAAAGAGAGGACTCTGCTTCTGGCGTAATTACAATTGGTAAGATGTGTTTGTCAAGAAAAGGGAAATGATTAGGAAGCAGATGATTTCCATCACAAAGTATCAAGGCACGTTCAATAATATTTCTGAGCTCGCGTATATTACCAGGGTAAGAGTAGCCTAGTAACAAATCTAAAGCATCATCGGTGATTTGCACATTACCCTTATTCATGCGTTTTGCAAAGAGCTCGATGAAATGGTTTGCCAACAGTGGTATGTCTTCAATTCGATCACGAAGTGGTGGCAGATCGATGATAAAGGTGCTTAACCGGTGATATAAGTCGGATCTGAATTTTTTCTCTTCAATCATTTGCTCCAGAAGCTGGTTAGACGCAGCAATAACCCTAACGTCAACATCAATAGCGTTTCGTCCTCCAACAGGTCTAACCTTGCGATCCTCAAGCGTACGAAGAAGTTTTGCTTGTTGGCCTAATGGCATGTCACCAATCTCATCAAGAAAAAGTGTTCCTTTTGAAGCTACTTCAAAACAACCTGACCGATCTTCATAGGCACCTGTGAACGAGCCTTTTTTATGACCAAAAAATTCGCTCTCAAACAAACTATCTGTGATTGCTGAACAGTTAACAGAATGAAACGCGTTTTTTTTACGAATACTCAAAAGATGAATGCCATGAGCAACCAATTCTTTGCCTGTTCCACTTTCTCCTGTTATTAAAACATTGGTTTGATCTGAGGCTGCAACCCGTTCCATCATCTCTATAATGTGCTGAATAGATTTACTTTGACCGATCATGGGGGACCCCATATTTTGATATAATTTATGGGTCAGGATTGAGATGGTTTGCTCAGATTGTTGAAGTTTTTTATTAAGTAAAATAAATTTTTGGGTGCGTTCAATGGCATTTTGAACATCATGCATTCTGAAAGGCTTTGGGAAATAATCAATAGCACCGTTTCGCATTGCTTCAATTACAGTAGCCATATCTCCATGGCCAGAAATCATGATTACCTCAACGGAAGGTTGCATCAGCTTTATTCGTCGTAAAACTTCAAGCCCGCTCATCTCAGGTAAGCGAATATCCAGAATAGCAATGTCTATTTCAGTGTTTTCTAATAGTTGAAATGTATCTGAAGCTGAGGTTGATAAAAAAACTTCATGATGCCTTTTCTTTAGATATTCTCCTATTTCATCACGAAGACGTTTCTCATCATCAAGAACAAGTATTTTTAATTCTTCCATACTTTTAATTATGACGGATTGGTAATTTAATGGTCACTTTTGTGCAGACATCTTGTTCACTTACTACCTCAATCGACCCATCCATATCACGAATGATGCCATATGAAATCGATAAGCCTAACCCGGTTCCGTCATTAGCATTTTTTGTAGTGAAGAAGGGATCAAAGATATTTCCAAGAATGTGTTCAGGAATGCCGATGCCATTATCTTCAATTTCAATAACATGCATATCGCTTAAGGTATAGGATTCGAGAGAGATTACTTTTATAAAGTTACCAGTTGTTTGACTTTTCTTTTGATCAACAGCATGGCGGGAGTTACTTAAAACATTTAATAACACTTGCTCAAGTCGATATGGATTTCCTAAAACATGCTGATTATTGTTTCTGATACTCACCTTTAAATCTATCTGATTATTAATAAAGAGGCGATTGACTAACAATAAACTTCCATTAATGACTTCAGAAACTGAGAAAGGTTGCTGATCTTCGTTTTGTTGATCACGGGAAAAGATTCGCACATGATCAATGATTTTTTTAATCCTTTCTATATCTGTAAACATCAAAGATATTTTTGTTTTCAGATAATCTGTACTAAGTTGATTTGCAGATAGATCATCTAGAATATTCTCCAAACTCATCGATAATCCACCCAAAGGTTGATTGATTTCATGGGCCATACCGGCTGAGAGTTCGCCAAGGGATTCCAATTTAGATTTGTGAAGGAATAATTCTTGTTGTTTCTCCCTGTGTTTTAATTCTTCAACAACCCTTGCTTCAAGATTAACATTGAGCAGTCTAAGTTCGCTTTCAAAGGTTTTTCGATCCTGGATATCTGTAAGGAAGGAGAGTAATCCAGGATTACCTTCCCAAATTAGCTGGCTTGATTTTATTTCAACCCATTTAGTTTCATTCCTGGATGTAAGTATTTGAATATCATATGACTGCATTGTGCTTTCCTGTAGCATTCTATTCTTATAATTGTTAATTACCATGTCACGAAAGTCGGGATGTACCAGGTCCAGAAAAGATTTGCCTATTAATTGATTGGGATAGTACCCAGTTAGTTCGAAGAAACGCGGGTTAATAAGGTGAATTTGTGCGTCGATTGACAGGAAAATAGCATCATTGGCATTTTCAAAAATTGTTCGGTATTTCTCTTCACTTTGCCGAAGCAGAAGTTCAGCCATTTTTCTTTCTTGAATTTCTTCCTGAAGTTTTTGCGTTCGCTGTTGAACTCTCTCTTCTAATTCGTTATTAAGCTGAAGTAATTGCTTTTCAATTTTGGTACGATAGATGGTTGCACCCAGCAGATTAGCCGCAGTAGTAAGAGTGCTAATTTCTGAGGCAGACCAAATTCGCTCTTGAAAACAGTCGTCAAAACCAATAAAACCATACCATTCATTTCTAACGAAAATTGGAATCGCAATCACCGACACGATATTCTGAGGCTCTAAAAGATTTCGTTCGTCAATAGGGAAATCTTTTATCAAACCATAAACGTTGTTATGCTGACTAAGTTCTGAGGCCCATCTGCTAAAGGAGCTATCTGAATGAGGTACAGCCAATAAAATGGTGTTATCAAGTTGTGCTTCAATACCATTTGCCACCCATTCATTGGTTTGTCGTGAAAAGCTTTCACCATTTTCATTATAATTTTCAAATATATACACACGACTAACCTGTGCTGCATTTCCCAAACATTGTAAACTAAATCTAATCGATTGCTGATCAAAGCCATAGGTTAGTAATTGTTCTGCAGTTTCGCTTACAGCTTGAAGAATTTGCTCATTGTGTTTAAGTTCTCTTTCAGCGCTTATACGTTTTCTTTCTTCATCTAATAGCTTATATTCAAAGTCAATTTCTCTGGCTTGCTCATGAATGGCTGAATGTAGTTTGGTATTGTCAACAGGCTTAAGCAGAAAGTTTTTTATACCAACTTCGATAGCTCTTATCAGGTAATTAGCTTCACTAAATGCTGAAAGGACAATAACACGTGCCTTTGGGTTAATAGCCCTAATCTTTAGGGTCATGTCTAACCCATTCATTATTGGCATTTTAATGTCAGTAATAACAAGGTCAGGATGATATTTTTGATACATCTCAAGGCCATCAAAGCCATTTTCAGCAAGGTAAACTACATTCACCCAATCACCAATTAACCTGTGGTATACGGTTCGGAGAATTTTTTCATCATCAACAAATAACACAGATATGTTGAATTTTTCCATGACGGATTCTTAATGGGTTGATTTATATTTTTTTACACCTGCATTAACAGCAGTCTTCAGGTAATTTTCAAAAGGAGGCAAAGGGCATGACCAGCGTTCATGGTAAGCGCAATAAGGGTTATATGCTCTGTTGAAATCAATGTGAGTGTGAAGACCTGTTGGTATCTCAATATCGAGATATCTTCCGCCACCGTAAGTTACTTCTCCGTTAGTCAGGTCCTTAAAGGGAATAAACAAGCTATTGTAGGCAGGATTTTTCTTTTTTAAGTCGAGGTTTTGGTAAGCTTGAAGTGTAAAAACACTATCGTTATGTCTGAAAGTAAGGATTGCATATTTTCTGTAAAGGGGCAGCCGTTCGGTAGTAGTTGGCATATAGAAAGGAACTTCGCTCGTATCAACTTTTACTTCTGCTTGTTTTTTCCATAAGGTATCAACGGGAAAATAGGGTAGACCTCTAAAAGCTGGAATATCATCTTTTCCAAGAGGACTTGTAAGTGTATCTCCAAAATAGCGATCTGTCTTAAACCTTGATGCAGTAATTTCATCAATGTAATGCCCTTCTGTAATAAGTTGAGCTGTAAGCTGTTCGTTTGGCCTGAAGAGAAAAAAACTATAGAAATAGCTTATCAACTCTCCAAAAACTGTTCGGAATCCACGACTCGATGCATACCATTTATTGTGATCAAACGAAGGATCGGTATCTGTTATGAGTCCAATACGGGCGTTTGGAAAAGCTTTAGTAAACATAAGGTAGGAACGCCGGGCATGAGCTCCCATTGAAAACAGATCAAAGGTGTCGGCACTGATACCCCAAACCGGCAATAATTTTTTAAGTGCAATCGCTGTGCTATAGGTGCGGTCGCGTTGAACAGTGGAAGGAATAATGGCTCTATAAATTGTATCGCGAAAGAATAATTGTTGCATTGTGCCTGCTGATGCATCTGCCATATTTGAAAAAGGAGAAGAATAGGTCCATTGAGTAATTGGGACCCCGGTAATGATCATGTATTTGTAATTATTTGCTTCATAATAATCCAGGGCTTTTTTTAAGCCTGATTCGGGTATCCACCCTTCAATTACTAATGTTTTTGAAGCAGGAGGTACATCAGGAGCGAGAAAAGAATAGGTATTTTTTGTGATCAGTATGAAAACTAAAACTACTGATATAAAGATGATTAGCATTCCCAATAATGTTGGAACCCAGATCATTTTTTGTTTAAAGAGCCATCCCATACTTACTATTCAATTAATTGGCACAAGTTAGTTATTTTTGTGGCACTCAAACACATTCCAATGAAATTGCACGATTTACGTCAACAGTATAAAAAGGGAACAATTAACGAAATTCAACTACCCGAAAATCCAATAATATTTTTTAAAGAGTGGTTCAATGAAGCCATACAATTCCATCAATTTGAGGCAAATGCATGTGTTTTGTCAACAGTAGCAGGAAACAGACCTTCATCTCGTGTTATTCTTCTGAAGGAAATCGACTTAAAAGGCTTTGTTTTCTTTACCAATTATATAAGCAGGAAAGGGATGGAGCTCAGTCAAAACCCTTTTGCAACACTTAATTTTTTCTGGCCTGATCTCGAACGACAAGTAAGAATTGAAGGAAAAGTGACAAAGATTGAACCGGACGAATCGGATCGCTATTTTATAAGCCGCCCGATTGAGAGTCAGGTTAGTGCCATTATTTCCCCTCAAAGCAGTTTAATTGAATCAAAAGACGAATTGTTGCAAAGAAGGCTTGGTTTTCTTTCGAAAGGTGCAGATATTCAGCGGCCTGAACATTGGGGAGGCTATTGCTTAACGCCCGATTATTTTGAATTTTGGCAGGGAGGAGCCGATCGGTTACACGATAGAATTATTTACAGTATAAAGAATGAATCACAGTGGCAAAAAAATCGACTTGCTCCATAATTATTAAATGGCTATATTATAAGTGTATATGCTTGAATATGAATAGATTATATAGAATCTAACTTTTGTTTTTCTTCAAAAATTTGATTCATTTCATCTACAAATCGATTAATGGCATTTGTATCGAAACCTTTCTCCTTTGCAGCTTCTTCAAGAGTACCCCAAATTGGTTCACCGCAGGCGATACACCGAATGCCATGTTCCATTAAATACTTTACAGAGAAAGGATAGGTTCTAACCAATTCCTCAATTTCAATGTCTTTTGAAATCATAGCTTTAATAAAATATGGTGAAAAGATTCTTTTAGGATCTTTATAAGAACTGGTTAATTTTCTGTTCCAATTCAAAGGGTTTGTATGGTTTGGCAATAAAATCATCCATGCCAGCATCCATACAATTACGTTTATCTTGTTCCATCGCAAATGCAGTCACAGCAATAATAGGTATGTGTGCTCCTTTGCCATTTTCAGCTTCTAATTTACGAATAGCCTGAGTGGCTTCGATACCATTCATTTCTGGCATCTGAATATCCATCAGAATTAAATCAAAACTCTTACTTTTGTATAAATCTACCCCAATTCGTCCGTTTGACGCAATGTCTAATTCATGGCCAAGTTTCCTGATAACGGCAATGGCAAATTTTTGATTTAGTTCATTGTCTTCAACCAAAAGAATTTTTATTGTTTGTTTTTCTTCTGTCATGACTGCACTTGTTTTATATTATAATAGTGCCTGAAAAATATAGGCAAATGTACGTTAAATAGTGTCATTTCACAAATGATATTTCATAGTGTTATTTTTTGTCGAGCAATTTTATGATTTCATTGTAAAGAACGGCTCGTTGTATGGGTTTTGACAAATATGCACTAAAACCGGATTTTAAAACATCGCTCTCATCATTATTCATTGCATATGCAGTTTCAGCAATTGCCGGGACATTTGCATAGGTAATATAGTTGGCTTTGATGGCTTTTAATAGTTTTTTGCCGTCCCAGGGGTCTGGCAAGTTGATGTCGAAGACAAGTAAATCAAAGTATTTTTTATTCCTTTCGCCTTCCTCGATAGCTTTTATTGCTGAATCACCATCGGCAACAGCTGTAATTTCGGCATGTGGCTCAAGAAATCTGCTGATTAGTTTGCGGCTTGCCATATCGTCTTCAACTATAAGTATACGTTTTCCTGCAAGAAGCATCTTAATTTTCTCTGCCAGCAGATTGGTTTCATTCGGTATTGGTAGTTGTTTCTGCTCTACTTTGGCTGATTCCGGTAGTAGAATGGAAACTGTTGTGCCAACTGCTTTTTGTGAATCTAAAAGAAATGAACCACCCATTTTCTCTACCAATTGTTTTGATAGAGGTATGCCCAGGGCAGCACCTTGATATTGACGCGAATAGCCGTGGCTTTCATGTCGATAGGCCTCAAAAAGGTCTGGTAAATAATTCTTGTCTATACCTATACCCGTATCGCGAATGTCAATTCTTACCTGACCAGTGCTTGAAATTTTGTCAAGTTTGATGCGTATGAAACCCTTTTCGGTATACTTAACAGCATTATCAAGCATCTCGCTTAAAACTTTTGCTAACATAATCTGGTCGGCAATGGCATTGAATTTACTTATCTCTGTTACAATACGCAATCCCTTTTCACTTGCTGAACTTTTGAAAGTGTTAATTACTTCTTCGAGCATTTCGGGCAGGTTGCATCCAACTAATTTAAAATCAATATCATTAGCTTCAAGTCGGCTGATATCAATAATATTGTTTAAGAGGTGAAGGAGTTTCTCCCCACTTTTTTGAATCGAATTAGCATAATCAAATAAATCTGGCTGATCAAGTATTGCCAATTCGTTTTCAAGCAAACTTGAGAATCCGATGATGCCGTTCAATGGAGTTCGGATTTCATGGCTGATGTTTGAAAGGAATGCGTTTTTTTGATAATTAGCTTCTTCAGCTTGAACTAAGGCATCCCGAAGTTCTGTATCAACGCGTTCACGTTCAATAAGTTCTTTGCTAAGGTCTGATTCTCTTTCTTTGACTAATTGGTCAAGATTAGCATAAGCTTCAATTAACTTATTCTCAGCTTCTGAACGATTGTTTTCAATGATTGCGATTTTCTCTCGAATTACTTTTTTAAATTTTAGGTAGTTGAAAAAGATCCAAAAAAAGAGGCCGAAAAAGAGCAAGGAAAGCAAACCGAAAAAACTAATTTTGAATAAACTGAATGATTTTAGTTGATACGGACCTCTCTTTTGACCCGATAAATTTGGGTTTTGATGACCTATGAATTCCAAATAAGCATTGATTTTTTTTTGATAATCCTCAAATGATGCATATGATTTTTTATAGAAGTTATAAGCTTCTGCAACTTTAGATTCATTTAAGTAATTTGCCTTGACAGAGTACACAACTGCCAAAAGATGTTTTTCATTTATTGAAGATGTTAAACTGTCAAATGAATCGTTGAAAGCGATTTTCTGAAAGTCATTTAATGGCAATTCATTGGAAAGTATATGAAGTTGAATCTTAGAAATAATGTCTTCATTGTTTCTAATGTCTTGATTCAATGTCATCTTGTAAAATAACTCTAAAGCATCTTTTGGTTGATTATTGAGCAGAAGCATCCTTATTTTTTCATATTGTGCTGAAAAAAGTATTTTAGGGGAAATTTTTGAAGGGTCTAAGGTGTCTAACATAAGACCATAAAGCATGGATTTTCCAGGACTGGCAATATCGTTATAAATGCGGACAATTTGAGTGTAGGTATCAATAGAAATATCAGTATTTATTTTATTATCAATATTATACGAGAATTCTTTCCAAAGGCTTAAAGCTTTTTCATGCTTATTATTCATTTCAAGTATCGAGGAAAATACCTTCAAATATTGAATGATTTCACTGGTATTTTCTGATTTTTTTAATAAGTTCAAGTAATGTGCTTGCATAATTCTTTCAGCTTCATAAAACTTTCCCGAAAAAATGGAGCGGAAAGGAATATGGCTGTTTTTTTCTATTTCAAAAGACTTATCGAATGATTGAGCCTCAATTTGACTTAAAAAATGGTTGACTTGATCTTGTTTGTAGAATTCAATCTGAGTATATAAGCCATTGATTTCTATTGCTTTTTCAACTTGTGCAAACAAAGGTGCCCGCACATCAAATAACTGCTGTACGAAAATGATTACAAAAAGGCAAAAAGTTAATAAACGCCTCATTTAGTATGCATTGGTTTTGTTGCTACAAAAATAATCTCTTTATGATTTAAACCATAGGAAATCAAAAGGTTATCCTGTAGATTTAACTGATCTACAGAAATAGTTTCAACTTGAAACCCAACAGATTCCAGCCTTGTGGTGTAATCGGTGCCGTAAAGACGCACATGATCAAACTGCCCAAATTTTTCTTCTCTTTCCTTAGGTTTTGTTATAGAATTATCTTCAAATGTTGTATCGAGTAGGGGCGACCACGGCACTTGAAGGATTGATTTGCTTCCTGGTTTCATAACCCGGTATATCTCAATCATTGCTCCAATATCATCAGGAATATGTTCCAAAACATGATTACAAATCAGAAGATCAAATGAGTTTTCTTCAAACGGAAGTTGCAACAGATCCATTAATTGAACATCATTGCTGTAGTAAAATCCTTCATGGTATTTCACACCCTTTACATAGGATCCCTTGCTTCTGTGCTGATTAGCAGCTAACCAACCAGCCAATGATGGTTCTGGTGCGATGTGCAATATTGAATCAGCAGGGAGTAATTTCAGATTTTTGTCGTTCAAGGCCAGATAAAGCAGTCGATCCCTGTCATTGGAAGCACAGCCAGGACAAATGGCATTTTTTCGAAGCCCTGCCCCAATTATTTGATATTCACGTATAACAGCTAAGTCGAATCCGCCTTCAAAAAAAGTTCTATAACCTTTATTACAAATAGGACAGAAGAAATTAGTGCCTCGATAAAACAAACCTCTGACAAATAATTTTATCTTTCTTAAGAAATAGCCAGCATTTCTTGGTATTATTTTTTTTAGAAATTCGATCGTGTAAGCCATCATGAAGGAGTGTTAATTTATTGGATTACAACGATTCTACGAATTGTGTTTGCTTTTCTTTGTAAGTGAAGTAAATATGCTCCTTTTGAGAGTGAACTTAAATCAATACTTATTTGCTGACAGCCTTTTTGTAAATAATAAGAGGCTGAGATGGAATGTTGCTTACCTAACAGGTCAGTAACTATTAATGAAAGGGTTTCTTCGCTTTTGACATCTACATCTACATATAAAACTCCATTAGTTGGAATTGGGAACATATTGATCAGGAAACTATTACCTTCATTTTCCGGAATTGAGGCATATGTGTCCTGAGATTCAAAAGCACCAATATCAAACGAACCATTATGAGGCCTGAAACGGTCGAGTATATCAAAAGTTATTTTGTTCAGGCCGGCATTGAAACCATTGTTAACTGCAGAAGAACCTGGCTTTAAATCGTAATTGTCATCATTAAGATTCATAAAACCTATATTCTCAGGATATTCGCTAAAAATATTGTTTTTAATAGAAAAAGCACTCTGAGAGCCATCGCTGCTTAAATAGGCATTTGCACCATTCACTGCAAAAGAGCCAGGATTGGTAATTATGTTGTTAAAAAAGAGGTTTCCTGATGTAAAAGAATTAAAGAACCTTACGCCTGTTGTTTTAGGTGCAATGATGCTGTTGTGCATGATTTTAAGTCTGCCGGAAGCACTGTCAGGGGCATTGCCAACGAAGATTCCATGCCGAAAAGCTGTTTCAACTGTCGGCTGATAGGTTTTGCCTGCACGAACTATCAGGTTATTATATATTTTCATTTCACCAAATCCAAAAATATCAATGCCATCGCCTTTGCCGTCAAAAATTTGGTTGTTATAACAATCGCAATCAGAACCACCCCCAATCAGAATCCCTGACATCTGATTTGGTGTTTCTCTTTCAGAGTCATTCCTTATTATATTATTGTATATCAAACAGTTAATTGGACTCGAACTAACTTGAATTCCATCCCATCCTGTTCTTTCAAC
Source organism: uncultured Lentimicrobiaceae bacterium (assembly GCA_964463695.1). Taxonomy (GTDB): domain Bacteria; phylum Bacteroidota; class Bacteroidia; order Bacteroidales; family F082; genus JALNZU01. The sequence continues at coordinate 29,831 of CAYXCZ010000026.1, read as the reverse complement.
AATATTATCATGTACGCTGACATTGTGAATTAAGTGAGGTAAAACGATTGTATCGCAATCAGTTAGATGTTGCCCTGTATATTTCGAACTTCCGATGTACATTCCTTCATCAGCAATATCGTGAAGGTAACAATGGTGAATATGAATGCCTGACATTGTAAATTTTTCACGTGTGGCAACAAATGTACAGTCGGGATCTGTTTTAGCATAAATACCACCTACTTTAGTATGAGCAATTTCTATATAAGCAATCTCAATATTCGCACTGAGCTCGTCAACAGAAATGCCTGCACCTCCTGCTACGCGTGTAATGCGAATACCGTAATCATGAGTCAGATCGTGCGTGCCTATGAACTTCACGTGGTTACAATGTGAAAATTTTACACCATAAAAATGATCCGTATCAATTGTTGAGATGCCACCTCTATTAATGATCACGATTGGCTTTGATGCAGTTCCATTTAGATTTCTGATATATAAATAGGATCTTTGGCCCGGTAACAGGCAAATTGTATCACCTGGAGCGATTCCTTCTCCCTCAATATTTGAAGTCTGAGTTTCAATGGTATGGGTGCAATTCTTTTGGGCAGTAACTAAAATACTGGCATGTAACAATATAACAATAAATAGTAATTTAAGAGTATTCATTATAGTTGTTATGTTCCTCTTTTTGCACGTTCCCAGTTAACAGATTGACTACCTTTGAAATAGCGTTTCATCCCCATGAGAACAGCAAGATTCATTATCATGAAGTAATAAGGGATGAATAAAATCTTGATTTTGATTGCTTTGTTTTCAAGATACCAACCTGTAAAAGCCATCACATAAAACAAAACCTGACCATAAAACAGCCAAACATAGATGCTATTTAAATTGGCCGGCCCTGCAAGAATAAATAATACCAGATTGATAATTAACAAAATCGGTAACGATAACGGGGCAATAGTCCATCGAAGCACCCGATGTGAGATGTATTGGAAGCTTAATGTACCGAATTTGAAAATATTAAGAAGTGCACTTAACCGGATAATTGATTGAATTCCACCTGCTGCAATTCTGACTTTTCGCTTTAATTCCTCTTTAACATTAGCTGAGGATGTTTCAATGGCAAATGCTTCAGGGTCGTATTGTATTGTGTATCCTTTCATTGCAACACGTAATGAAATAATAAAATCATCAAGTAGGGTATCTTTCTCCACTTCTTCAAATAACTCAGTTCTTATGGCAAATAACTCACCTGCAGCGCCAACAACTGAATAAAGCTCAGCATCCCATTTCTTAAGTTTAGATTCGTACTTCCAGTAAATGCCTTCTGTTCCTGCAGCTGAATCCTTTTCTTTATTATAAATACGCTTCTCACCCGAAACACACCCAACAGTGGGATCGGCAAAAAGATTAACAATTCTTCTAACACTTTCTTTGCCAAGCATGGTGTTTCCATCCGAAAAAATGATGATGGGTGATTTAACAAACTGCATACCTCTGTTCATCGCTCCAATCTTACCACCACGTTGTGGTACATGATATACCTCAATATTAGGGTTTTGAAACTGTTTAATTAAATCAGGAGTGCCATCATCTGATCCATCGGTAATCCAAATCTGTTTGATTTTATCTGATGGGTACTCCATTTCAAGACTGTTTTGAACCTTTGCATTAACATAGTCCTTTTCGTTATATGCTGCAACAAAGAGGGTTACCTCTGGTTCATAAAAAGAATCATTCATTGGGGCTGTTTTCTTAAACATCCGTTTAAGTTTAACCAAAATGAATAACACAATACCATAGCCAAGATAAGCGTAAAAAACTGTGAAAAGCAGTACCCAAAAGATAATTTTCAGCGATTCCATACTTTAATTTTTCAAATTGCCTTTTTTGATAGCCCCCATATTAAGGTTGTCGATTGTAAAATATTCGAATTCAGCTATTTGATCAAGCATTTCACGAAGTTTTTGTTCACCTGAATGAACACTCTCCATAATTATCATCAAATGTGGATACTGTTTAAGAAACTGAATTGAACCACCGAGTACCTCTAGCTCCATGCCTTCTACATCTATCTTAACAAGAATTTTGTCTTCTTGAGTCAGCCGCATTAATGGAAGAATATCATCAAGCCGCGATAATTTAATCTCGGTTTTGATGCTGCGCTGCTCTGCTTCCGGAGTTTCTGCGGGTAAGGATGCGATGTGCGAAGCGCCTGTGTTTAAAGGATCAAACGAAAAACTGGCTGTACTCGCTTCATCACTCAAACCGAAATTAAATGCAGTCACATGATCTTCAAGATTATTCAATAAAATATTGATTGTTAATGCTTTATGATTATTATAGATGGGTTCAAAAGCAAAAACTTTAAGTCCCTTCTGCCCCAACATGATTGCATAAGTTCCAATATTGGATCCAATATCAAGGAACACATTATAGGATTTATAATGCTTCAGCATTACTTTTTTTACATTCCATTCATAAGCATAATTGCCAAATTGAAAATCGAGTGATCCTTTTCTATGAAGGAAGTATCCAAGTTTTCCCCTAAAAATCCTGGTTTCAATAAAAGATTTCTTTGTTATGATATAAAATATTGAGGCGAGTACCAAACGCACTTGTCCGAATTGTAGGAAGTCGATAAAGTATCGCAGGAAAGTAGAAATTTTATGCATGGTGTTGTTTTGTTGTGAAGTTATTTAGTAGGTTTTTCCCAGCTTTTCGATTCAAAATTATAAAATTTTAGCAATTTAGCAGGATTTCCTCCAACAATTGAGTAGGCGGGTACCGATTTAGTGACGACGCTGCCTGCTGCAACGATTGATTGTTTACCTACAGTAACACCAGCTGTTATCACTGAGTTTGCACCAATCCATACATTATCCTCAATAATAATTTGTTTTGTTTCGACAGGTTGTAGGCTTATTGGTGTTGTAACATCTTGATAGCCATGATTTAAACCAGAGGCAACAATATTTTGAGCAAACATAATATCATTACCAATACGCACTGGTCCAATGAGTGTACAGCTTAAACCAATACGTGTACGATCGCCAATGTAAACATCTCCAACGCCATTATTTATTGTAGAAAAATCTTCAATAGTGGAATTATTTCCCAAGTAAAAGTTGTTAAAAGGCAAAACATCTATGCGGGTTCTCCTTCTTATAAGTGATCCTTTGCCTTTGTGATGCTTCAATGGGTTCACAAACCATTTCACCCAAAGTCGGGGCCTGGCTTGATTTTTTGGCATCAGCATCCAAAGCACCAGTTTCTTGAGTTTCGGGTCTGCTTTAATTTTTTCGATGAGGCTCATGTTGCAAAAATTAAGGTTTCTGAAGTACTACGATCATTTTATTGTAAATTTCTGCTACATTGTTTGTCCAGGTATGGCTTCGGGCAAACAACTCCCTTTCGCTTTCCTTCTCAGAAGAATTTTCAAGTAGCGCAAGCTGAATAAGATCAACGTATTGCTCTTTATTTTCGGCAAGATAAGTATGATTTTCGAATACATTCATTGCTATGGTTCGTGTTGCAACAGTTGGCTTACCCATTGCCAGGTATTCATCTATTTTTCGGGGATAATTTCCGATTGTTACCTCATTAAGCTTTTGTGGATTCAGTGCAACATCAAAAGCCATCAGGTAATCAGGAAGTTGTTCCATTTTTTTTGAACCCAGGAACCAAACATTTTTTTCGTTGTGAAGTTTACTTGATTTAAAAGCTTCATCTTCAGGGCCAACTAATACAATTTGCCAATCAGGTCGTTCTCTGGCTATATGTAATAAAACATCTATATCAAGGCGAAGGGAGAAAAGTGCACCGATATATCCTATAATTGGCTTGGGTATTGATGCAATATCATCAGGGAGCTTTTGAATCAGACTTTTATCAAAAAGACTTACGTCGCAACCTTGTCCGACATAATAGGAATGTGGGTTGAATTGGCGCGCGTGATCAGCAAGATAGGTGGAATTTGCTACAACAAGATCTGCCTTTTTCATTAAAGCTGCCTCGATGCGTATACCTTGTTTTTTCCAAAAATCAACAGCTATCAGGTTGTCTCGCGTGTAATAGATGTACTGCTCAGGTTTTAGAAGATCTTTGAGGTAAAAACCCCTGAACATATCACTGTCATTAAACAGAAAAAAGTTTTTAAATCCCAGCTTATCTATAGCTTTTTTTATTTGGCGGCCAAAACGTTTTCCATTGATTTTGTTAAAGAAATCAAACAACCCATCGAAAGGAATTTGGCTGATTGATTCAAGTATTGTTTTAGGATACAGGTTCCACATGTTCTCACTAACCTGAACCAAATCTGGTTCAAGCCCCTTATTGATTCTCAATCGTTTTTGAATCAGCGGGTCATTTTTTTCCCTGATAACCGTTAGACGATCAAGTGGATAGTTCACATAAAGCACCCTGTTATGTTTCGAAATCTCTTGAGCAATATTGATGCAATTACTCCCGATTCTACTGTCAAGTGCTTGTAAACCAATGATTATGAATTCTCGATTACGAATCATTTCATGTGTTATTTAATTCAAATATACTATAATATCAACCTATTGTATTGTATAGTTTCAGTACATCTTCGGCCATCGACTTCCAGGAAAACTTCTCAGACTGTTTTAAACCTTTATCAATCAAATCATTACACAAGCTTTCGTTTCTCATTATGTCTTTCATAGCTTGCGTGATTTCTTCTGGTTTAAATGGATCAATAATCAATGCAGCACCACCTGAAACCTCCGGCATGCTCGATGTATTGGAGGTAATTACAGGAACGCCGCAGCGCATTGCTTCGAGCATTGGGATACCAAAGCTCTCGCGCAGTGAGGGATACAAAAACAAACTGGATAGTGAATAAATCGAAGGCAGGTCGGTGTTGACAACATACCCCGTCAAGTGAATGTTTTCAATAAGTTCTGGAGCTTGTATTTCGTTCAATAAGGCAGTTAATGCAGATTTCTCATAATCAAGCATCACAAGTTTCAGTGGAGTGTTTCCTTCTTTGAGGTAATTTGAAAAAGCAATCAGAACACCTTTTGTATTTTTCTTAGGGTCGGTATTTCCTAGAAAGAATGCATACTTTTCAGGAAGTTTGTATTTTGTTTTTACCCTGTTAAGCTCAACGGAATCTTTAATTGGTCTAAAATGTTCACTAACACCATTATATATAGCAACCAGACGTTGGTCCTCGTTTGGAAAACCAAAAAATTGCTTTATACGGTCACGTTCAAAATATGAAACAGTTATAATTTTTTTACTTTTTTGAACTACTTTAGGCACAACATACCTACGGTACATATTACCTGTTTTCTGATACCATGTTCCACCTTTTTTAAAGATACTCACACTTTCGAGGTAGATAATATCGTGCAAAGTGATTACCAGCGGCATAGAACTGAAGACCGGAGCTGTATTACTCGTACAATGCAATATTTCACAACCATATTTTTTTGCAGCTTTAGGAAGTGCTATTTGTTCCCAGGTAGGGTAGGGGCCTCCATCCAATTCAATGAAGTGAAAATTAGGTGTTTCTTTCAAACAATCTCTGTCTTCATCTGGTTTGATGAAAATGAAATACTCGTTGACTGTGTCAATTTTTTGAAGATTTTTTATCAGCTCCAAAGCGACCATGTCCATTCCGTGCTTCTTAACGCGAAATAAACGCTGACCTTCAATTCCAATTTTCATAGGGATAAAATTTGATATGTGAACAACCTAATTTTTCTTTATCTGAAATGCATTAAATGTGTGCTTTGTGTGAATAAATTTCTTGTTGGCACCCCGTATTTTTAAAAGGGACATAAACATGAATAAAAAACCAACAGGTAAATATAGTAATGCTTTTAATGTACTGGCATGATAAAATTTTGCCGGTACTGAAATTATTAAGGAAAGTATTGTAATTGCGAACGAAACCAACCACCAGGCTGTATAATCAGGTATTCTAAATGCCGTTGATGTAGCGGTTAAAAAGAATAAGACACCCAACAGTAAGATTCTGGGCAACTGCAGGTATTGAATTGCTTTGTTAAAATATTCGATATTTCCATTCTTGAAAAGCGCTTTGATAGCAGGTAAGAAGTTTCTGCCAAAATAATGAACCTGAGCTGACAACCATCGACGTCGCTGTTGTGAAAACACCTTTACATTTTGAACCTTTTCGTCATAAACATATGCATCAGGCAAGTACTCAATTTTATACCCATCTTTTAGAAGTTTAATTTCTAGTTCTTTATCAAAACCACCAACAACTTCTACTTCCTTCATTAATCGTTTAAAAAAAGTATAGTCAAAGGCCATGGCTGAGCCAATTAGTGCTGATGACAAACCCATAACACGCTGACCTTTGCGAAAAAGCTGGTTGTTAATCTCTTCGCTGATCGCATCAAGAAGTGCAAAAGATGTATTCGTGTTTTTAGCGACACGGTGACCTTGAACAGCAATATATTCTTTTGTTAGCGAACTATTTATTTTGAAAAGAAAATCAGCTTCCATAATGTTGTCAGCATCAAGAATACAAACTGCATCATACGCGTTTTCAGGCAAGTTTCTCAGCGCATAATTAATAGCCCTGGTTTTTGTGCTTATCTCAAACTGAACATTAAAAATGATAAGGGGAAGCTTTTCCAATTCTGTTATGGTATGTTGATGAAAATTATCAGCAATGATAATCACATCGTAAAGTTCCTTAGGATAATGTTGATTCAGAGCCTCTAAAGCTACCTCAATGATAACCCCATCTTCTTTGTAACAAGGTATTAAAACAGCAAAACGCTTTAGCTTTTCGTTGCTTTGATGTCTTTTTGGAATTTTGAAAAGCGAAGCAATGGCGAAGAACAAAAGGTACAAACCTGTACTCCCAAGGTAGATCAGGAGCATAATTTGAATAATATTCCAAATGTTATATAGTAACTGAAGCATCATTTCTAAAGCATTGGGTTCTCATAAATCTCAGGATCAAAAAGATGAATAAGGTGCCACCCTATTGCCTTGTAATATGCGTGAAACGCTTTAAAATTTCCTTTAAGCAAAAATTTTGCAGCATTTTTAGGGATGGCAACAAGAAGCTGGTAGGCCAAACCTTTATAGAAATCGCTACCATTTACGTTTCTCCGCATAAAAACGAGCCGGTTCCTATTTAAATAATAGATCTTCAATGTGCTAAGCTTTCCGGTGCTTATCGATTCTTTATGTAAAACATGAGAATTGTGCACATAGAAAATTTTATAACCTGCTTTTTTAATTCGTTCGCACCAATCGGCCTCCTCATAATAGAGAAAAAAGATATAAGACATAAGCCCTACTTTTTTCACAACCTCCATCGGGACAAGCATTGCAGCACCATGTGCATAAAATGTTTCCTTATCTTCATTATGCTGGCCTTTATCTTTCTCGTTATGCCCCAATGCAAAATTCCGCATAGTCACATAATTCATAGGTGTGTAACCAGCATATTGAATGGTATCAGGTTGATAAAAAAACTTAATTTTAGGACTTACAGCTCCAATTTTTGGATTGTTTTTTAGCTTTTCAACTAATGGTTCCAGAAAATTTACCGGCACTTCAATGTCGTTGTTTATCAAAAGCACATACTCTCCCCGGGCACGCATCAATCCAAAATTATTTCCTGCAGCAAAGCCATAATTAATAGGGTTTTCAACTAAAATGACATTTGGATAACGTTCTTTGATGATTTTAGGACTATCAGTAGGGGAAGCATTGTCAATAACGATGATTTCAAAATTGGGATACGAAATGTTATGTAATGAGTTGATTAGATCACACGTAACTTCAGCCTGATTATAATTAACAGTAATAATTGATACAAAAGGATATTTATTGATATCAGGCATAATATTGTATCATTTATTGAAATTCTTACTTCCTTTTATAGGCTTATCGATATGCTCGTGTGTAGTATGTATGAATCTTTTTGATGCTCCTTTAACTTTTAATAAACTCTTGAACATTAAAAGAAATCCATGCGGAAGTGAGAATAAAGCGAGTAGCGTTTTTTTGTTGTAAAACTTAATTGGCGTTGTAATGATCAGTGTTATAATTGTCAAAACAAAAGCTAAAAGCCATAATTCAAATGCTATTAAAGATGTTTCACTTTTGTAACCAGATAGGTCGAGTATTAATTTTAATGCTGTTGCCAAAAACAGTATTCCGAGTGAAAGTATCCTTGGTGGTTGGATCATTTGAAGAACCTTATCGAAATAATCAAAATTACCATATCTTATCAAATGCCACAAACCATCGAAAAAGTATCGTCTAAAAAATTCAATTTGTGCCGCAATCCATCTTCTTCGTTGATTTACAAACACATCTTTTTTTGATGTTTTTTCATCATAAATATGAGCATCCTCTAAATATTCAATTGTATATCCGCTCTTTAACAACTTGATTTCAACTTCTTTATCTTCTCCAACGGAGTCAACTGTTGCCATTGTTCTTTTAAACAGTGCATAATCGATCCCCATTCCGGAACCAATGAGAGCGGATGAAAGGCCTAAAACGCGATGTCCTTTCCTAAAGATTTTATTATTTATTTCTTCGCTAACAGCATCCAGAACAGCAAAATGTGTGTTTGTATTCTTTGCCATGCGGTGTCCTTGCACAGCCAAAAAACCTTGATTAAAGGCCTCATTTATCTTTGAAAGTACGTCATGTTCCATGATATTGTCTGCATCAAGAATCATTGCAATATCATAGTTATCGCCAATAACTTCCATACATTTATTCAAGGCCTTTGATTTTTTACTCACCTCAAAAACTACTTCAACTACTTTTATAGGCAATGATTTCAATGCTTCAAGTGTCGCAGGTTTAAAAGAATCAGCTATTACGATGATTTCAAAAAGCTCTTTGGGATAATCTTGCTCAAGCGCATCTGCAGCAACGCTTACAATTACGTTATCTTCTTTATATCCAGGTATTAAAACAGCAAATCTTCGTTTAAGCTGGAGTTTGTTTTTGTGTTTTTTTTGAGGAAGGAGCGATGCAAAACCAAAAATTGTAATGTAAATTGCCGCTAGCGCAAAGTAGGTAAAAATGACTAATTCAGCAATCTCAATGGTTTTAAGGATGTAGCTCATGTTGTTGTTTCCAATATAGGTTCAATTAAAATACTTTTCTTCGAATGAGTTACATTCCAGACCATTGCTTTCAGAATTGCTTTTGCAAGATCAAAACGTCCTTTCAATATATATTTAACGAATGTTTTGGGCATTGCAACTACCATTAAATAAAATTGGCTAAGCAAATGATTGATACCGAAGGTGTTTCTTCTGGCAAACAGTAATCTTCCACGATTGAGATAATAAATTTGAAATGGACTTTCCTTTACAGTTGAAATCGATTCCTTATGTTTAACGAGTGATTCGCCACAATAATAAATCTTGTAACCAGCCCGTTTTATTCTTTCGGCCCAATCATGCTCTTCATAATAAAGAAAAAACACTTCTGTCATCATTCCAACTTCAGCAACAATTTTCTTTGGAACAAGCATTGCAGCACCAAAAATAGAACCTGTTTCACAAATGTGATTGTACTGACCGGTATCTAATTCGCCAAAACCTATCGCCTTATTACGGATAGTTATTGGACTAATTTTAGTAAAACCTGCAAATTGAAAGGTTTCAGGGGTGTGAAAAAAGTGAATCTTTGGGCTAACCATCCCGACTTTATTATTGCTTTCCAATAAATAAACCATTGGCTCAAGAAATCCAGGATCTACTTCTGTATCGTTATTTATGAATAGAAGATATTTTCCTTTGGCTTTCCTCACTGCCACATTATTGCCACCTGCAAAACCAAGATTTTTCCCTGTCATCAACAACTCTATCTCCGGATAATTTTCTTTCAAAATCTCCGGATGATCATTAGGGGACCCATTATCAACGACGAAAATTTCAAGGTTAGGATAGGTAGAGTGTTTTAATGATTCCAAAAACTCTAGTGTTACAGCACTTTGATTATAATTAACAGTAATAACTGAGACAAGTGGGTATTTTGAAGTATTAATTTCTGGCTTCGGTAATCCTAAAGATTCATCTGCAGCGCTCATCTCAGTTTTTGTTTTTTAATGACCAGATAGACAAGCCTTTGCTTTGTAAAAATGAATATTCACGGTCAAGTTGCTGACTCATAAAAATAAATCCCCAACTTGTATAGATCAAAATACCTGTTGGCATCTGACCTAATACTCCGTTACCGTAGCTTGCCCCCATGATTCCGGTGAATCCTGCCATGAGGGCGGCGATTATGCCACGCAGTTCAGGTTCTTGAACCCGGAACATGATAAGATAAGAACCTTTGATTAATATATAGGATAAAACAAAGAGATGAAAAATGAGCCCAATAATTCCTTGTTCAGCCCAGATTTGTACGTACCAACTATCAGTCGCAACCTGGGATAAAAAACCCTGCGGAGAAAATCTCTTTCCCCAGTCGCCAGCACTGCCTATACCACCACCAAAAGGTTTTGACGCAAGATAAACACTTAATATTCTTCGGTTTTCAAGTCTCACAAGGTATGATTGATCTTCTTCAGGAACAAAAGCTGTTCGCATACGTCTAATCTGGGAATTGCCCTGTCCAATAAAAGTGAAAGTAAAAAAGGAATATACAATCGCCAAAACAAAACCCCCGATAACAAATGCTTTGAAATTTTTTCTCAGAAGAATATAAGTTGCTCCTCCTACCATGGGAACAATCATTGCTCCACGCGTTCCTGAAATCATCATTCCCCACAACCCAAAAATGCCCATTATTGTAAAAAACACCCTGTTGTGGGTTCCTTTTATGTTGGTTGCAACCAACAGACCAACAACTCCTGCTGCTCCCTGAGCAGCACCAAACTGACCAGCATCACTGAAAAAAGAGAAAACACGAAGTTCACCGAACAAGATATGTGTTACAGCACCAACTGTATCAAGCCAGAATTGCTCAGCAGAGTCAGGCCCCAGATATAATTGTTGCAAGCCTTTGATCGTTCCTAAAATCGAGAATATTCCCCATAAATATAAAAAGGAGTAAAGATAACGTAGCCTGCCAAAAACCAATAATGTCAAAGGTATCAATAACAACATGTAAAGTGAAATACCTCGCATAGCATAAAACCAAGCAGTTCGACTAAGTGCTTCAGGATTAAATAATTGAAGCATGCTAAACACAAACCATGCAACGGCAAGATAAACCAGATCGCGGTTTATCTGGTTCCAGTCAATTTTCTCGTAGAAATAACGAAAGAAAACTGCAATATAAGTTAAGACTAAAATGCCGTCAACAGTTAACCCAAATGGGACGTTTCTGACGTATCTAGTTAATCCAATAGCAATGAAACCTAAAATAATTACTGTGTAAATGCCCACACGTGGGTCATTGAGGAAACGGTTAAAATAAATGATTGCAGGAAATAGTGCTAAAAGAGCCATTGCTATCATAAAGCCACCTTTAGCAATGATAACGCCTAATGCAACAGTAATTACAACCAGCAACAAAATTATTGCCGGATGCTGTAGTTTTTCTGATCCCGTCTTGTTTTTTAATGAAGAAAACATTTCTGGTGCATTTTAAATTATCTCTTCTTTAAAAAATCTCCAAATTTAAGCAGGTAATTAAAACCTTGCACAAATATAGCTTTTTTACTTAAGTGTAACTCTTTATCGAGGTAATAAAAACCAATTCCAATTCCAACAAGAGTGAAGAGTATGGTAACAAAGCTAACAATTTCCAGAGTCTTTATTATTGTAAATGCATGCGCTATCTTATAAGAATCAGAAGGAAGAAGACCATACATTATTAGTAGTAACCACGAAAACCCCCTAATTATATACGAAAGCCCAAATACTGCCAGCAAATCCCCAAAAATATTAAATGATGCCATATAAATTACTTTGTAAAAGTTCTTTTTGGGCTGGTTTATACTGTCTAATCCTACACCTATGAATCGATCCAATGGTAAAAGCAATCCATAAATGCAAAACATTCTAAAAATGTTAGCAGTAATCCGATAGTCTTCTCCTCCCAAAAGTGTCACAATCTCTTCCGCGAAAATGAATGAAAAAAGCATTACAGGCATCATCAAAAAGGTCATTCCACCAGCATTACGATAAAAAATGTTTTTTACTTCATCATAATTTTTCGCAATACTAGCCCGTGACATTTCGGGAAAGGCGGTTGCAGCAAAGCTCCTCAGTGGAATCTCAATAATTTCAGTAAGTTTAAGTGGTATTGAATACAAGGCAACACCTAAAGTCCCTAAAAATGGGCTAAGTCCGATAATAAATGTATCGGAGCTTTTTAACAAGTTACTTCCAATAAGTGTACCTGTTGTGTATTTCCCAAAGTCGAGTACAGTCTTATTTGTTTGCTTATCGAAACTAAAGGTATATCTAATACCGTCCCAGTTAAAAAAACTGGCTACCAAAGAGCTGATTAGGTTGGTAATAAGGTATGCCATTAGTATGACATGAATATCAAAGGCAAATAATAGGTTTACAAAAAGGAAAATCATAAATGAACCAACATTGATCATTCTTAAAATGAGCATTTTGTCAAATTTCATCTGAGCCTGCAGGATCGACTGGGCGTTATTAAAAGGAAGTGTTATAATAGCAAGAAGAGGATACCATTCAAAAAACATTGAAAATCCTGAATTTGAAACAGTATCACCAAGTACAATATTTAAAACAAAAATGATTAAAGCAAGAAGAACACTTGAAATCAAATTGATAAAATTATTTGAACCTATCAATTTACGATCATTAACGGGATCAGAACCAGATAGAAAGCGAATAATTGCTGTCCTTGTTACACCAAACCTCAACATATCCAAGAAATTGGAAGCTGTGATAAAAAGGATCCATTCTCCGAAGGTTTCTTGTGGAACCATTCTGACAAGAAGAATAAAACTAAGGAATGCAAAAACGGCCACAAGACCGTTATTTGCCAGCGATAAAAAGTTATTGCTGGAAATCAGTTTTCTCAGTAAACTTTTCACGTTTCAATTAGTTTTCTTTTACCTGAATTCTAATTCGTCCGGGTAATGTAAGCAGATTTTTTATACGATATAATGTGCCATCTGTTTTTTGCATTTTAACACCACTGATCATCTCTTCAATAGCATAATCTTCTGCTTCATTCAGAATGACCATAGGTGGTTCTTTAGCAAGGTCCTTAATAATTTCAAGCGAACCAACATCAGCTTTGTTCCAGCTGTTGGTAGCTTTAACAATGAGTACAGATGCATCAACTTGCTGTATAAGCTCCATTGGAAAAGCATGGAAAATTATCGAAGGGATTTCAATTAGGATATAATCATACAAATAGTTTTCCCGCCGAAGTATATTACTATCTATCAATTCTTTAAGATTTTTTACTTCGCTGAAATTCTCTTTAATTGTATAGTTATAGGCAAGGTTATAGTCATTTATTGGCTCACCTTCTTTGTTGTCGGCATAGTTTAAAACAATGACTTTTTCGCCATAAGTACGTAACTTGTTAGCGATTTTCGTCGTAAGGAAAGTTTTACCAACTCCTTCCTGAGTACTGAAGAAAAGTACAAGATGCGGCTTGCTTGTAGTGTAAACTGAACCTTGTGCTATGCTCCTTTTAATATTTTGGATAATCATTTCAATCAAACGATTACTGATAAATACAGCATCTTTCATGCGTACATTAGATCCTAAATATGGATAAGCTCCAGCCAGTTTAAGTCCAATTTGGTCAGCCACTTTATCTGGTTTTTTGAGTGAAGCATCAAAATACTCTAGAACTAAAATAATGAACAGTATTAAAAGGAACCCTATCATTGCTGCTGCCACAACCAAATATTTTGCTTTGGAAGGATTGGCTTGCAGTGGGAAATATGGTGGGTCAATAAGACGAATATTGGTAGCCATCTGCAAATTTTGCTGTCGCATTTTTGCAAGATTTAAACTACGCAAAAGCTCCAGATAAGTTTGTTCAGCGATAGTCATCTCGCGTTCAATACGTTTGAGCATGGCACCAAGAGGAGCAAATCGCTGGTATGTTTTAACAAAATCAAGTTTTCTTCGGGCCAAAACTACAAGACTAGCCTTAGCCTCTTCATATGAAAGTGCATTTTTCAACCATTCATCAAGCATTTTACTAATAGGAATACCTTGAGTTGAATGACTATAAAGATAAAGTTGATCAACGTACAACTTAATCTCATCCCTAAGGTTGTCGGACCGATGACGTAACATTGAAATTTCATCCCCAATACGCTTATCATAATCCTCTGCAAGTTCGTTGATAAGAATCTTCTCGGTTACGTCCGCATATTCTTTTCTTCGCTGGTTGATAACATCGCTTTTTAAATAAATACTATCTCTGCGTGTTAGCTTTGTTTCCAGCTCACGCAAGGCAGCTGATGACTGTGCCATTCTTACCTGCTCATTCTGGTAATAAAGATCCAAATCCTCCTTTTGAGCGGCAATATATTTTGTTTGTTCCTGATAGTTAATGATATTATTTTTTCGATTGAAAATCAACAACTTATCTTCAGAAAGCCTCAAAACTCTATCAGCAGAATCAACTTGTCTTCTAAAATATTCCACAACCATATCGGTCTGGTTTTCTTTTAGAAGTTTGTAATTCTTAACAAAAACATGACAGATTATCTTCAAAGTTTGCTGGCATATACCTGGATCATCTGATAGATACACAAGTCTAACAAGGTCAGAATTGTTTATTCTGTATATCTGCAATGACTTTATCGATTGAATGCTGTAATGCTTATCAGCACCATAATGCAATAATCCATATACGAAGTTTGTATCACTGGAGTTGTAGTAATTGGTAATATTTTGAATAGTTTTATTAAAATCGTCCATTGCAATACCCCTTGGAATGATTGGATCTTTCTCAAGATTTTCATTAAAAGTGGTAGTTACATTACTCGACGAAGTAGAGGTTGTATTTTCGTATGCAGGCCGGGTTAGAAGACTGTTAAGATATTCTTCACTTTCGGTAAAATCAATTTCTCCATAAGCTGTATCATATTCTACATCACTTATCATTTCAATATCCTGATTACCTTGTTCATAAGCAACTACCGGCGCTTCAACGACTGTGCTTTCGATAAGTATTTTCTGACCTGCACGTAATTGTTGTGAACCCAAATCGTTAATTTCACGAAGCTTATTCAAACTTGCACCGTATTTTTTTGCAATTGTAAGCAGGGTTTCACCAGCTCTGACAGTATGATACACTTCCTGACGCTGAGTTGACAAAGTGTTCTGCTGCGTTACTGTGTTGTCTTGAAAAGAATCATATAGAGGCTCATCTTTGGATAATCCGGTGGATGATTCATAAGTTTCATTAACATTATATGAATCGGTTACAGTAGATTCACCACGTTGGGTTCTGGTTTGTATTTCACGTTCCAGATTTTTCAATTCCTTTTCTAATGTCCTGATCTGATCTTCTTTCTCACGTTGGGCCCCTGCTTTACCGTATTTTACAACAAGATCTTTTACATGTTTTGGTATAAACTTACGTAATTGATCCAGATTTTCATTTGAGATATACTGAGTGTTATACTCTTGCAATGACAGATTTTGTGCAAGCAACATAATTGCTGTTTCTACAATTGTCTGGCGGGAATTGATCAAATTAATGAGGTTGTCATATTGTGCACTGACACTGAAAAAATCGGTTGGACGTTGGGCAGTGGACTCAATAGAGTATCCGGTAGTAATACCAGTATAAATTACGGCTTCAGATTCGTAAATTTTATCCTGATTGCGAGTAAAGTAGAACACAACAATTGCCAATAAGATTGGTATGGCGATCAATAAGATCAAATTGTTGCGGATGATGCGTATAAATTGAGCTATGTCCATAATGGGTTGTTTTCCTGTCTATCTTAAAACATTTATAAGATTGAAGTTAATTCCGGTAAGAATTTCCAAAATACGATAATTCTTGCTAAACTCGGCTATCGCTTGTTGGTATTCGATAGCACCTCTGGTTTGAATTTCCTTTAATCGTGTATATTCTGCAGTACTTATTTCTCCATTCAAAAACTGATTTTGTGCCATCTGCATCTGAATTTCTGTAAATCGTTGATAATCGTTATAGATACGGATATAATTCTGCCATTGAATCATCATATCATATGCTTCAATGGTTTGTTGAACTACAAATTGCCTATTTATTTCGCGTTGAACGAATGACAACTCCTGCCATTTTTTTTGCTTGTTAATACGGTTTCTTCTGTCGACAATTGTTGCCAGGGGAAATCGGATATAAAAACCTACTGCAAAATTATCCCGAAAGGAATTCAAGTCGATTCTAAAAGTAGGAGGATTACCAATACTTGATGTTTGTGTATCATGAAAATTCCAAACTCCCCAGTTCCAATCCAGGTTGAAGCTGAAATGCTCCATCCAGTAACGCTGTTGAGAAAGCTGCTCATAATAATAATAATCAGCTTTCAATTCTTCATAACGAACTGAAGGTGAATTTGCCACAGCTGAATCTATTAGTACCCTTATGTTAGGCAGCCTCTTTGTAATATCATCCGTGAGTGGATTGAACAGTTTTGATTCATCGTTAGAATAAATCTGCCCTGAAACCTTCGTGACACCGATGACTCCCAGAAGAAGAAATATGAAATGTATAGTTCGAATCCTCATAATAATTAGTGTGTTTTCTTAAAGCTTTTTTTGTGACAGAAAACCTTCTGCAAAATAAGAAGAAATTTTCTGTTTCAAGTTGTTGTCATCTTTTTTTCCTAACAGCGTTATTAACAGTTTTTAAACATTTTCCTTTTGAAAAACAGCCGGTATAGTTCTTAATATCAGCATTATATCTCCCCAAAAGGAATATGTTCTTGCATATTGATTATCAAGTGCTTTTCTTTCTTCCTCTGACATAGCACCTTTTTTTCCTCTTTTTTCAACCTGCCAAAGACCTGTTATACCTGCAGGTCCCATAAATCGTTCACTCCAGTCATCAGATGTCAGCATCTCAGCTTCATACAAAGGAAGCGGTCGGTTTCCAACTATTGACATATCACCTTTCAAGACATTTAATAATTGGGGTAACTCATCAATGCTGGTATTTCTTATGAATTTACCGACTTTAGTGACCCTTGGATCGTCTTTTATTTTAATGAAAGTGGCACTACCTTTTCGTTTTTTTGCTTCGTTGTACCAATATTCGCATATTTTTTCCCCTTCTTTGTAAAGAGGTTGAGAACACATTTCTCCTTCTGGAAGAGCAGCACACCGCGGGCATTGTTCGCTAGCGGATTGATTTTGATTACTGCTATCATTATCGTATTGATTCAGGTGTTTTAAGCTTTGAAGTGCGCTGTCGGCACCAACACGCATTGAGCGAAGCTTATAAAAATCAAATATCCTGTATCCTGTACCAACTCGTTTTGAAGTGTAATAAACTTTACCCTTCGACTCAAGCCTGATGACAATTATTACAACAATAAGTATAGGTGACAAAGCAATTAAGGCCATCAGTGAAACAAAAATATCAAAAAAGCGCTTGTTCCAGGGAATTGTATATTCTCGTTTTGGTGATTCAATAACTTGATAGTTATCAAAAAATCTGAGATATCGCGTTAGAATATCAATTCTAAAATAAATGGATTCAACATCAATTATCCCTTCATAAAAGTCAGCGATCCTAAGCTTGTAAGCTTCTTCTTTTTGTTTGCTTGCAGGGTTTTCTGAAAGAACGATAAAAGGAGTTTTTGGATGAATCTGTTGATTTTTAAAAAGTTTATAAATTTCAAGCGCATTCATACCCGGAAGGTATAAATCGCATAAAATGGCATCAATATCGCTATGTTGATTTAAAAAATTAATTGCAGCCAGGCTGTTTTCAACTGAATGACATTGAAAGAACTCAGGATGAGCCGACAAAAGTCTCGCATATTCTGGATTACCTCCTATGTAAACAATTTTGAAGCTTGCCATGGGCTGATTAGTTTCTGTTTAATTGAAATTATTTTCTTGCTAACAAGATCTCAATTCTTATTGATAATTCTTCAGGGTTAAACGGTTTCACCATATAATCATTGGCACCTAACTTCAAACATTTAACCTTTTCCTGACTACTCTCAATACCTGATAACATGATGAGAGGTATTTCTTTAAAATAGCCACTCGATCTGATATTGATAATAAAGTCGTTTCCGTTCATATTGGGCATTTGGATATCTGCAACAATCAAATCAGGCATGTTACCTTGCTCAAGCCATTGCACACCTTCCATTCCGTCATTCTTTGTGATGACATCATAAGTTTTGCTTAGGAAATTTTCCAGTAACATTCTAATGCTTAATTCATCGTCGATAACCAAAATTTTCTTCTTCATATTTAATTGATTTACCAATGTCTCTTAATTAACTCGGAATAAGTCTTACATTTACGTGTTGTTAATACGTGTTTGTAATGTTCAATCAGCAAATTTACGTAAATCTACCACAAATGATGCAATTTTTTTTTATTCCTTATAAAAGTAGTGAAAAGGTGCATGGGATTGATTTTCACTCATTCCTTTTATTTGCAAGGTTAGAGCTTTTTTTAGTATTGAATAGTAAACACGAAATTTATAAATAGTTGATAAAAAGATGTTTATAATTATCGATAATCTATTGACAAGATCATTGAAATAGTTGCATCTATTTAATATTGAAAAAGAACTCTTTAATTGTTTTCTTTGTGGTTTTGAATGATTGACTTTTGCCAGAATGAAAATGTACAATTTGTGGTCTATAAATGGGAATTTTATTCCAAAAATTGATTAGCAATTTGAACATTATTCTCTGTTGTTTCCAATTAAGTTTTGTGAGCATATTTAGATGCCTATTCAAAATATGTATTTTTGTGACCTAATTAAATTGAACTTCTACAACTATTTATCTATACCTTAACAAAAATATATGCGCGACTTAACAATTGGAAGTGAAGCAAAACTGATCTTCCGGTTTACTGTACCCATGTTAATTGGAAATATTTTCCAACAGATGTACAATGTAGTCGACAGTATTGTTATCGGAAAGTTTTTGGGTAACGAAGCGCTTGCGGCAGTTGGAGCCAGTTTTCCATTAATTTTTACGCTTATATCATTAATAATTGGTTTAGCGACTGGCGGGACAATCATCATTTCACAATACTATGGTGCCAAGAAATTGGATATGGTTCGTAAAGCTATAGATACGATGTATATCGTCATGTTTGTTGCCTCTGTTATTCTAACAATCACTGGCTTTTTTACAAGTAGAATGATATTTGAATTGATTGATTTGCCCGAAGATGTTATTCCGCTGGCAGTTTCTTACTTCAATCTTTATGCATTAGGATTTGTTTTCTTTTTTGGATTTCAAGGTACAACTTCTATTCTGAGAGGCCTTGGTGATTCCAAAACTCCATTGTATTTTTTGATTGCTTCAACCATTGTGAATATTGTTCTTGATCTTCTGTTCGTAGTCGTTTTTAAATGGGGAGTCGAAGGGGTCGCTATCGCAACAATAATTTCACAAGCTGGTGCATTTTTCACGTTGATTTTGTTTCTTAACAGAAAAAATGATTTGCTGATATTCAGGCCTTTAAAAATGGTTTTTGATAAAGATATTTTTATTAAAAGTATCAAAATTGGCCTTCCAACCGGGTTGCAACAGACATTTGTAGCGGTGGGGATGCTTGCTTTATATAAAGTGGTTAATATTTTTGGAACAACAACAATTGCTGCATACACGGTTGCCATGCGCATCGACTCTTTTGCAGCTTTACCTGCAATGAATTTCTCAGCAGCTTTGTCTTCCTTCGTGGGTCAAAACATTGGTGCCGGAAAGTTAGAAAGAGTTACAAAAGGATTGTATGCTACTTTATGGATGACCGCTATTATTTCAATTGTTGTGACGCTGGTGGCATTTCTTTTTTCAACACCCATAATGCAGCTTTTTACCAATGATTTAGAAGTAATTGAAGCTGGAAAAAGCTATCTCTACATTGTTAGTGCGTTTTACATACTTTTCTCGACAATGTTTGTTTACAATGGAGTGTTAAGAGGAGCAGGCGATACCTTAATTCCAATGTTTGTGACACTCCTTGCTTTATGGGCAATTAGAATTCCACTTTCATGGTATTTGTCGTCATTTATGGGACCTGCAGGTATTTGGTGGGGAATTCCCATTGCATGGGGTTTTGGGGCGTTCTTTTCTTTTGTTTATTTTCAGACAGGCAAATGGAAAACGAAAAATGTCCTTTATGTTAAGTCTGACCCAAGAAAATAGATAAGGTTTAATACTTTTGTAGAAATTTTGAAATCCTAAATTCATGAAAAAATTAACTTTTATTATCCTTGCAGCCATTATGATGCATGCTTGTAAGCCAGCGGACAAACCGCTTCAGTACCCAAATACGCTCAAATCTGATCAAAAAGATGTTTATTATGAGACGGAAATTGCAGATCCCTACCGTTGGTTGGAAGATGATAATTCAGATGAGACTGCACAGTGGGTTAAGTCTCAAAATGATTTGACACAGTCGTACCTTTCAAAAATTCCTTTCAGAGAGCCACTACGTCAGCGGCTGGAAACAATATGGAATTATCCTAAAATTGGTGTTCCATTTCAGGAAGGTGGCCGCTATTATTACTTTAAAAACGATGGCCTTCAAAACCAAAGTGTTTTGTATGTGCAAGATAACCTACAAGCTGAAGCCAGGGTGATGCTCGATCCTAATACAATGTCGGCTGATGGAACTATTGCATTGGGTGCGATAAGTCCTTCGCCGGATGGTGCGTATTTTGCTTACGCAATAAGCAGGGGTGGAAGCGACTGGAACGAAATTGTGGTAATGGATATGAAAACTGGTTCAATGCTTTCTGATTCAATCCAATGGGTTAAGTTTTCAGGAATTAGCTGGTACAAAAATGGTTTTTATTACAGTTGCTATGAAGCTCCTGCTAAGGGGCAGGCATTATCCGGAAGTAATGAATTCCACAAGGTTAAATACCATGAACTTGGTAAACCACAGGCAAGTGATGTGATAGTTTTTGAAGATAAAATCAATCCGAAACGAAATTTTTACGGCGGTGTTACCGACGACGGTGAATTCCTTTTTATTAGTGAGTCCCAGTCTACAAGCGGCAATGCTCTTTATGCCAAAAGACTAAGTGATCCTAAAGCTACATTTGTTAAGATAGCTGAAGGATTCGATTTCGATTATCAGGTTATCGATCATTTGGATGGTAAGTTATTGGTTTCGACCACAAACGAAGCTCCGATGAAAAAAGTCGTTCTGATTGATCCATTAAACCCTGCCAAGGAAAATTGGAAGGTTGTAATTCCTGAAGCCGGACAAGTACTTGAATCAGTTAGTCTTGTTGGAGATTTTATTTATGCAGAGTATTCAGAAGACGCTAACAATAAAGCCTACTTCTTTGATTATGAAGGTAATAAGGTAAAACAGCTTGAGTTGCCCACCCTTGGAACTATTGGTGGTTTTAGCGGAAAGAAAGGTGATAATACAGCATTTTATGGATTTACATCGTTCACTTTCCCATCCAATGTATATCAACTTGATGTAGCAAATAATACGTCGACAGTTTACGCAAGCAGTGAAGTGAAATTTGATCCATCTGCATTCGAAACTGAACAAATATTTTTTGAAAGCAAAGACGGTACAAAAGTTCCAATGTTTGTTGTGCATAAAAAAGGAATCAAAAAAGATGGTAAAAATCCCGTTTTACTTTATGGGTACGGAGGTTTTGATATCTCTGTGATGCCTTCATTTAGTGTTTCCCGTTTACCATTTCTCGAACAAGGTGGCATATATGTATCTGTGAATCTGAGAGGTGGCGGCGAATATGGTAAAAAATGGCATGAAGCTGGTCAAAAAATGAATAAGCAAAACGTTTTTGACGACTTTATTGGTGCAGCCGAATATTTGATTGCAAATAATTATACCAATCCTGAAAAGATCGCTATTATGGGTGGATCAAATGGTGGGTTACTTGTTGGTGCCGTAATGACACAAAGACCTGATCTGTTTAAAGTTGCAATTCCAGTTGTAGGGGTACTTGATATGCTTCGTTATCAAAACTTTACTATAGGATGGGCTTGGGCAGGCGATTACGGAAGAAGTGATGAAAGTGCTGATATGTTTAAGTACTTACTAAAATATTCACCTTTGCATAATGTTCGTGAAGGTGTTTCATATCCAGCAACTTTAGCAATCACTGCTGACCATGATGACCGTGTAGTTCCGGCTCATACATTTAAATTTATGTCAGAATTGCAGAGTAAACAATCTGGAACAAACCCAGTAATTGTTCGTATTGAAACACAAGCCGGTCATGGTGCCGGGAAGCCTACTTCTAAAATGATTGAAGAAAGTGCTGATATGTACAGCTTTATTATGTACAACTTAAACATGAAGCCAAAATTCTAATATTGATACGGTTTTGAACCAGTATCAGTCATGATTGGTTTATAAAAAAAGCAAAGGAGATCTTTACATTCCTTTGCTTTTTTTATTTGTCAAGCTTGATGATTGTTAAACTATTTGGTTCTATATTTTTCAGCCTCGGATAAGAAAAGATTTCCGATCTTTTTTGACAAAGGATCAGAATAGTCAACCCATTCAGGGTGCCACTGAACTGCCAAAAGAAAAGGATGGTTCGTCCGGTTTTCAAACTCAAAAGCTTCTATTAAACTATCTTCAGAATGAGCAATGGCTTTCAATCCGGGAGCCAGTATCTCAATTCCCTGATGGTGATTGCTTGCAACCATAACTTTGTGTTCATCTGAAAGGTCATTCAAAAGACTGCCTGCACTTACAATCACTTCGTGTGAGGCCCAATCTTCATCACCTATCCTATGGAGGTCGCCTGTCAGTTTATCAGTTGGAAGGTCAACATAAAGCGTCCCGCCTTCAAGAATATTTATGTATTGTAACCCTCTGCAAATGCCCATCAAAGGCAAATTCAATTGTTTTGCGGTTTCATAGGCATGTTTTTCAAAAGCGTCTCTCTCAAGATCAATAAAACCACAGCGCGAAGTGTCAGCATCTTTTCCATACATCGAAGGGTGAACATCAGCCCCTCCGGTAAGCAAAAGTGCATGACAATTTTTCAGAGTGTCAGTAATTTCTTGATTTGTTAACCCAGCTAACTGAATAACCTTGAAGCTTTTACCAGTTGAAGCAAGCCAATCAGTATACTTATGTTCTGCTTTGCGCTCTTTCGAAATTGCTATCGTAAGCTCAGGTGTTTTTTGTGCAGTTTCACATGAAAGAAAAAATAGAACAAAAATGATGGGAAAGAAGAATAGAAGTTTTTTCATTGTCAGAGTTGTAAATTGTTATTTAATATCACCAAGGATCAAGGGCAATCCATCACCACTATTGCCAATTACGATGATTTTGGTGTTCGGCGATTCAGCTAATTTCAGTGTTGCCTCAATACCTTTTTCACGAAGTATCTTATCGGTTATACTGGCACTTAGAATTATGTTGGCTTTAGCTTTCCCTTCTGCATCAATACGTTGACGTTCAGCTTCCTGCAATGCTTTTTCGAGTTTAAATTCATACTCAAGTGCTTCTTGTTCCTGTTTCAGTTTCGATTCAATTGCAGTCTTGATTGTTGGAGGCAATGTTATTGAGCGTATTAAAACCTGATTGAGCTGAACATGTTTTTCGTCAAGAATTTTTTTTGTTTCATCAAAAATTTCCACCTGAATGGCATCCCTTTTTGTTGAGTAAATTTGCTCAGGTGTATAACGTCCGACAACACTTCGGGCTGAAGATCGCAAGGCTGGAATCATTACACGTTGAACATATTCAGTTCCAATTTCACCATGTAATTTAGCTAAGTCGCTGAAGTTGGGTTGATACCAAGCAGAAAAATCAACATTGATTTCCAAACCATTGGAAGATAAAACATTCATTTCTTCTGCAATTTCCTGCTGTCTTGTTTCATAAATATACATGCTATTCCATGGGGACTTCAGGTGAAAGCCCTCACCATATGTTTTATCCATTTGTAGCCCACCTTGAAACAACTGAAACATTACTCCGCCATGACCCGCCGGAATTGTAACCGTCATGCTTGTCCAAAAGACTATCACAAAAACAACAAGACCTGCAACTATGGAAATTTTTATCCACGTGAAGGATGTAGGGAAACCTCCATTTGGTTGTGACATTTGTATCATAATACCTGTGTTTTAATCTGTATTTGTTTCTAAATCTATTATCCAAAGCTGTTTTAATCCATCCAAAGGACTAACAGTTACACTGATTTTTTTACCATTGGGTGACCAATCCGGATAAGAAAGTGGAGACTTACTTTTAAGGATTGTCTCAACATGTTTTCCATCCGTACGTAACACAAAGATATAGTAGAAGTAATCATTTGCAGCAATACATGCAAATTTAGTTGAGGAAGCTCCCCAATTTGCATTTGATAGTTTAACTGTGTCTGACTGAATTTGAAAAAGAGGGCGTCCATCCCATCCAACTATTTGGATAACAGATGTATTGTATAGTGGTCGCAATTCATGATAACTTAAATAGTCAGATTTTGGTGACCAATCGGGCTCATGTGCATTTTCTGAATGTCTAAAGTGCTGATTTAAATTGTCATATTTAAAGTCGTATGTCATCAGTGAAAATGCGTCATTCCGATTCTTTTTCCCTAAGAAAGCCAATAAGTTACCATTTGAGTTAAAAGCAGGCTCAAGAAACACTATATTTCTTTTGTTTAATTTGCTTTCTTTCAGTTCGTTACCTGAATTGTCAACTAAAAAGTAGCTTGTATCGTAAGCAACGATCAGAAAGCTTTTTGAAACTGGGTGAACTTCAAAATCAATTAAAGGACTTTCAAATTCAGAAATATAATTTATCGAGTCGTTAAGTAGATTAAAGACAGTGAGTTGATTTTTATCTGAAGAATTTGACAGGTAAAAGATTTTGTCAGAGTCAGCATTAAATTGAGATTTAAATTCATACCGATCTGACTCAGCAATTAGTTTCATCGAATATGATGACGTCAGTTGGGCTGATGTTTGCTTTATTAAAAAAAGGAAAATAACAAGTACAAGATATTTAGTCATACATCAGAATCATACCGAGTCTATTGACGAGTGTGCGAAAAAAGCCATGGCAAAAGTTCTTTTTCAAGAAAAACATAATCCCATGCATTGTGATTCACATTTGGATAAACAGTCAATCGTGGGTTTGCACCTTCTTTTTTTAAACTTTCAACCATTTTTATTGACAGATCAACAGGAACTACGCCATCCACTTCACCATGAAAAACCCAAACAGGTGTTTTTTTTGCAAATACATGGCATGTTTCAGGTTCACCTCCCCCACAAATCGGAAAAGCAGCGGCAAAAACATCAGGTTTGCGGTAAAGCAGCTCAAATGTTCCCATACCTCCCATTGATAAACCACCCAAATAGATTTTATCTTGTGAGATAAAAGCTTCATTTCGTAAACTATCCAATAATGCCATGAAAATTGTCATCGCTTTAGTTGGCTCTAAATCAGGCCGGAAGATAAATTCCCGCTTTCCATTTTCAAGAAAATTCACATCAATTTTTGCCCAATAATCATTTTCAGCGCATTGAGGATAAACGACCACAGCGGGATAGGTTGCCATGTTGACAGAATCGGTAAAGAAGCTTTTACCATATACCATTTGTTTGTCATTGTCTTTTCCCCTTTCCCCTGCACCATGCAAAACAATAATTAGTGGATAAGTTTTATCTAATTTAAAATCAATAGGATACATTATTCGATAGGGCATCGTATCAGATTTGTAAATGAATAGTTCATGTTTAAAATCCTGAGAAAAGGATGTGCTAAAATGAAATATGGAGCCTAAAACAATCCAAAAAACAATTAATTTCTTCATGATTTTTTATTTTAAACAAAGGTAGCAATAGCCGGTAATTGATTACATCTATTGGGAATAAAAATGAGAATAACATGTTTAATTGCGAAACTTTTGAACGATTAATTGCATACCAATCTTGCAGGACTGATTTTTGGTAAAACAATTTTCACAATCAAACAAAAGGTTTTACTTTTGGCTTTTAAACTTCAAAACAAATTAAATACAATGAGTGTTCTTGTAAATAAAGACTCAAAAGTTATTGTTCAAGGCTTTACCGGTACAGAAGGAACCTATCATGCCGGACAAATGATTGAATATGGCACGAATGTCGTAGGAGGTGTTACTCCTGGAAAAGGTGGAACCGAGCATCTGGGTAAACCTGTTTTTAATACAGTTTCTGATGCTGTTAAACAAGCTGGTGCCAACGTCAGCGTTATTTTTGTTCCACCACCATTTGCTGCTGACGCCATTATGGAGGCTGCTGCTGCTGGGATTAAAGTTATTGTTTGTATTACAGAGGGTATTCCAACTGCTGACATGGTTAAGGTTAAAGAATATCTGAAAGGATTTGATACCCGTCTTATTGGTCCAAACTGTCCTGGTGTAATTACTCCCGGAGAAGCCAAAGTGGGTATCATGCCAGGATTTATACATAGAAAAGGCAGAGTAGGTATTGTTTCACGCTCAGGAACATTAACCTATGAGGCTGTTGATCAGCTTACTAAAGCCGGGTTAGGCCAAACTACTGCTATTGGAATTGGAGGTGATCCTATCATTGGTACAACTACACGTGATGCTGTTGCTTTGCTTATGAATGACCCTGAAACAGAAGGGATCGTAATGATTGGAGAAATTGGTGGCAGTATGGAAGCAGATGCTGCATATTGGGTAAAAGAACATGGGACTAAACCCGTTGTTGGTTTTATTGCTGGTTCCACTGCTCCAAAAGGAAGAACGATGGGACATGCTGGTGCGATAATTGGCGGAAAAGCAGATACTGCTGAAGCTAAGAAAGAAATCATGATTGAATGTGGAATTCATGTGGTTGATTCACCCGCAGATATCGGCAAGAAAATGCTTGAGTTGTTGTCATAAATCCAACACATAACTACTTGTAATAAAGCCCTGTCATAAGGGCTTTTTTTTTGAGAGAAAAGCTGCTGAAAAAATCGTCAAATGATCGATATTCTTTTATTAGTGAAAGAAGTTTAAATTCCTTTAACGTTTTTCAGACAGCTTTTATAGAAACATGAAATTACTGTACTTAACGACTTGTCTTCTTAGCGAATATGATATGAATTAAAATATAAATGTTTGATATATAATAATTTAATATTTTTAAAACAAACCAATCATTAAATCAAGTTTCCAATTTTTAATGAAATGAAGTAAGTTCGTGGCTTCATTGGTCCGTACATAAATCCTGCATCTCTAAAAGTACCTTTGTCAAAGTCGTTTTGATAGCTGTTGAATAAATTCTGTACCCCGGTATCAACTTGAAGATTCATTCCTTCTGCTATTGTGAAGGTATATCCGATTTTTAAATTTAGTTCAAAAAATGGCTTAGTTGTAACTAAATCATCCTGTGTAATATAACCCTCGAAATGCATTACTTTCATTGAACCTGTATAAATTCCTGAAAGAGTAGATTTCCAACGGTTTTTAAATGAAGAACTCCAATGCAGATAACCATATGCATTAGGTGATTTTGGCAAATTTTTTATCGATTCTATGTAGGGATTTTCACTCCAGGTTTCGGGCTCAACATAAGTGCTTCTCTGAAGAGTTAATCCAACCTGAAGTTGATTATTTTTATTAATAACTGTCTTGTTTTCAATGTTTAATCCAAGAACTTTCGCTCCACTTCCGTTTCTGCGCTCGACGATTTTATTTCCATCAGCATCTGTTTCAAGTGTTTCCAAAACAAAAACATCATCCAGATAAGTATAAAACGCTTCAACCATAATATTTGATTCTTTGCCTAGAACCTTGGGATACATATCTAGTGAGGAGCTGAAACTGCGCGAGTATTCAGGACGAAGGTTTTCGGCAAGTTGAATGAGCATGACACCTCCATTCACGGCAAGTATATGTAAATCTTCATCAAAAGCCTGTGGCGCTCTAAATCCTGTGGAAACACTTGTTCTCCATTGCATTTTGGCATTCAAATTAAATAAGAAAGTTGCCCGAGGACTTAAAATCATCTTCTTTATTAGTGAATGTTTGTCGGCACGAATTCCAACCAAAACACTGCCTTTTTGCCACTTCCATTCACTTTGCCCAAAAACGCCTCCAATTTCAATGTTCTGCTGTAAGTCACGTTGGTAACCAGGCATTTTATCATGTAGTTTATTGGATTGAATTTCAGCTCCAGCAATAAAATTTGCGGCGCCGAAAAGTGCTTTTTCACTTGAATGATTCCATTGAAAACCACCCACAACAGTTATATCAGTTGTATGACCATAGGCATTTGGGTCTTGCTGCGCTCCATAATAACTCTCACGAACGATATGTTGCGCTGAACTGTAAATAGAAACTTTGGACTTCAAATTTTTTGAATAAATATCATAAACTATTTCTCCTCCATTAATTTTATGGTCGGTTTGTTCTGTGATATCTGTTTCATGAGGTTGTAATTCAAACAGGTTACCTCCACGTCTAAATTCGTCCATGTAATGGTATGTTGCAGTGATTTTACCAAAATTTGATGTTTTAATAAAAGATCTGAATCCGAATGCATTTCCTTGGATGAGTCCGATTTCAGAAAATCCATCATTATTAGCATCAAAATGATTTCGATCTCTATTTACAGCAAAAAAATGCAGTCCGCTTTTTCGATCATCACTTACATAAGTTCCGTTAAATGAGATGGTTCGGTCAGCAGCTTTTCCGCCTATCATGCTATAGTTTAGATTGCCTTCCAGTGTGTTTTTTACTGGTTCTCTTGTAATGATATTAATTGTCCCAGCAATGGCGTTTGAGCCATATAATGCCGAGCCTCCACCTCTTACAACCTCAACACGTTCAATCATTGATACAGGAATTTGTTCGATACCATAAACACCACCTAAAGCACTCAATATAGGTTTGCTATCAATAAGAATTTGAGAGTAGGGTCCTTCCAGTCCATTTATGCGTACTTGCTGAAAACCACAATTTTGGCAATTGTTTTCAACTCTCAAGCCTGAGGTATATGATAATCCATCCGACAAGCAAACTGCATTACCTGTTTGTAATAACTTGTTGCTTATTACATTTACAATAACTGGAGTTTCTTGGCGATTCGCTTCGTATCGGTTGGCTGTAACCACAATTTCATTCAAACCAATGTAATCTGCTTCAAGATTTACATTCACCTTTGTGTGACCACCATTAATTGTAATAACTGGAATTTCAGTTGTTTTGTATCCGACATTTTGAATACGCAAAACCAGTTTCCCTGATGGAATTCCTAAAAGTTCAAAATGTCCAAAGTTATCGCTAACAGTACCTAATGTAGTTCCAATAATACTAATTGTGGCGAACGGCAAAGCAACCTCACCATCTGATATTTTTCCAGAAATACGTGTTGGAGGTTCATTTGCAAAAGCATGAAATCCGATTATCCATGACGTTATTAGAAACATTTTTCTTAACATAAGACTCAGTTTTTTATTCATTGCAAAGTTCCAAAATCGTACAATATGGTTTTCTACCTAGAAATGGGTATTTTAAAAAGTAAATTAGCAACCAGATAGGATTATTAACAAAATATATTTTATTGATTTATAAAGTGTTACAATTTTCAGTTCATAGGAGCTTATTTTTTTTCAAAAAATGGCGAATTTTTTTGCGTCAAAAGAAACTTGTAGTATATTTGCACACCCAAAACGAGGGAGTTTAGCTCAGCTGGTTCAGAGCATCTGCCTTACAAGCAGAGGGTCGGGGGTTCG
>CAYXCZ010000025.1:58434-59970 GCA_964463695.1 uncultured Lentimicrobiaceae bacterium | reverse complement strand
TTCCTATGTTTTTGGAAAAGCTTAAAGTGAGAAATCCAATATGGAAAAGGTGATGGCGCACCTTCTCGCAACTTTTAAAGGTGGGGATATCTGGAATTACATTGTGCTACACGCTCAAAATGAAGAAGCTGCCAAATGGTATGCTATCAAAATGAAAGAGTTTACAGGTAAAGAAGCTGTGGCAGTGGTAAACATCTCACCAGTAATTGGAGCCAATGCCGGCATCGGGGCTGCTTCGGTTGCTCTGATGATTAAATAATTTTTATCTGGCTGAGTTTGCTGGATAGTATTTTGTTGACAATGAAACCTTTGTGTTTCATTGTCATAAAATAAAACCTTTGCTTCAAAATCTTTTTTGAAAACCTTGGATTAAGCCTGATGGTATACTTGCAGGGCTTGGTGATTTGATCCAACGGCAAATACTTGAGTCAGACTGCCAACCTCAGGCTGATGACTACAAAACCCAATATAAGTGATTGAATTTACCTAATGAAGATGAGCGACTTTGAAAAAGAAATTGTTTAAATTGGGATATATTCTGCATTCTGTATTTTTGGAACCACTAAATTGAATATGGAACATGATGCACCACATTTCAAACCTGAATATCTTCCTCTACCACAACAAAAAATGGAAACGATTGAAATTTTAAAACAGACAATCAAATCGACTGCATCTATAAATTAACTAAAAGGGATTGCTAAGGCTATACCGAATCAGGCAATGTTGATAAATGCAACTGTATTACAACAGGCAAAAGGTAGTTCTGAAATTGAAACTATTATTACGTCAATGACGGATTATTTAATTTATTTACAAAGAGACAAAATCGTACAGTTCGTAACATTCTATTAAATTTGTAAGACTTAAAGAGTTGAAAAATGGCGTGGAATAATAATGTGAAACGTGTAATTTTAAGATTTGTAGTTTTTACTAGCATCATGCTTTTAATGTATTCATGCGATAACATTAATAATATCGATGGACTCGTAATTGATGATGTGACTAAAGAACCAATTGACAGCACACTTGTGTATGTCAAATTTAAAGACAAGGTTTTGGATTCGTTCTCCTTTGTCCAGGACAGTATAAGCAAAACACAACGGGAAGTTCTTATTAAAAAAAACGGCAACGATGCAAAGTGGATGGATACAGGATTTGATAAAATGATGCAACGCATTCCTACACTGACAGATAGTAATGGAAAATTCGACATCGCTTTTATTACCGGCGCTTTCCCAAACTATATTCTATATCTTGAGAAATCCGGATATGAAACATTTGAAATTAAAAACAAGCAAATAAACTGGAACGAAAGACCTAAAATATTCAGATTGAAAAGAAAAAGTGAGGCTCAATAATGTTTTCAACAAATGGCAGGTTGATAAGTCAGCTTATTGATTTATAAAAATCTTATTATTGTGCTACAGCTATTTACCGAAATATTAAAACATATGTAGATAGATAATATCTCTAAAGTGGCTTAAAAAATATCGCCTCTATTTAAAATATAAACGACTACAAATTTTCCAGACA
>CAYXCZ010000025.1:0-58334 GCA_964463695.1 uncultured Lentimicrobiaceae bacterium | reverse complement strand
GCGTTGACATCCTATCCTTTTTCAATTTTTGGAAATGGCTGGGAAAATGCCATGAATGGAAAATCCTATCCCAATAAAGGTGATATTAATGTAGGAAACGATGTTTGGATTGGTTATAACGCGACGATTATGGCTGGTGTCACAATTGGTGATGGTGCAATTATAGCAACCAATTCTACTATTACAAAGGACGTTGAGCCCTATACCATTGTTGGTGGAAATCCTGCAAACCTCATCAAAAAGCGTTTTAATGACGAAAAAATATCCAAGCTTTTAGCATTGAAATGGTGGGATTGGGATTTAGATAAAATAACCAGAAATATTCAAAATTTGACCGGCAACGATCTTGACAAACTCATTGACTAAAGACGGAATTTTCGGCTTTTTTAATTGTTATAGAGCAATCATCCCTCCCTTAGGCAGAAACTAGTTTATAAATAATGAAACAAGCAACTACATCAGGAGTATTTTAAGCTCCAAATCACTGAAGATGGCCAATAATGGGTTCAATTGAACGTATCGAAAAATACAAGATTAAATGTTGGACAAAAGTTTGAGTTTTTAAGATAAAAACTTTGTAAAAGCACAAAATTTGAAGTGCTAAAAGTCAAGAATTATTATTGTCTAATGCGCTTTACTCTTTCTATCCTGCAATCAAAAATCTTTGTATAAATTAATCCTACTTTCAATTCTGCCTTAGTGTCTTAAAGCTCATCTTTTTTTCGTAATCCTAACAAAAATCTTAATAAACTCATTCAAAATCAAGGGGGTAAAGCCAAGCACAAGAATAACTCCCCATGCCCGGATATTAGGCATCTGCAAATGAAATGCATTTTTTACTACTGGTATTCCTACCACAATCAACTGAAGAGCTAAGCCTGTCAGAATTGCTCCTATCAGGTATTTATTCGAAAAGATTCCAATACTGAAAATGGATTTCCGTTCGTCCCTCAGTGCCAGTGAATAAACCAACTGGCATACAACCAACACCATAAAAGCCATGGTGCGGGCATACTCTGTTGTATTCTGAGGTACCTGTGTATCAAAAGGAGTGTATCCATGCTCATAATACCCAAAATAGAATGCAATGATGGTCAGAGCTCCGATTAAAAAACCTCCGAGCAAAACATGCACACCGGCACCATTTGCAAAAAAACTCTCCTTTGCAGGACGTGGCTTTTCTTTCATAACATCCGGATTTCCGGGGTCCATTCCAAGTGCTATTGCAGGCAGGGAATCGGTGATCAGGTTTATCCAAAGAAGTTGCGTGGCAATCAATGGGGCTTTCCAGCCTAATATCAGTGCCACTAAAATGGTAATCACCTCGCCAAGATTACAGGTGATCAGAAAAATTACGGACTTTTTAATGTTATTGTAAATATTTCTTCCTTGCTCAATGGCTGAAACAATGGTCGAAAAATTATCATCAATAAGAATCATATCCGATGCGCCTTTGGCAACATCAGTGCCCGTTATGCCCATTGCAACTCCAATATCGGCAGCGTTTAAAGATGGGGCATCGTTGACCCCATCGCCAGTCATTGAAACGATATTGCCATGTGATTTCAGTGCCCGCACAATTTTTACTTTATGTTCGGGAGTGACACGGGCAAAAACATAATAATTGTAAATCTTTTCGGAGAATTCTGCATCGGCAAGCTCATCGATTTCCTGTCCTGTAATAGTTTGTTCTATTTTTTCTGCAATTCCAAGCTGAAAGGCAATGGCAAAAGCGGTATTCTTATGGTCACCGGTAATCATCAACGTTTTGACTCCTGCTTCTTTTGCTTTTTTTATGGAGTCCTTAACTTCTGGTCTCGGAGGGTCGATCATCCCGATAAGACCAATAAGTATAAGATCTTTTTCCATATCAGAAGGGTCAACTTTTTCAATTACAGGCTTCCATGCTGCACCAAGCGTACGAAGAGCCTGATCAGACATTGTAACAGCGGTATTGTGAAAACTCTTTTTATGAGACTCGGTTAAAGGAATCGTTTTCCCTCCTTCTAATACATGAGTACAAATTTCAATAAGGTTTCCTATGGCCCCCTTTGAGTACACACTAAACTTCCCGTTTTCTTCAACCAAAGTTGACATTAATTTACGGTTAGAATCAAAGGCTGATTCATCAATACGTTTATTGCTGTTTTGCAGTGTTTTACGGTCCACTCCCACTTTGTCGCCCATAACCAGCAAAGCTATTTCGGTTGGATCTCCCGTTCCTTTACCATCATCATAGCTTGCATCTGATGAAAGAATCATAGCTTTTGCCAAAAATTTCAAGGTTTCCGACGACTTATCCTCGATGTCAAGGTTCACGATACCTTCAAGAGTAAAACAACTTGTAACCGTCATTTTATTTTGAGTTAAGGTGCCTGTTTTGTCGGAGCAGATAATATTCAATGAGCCAAGTGTCTCAACTGCAGATAGTTTTTTAATGATGGCATTGCTTTTCGAAAGTTTGGTTACACCTAATGCCAGAACAACTGCCACAATAGCTGCCAGTCCTTCGGGTATCGCTGCAACTGCCAAAGAAACCGACATCAGGAACATTTCTGTCAAATCCCTTCCCTGAAACATTGCAATGACGAAAATGGATACACATATTACAATTGCAATAATACCAAGGGTTTTCCCAAGTTTATCCAAACGTAATTCCAAAGGGGTTTTAGAGTTGACTTCAGTATTTATGAGGGAAGCAATTTTACCTATTTCCGTATTCATGCCTGTTCCCACAACCACTCCTACTCCTCTTCCGTTGGTAATGATTGTCGACATAAAACCAACGTTTATCCGATCTCCCAAAGCGGCTTTAAGGTCAGTTGGAAGTAGCAAAGCATCTTTTTCTGATGGAACAGATTCACCTGTTAAGGATGATTCATCGATTTGAAGATTGAAGGATTCGATCAGACGAATATCTGCAGATATGATTCTTCCTGCATCAAGGATAAGTATGTCCCCTGGAACGATTTTTTCAGTATCAACCTCTTTTATTACAGCATCCCGGCGAACAAGAGCCTTGGGGAATGTTAGTTTTTGAAGAGCTTCTATTGCTTTACCGGCTTTGACTTCCTGAACAACACCCAAAATAGCATTAATAGTAATAACCAATAAAATTATGGCAGCATCAACATACTCCGCCATAAAAATAGTAATAACCACTGCTCCCAGTAATATGTATATCAGCCAATTTTTAAGCTGCGCAAGAAACATGCGGAATATGCTTTTCCTTTTTTTTGCAAGTAATTTATTTGGCCCGCTTATATTCAATCTGATTATGGCTTCTTTTTCAGAAAGACCATTAGCCAGATCAACACTTAGCTCTTTTAGTACTGCTTCTGCTGATTTTGAAAACCACATTTTTTTTGAATTAGTTTATTTTGAACAAAGTGCGAGAGCACAGCTGATTTAGGTTGCCAGAATATTGCTTTCCATACTGTTACTGAAGATTAACTTCTTCCTAGAAATAGTTATGTGGGTGTTCCCAATTCATAGAAAAAGTATTTTGATCTCAACTTGTTTGATTAAATAGTTCTACCGGAGATCCCGTGAAAAACATGGCAATTTAGGCAGCTACGACAAAAAAAGCATTACATAAATAATGTAAAGACTTGCATAATTCATTGTTTTATATGCTTCAAGAAATGATTTGAAACAGACTATGCATTTTCTAATTATCTGACAAACTGTGATATACAGTAAAATAAAACAATGAGCAACTTCATTGTTCAAAAAGCCAGGAAACAATTGACGATCAGAAACTTGATTGGATCTCAAATTATAAAAAGCGAAAATTTAACAGAAGACCTTGATTGATAAAATTACATGATGTGACAGTTACGATGAAACAGTATCTTCTGACAACTGTAGCACCTAATTACATTAAGCATCAAAATTATTAATAAGCTTAGTGACTTAATAAAAATTTGAGTACCCCTTTACCAGAAAAGAAAAAAGTCATAGTTTTGAATTGCTAAATGCCGTGCAATGAAATCCCCGTAAAGGATTAGAATTGAAATAATTATTGATTTTAATATGTTACAGAATATTAATTCATTAGATCAAGGAAAAACGAAAACGACAGGATAGAGTTTAGCAAGGATTTGAAGTATTTAACCGAAATAAATAACAAATAAACCTTAAATAAAAGTATAAATATGACAACACTATCAAAAAACCCATTTACCTGGATTGAAATTTATGTGGAAGATATGAGCAGGGCTCAACAATTCTACGAAAGCGTTTTACAAATCAACATGATTCCGATGCAAACCCCGGGAGAAATGAGTGATTTAGAAATGTTGAGTTTTCCATGGGCTGAAGGCGAAGCAAATATCAGCGGGGCATTGTGTAAAACCAGTGAAATGAAACCTGGAACCGGTGGAACAATAGTTTATTTCACTTGTGAGGATTGTGCCGATGAAACCTCAAGAGTTCAGGCTGCAGGAGGACAAGTATTACAACAAAAATTTCAGATTGGCGAGCATGGATTTTGTTCAATTGTTATGGATACTGAAGGCAATACGATTGGCTTACACTCAATGAAATAAAACAAAATCACTACTTAAAGAAAAAGCTGCACATATCTAACACAAAAAATGACGATGTAATATAAAATGATCCTGTTGCTATCAGGACTACCCTTACTGAAAATTAGATGCAAGAAAGCTCTTTGAAATCTGCTGCTTAGCGACCGCATACAAGCAAATCGCGGTAATTACATTTTAAGAATGACAAAATCAGTTCAATCAAATGAATGCTAAAAAACAAAATTCTTCTCGCATTGATACCTCAAGCCATATGATGTACAAGCTTTTGGGAATCCGAATGCTTAATAAAATAATAATGGCTACGATAGGTAAGGCAGTACTTAAAGTCAATCCGAAGGAAAAAATGCCGTCATACTTTATTGGACACCCATTTGAAATAGATTCTCTGATTTTGACAAAAAAATGGCTTTTATTCAATGAGGTGGTTCACTTAGCACTTATCATCTTATGCGCAGCTATTGGATACTTTTTCAACACAAAAGGATATTTAAGCGGAGTCGTTATTATTGCTCTGGTAATTGTTCTGAATTTTTCATTAATGCTCATGCAAAGGATGAACCGAAAACGAATCACGAAAACGATATCTATGCTAGCCAAAAGAGGATCAAACTCAAAACAAGAAGTATCAAAATCATTCATTAATTAGCTAAAATTTCAACAGTTTTCAAAACTATTCATTGCTGCAATTCCGGGTATGCATTTCGATTTTTGAAAAAAGTGATCATAACATACTGAATGTAAATAATATAAGCATGTCAGAAGTTGAAGAGTATATCTATCATTTTGAAGGAAATCAAAGGGAAGTACTGTTTTTCTTTCATGATTTATTTACAAAAGGTCTGAACCTAACCGAAAAAATCAGGTTTAAGATTCCTTTTTATTATGGCAGAAGTTGGATTTGCTTTTTAAATCCTGTCAAAGGAGGAAAAATTGAAGTGGCTTTTATTCGGGGAAACGAACTATCAAACGATCAGGGATTGCTGGACAGTAAAGGCAGGAAACAGGTTTATGGCATTGAGTTTGAAAAGATATCACAGATTCCACTTCAATTAATGAACGAAATCATTCATGAGGCAATTCTTCTGGATTTATCCACACCATACTCAATAAAAAGAAAATCCAAATAAATCACGCTCCGATTTCATTAGAGTCCAATTTCGTCCATAAAAACATCTATCTGTTTCCAGCTTGTCAAAAGCATTCTGGCAGGTTAAGAAAATCCGATACTTGAGATTATAAAATCTACTAATAAAAGCTGCAAAGCATCCTTCTTTTGACGAAGTTAGGCAGTACCAAAACAGGAATACCGGTAGACTTAGACAAACAAATGATCTTTCATCCATCTATTTTTTTTGGCAAATATTCTTGTAATTCAAAAAGATCTGATGTTTATTTCCAATTGGTTTCCAGCAATCGTAAAATGTCTTGATTTTCCAATTTTTATCTTTGCTACAGGAGTAGTTTTGCAACATCATAATTTTAATAGTATCAAAAATGAAAAAACTTATTTCATGGGTGGAAATCCCTACAAACGAATTTGACAGAGCTGTAAACTTCTACAACAAGGTTCTGAATACCGAACTCAATGCACATGATTTCGGAACAGAAAAAATGGCTTTCTTTCCTACAGGTGAGGGTGCAGTGATCTACGAGCCAAACTACAAACCCTCTGAACATGGGGTGATTGTAAGTTTGCAGGTTGACGACAGCATTGATAGGACTATCGAACGAATCATAGCGAACGGTGGAAAAATCATTCGGACAAAAACTAAAATAGAAGCTGAGGGAAGAGGATTTTTTGCTGTATTTTTGGACTCAGAAGGAAATAAGCTAGGTCTTTACGAGGATTAACAAAAATCCGGACTGCCTTGCGAAATCAAGGCGGTCCATTTTTTAAAGAAAATGAGTTTTCAGTTTGCCATACCATCCGCTCGTTTGCAGCCCTATATTAAACAATATTGGGCCTTTGAAAATGTGTTGGCCAGAGGTTGTGAGCACAGGCAACGAATCATTGCAACCGGTCTTCCGGAATTGATTTTTTATTTCGGAAACCGCCCAACGTCAGATAAAAGAACCCTTGAAGGAAATGTCATACTTAATGTACAACACAATGATTTTTATGATTTGATAGTCACAGATAAAATTTCATTGCTTTCGGTGACATTTCACCCTCACGGACTCAGTCAATTCTTAAAAATACCACTGAATGAGTTGCAAAACCAGAGTGTATTTTTAGAATACATAAACAAAGAATTATCACAAGAGTTAGAACATAAACTAACTGAATCAGAAGATTTTAGTGAACGCATAAAAATTATTGAAGCGTATTTTCTACAGCTTTTAACCAAACAAAAAAGCCCTGATGAAAATCGTCGAATGACACATTTGGTTGAACTTATTAAATACACAAAAGGCATTGTTTCCATCGATTTTTTAGCCTCAAGCAGCTGCTTGAGTAGAAAACAATTTGAACGTAAGTTTATGGCTACTATCGGCTTATCACCAAAACAGTACCTTAAAGTTATCCGTTTCCAGAATGCTCTTCACATCAATCAGACTTCAAGAACGGGCAATCTGACTGAATTATCTCTTGAAGCGGGATACTACGACCAATCGCATTTTATAAACGAAACGAAAGAACTTACCGGACAATCACCCAAAAAACTGTTCGAAACAGATGAAATTGTTTCCGATTTTTTCCAATGAACTTACCATGCCTATCCTAATTGATTAGCTGCATTTACATCAAACTTGTTATTGCAACCGCTGATTTATGATCCTCTCTCACGACACTTTATAATTGATAATCAAGTCGCTGAACAGGAACTCGGACTTAATTTTAAACACCCAATTGGTGATTGGAAAATAGCTTATTCGCTAAGGGCCGATTAATGTAACCCTGCAAAATCATTACTTTCCTGACTTGTCCCCTTTGAAATTAGTGCGGTGGTAAATACTTAATAATCAACACATACATAATAAAAAACGCTAATTTTACCGCACTAAAGATAAAATTAGGATGAAGATTAGGGTTATCACAACCGCTTCAAAGGCAAAAGCTGTGCAAGTTGTAAGGTATCAGAATAATAAAAGGACTGTTTTGCAACATATTGGTTCTGCACATACAGAAGAAGCACTAAATGATTTGATGACATTGGCAGAAGAATGGATAAAGGATTACACCAGGCAAATGTCTATTTTCCCGGATGAAAATCCAGACAGGATGTTGAACCTCAATCACAGCACTTTTATTGGCGTTAAATATCATTTTTTTTCCAAGCTGATTCATTCTATTCAGGCGATGATCAAACTAGATGTTTTACCTGCTTTGTTAAATGATTTGGTAACGATAAGGATATTTGAACCCGCATCCAAGCTTCGTTCTCTGGAGTTGATGCAGCAGTTCTTTGGTATCTGCCATAGCCGTAAGACATACTACAAGATTGCACCTGACTGTATCAAACTAAAGCAAACAGTGGAGCAAAAGGTTGTCAACTTTGCTAAAGTTCATTATTCATTCAATTTCGACATTTTGTTTTACGACGTAACAACGCTTTATTTCGAGACTTTTGAAGAAGATGAGTTGCGAAGAAATGGTTTTTCAAAAGACAATAAATCCCAACAACCACAAATACTTATAGCCCTAATGGTAAGTAAAGAGGGCTTCCCTGTCGCATATGAGATATTCTCGGGTAATACTTTTGAAGGGCATACCATTATTCCTGTTATTAAAGATTTTATTAAAAGAAATGGGGTAAAAGATTTTACTGTAGTGGCCGATGCGGCGATGATTAGCGCAGAAAATGTGTTACAATTAACTCAAAACAATATCAACTACATTGTGGGGGCAAGACTTGGGAATATCTCCACAACACTGCTTGAAACTATTGATAAAAACATCAGCAAGGAAGACAACAAAAGTATTCGGATAAAAACGGATAACGGTTATCTGATTTGCAGCTATTCATCAGTCAGGTATCGTAAGGATAAATACGAAATGGACAAGCAAGTCGAAAAAGCAAAACAGGTAATTGCAAGTCCATCGAAAGGTAAAAGATTAAAATTTACCCAAACGAAAGATCAGCAAATAGAACTCAATGAGGCTCTAATAAAGAAAACTCAGAAACTCTTAGGAATCAAAGGATACTATACCAATCTGCAAGAGTCTGTGATTGACAATAAAACAGTAATAGAGCGTTATCACGAACTTTATAGGATAGAGCAAGCTTTCAGGATATCAAAAAATGACCTGCAAACAAGACCAATATTTCACTTTAAGGAACAACCGATCAAACTGCATATATTGATCTGTTTTTTGGCACTTGTTGTGTCAAAGCACATAGAATTAAAAACAGGCATTTCTATTAAAAAATTCATTGATGAATCAAAAAAAATCGTTGATGGTGAAATATTGAATCACATCACCCAAAAAATTGTAACAGTCAAAGCTCTTCCAACTCAAAAAATGAAGGAAATTTTAATAAAATTAGAAATACCGCACTAAAAAGTACAAGTCAGGAATTGGTGATTGGAAAATAGCTTATTCGCTAAGGGCCGATTAATGTAACCCTGCAAAATCATTACTTTTAGGGATTGTGCGCTCCCGTTATCGCAAATACCTTTGCCTCCATAATTTAAAAATGATAATTATTATGAGAGGTTTTTTATTCATTGTGTTTTTAATAACTGCATTTTCAGGCGCTTATACTCAACCAACTGACAGTATAACAAATTCATACAAAAACAGTGCTGAAAAGATGTTGTCAACAGATGGCAAACTTATGTTGGGTGGGTACGGTGAAGTTCATTACAACCAACCTTTGAGTGCTGAGACAAGGAATAATGGCACATTAGACGTCCATCGTATGGTTATTTTGATTGGTTATAATTTTAGCTCAAAAACGCAATTCATCTCTGAAATCGAGTTTGAACACATTAGTGAAGTGTATATCGAGCAAGCTTTCTTACAGCACAAAATAAACAATTACATAAACCTGAGGGCTGGGTTAATGTTGATTCCAATGGGAATAATTAATGAATACCATGAACCAACTACTTTTAACGGAGTGGAACGCCCTTTAGTCGATAATAAGATTGCACCAACAACCTGGCGTGAGATTGGGATTGGTGTAAATGGAAACATTATTGAAGCCTCACTAAAATATCAGCTATATGTTGTTAACGGTTTTAGAAGCTACAACAATAATGGAATGTTAAATGGCAAAAATGGGCTTAGAAACGGAAGGCAGAAAGGAGCCGAATCCTACATTAGCTCGCCTAACCTAAGCGGAAAAGTTGAATATTATGGTTTTAGAGGTTTAAACATCGGCTTTTCAGGATATTTTGGAAAAACACAAAGCACCTTATTCAATGGAATCGATAAAGAAAATGATGCCGCTGTTGCGAAAGCTGATTCTTCAGTTGCGGGCATTTCAATGTTAGGTCTCGATGCACGCTATAATGCAGGCGGACTTCAATTGCGTGGTCAGTTCTATTACACATCCATTTCAAACACCATGCAATACAATGATTTTACAGCACAAAATGGCAAACAAAACGATTTAGGCAGTGGAATGATGGGGTATTACATAGAAGCAGGCTACAACGTTTTGAAATTACACCAAACAAAAGCCGAATTAATACCTTTCATTCGATTCGAAAATTACGACACTCATTTCGCTACTGAAGGGTTACTTCAAAAAAACAAAGCATATTACAACCATGCAATCACAACCGGATTAACTTACAAACTAACAAAAGGCGCTGTTATTAAAGCAGATATGCAATTCGTAAAATCGGCAGCGGTATCCGAGTATACGAAGATTTTTAATGCAGGTGTCGGTGTCATGTTTTAATTACAGTTTGATGTATAGAATCATAATCTTATTTCTAACCTTTTTCATTTCCACCTATCTTGAAGCTCAAGATAGTATGGATTATTATCCCAGAATGCTGCAAAAAGAAATGGAAACTACTGTTGGATCAGAATTTACAATTGAAGAATTGACGATTCCTCCTGCTCATATCAATCAAATCTATTTAGGAAAATATTTTTCAGTTCACACTAATTCTCAATCAACGGGAATAGTTTACCTGTTTGTTGGTCGTGTAACAACATGCAGAGCAGGAGGATGTTCGATTAATGACAACCAATTATCTGCCAAGGAAAGTGAGTTTTTCGACTATTATATCCTGTACGATTCAACCTGCACCATTCAAAAAGTGAAAATATTCAATTATCAGGCCACTCATGGGCAAGAAGTTACAGCAAAAAGTTGGTTAAGACAATTTAAGGGTTACAGAGGCGAGTCAAATCTTATTGTAGGTAAAAATGTTGATGCTATTTCAGGAGCTACCATTTCAGTTGAAGCTACCGCTATTGATATAGAACATAAAACGAGCTTGCTGAAACTTCTTTTAAAAAAGGAAAATTCATGACTTTTTTCGAGCTGATATCAACTTTTTGCAATAAAACAAACAGCTTTATCAGGTGAATCAATTCTATTGTTTGTAAATGTTGTAATACATTAAAATTCTGATTCCTACTGTTTAAGATAAAAGTCAAGCATGACTAGTACACAACAAAACAACATCAGTCAAAATTATTATTACCGCCATCTGGTTTATTCCCCAACTCATTGAATAAAGGAACGTGTTTGTGATTTTTGTTACTTTTATCGTAAATTTTGAGATACTTAGATTAGGTTATGTATCTAAAACTTATATGAAACAGTCTAAGTCATAGGTATCTTGAACGCATAAAATGATTTAAAACATTGAAAAAAATGGACAAAATTATAATAAGAGCAACGATTGCCGCCGACATTGTAAAAGTATGGGACTGTTATACCAAACCCGAACATATTACTAAATGGAATTTTGCTGATCCTAGTTGGCATTGCCCTTCAGCCTCTAACAATATGCAAATTGGAGGGAAATATTTAGCCCGTATGGAAGCTAAAGATGGAAGTTTTGGGTTTGATTTTGAGGCTTATTACACTGAAATTAACGAAGGCCTTGATTTTACCTATGGATTTGGAGATCGATCAGTGAGTGTGCAATTCCACAATTTGGATCAGCAAACTGAGGTAATTATAACTTTTGACCCCGAAACCGAAAACCCTGTAGAACTCCAAAGAAATGGCTGGCAGGCAATACTTAATAATTTTAAAAAGTACACAGAGGGAATTTAATCTCATGTTTATCGTGAGAAATTCAACCTACTTAAAATTGGTAACAAGTCAATATTAGCAGGGCAATTACACCACTAATGAATAATAAAATCAACTAATATATTGCCAAAAAGATTTAAATTGGTGGGTTGATTGTTGTTTGAAATTACATTTGCAGGATAATATTTCTGTTATGTCAAAATTCTCACATACCGATGAAAGTGGTAAAGCCAGCATGGTGGATGTAAGTCCCAAACCGATGCAGCACCGTGTGGCGCGAGCTGAAGGTTTTATTCAACTGCAACCATCCACTTGCGCCCTCATCCGTGACAACGAAATGAAAAAAGGCGATGTGCTTACTGTGGCAGAAATTGCTGGCATTCAAGCAGCTAAACAAACTTCGATGCTTATTCCTCTTTGTCATCCCTTGTTGCTTTCTTCAATCAAAGTAAAAGCCATGCTTCAGGAGAACGGTGTTCACGTTCATTCGGAGGTGAAATGTACCGGAAACACAGGTGTTGAGATGGAGGCGCTAACGGCCGTTCAAATTGCTTTACTCACTATTTACGATATGTGCAAAGCAGTAGATAAAAGTATGGTTATGAATGATATCCATCTTATTGATAAATCAAAATCAAACCTTTGACCGGTTTATCATGATGCAAAGAAGCCTTGTCCTCTTGGTGTTTGTTATCACTTGCATACATCCTGTTTTTTCACAAGTCAATTACAGGCATTTTGTGACAGCGGGGCGTATTGAACTCTCTGAAGACCGCAATACCGAAGCGATCCGTAATTTCAACACAGCCATCCAAGCACGTCCTGATCATTTTGAGGCTTGGTTTTTCAGAGGAATTGCTAAATTCAACCTCAACGACTATGCCGGTTCGTTAAATGATTTCAATGAAACGATTCGTTTGCATCCGCTTTATGCACGTGCCTATCATTATCGCGGTATCGTAAACGACCGTATGACAAATTATTACGACGCCAAAACTGATTTCAAAAAAGCACTCGAAATTGATCCGTATAATGCTGAGCTTTACGTGGCAGCCGGAGCGACTGACATGCACCTGGATGATTTTGAGTCAGCCATAAAAAATTACGATATGGCCTTGCTGATCTATCCACGTCTTTCAAATGCATGGCTCAACAGAGGCATTGCAAAGCGATTGTCAGGATTGAAAGAAGAAGCGTTATCTGATCTCGACAAAGCCGTTTTTCACGACCATTTCGATAGTGAAGCATGGGTTAGACGCGGCATTCTCAGGTCAGAACTGAATGATTTTGAGGGCGCTCTCAGCG
This sequence comes from uncultured Lentimicrobiaceae bacterium, assembly GCA_964463695.1. GTDB lineage: Bacteria > Bacteroidota > Bacteroidia > Bacteroidales > F082 > JALNZU01. The sequence goes on along the minus strand of CAYXCZ010000025.1, from coordinate 45,307 downwards.
ATCTCGATCAGGCGCTTAAACTCGACGCTCAAAATCCGGCGGTATATTTTCAAAGAGCACATATCCGGCTTTTGCAAGGCGATACCCTGCAGGCTCTCAACGATTTTGAACAGGTAAATATCCTCGATACGCGAAACGCACTCACTTATTACAATCGCGCATTGATTCACTCCCTTCGAAACGAGCTGCCCGAAGCAAAAGTATTGTATCAGCAGGTTATATTGATTAATCCGACGAACATTTACAGCCATTTCAACCTCGGAGTTATTAATTTTCAAATGGAGCAATACCGTGAAGCCGAGAAAGATTTCACCAATGCAATTGATCTTTTTCCAGGTTTTGTTGGTGCTTTGGTAAACAGGTCGTTGGTCCGCAAACAGCTAAAAGACAGGTCAGGATCAGAAGCCGATTATGCCAAAGCGCTCGTCATCATACAGGATCTTGACGACAGCAATGCCGATCCTGAGACCCTGTTTGGAAGATACGCCGATTCGACTTATTTCAATCAGATTATTGCGCTCGAAGCCGACTTTATAAGTGGAAATATGGCACAACAACGTCCTCAATTCAGAAATGTTGACATCAAACCTTTCAGAAATTTTGTGATTAGCTTTAAACCAACTCAGGAAAAAACTTCAGCAAACCAATTGCCCGGATATACCGACCTAACGATTCAGCATCTTAACAGCTCATTACCAGAATTGCTTCATTTGACCTATATGTGTCAAAATCAGCAATTTGAATCCAATGATCTTCAAAATCAGGAAAACCTTCTTAAAGACTCCAAGCTACCTTATAACGAACAACAGTTATTAATTGGGGTACTGAATCAGGCTCGGAACAATCTTTCCCGTAGTCTGACACATTATGCATCTATTCCCAACAATGATCCGTTGGGATTACAAGCACGAATGAATGAAGCTGTTGTACTGTTCGATCAGGAAGAAGGGCGGGTGCTTAGCGAAAATGATGTTCGCGCCGTGACTATTCAGCAAGGTAGTGCCACTCCCGTTCAGTCGGAATCAAAAGCAGATCAAACACTTAACCTCATTCCCGCTTTTAATGCGATAAAACAAGCATTGCAAATAGCTCCAAAAAACGCTTTTGCCATCTATAATAAAGGCAACTTCTTGTTGCAAACGGGAGCATTTCATCCGGCTATCGATGCCTTCTCCGACGCCATTGCGATCGAACCCACTATGGGTGAAGCTTATTACAACAGGGCTCTTACGTTGCTTTATCTGAATGAAAATCGTTTGGCGTGTGACGATTTGTCGAAAGCAGGTGAGCTTGGTATCACGGAATCATATGCTGTTATAAGAAAATACTGCACAGCAAAATAGACAAGGCTTAGTTTAAAAAAAAGTGCCGTTAAAGACACGAGTCATTAACAGCACTTCTATTTTGAGTGAGGCAGAAATAAAATCAAGTTTTACATGCCTTTATATCACTAAATATTACCATCCAAAAAGCGGGAAATCAGACATAAGTGTATTCACTTTAGCTCGAACTGTATTGATAACCTGTTCATTTTCAACATTACTGATAACTTCATCAATCAGGTCAACGATAGGTTCCATATGTTGCTCTTTAAGTCCACGGGTGGTGATTGCAGGTGTTCCAACACGAAGGCCTGAAGTTTGGAATGGTGAGCGGCTATCGAAAGGAACCATGTTTTTATTGATGGTGATATCTGCTTTAACAAGAGTATTTTCTACAACTTTTCCTGTAAGCGTTGGGAATTTACTGCGTAAATCGATCAACATGAGATGGTTGTCAGTGCCGCCTGAAATAACATGGTAACCTCTGTTCATGAAAGCCTTTGCCATAACTTCTGCATTGCGTTTCACCTGTAGCATATATTGAAAATATTCATCGGTGAGTGCTTCGCCAAATGCAACTGCTTTGCTTGCAATAACATGTTCGAGAGGTCCACCCTGAATACCGGGGAACACTGCTGAGTTAAGTAATGTCGACATCATTTTCAATTCACCTTTTGGTGTTGCCAAACCCCATGGATTCTCAAAATCTTCTCCCATCAGTATAAGTCCGCCTCGTGGCCCACGAAGAGTTTTATGTGTTGTTGTGGTAACGATATGACAAAATTCAATTGGATCGTTCAGTAACCCTTTGGCAATAAGTCCGGAAGGATGTGAAATATCAGCGATAAGGATTGCATCAATGGCATCAGCGATATCGCGCATACGTTCATAGTCCCAGTCACGTGAATAGGCTGATGCGCCGGCAATGATCATTTTTGGTTTCTCTTTCATTGCCAACTCTTCCATCTTGTCGTAGTTGATCAGTCCTGTGGATTCATCAACACCATAAGCTATTGGGCGATAAAGAATCCCGGAGCTGTTAACAGGTGAGCCATGTGAAAGATGTCCACCATGCGAAAGGTCGAGTCCCATAAAGGTATCGCCGGGCTGAAGGCAAGCTAAAAAAACAGCCATATTTGCCTGAGCTCCGGAATGCGGTTGCACATTGGCATATTCAGCATCAAACAGTTCGCAGGCTCTGTCGATCGCCAGCTGCTCGGTTTGATCCACAATTTCGCAACCACCATAATAGCGTTTGCCTGGATAACCTTCAGCATATTTATTTGTTAGCACCGATCCCATGGCTTCAAGCACTTGGTCGCTCACAAAATTTTCAGAGGCAATAAGCTCAATGCCATGCATCTGACGGTCTTTTTCCTTTTGAATCAGATCAAAAATTATATTATCTCTTTCCATATAAAATAGGTGGTTCTATTTGTGGTACATTTAATTTACTGCTGCAAAATTAGATAAAAAACTGGGCCTAAACAGTAAAATAGTTATAATTAGCAACTACTATTCCCAGATATAAAAACCCAACAGAAATCGAATCGTTCATGAACCTTCTTACAGCCAAAGCGAGCTAAAATCCCGGATAAATGTTTAGTTTTGCAGGTCTAGCTATACGTATGATAAAATACAACACTTTCACACTCGCCAATGGGCTGCGTTTTGTGGTTCATCACGACCCAACCACCCCCATAGTTGCCATGAATATACTTTATGATGTTGGCGCACGCGATGAGCAACATGATAAGACGGGTTTTGCGCATCTGTTTGAACATCTGATGTTTGGAGGATCGATAAATATTCCACGCTACGATGAGCCTCTTCAGGTAGCCGGTGGAGAAAATAACGCATTCACCAACAGCGACTACACGAATTATTACCTCACTTTGCCCAAACAAAACATCGAAACTGCTTTTTGGCTCGAATCTGACCGCATGCTTAGTCTGGCTTTTTCACCTAAAAGCCTTGAGGTTCAGCGTCAGGTTGTGGTGGAGGAGTTCAGGCAGAACTATTTGAATCAACCTTACGGTGATGTGTGGCTTCTACTTAAACCCTTGGCTTACAAAGCTCATCCCTATCAATGGAATACAATCGGTAAGGATATTGCTCATATCGAAAGCGCAACTTTAGATGATGTCAAGGACTTTTACGGACGTTTTTACAACCCTAACAACGCAATTGTTGCTATTGCTGGCGATGTCACTCCTGACGAAGTTCGTTCATTAGCTGAGAAATGGTTTGCCTCAATTCCTGCAGGACCATTACGACTGAGAAGTTTACCAATTGAGCCAAAGCAAACAGAAAAAAGGTTTTTAGAAGTTTTTCGTGCTGTGCCTGCACATGCCATATACAAAGTTTGGCATATGTGTGCCAAAAACGATCCCGATTATGAAACAACAGATCTTATCAGCGATCTCTTAGGCTCAGGACAATCATCACCACTTTTTAAAGAACTGGTATTAAAAAAAGGCTTGTTTGCCGAGATAAGTGCCTTTGTGACAGGCGATATAGACCCAGGGTTGCTTGTGGTTTCGGGAAAGGTAATGGATGGTGTACCTTTTGAGAAAGCAGAAAAAGCTCTTAATGAACAGTTACAAATATTTCTCCAAAAGCCCCCTTCGGCAAACGAATTACGAAAAGTAAAAAACAGGGTCGTTTCCGGTCAGGTTTTTTCTGATATTTCGGTGTTGCACAAAGCAATGAATCTGGCCTTTTACACGCATATGGGCGACACAGAACTTATTAACACAATGACAAAACGCTACCGTAAAGTAACTGCAGCTCAAATACATAGCGTTGCCAATCAATTAATGACGGAATCAAACTGCTGCACACTCCATTATCGAAAAGAAAATGACTGAAAAAACTGATACTCTCCGCTCAACTGCACCTGAAATACTACAGGTGAGCGACCTGAAGTTGCTTGAACCCAAGGCATTGAAATTATCAAATGGCATTGAATTGTTCTGCTTCAACGATACGACACAGCAAGCACTAAGATTTGATATGGTTTTTGATGCAGGCAGTGCCTATCAGCAAAAAGCATTGGTTGCCAGCACATCAACAAGAATGATGAGAGAAGGCAGCCGAAAATACAGCGCTGGAGCGATCAACGCAAAGATCGACTATCACGGAGCTTACCTTGACTTGCAAACTACTAAAGATCAATGCTATCTTTCACTTTATTGTTTGGACAAAAGTTTAGCTTCGTTGTTGCCTATCGTTGATAACATATTAAAAGAGCCCCTTTTCAAGGAACGCAATTTCAAGATTTTCAATCAGCGGCAGAAGCAGGATTTTATGGTCAGCAGCCGTAAAAATAAGCACCTTGCCAACAGGATTTTCACTGCCCGACTCTATGGTGAGGGCACTACTTATGGAAAAGTGGCATCAGAAAAAGATTTTGATCTGCTTGAAACTGCCGACCTTAAAGCCTTTCACGAAAGTTACCTGAAACCATCGGGTACAAAAATGGTTATAAGTGGTCCGATAACCGACAAAATGATACAGCAGATTGAGAAGCACTTTGGAGAAAGCTGGCCTGAATCGGGAAAAGCAGTTGATTTTGAACACACAAACCAATTTCACCCAGAATCAATTTTTCAATCAAAAGAACATTCGCTTCAGTCGGCTATCATGATGGGACGACCTGTGATGCTACGTTCGCACCCCGACTATTTCGGGTTTCTTGTTTTGAACACAATTCTGGGAGGGTATTTCGGATCACGACTGATGGCCAATATCCGCGAAGATAAAGGTTACACATACGGTATCAACTCTATGGTTTCGCCTTTGCGAAAAGCTACTGGTTTTACGATAGCAACAGAGGTTGGGATATCTGTCACAAAACAAACCCTTCAGGAAATAAAAAATGAGTTGAATCGTTTACGGGAAGAGTTAGTAAGTGAGCAGGAACTTACATTAGTAAAGAACTACCTTACAGGTACTTACCTTCGTTCGTTGGATGGCGTTTACAATCAGGCTGACAAGTTTAGGGTGACGCTGGAAAGTCGTTCAGGAATGAACTATTTTGTTGAAAGCCTGAAAGCCATTAACGCCATCACAAGCGAGGAACTAAACCGGCTGGCGCAATTGTACCTCAACCCTGACGAAATGGTTACAGTGGTTGTGGGAGCTGATGGATAGGAAATAAAAGTCAAAATATTTATTTAATCTAATAATTACGAATCAAATAAATGTCAAACCAATAAAGAGCAAACAAATTTTACCATAGAAATTCTTTAAAAAAATATCAGGAATTTGAAAAAGTGTTCTCGTCCCAAAATAAAACAGAGTAGACATTAATAGTATCTTTACATCATGAAAAAATGCAGCATATTATTCCTTTTAATTCTTGTTTTTTGTTCTCTTCAATCCTATAGCCAAGTGCCAGTAATCGAAAGTGTAAGTGTCATTAATAATGCAGGGCATGTTGAAGTCAGATGGAGTGTACCCGCTTCATTAACTGTTGATCAATTTGTTATTGACCGATGGGCGAATAATGGGTCTGATTACTTCTTCATTACTCAAGCTACAATCCCTGGCTCAACCTTTTCATGGATTGATGAAAATGCACCATCTAACACTGAGCGGTGTATGTACCAGGTTAAGAGCAAGATAAGTGGAATAGAATCGGCAGGCTCAGACGCCAAGCAAACCATTTTAATTACTGAAATTACATACGCTGGATGTGAACTAGCAAATACGCTTAGATGGACAGAATATTCTATTGAAGACCCAATTGAGAAATATAAAATTTGGTTCAAAACTGATGTTGACATTAATTACACTCTCGCTGCAACAATTCCGTCTAATGTCGCAGTTATAGATTCCATTAAAAATTTATATTGGATAAACCGTTATTCAAATATTTACACATACACACATAACATTACGGAATCTGATAGAATTTACACATATAAAGTTGAGCCAGTGTTAACGACATCGACGGATCAATATTCTAATCATAAATCAATAAATGCCCCTGCATATAGCCGTCCAGATATTCCTAACTTTAATAATGTTACTGTAAATACAAGTAGTGAAATTGCAATTTCTCCTGTTTTTTCACCACCACATTTGGTTCAAGAAATAATTCTACTTCGTTCAGAAGAACCTTCATTTGGAACAATCCAAAGTCTACAATTCCCAACTTCAGCTTCTTTGCCATTAATTGATAACAATGTATTAACTGAGCAAAAAAGTTATTACTACAAAATTAATTTAATAGATACGTGTGGTTTAGAAGTAAGTGGAACTGATATTCATCGAACAATATTATTAGAAGGAGACCCGGACCAAAATTTCAAAGTAAGACTAAATTGGAATCAGTATGAAGGATGGGCTGTTAATGATTACGAAGTTTGGCGCAAACAGGGAGAAGTAGACTGGGAGAAAATTGAAACGCTCGGAGCTACAGTTACCACATACAGCGATGATCTTAATTTGTTGCCAAGCAAAGAAATTGCCTTGAAATACCGGATTAATGCAATAGGAGCAAGTTACCAATCGCAATCAAATATATATCAGTTACAATTAGATTATACTCCTTTGTTGCCCAATGCTTTTAACCCGCTCAGCACTGAGATAAAAAACAAAACTTTTAAACCAATTTCTGATTTCTACAACAGTGATGGCTATCGTTTTCAGATATACGACCGTTGGGGAGGGCTGCTTTGGCAAACAACCAATCCTTCGGAAGGGTGGACAGGTATTGATTCAAATGGCAATTTTTACCAACAAGGGGTCTATGTTTTTCACCTGACCTATAAAGATCAAAACGACGTGGAGTATCAATTAAGTAATACCGTTATGTTAATTATTGGAACTAATTAACTGACGAAATAATTTGTTCTATCTTATTCTTTGTCAGTGGTTTAACAATAAAATCGCTACAACCGGCATCCATGGCTCTTTTACGGTCTTCATCAAATGCATAAGCACTTTGGGCAATGACGATAGAAGGATGTGACATTTTTTTGATGATACGTGTAGCTTCAAAACCATCCATAACCGGCATTTTCAGGTCCATTAATACCAGGTGAATCTGAGGATTTTTTATACACACTTCCACAGCCTCCTCCCCGTTACGGGCAAAAAATAGTTTTGCTTTTGTATTACGGAAAACAAGTTTCAGGTAATCAAGGTTATCCTCTTCATCCTCCACTATAAGGATATTGTGAATTTTCTCCGGTTGAGTAAACAATGCTTGTTCCTGAAAAGCTTCATTATTAACAGGGATATAGGGAATTTCCACGATAAACTCAGAGCCTGACCCTGGCTTCGATTTAACATCTATCTGTCCGCCCCAAAGCTTGACATAGGCTTTGACAATTGATAAACCCAGGCCATTACCGCGATACAGTTTGTTTGAATCACTTTCAACTTTTCTGAACCTGTCAAAAATCATTTTTATATGTTCTTCGGGAATCCCTATACCCGTGTCAGTGACAGTGATACGTAATTTATCAGCAACTTTGGATATGATCATATTAATCTGACCTTCATCCGTAAACTTAGAGGCATTTTCGAGAAGTTGAAAAGCAATCTCACGAATTTTGCATTTATCCACAATAAGCGTAGTTTCATTTTCAGGCATGAGATAATGAAACTGAAAGCGCAGTCTGGGTGATGAAAAAAGCTGTGCAAATTCATTGAAGACATCCAGAAGAATTTTTTTACCGTCAGTAACCTCAAGTATTAATTTCTCCATCCCTGATTCCAGTTGGGAGAGCAATACAACCTTCGAAATAATTTCTGTAAGGTCGCGACTATTTCGTTCGATATATGCATAAAATACCTTTCGATCTTCCTGTTGAAGATCCTCATCGCACAACAATTCAGAGAACCCGACAATTCCATTAAGTGGTGTGCGAATCTCATGTGACATATTGTTAAGAAATGAGGTTTTTAGCTTGTCGCTTTCTTCAGCTTTTTCTTTTGCCGTTCTGAGCTCTTGCTCTGATTGCCTAAGCTGATTCATCACCTCATTCTTATGATTGATTTCACGCTCCAGTAAATCGTTCTTTTCTTTGAGCGCTTTAGTCAGCATCTGATTCTCTTTCTTAATGTAGTAAGCTTCAAGTGCTTGATATATAACAGGTTTTAACTCAGATTCATCCCAGGGTTTGTTGATGTATTGATAAATTTTCCCTTCATTTACTGCAGAGCTTAAGGCTTCAAAATCACTGAATCCTGTAAGTAATATCCTGTTAGGTTCGGGATTAAGGTCAATAATTTTTTTCAGGAATTCAACCCCGGTCATCTCAGGCATTCGTTGGTCGGTAATGATGAGATCGATTTTATTATCCTGAAAGATGTTAAGACCCTGTTCCCCGTTGATTGCTGTGAAGACCTTGAATTCGTCTTCGAATGTTGCTCTGAAAACACGCAGATTTATCTCTTCATCATCAACATAAAGAATGCTGTATTTAAAGGATTCGGATTCATTCATTTTGTTTATTCTTTTGTGGTCTAACAGATTGATAAATTTATAAATGTAAAATTACATTGATTTCATTTTAAAGTCAAAGATAAATTCCTAAGAACCAGTAGGTAATTCAATAAAAAAGCTGGTTCCCGATCCTACCTTACTTTCCACCCGGATTGTTCCCTGATGTTTACCAATTATTCCATGAGTAATAGATAAACCAAGCCCCATACCTCCTCCAACAGCTTTGGTAGTAAAAAAAGGATCAAATATTTTCGACACAAGATGCTCCGGAATTCCACTTCCGGTATCTGAAATGCAGATCAGCAATAAAGGCTCATGATGTTGAAGACTGATTGTGATTGTCCCTTTATCCTTAATTGCGTCTATTGCGTTGTGGAGTATATTTACAAGTGCCTGCGTGAGTTGACCCGGATAACACTTGATTGCAGGGATGTCATCATCATATTTACGGATGATCTCAGCTTTCGACTTGTATTGATTTTTTAAGAGTAATAATGCTGCATCCATTGAATCAACAACATTCGACAAAGCTTTCTCCTCCTGGTCGGAGCGCGTAAAAAGACGAAGACCTTTTACAATTTCAGTGGTTCGCTGCGCACCGGTTTTAATGTCATTAGCCAGCATCGGGATTGTATTCATTCTTTCTGGCAGCCTGTGTTTATCGCAAATTGCGTTAATTTCTTTCGCTGCTTCAGGGCATTGAAAAGCATATTGCAAAACAGCGTCCATTGCCTTCTGAAGTTCGTTGAAGTTTTTTATAAGACTGTTTACACCAGCATACACAAAATTGATTGGGTTATTTATCTCATGTGCAATACCTGCTGACAAAACACCCAGTGAAGCCATTTTCTCAGCCTCAACCAGCTTCATCTGAACACTTTTTAGCTCGGCTATAGCGTTCTCAAGCTCAAGACTTCTTCTTCGAAGCAAAAGATGTGTTCTGACCCTCATTTTCACTTCCTCTACCTGAAAAGGTTTGGTAATATAATCCACAGCACCCGTTTCAAAAGCTTTCACCTTGTTGAAGGTTTCGGTGAGTGCACTGATAAAGATTACAGGAATTTCGTTAAACATGGGATCAGCTTTCAACTTTTCGCATGTAGTGTAGCCATCCATTTCAGGCATATGAATATCCAGAAGAATAAGATCAGGTTTTGAAGCGCCAACACTCCGTAAAACCTGAAGTCCATTTGTTGCAACTCTTACCGTATAATCTTCCTCCCTAAGCATTGTACTTAACACCCTCAGGTTGTTTTCATTGTCGTCAGCGATCAGAATAACACCTGTTGATTCCATTGGATTTACATTTTAAGATTTACCAGATCATTGATTTCATCCATTTTAAAATCATTAAGTAATGATTCCATATAATTTGCAAGCCCTAAATATTCAACCTTCATTTTATTGATAATCTTTTGTAGCACATCCATATCTCCAATTATCAATGCATTATTTAGCAAGCGCTTTAAAGCAGGGTCAAGTTTCTCAATTTCCTTTTTGTAATCTTCAATTTGTCCGGTAGAAAAATCATTATCCGTTTCATCTTCAACATCATATATATACTTCAACTGACCAAATGTTTTCAACGAATCAAGAAGCTCGGATTCATGAAAAGGTTTTCTTACAAAATCATCAACTCCAAGACTAAGAATTTCAGCTCTCTCCTCGTCGAGTGCGCTTGCAGTAACAGCTATAATTACAGCATTTTTACCTTTTTCCAATTTCCTTATTTGCTTGGTTGCCTCTTTTCCATCCATCACTGGCATCACAATATCCATGATGACAATATCCGGACTCCACTCGTCAAAAAGCTTCACGCCCTGAGCACCGTCTTCAGCTTCAGCTATTTCAAAACCAAGAGGTTGCAACATATTCTTCACCACATCCCGGTTAAGCGGTTTGTCATCAATTACCAGTACTTTGGTTTTTTCTGACTCTTTAGCCAGCTTTATCACCCTTTGTTTTGTTTCAGTTTTAATTATGGCAGATGCGGGGGCTTCCTTAAACTCAAAACTGAAGCAGAAAGTTGATCCTTCGTCAGCAATACTACTTACGGTGATATCACCACCCATGAGGCGTGCCAGCTTACGGCTGATTGATAAGCCCAAACCTGTCCCTCCCACATTGCTGCCATCGCGGTTGATTTGCTCAAAAGGTTCAAAAATCTTTTCCTGTAAATCAAAGGGTATTCCACTACCCTGGTCTTTCACTTCAATTTCTAATTTATTATCTGCTAACAAGATTAAGTTACAAGACACCGTACCCTTATGACTGAATTTCAACGCGTTACCAACCAAATTGATAATAATCTGCCGAACCCTGTTCTGGTCAGCAAGAATCACTTCAGGAATATCATCAGCTACCGAAACTTCAAGTTTTAACTTCTTCTCTTCCGCTTTTATTTTAAAGAAGTCCATAACATCTCTTGCCAGGTCACTAGTTTTGAACGCATTGAGGATGAGTTGCACCCTTCCGGCTTCAATCTTTGACATATCAAGAATATCATTAATGAGCGATAATAAATGCTCTCCGCTCCTGTTGATAGAATTTACAAATTGTTTCTGATTCTTGTTCAGGCTAGTATCATGCTGTAAAATCTGAGAATAGCCCAGAACAGCGTTCATTGGTGTGCGTATCTCATGCGACATATTTGCTAAAAAAGTACTCTTAGCTTTATTGGCTGCTTCGGCCACCACCTTTGCAGCCAAAAGCTCATTTTTATCTTTTTTGTGCTGAGTGATATCAACAACGGTAGCAATAATTGCTTCTTCATTTCCCCAGGGAATAATAGCCGGGATGCCTGAAACCCAAACGATTGTACCATCTTTATGCAGGTAACGGTATTCCATTCGGTGAATTTCTTTGTTATTCAATGTAGCTTCGGCAGCTTCATTTACTGTTAAAAAATCTTCAGGATGAATAATTTGTGAGGATATTCTTGCTGTTGATTTGCCAACAAAATCCTCTTCCTTGTAACCTAACAAACGACAGAATGCGGCATTCACAAACATGATTTGCTCTGATGTGTAAACAGCAACACCTTCTTCCATTGTTTGCAGAATGATCCTCATCTTCTCTTCTGAGGCCTTGACTTCCATCTCAAATTTAATCCGCTCATTGATCTCATCCTTCAGTGCATAATTCATTTGCTCAAAAGCAGTTGATGTTTCTTTTAATTGTTGGTTGGCTTGTTCCAAATCATGAGTCCGGTTTTTTACAAGCATTTCGAGGTGATCACCATAAAACTGGATTTCATCTGCAAGTGCATTAAATCCATCATATAATTGCCCTATCTCATCATCGCTTCTCTTTTTAACTCTTATGCTGAAATCTTTATCGGTTTTAAGTTTTTCAAAAGTTGTCTTCAAACGGATAATAGGGACTGAAATCGCTCTTTGGGAATAATTTGCCATGAAAAAACTAACAAAAAAACCAATCAACATTACAAGTACTGCGATAAGGATAACCCTTCCGATTTTTTGGTGATACTCAGCTTTATCTATTCTAAAAAATAACGTACCTAATGCAATGCCTTCATTCACAATATCTTTCGAAAAAATGATTTCGGTTGAAGATATTTTGAAGATTTCAGTTTGCCCAACAGCAAAATCAAACTGCAGGTCAGGATACTTTGAATAAGACGCGAAAACAACTGCGTTTGTATCCACTATCCATGCATTCAACAAATTATCATAACCCGACATTGCCTCTAAAGCTTTAGCTGCTTCGAAAGGATCCTGAAAAGTCAATGCGGGTATTGCATTATAAACGATCACGTTTGCAGCTGCACTCAACTCATCCTTAAGCGTTGATTTGTAGTCCTGAACCTCCAATGAAATGTAGGTTACAGCAAACAAAAACAGCAAAATGGCTGAAGTGACAACTTGAATGGCTATCAACTTCTTTTTTATAGAATTTCTTAAAATTGATAACATAGATTGGGTATTAAATCACTTTAACTGCCAGTTTCAGCAACTGGGAACTAATTCGAATATTCTTACTTTCAAGTGCTGACTTATTGATTTCGAAACGTATTCTATCATCCTCATTGACAAAATTGATCCCTATTCCTTTTTCCAGACAATCCTGACAATCGGTAATAACTACCGCAGGACCAAGAGACTGATTTAGTTGAAGCATTTCGATCACTTCGGTTGCACCTGAACCAATGAATAACATATCACATGTATCTATTTCGGCAACAGAATTCACTTGCTTCACAACAATTATCCGTCCTTGAACCGTTCGCTTGCTTCCAATATATTGCAATGGACTAAGCATCTGGTCGTCTCCTAAAACTATGATTTTAAATTCGTTGCCTTGTCTTTCTTCCGGCCAGCTGAGATAACCGGTAAAGCTGTAAATAAAAGAAGCCATTACATTTTCCTGACTCGCTTTAACTTGTGATTGCGAATATAAAGGCATTGAAATTAATGCTGATAATGCAAATATAAAAGGTAAAAAAACTCTGCTTATCATAATAATGCTTGCATTAATTCAATAAATATCTGAGCTGAAACCTAAAAGACCTTCTCGCCTGAGGGTACCTGTCGGGCATTCGGTTTGAACTATGGTAATATTTCTCGTCAGTGAAGTTGTTGACGAAAAGAGAGGCTTCAAAATTTTTGCTAAAGCGATAATTGATATCTGCATGAAAAATGAGATAAGGATCTATGGTAGGAAATCTTAAAACATGCCAGGAATTATTTACTGAAGGGCCGGTGCTGGCATTCTTTCGTTTTTCAGCATAATTCATTCTTATGCCAGTACCCAGTTTTTTATTCCACTTGTAGTAAAAACCAGCATTGGCCATATTCTCACTAATTTCAGGGAGTGGTGTTTTATAAACATTAACAGTTCGGGTCAAACTGAAATTGATGTAAGCATCCAGCTTTTTATGTCTGAAGCTCAGTTCTGTTTCAAGTCCGTTAATGAAAATCTTGCCTTGATTTATCCATCTGGTTGGAAATATGTTTCTATCCTGCACCATAATATTGTACATATAACTACGGTAAACAGAGGCTGTTAGAAAGAAGTGTGACGACAATTTGAAGTTGTTCACCCATTCTGTTGTTTGAATGAGCTCAGGTTTTAGATCAGGATTGCCCGAACCTACGGTATAATCCCAGGGCTTTGGTGCCCTGTAAGCTTCATTATATAACAGGCTTGAACTAAGAAATCCTTTTCTATACGAAAGTGAAAATCGCGGAGTAAGCTTCTCACCATAATAATCACTCTTGTCATACCTGAAACCTCCAATTGCAGTCAGGTATTTTAGAAATTGGTATTCAGCCTGAGTGTAAACACTAAGAAGCAGATTTATAGTCATATCAGGACGAGGAGGAACGGGCTTAATGCCTTCTGAAACATCGTTGTGCGCTATGCCAAAACGCTGTGAGAGAACCTCACGCTCCAGAACAAGTCCTCCGGTTAAAACAAGCTTGTCGTTTATTTTATATTTATTGAGCAAATCAGCACCCACCATATTTCCCGGACGATAGTAGGAATATTGTTCTTTATCATAAATTTCAGCTATTGTTGAAGGTAATACGGTGCTGTTCCGATAATAGAGTTGAGGTAGGAAACTGTATTTTTTCTTTTCTAATTTATATTTAAGCTGCCCATTAACGAAAAGTATATTCCATAATGTTCCATGGTCGGAAAAATCTGAATATTGTGTGTTATAAACCGTTGCCATTGAGGCTTTTTTATTTATGAGGTTAAAACCAAAGGAAAAATTACCCCAGTTGCCACTCAAATCGGTTGCTAAGCCTTTTTCGAAGTTTTCTATTTCCCAAGTCCAGTTATTATCGCCATTCTGGCGATCTAAAGGTGTCTTATCAGTTGATAGGTATCTTGCTGAAAACCTCAAGCCAAAATCATTTTTAGGATTATAGTAACCATAACCGCCTGCAATTTTATAGGTATTGAAACTACCATATGATGCACTTAAGTCAAGTCCTTGATTTTCCTTAGCTTTTTTAGTGATAATATTGATTATACCTGTTAGTGCATTTGTACCGTATAAGGCCGAGGCTGGACCGTAGATAATTTCAACCTGCTCAATATTCTCCAGATTGTATTGCATCCCGCCATAAAAGCCACCTGAGTTCAGTTCATTGATTTGAACTCCATCAATCATAAGCAAAGTGAGGTTGTTTTGATTGGGGATACCGCGTTGAAAAATATAGCTATTAAAGCCTTGTATATCACGAAATTGAAAACCAGGCAAATCGGAAAGAACCTCTTGAAGTGACTGATAGCCTCTGTTGTGGATTTCTTCAGCAGTAATAACTTTTACCGAAGCGGCGATAGTTGACATGCTTTGCCCTGTTTTTGAAGCTGAAACAATTTCGGTTTTTAACAGGTCCTCAATTCCCAGATTGAGCAGCTGGTCTATTTCATTGTTTTGAGAATACAATGGGGTTGACACATAAAAAAACAACCATCCCAAAAACAAAATGCTTGTCTTCTTCATAGTTTGCAATTTGTTGTAAAGATAGTGAATAAAAACTAAAAGTCAATTCAATAATTTGAAGTAAGAGTATGAAAAAAATTACTCCCAAGTCCGGAAATACACCATACTAAAACCTTAAAAAGAAGAAATAAGGATCCTATATTCTGTCTGTTGATTACTTTTCTAATCCTTCACCGGCGGCTCTTTTCATATCCTTATGCTTTCCTTCAAAAATGTCGTAACGTGCAAAACGACATTCAAGTGGACCATTAAAAACAGTGTATTTCTTGGAAGGTTTCAATCCCACATGTTTCAACGCAGTAAAATCGCTGCTGATAACCCATGCCTGCCATCCTTTGAAATTTTGCTTCAGGCTATCGCCGATGGATGCGTACAATCCTACAATGTCTGACTCTTCCAAACGTTCACCATAAGGCGGGTTGATAAGCATAAGACCACCACCTGATGGAGGAACAACAAGTTCCATAGGTTTTTTAAAAAGCTGTATATCTTTATGAAGATGAGCCTTTTGTAAATTCTGACGGGCTATATCAATCGCTTTGGCAGATCGGTCGGAACCAATAATCTCAAAATCGAAATCAGAGATTTTATCGTCGGCTTCTTTTTTTATTTTTAGCCAAAGCTCTTTATCAAAGTCTTTCCATTTCATGAATCCAAACGTATCACGAAAGTAGCCTGCAGGGATGTGCATTGCCATCATGGCTGCTTCAATCGGAATAGTTGCTGAGCCACACATACAATCCATGAAATGACTATCGGCTTTCCATCCGCTGAGTAAGATGAGACCGGCAGCTAAAACCTCATTTATAGGAGCTTTATCAACCACATAACGGTATCCGCGTTTATGCAGTGAATCGCCGGAGCTATCGAGTGCAACGCTGCACTGATCGTCATAGATATGGATGTTGATCCTTAAGTCAGGATCATCTGTATTCACCGAAGGGCGGGCGCCGAAACGATCGCGAAACTGATCGGCGATAGCATCTTTGGTTTTGTAAGAAATAAACTGTGAATGCGTAAACCTTCCTCCACTTACGACAGCATCGATTGCAAAGGTTTGTTCTGTTTCTAAAAACTCATGCCATTGAATTTTATAGATCTGGTCGTAGAGCTTTTGCTCATCAGCAGCTTTAAAAGTCGTCAAAGGTTTGAGAATCCGAAGTGCTGATCTTAGCAGATAGTTGGCTTTATACATCAACTCAAGGTCGCCATCAAAAGCAACTGCCCTTGTCATGAGTTCAATATTTTCAGCTCCCAGCTGTTGAAGTTCATCTGCAAGAACCTGTTCGAGACCGGCAGTTGTTTTGGCAATCAGCCTAAAAGTTTCATTATCTGTTTTCAAAGCGCAAATTTTTACAAAAGTAGTCAAAAACGAGGCTTAAGTCGTTCAAAATATGGGTCGATTACAACAAAGCTTGCAACCCTTTGCGCCCCTCATTCCATCTATTGCAGCAGAAACTGGCTAATAATGAGGCCAATTGTTTAATTTTGCATCAAAATCTTCTGATTGAAATCGAAAACCACTCTATTTTATTTTATAGCTATAGGTCTTGTAGTCCTTATGTATGTGCTGAGTATTCCCGACAGAAAGCCGCATATTGACGATGCATGGCTTGGAGAACACAGTTATTGGCTTTGGCACGATGGTGTTGTAAAGTCGAAACTGATGTCGGGAATAGCTGGAAGTGAAACCCGTTTACTACTTCATCATAAATTATTTACATTACAAGGAGCTGCTGTGATTTCAATATTTGGCTTTAAGCTACAATGGCTAAAAGCAATCTCTCTTGTTTACCTGGCACTTTCTGTTGTACTTTTAATGCAGATAGTGCAACGGATGCAGCTCTTCAAACACAAAACGAGTGGAGCCATGCTGATTTTGCTGTTAATAGCGAATCCCTTGATTTTTGAGTTTAGCTATGTCTTCCGACCTGAACTCATGCTGATGTTTCTTGGACTTTTAAGTTTTTTCTTTGTCTGGTCTTCTGTGAAATCCACTTCACATTCAAAGTTAAATGGCTGGATATCTGGTCTTTTTGCAGGATTAACTTTGGTAACCCATTTAAATGGCGCTGTATTTATTGCCGCCGGTTTTCTTCTGCTTGCCCTGAAAAGAAAGTTTGCTCCGGCTTTGTTGTTTTCAATCGGGGCAATTACAACTGCCGTTGGTTATTTTTACGATTTTCAATCTTTCAGTGATTTTGGATTATGGTACGAGCAATTAACGTTTATACCATCTGCAGAAGGACAATCGCATCCAATCATCAAACTGATTTACAATAGTTTGGGTGAGCATTTCAGGTATTTTCACAGTCCTGTTGAAATAAGTCTTAGCCTGCTGCTTCTGTTTACTGGGATTTTTGGGTGGGTAAAAATAAAGGAAGAGCGATCTGTTTTGATCGTTTATACCTTTTTGCTCATGTTGTCAATGTCGGCTCTTGCGCTCAATAAAACAAGCAAATACCTAATACTGATATTACCCTATTTTATGATGATTGTGACAGTTTATTTTGATAAACTAATGGATTCATCTGACAGGAAACAGCTGAATAAATTTGCTGCAGTTTTGTCGATTTATTTTCTCACTGCACTGGTTTACAACACATTTACAATACAAAGCAAGTATGATCCGTTAATGAACGAGAAAATCAGGCAAACATTTGCTCAAGAAAACAGCAAAAATCTCCACGTGCTTGCTCCAATGGAATTTATTTTTGACGAAATCGATAATTTTGAGAAAATAACGAGTTTGATGTCATACAACGAACAAATAAAACTTTATCCTGATCTGAAAAACGTCAAATTCTTTCTAAAAGCTAAAAATGAAGGAATCGACCTAATTCTGCTCAATAAGGAATACATGAAAACATTTGATTTGCAATCATATGTAATAAACAGCGAAATTGAAGGATTTACCCTTGTTTACAAAGATGATAAGTTAATGGTTTGGAAAACTATTGAATCTGGGCACCAACTTACAAACTACACAGCACAAAAAACGAGTTATAGTAGTGGTTTTCTTCAATATCACAGTGGTTTAAATTAACGAACCCCCAGTTGATACTATTATTTATCAGCAACTTGACTTACTTATTAAGCTTTGCCTCAAATACTGTTTTGTTATTGCACTGGTCAGTTACGATAAGCCGAAAAATATTTTCTCCTTTTTTAAGGCGTTCGTCAACCTCGTAGGTAAGCAATTTATTTTTGGGATCGTAATCCATAAGCAACCATTCGCCATTAAGGCTCGGTTTTATATCATTAATGCCTGAAAAGTCATCTTTTATACTAACTTTCAACACTTTAAGGCTATCAACCTGAGCAAGGTTTTTAAAATTAACAGCTGAAACAACAGGCGGTATGGTGTCAGCCATTACAACAAAACGACCTAAGCGCCGTGTATTAACAGTCATCCAACCGGCCTCGTAAATGCCACCAATCGGGTTCTTATTTTCATTATCAAGTTGGACAATCGTCAACTTTTCCCTGTTTAGCTTTGTTTCATTCACCTTAATCCGAAGCTTATAATTTTTTTGAACAGGAATACGTTTACTTCCAAGTGTTATAATATCTGAGAAGTGTGAGCTGCTTTTCTCTGCTCTTTTTGCAATTTGAACGGATGTATAAAAAGCATCATCTGGAAAAGCCGCTTCAAAATTTTTCTCCTTAATTGTAAATGCTTTACCAGCAATAACCTCAGCAGAATTTGTGTCAATAGTTTCTTCTGTTTTCACTGATTTTCCCTGAACCCCCACGAGTGTAAAAGGCAATTTTGAACTATTACCATTGTAATCTTTAACAATATACAAAGCTTTCAAACTGTCACCTGGTTGTATTTTCAAAATACCATTCGATTTGACATGATTATACATGCCAAGTTTATTGAATGGATCAATCTTTGTTCTGACAATTCGCGACTTATTATCTGCCAGATACCCATAATCAATCATGCTGTTAATGTAACGACTTTCATCGAATGAAAAGCGGTCGGCACTGAAACCAAAAATCTGTGTGGAGTCGATCCAAAGTTCGATGGAATATACACCATTGGTATTTGGAGTCTCATTATGTGTATCATCGGCAGTAATTCCAAATGACACAGAACCTGATGCCTTTATAACTTTATTGTCTTTGATGCGGTGTTGCTCCCCCCATCCTTCAACCTGGTAAAATGAGGCCTTATTTTTACTATTCACTTCACTTCCCTTCCCTTCAGGATAAACAGCCAACCTTAAAATGAAAGGTCTGATAAAGTCCTTTATCGTGTAGCCCTGTGCCAGTGGGTTAAGAATTTCCTGTGAAGCAGCATCGCGAATTTCGAAATGAAGATGTGGCCCTCCCGATGATCCGGAATCGCCGGCATAACCAATGATATCTCCCTTTTTCACCGGGAACTTAATTTTATCAGGCAACAGATTTACACCGAATTTTTGCTGCGCATACTGCTCTGACTTGACCCATTGAGCTAATTCAGACGTAAAGCGCTGTAGATGAGCATAAACCGAAGTGTGTCCAGTTGCAGGATGATCAATATAAACTGCTTTACCAAATCCAACAGGTGAAACTGCAATCCGGCTCACATAACCGTCAGCTATAGCATAAACCGGTAATCCTTCCTTACCTCCGACACGTATATCTACTCCAGAATGAAAGTGGTCTGAGCGCAGTTCTCCAAAAGTTCCGGATAAATAAAGTGGTAAGTCAATGGGGGAGCGATAGTTTGCAGAAACCTTTTTCTGTTGACTAAACCCCTGAACAATAATAAGTTGTAATACTATAAACAGATAAATGTACTTCATTTCAATAAAATCCTTTCTAATTGAGAGAAATTTTCGATCACATGATCGGCTAAAGGGAAGCTCCCTGAAACAGATTGTTCATTGAACAAAACAGTAGCCATACCAATTTCTTTAGCGCCAATAATGTCTTTGTCATATAAGTTACCAATCATCATGCTTTCATGCGTTTCGAAGCCAGAAAGCCGCAGCACTTCGCTAAAAAAGCGGGGATCAGGTTTTTTGAACCCAAGCTCAATTTGAGAATAGAAATGATGAAAATACTGCTCTGCCCCTACCCTTTGTAGTGCCATTCTCATATCATTAACATTCGAATGATCGGCACTTGTTGCAATGACACAGGTATATTTCAAATAAACTTGTTCAAGCAACTCCTGAGCTCCCGGAACCCAGGCTACTTTTGGCCAGATTGCCATTGCACCCTGAAAACCAAAATCACGCATAATCGTATCACCCCAATCGAAAACAAGTACTTTTATCATAGTATGATTTTTGACAAAATTAGCTAAAAGACGGTAGAATCGCGCTTTCAAAATTTGAAAAATGATTGTTTGGAGCAAGGGCAAGTCCTTTAATCAACTTCATTGCATAAGTTCAAGCAACTCTTCCCTGCTCAGTGCAGAATAAAACGACTCTTCCAAAATGGTGTTTTCAGCCAAAAGCCGCTTCTTTTCTTGCATGCGCATGATCTTTTCTTCAATTGTTTCTCTTGTGATAAACCGATACACAAAAACACTTTTTTGCTGACCTATCCGATGCGACCGACTGATTGCCTGCGACTCAGCAGCAGGATTCCACCATGGATCGAGAATAAAAACATAGTCGGCTTCGGCCAAATTCAGACCAACACCGCCTGCCTTTAGTGAAATCAGGAAAACTCTTTTGGTAACATCTTTTCTGAACGTCTTAATTACTTCATCCCTTTTTCCTGTTGCTCCGGTAAGTTTTGAAAATGGTATTTCTTTTTCAACAAGAAAGTCTTCCAAAATTTCAAGCTGGGTTACGAAGGAGGAGAATATCAATACTTTATGATTTTCATCGAGTATCGTTTCAAGCCATTCAAGCACTACATCAAACTTACCACTACTTAGATTTTCTTCTGGAAAAAGCAGTCGTGGATGGTTGGCAAGCTGACGCAATTTCATCAATGCAGTGAGATAATAAACCGACGATTCCTGTTTTACCTGAGTTTCAACAACATTATCAAGCAATGCATTACGCATTCGTGACTTTTCCTGTTCATAACGTTCACGCTGATCCTCAGTCATATCACAATAGATCATTGTTTCTGTCAGTGGAGGAAGCTCAGGCGCAACCTGTTGTTTTGTGCGTCTTAAAATGAAAGGACTTATGAGAGTCATAAGTTTTTCGTGCTGCGGAGCTTCGGGGTTTCTGGCTATCGGAACACTGTAATATTTATTAAAATCATTCAAAGTGCCGATCAAATCAGGGTTTACAAACTGCATCTGCGACCATAAATCAGACAAATGATTCTCAATTGGCGTTCCGGTAAGTGCAAATTTCAAGTCGCCTTGCAACGAATAGGCAGCAGTAGCAGTTTTGGATGAAGCATTTTTTATTTGCTGACTTTCGTCAAGAATAATAAAACTAAAATTAAGCTGCTGTAATCTTTCACTATCTTTTCGCATAATGCCATAAGTGGTTAAAACCACTTCATGAGATTGCATAATTTTTTTGCTTATTGTGCGGCTTCCTCCAGTATATTCATAAACACGAAGCCGGGGTGAAAAACGCTGCAATTCATCTTTCCAATTGTGAATCAATGAGGTAGGCATCACGATTAAAGCGGGATCCTTCTTTTTACCTAATTCAACTTGCTTATTATCTATCTGAACATCAGCGGAAAACATATCCAGTTGCCCGTCCTGAAGCCCCTTTGTGCTTTGATCAACAATCGATGATTTCTCCTTATTTCGATCGGAGTCCTTAAAATGCGCAGTCAGCAAAGCGATAATTTGAATAGTTTTTCCCAGCCCCATGTCATCGGCAAGTATTGCCCCTGAGTTGTTCAGAACATGGTTTCTCATCCAATAAAATCCATATTCCTGATAAGGACGTAACTGAGCATTATTTAAAACAGGAAGTATTAACTGACTGTCGGAATGAATGTTAGAAATATTTTTATCGAAATCAGGCAAATCTAATAGCTCCAGTAAAGGATAATGCTGTTTTTGGAGTCGAAGGTATTGCTGCTGTTTTTTTCCATGGATAAAAATCCCGGAATACCTTTCAAACCATGCTTCGGGGATTAGAAAACGTGTGCCATCTTCTAAAACAAAAACCGTTTCCTTCTCCAGGATATGATTCTTTAATGAAATAAAAGGCAGCTGGTAATCACCAACTTGTAAAATAAGCTGTAGATCAAACCAATCATATTCATTAGTGAGTTTGACTGTAACACTTGGCATATCAAGATTATATCTTATATCAGAATTCTGATCAATCTTGAATCCTTTCTCAGCTAATGCACCTGAAATTTCCCTGACGAAATATAGAAAGCTATGCAATTCACTATCAGGTTGCGTCCTAACGAAAAAAGAAGATGCCTTTTTCAATCCGAGGGCTTCAAGTTCAGCATATTGCTGTTGCTCCCAAAATAAATCCCGCTTTATGCGAAGAAACTCAAAACCATCCTCAGTAATCTTTAAAGTTGTTATAACAAGCTGTGGATGATCACAATACATCTTCTTCTCACCGTATTCAAACGAAAGAACAAATCCAACTTTGCCATCCCATGAGGTTTCAACCGAAAGACGGGAAACAGGTTGTGCTTCAACATCTACTAATGAAAAACCTTTAGCTTCAATATTAGATGTGCTGGCAATTTTCTTAATAAATTTTTCAAAATATTCTTTCTCAACCCTTGCAGGGATGATGATTTCCTGTTTAGCGAGGAACGGGCGCAACAGGTTTCCATTGACGCTTTCATCAAAACGCACGATACTTTTTGAAGTTAAAAGATGGCAGGGAACAACAGAAAGGATTCTGTTGTTGGGGTGCATCAGATTTATTTTTTCATTATCAGACCAGGCTTCAAGCACATAATTGGTAGAAGAATCACCTCTGTCGAAAAAAAGACGTGTTTGAGCCTCTTCTTTTTCAATCTCAATTCTGTTCTCTTCATAAAGATAGGGCCAAAAACGGGTGTCAAATACAGGAATTTGATAATGTGCAAAAAGCTTAATAAGCTCAGAAACCTGTTTCCAAACGTAAGGTAAAATGAACTTATCGAGTAATTTACGATGCTCTGCCGACTGAAAGTCTTTAGGCACCATTTTTAACTTCGAAAATTTTCTAATAAGTGATACAGGATCGAGTGAAGCTGAAATGGCATGCAAGGCTTTTATTAATTCAGCTTCTTCACAATCATTACTTAGTTCAATGGTTGATAATAGATACTCAACTTTAAGTAACTGATTTTCACCTTTGTTGCATGCAAAAGGAAGTACTAAATCGCCAAAATGTCGTGATGATTTTACGACAGCTGCCAAAACGTATTCGTCTCCTGATTTTGACCTGATTTTTATTTCTTTATGATTTTCCACCAATGTTTCTTAGCATGCAAAATTATGGAAAGAGTTCGTTGGGTAGTGAACATTCAAAGGAATAAGTACAAAATGCCTAAATTTGCCAAAAAAAGTGATGATATCATTTGAAGAAGCTCTTGCAATTGTATCTAATAACATACCTTTAAAAGACACTGAAAGAATTAGTTACACCTCATCCAATGGCAGAATTCTTGCCGAAGATGTAGTTAGCGACCTAAACATGCCGCCTTTCGACAAAGCTGCTGTAGATGGTTTTGCTTGCAGGAAAGAGGATCTTCACCAATATCTGACACTTCAGCTTCTCGAAGTAATAGCAGCTGGATCAACACCAACCCAAATAATTGTTGAGGGAACTTGCTCCAAAATAATGACAGGCGCAATGCTTCCGGAGGGGGCCGACTGTGTAATTATGGTTGAGCAAACCACGATGGCAGGCGAGAAAACTGTAAAGATAAATGACAAACGGACTAAAGAAAATATTGCTTATTTCGCTGAGGATATCCAGATAGGTGCAATCGTTCTGACAAAAGGAACTCTAATAAAACCACAGCACATCGCTGTGCTGGCAACTGTTGGTGCAACGCAGCCACTTGTTTTTAAACGCGTTAAGGTTAGTATACTTTCCACTGGAGATGAATTAACAGAACCTGAATTTTTCCCCGGTTCGGGTAAAATTCGCAACAGCAATAGCAGTCAATTGGTTGAACAAGCCAGTATGCTGGGAGCAGAAGTTAGGTATGGCGGAATTGTAGCTGATAACCCACTCATATCCAGTAAGATGATCAAAGAGGCTTTACAAGTAAGTGATGTTGTTATTCTTTCAGGAGGAATCTCGATGGGTGATTTTGATTACATCCCTACAATCCTCAAAGAGGAAAAAATGGAGATTCTAATCAAATCTATAGCAGTGCAACCGGGAAAACCTACGGTTTTTGCCCGCTCTGGTGAAAAATTTGTTCTTGGACTTCCTGGAAATCCTGTTTCCTCCTTCAATATTTTTGAATTGCTGGCAAAACCCTTTTTATATAAAATGATGGGTTACGATTTTAAGCCTTCAATAATAAAACTTCCACTATGTGAAACATATTCCAGAAAAGCAACAGGCAGATTGGGTTTTGTTCCTGCAACTTTGAATGAAAACGGACAGGTTTGTCCTGTTGGCTATCATGGTTCGGCACATATAAATGCCTTATCAGCAGCTGAAGTCCTTTTTATGGTTCCTTTGGGAATCCAACAAATTCAGGCAGGAGAGTTAGTTAATGTACGATTCATATAACAGAAAGATTACTTACTTAAGAGTTTCGGTAACAGACCGTTGCAATCTTCGTTGTACCTATTGCATGCCGGCATGTGGTGTAGAAACCATGGCCCACGAACAGATCCTCAGCTTCGAAGAGATAATAGAAACCGTAAAATTTGCTATAAAACATGGTGTAAACAAAGTGAGAATTACCGGAGGCGAACCCCTGGTGCGAAAAGGCATCGTCGAACTTGTGGCTGGAATTGCTGCAATTCCAGGCGTAAAAGATCTTGGAATGACAACAAATGGTGTCCTTCTCCATCGGTTTGCTGCTGACCTCAAAAAAGCCGGGCTGCAAAGAGTCAACATCAGTCTCGATAGTATTGACCCGGAGAAATTCAAAGAAATCACCAGATTAGGAAATATAAATGCGGTTTTTGAAGGAATTGAGGCAGCAAAAAGTGCTGGACTTTATCCAATCAAAATCAATTGCGTCATCAAATCCTCTTCCCTCGAACCTGACGCTCAAGCTGTTAAATCGTATTGTATATCAGAGAATCTTCAGATCCGCTTTATAAAAGAGATGAATCTTGAGACAGGGCAGTTTTCTGTTGTTGAAGGTGGTGATGGAGGTCATTGCGCTTCATGTAACAGGATGCGTCTGACAGCCAACGGTGATTTGAAACCGTGCTTATTCACCGATTTGGCTTACAACATTCGTGAGCTCGGAATTGAAAAAGCCTACCTGACTGCAATTCAAAATAAGCCAGCATGTGGATCAATTAACCAAAAAAATCAATTTAGCAATATAGGTGGTTAACAATGCCTTATATCTACTTTGCCGGAAGGTTTTATGATTAACGAAATAATAATAAGTCCTTTTTTAAAGAAAATTCTATTTTTGCCGCTCAAATCGACCAAATCTATCACAAACATTCTTTCATGAAAGTAATAATCAGTAACAAACATAGCTACCCTACTTACGGACAACTACACACTATCCATTCATTTCCATCCATATATTCTGAAGATCGCCGCATTGATGTCTGGATTCCTGAAGGTTATGATCCCGAAATAAAACATTCAGTTTTGTACATGCATGATGGACAGAATCTATTCAATCCGGCTATGGGTTTTCACGGTCAAATTTGGGCCATTGATGCTGCATTGCAACCACTTATGTATCAGGCACGTGTGAAGCCAACTATTGTTGTTGCCATCTGGAATACGCATAAAAGGTACCAGGAATATTTACCAGCTCCTGCCTTTGACCTGCTTCCTCAAGAGATGCAGGACTACATCCGCGATGAGCATAATGATCCTGATCTTGAACCTCTTAGCGATGGATATCTGGATTTTATCGTCAATGAACTCAAGCCTTATATCGATCAAAGCTATCCCACGCTACCCAGTGCAGAACATACAAGCATTATGGGTTCAAGTATGGGAGGTTTAATTTCAGCATATGCTATAGCAAAATTTCCACATATATTTGGAAATGCAGGCTGTGTGAGTACACATTGGCCGCTTAGTTTGCATGTAAATGAACTCAGTTTTTCGGAACCATTCATTAACTGGTTGATGCATCAAATGCCAGACCCATCAACCCATCGTATCTATTTTGATTTCGGTACAGCAACTATTGATTCTTATTATGAGATTCA
Organism: uncultured Lentimicrobiaceae bacterium; assembly: GCA_964463695.1. Classification (GTDB taxonomy): domain Bacteria; phylum Bacteroidota; class Bacteroidia; order Bacteroidales; family F082; genus JALNZU01. Next base: position 18,776 of record CAYXCZ010000025.1, on the reverse strand, counting down.
TCAACAAAGGGTAGATGCATTGATGCGCGAATCAGGATATGTCGAAGGACATAATTGGATTACAGTGAAAGATGAGGGAGCTCCACATAGTGAAGAGGCCTGGAAAAACAGAGTTCATATGCCCCTTGCTTTTCTTTTGCAGCACTGATTTATGCAACAAATCATAACCTCCAGCTTAAAAAGGCTATTTCTATAAGTAATTTATCACCTTACTTGGGCTTAACAGAATGAATCAATTCATGCAGAACCAGGTAATAGTCACTATACAGATAGATCATATATTGTTATTTATCAATACATTAATTCATAGATCAACCCTACACAAAGAATTGCTCATTTTTTCAGTGACTTAACCAATTAGTTTTTTAACAAATTTTTTAGTTTACTTTTGGCATAGCAAATTGACAACTGATATGTTTACACTACGTCATGCCAATAAATCGATTCAATTGATTGAAAGTTTTATCGATCATATTGACAAAGGAATTCTGATTTTCAGAGAAGGCGTTTTCAACTACCTTGATGGAAACAACACTAGTTTTCTTGATAATTTGAAAACACTTTCTTCGCTCGAAACCGAAGCCGACATCATGCGGCGAAAAGTTGAAAATATACTGTATACTCAATCATTAATGCCACAGCTTCGGGGTGATATAATGCGACTTATGGAAGAGTTGGATAATATCATTGATTTGGCAAAAAAGAACTTATACCAGTTTGATGTTGAGATTCCTTTCATTCCCCACGAGCTCCATCAAGACATGAAAAAGCTTACCGATTTAGCTGTAGCTTCATGTGAATCAGTATTGCCAGCTGCAAGAGCCTATTTCAGAGAGCCAGAGGCGGTTAAAGAAAAAATTCATCGCACCTATCTCTATGAAAAAGAAGCAGATAAACTTGCGGACGCTATTAAAAGAAAGGTTTTTCATGATATGCCAAATCTTAAACTCAGCGAAAAGTTTCACCTGAGATATTTTACATTGCATATAGAAACAATTTCTGATGCTGCAGAAAAAGCTGCTGATCTGATTTCAATTATGGCCATCAAGCGCACAATTTAAATATTGAGGTAAATCTAAACGCAACTATACAATTTGATAATAAACAAAATGCCAAAAAAAACATCCTACTCTATACAACTTACTGATGGTCAAATCATAAATGGTTTTTCACGTTGGGAGTTACTAAATCTTTCTGTTCTGGGTGATTATTCAAAAGCGCTCGTTAAATTGGATAAAGACCAGGATTGGATTCCAATACACGATTGGAAACAGAATGGGTATGATGCAATGGAACGTCAAAAGCATTATTATTTTCATGGGGAGTCACTCGCTTGGTGGGACAAGTTAATGTCGCTAACATTTTTATATCCGAAAAGTTGGCGACTCATTAGCTTTGAACTGAAAGACAACTATTTTACACTTGTTTTCGGCAATGGGAAAACAATTCATTTCAGCGAAACATCGTGCAATGCTGAAATTAATATTGATAAACAAATGCGCAGAAAAATAACAATCATTCTAGAGAATGGTGAAAAGCACAGCTTTTTTGAAAGTTTGATGGGTTATGGAGATTCTGATTTTGATCTTATGGTGAAACTTCTGAAAGCTAAGGAATCATCAATGATGCGTTTTTCAATTTCTCTCATGAACTTTAATCGAAGTTTAAGGAGAATTATAAACGCAAAATAATATCTCTTAAAGTAATCAATGATATAATTTTAAGTTAATATATTAATATTCAATACTATAAGGAGAAGATTGAAAAGAGATGTTGTTTATCATTTACATATCAAGTGGTCTTTTCCTAGGTTGGTCTTTGGGTTCGAATGATGCTGCCAATATATTTGGTAGTGCCGTTGGTTCAAAAATGCTGCGATTTAAACAAGCCGCATTGATTGCGAGTATTTTTGTAATTCTGGGAGCAGTGTTTCAAGGCAAGGGGGGTGCCGAAACACTCAATGCTCTTGGTGCGGTAGATGCCTTGGCTGGCGGATTCACCGTTTCTCTTTGTGCAGCTCTGACAGTTTTCTTTATGACACGAAAGGGCTTACCTGTTTCTACAAGTCAAGCGATCGTTGGAGCAATTATGGGATGGATCTATTTCACTGGAAATAAAGCTGATTTGGGTGTGCTTTCAAAAATTGTCACCACCTGGATCAGTGGTCCTATCCTGGGCATGATTTTCTCAGCTTTGCTATTTTTAGCATTGCGATTTTTTCTTAACCAAGCCAAAATTCACGTCATTAAGCTCGATACTTACATCCGAATTAGTTTGATTGTAACTGGTGCTTTTGGCGCTTACAGTTTGGGGGCTAACAATATAGCCAACGTGATGGGCGTGTTTTTAAACTCAGCACCTGCAGTAAATATTGATTTCGGAATCTTTACATTAGATGGTGTTCAGATACTTTTATTGTTAGGTGGCATTTCCATTGCTGTTGGAATTTATACCTACAGCGAACGTGTCATGCATACTGTCGGCAATGGAATTCTATCCATTTCTCCGGAAGCAGCAATTGTTGTCGTTCTTTCCCAAGCATTGGTCTTGTTTTTATTTTCTTCGTCAGGACTCTCTAACTTATTGATTTCAATTGGACTTCCTCCATTGCCTTTGGTACCGGTTTCAAGCACACAGGTTGTTATTGGAGCTGTATTAGGCATCGGATTGGTTAAAGGCTCTCAGGATATCAACTCGAAAACCTTAATAGGTATTGCAATGGGCTGGGTAACAACACCTATACTTGCCGGTGTTTTAACATTTATTGCCCTTTTCTTTGTACAAAATGTTTTTGATTTGCCAATAACACAAAAACCCGTTGAAAATGATGCAGTTGGTTTAATGTTTAAAACCGACATAAGCACGACCCGACAACTCGATATGATTGTGCCTGGTATCATCATAACCTCTGGTTTTTTAATAACTATGTTGGTTTTTCTAATCCTGCGTCAGCAAAAACTACGGTTAAAAGCTGAGAATGATTTACTTGCACAGCAGAATCAGTTGTTTCAAACGCAACGTTCCTTATCTGAAATGGAAATGAAAGCCATCCAGTCAAAAAACGAGGTCCTTCATTCAAATCTGGAGTTACGCCGGAAAGAATTCATTGACATGGCTTTTAACCTTACTGAACAGCGCTTGTTTTTGGAAGAATTGACCAACCGCCTCGAAGGTGTAATGGAAACCGAACAACAATTAAGCTCCAAACAAAACCTGAAATCTATAATTGCTCTTATCCGTCAAAAGATGTCATTCGCAAGAGAAAAAGAAACTTTTTATGGCGAGGTAGAGCAGATACATAAAGATTTTAAAATGAAACTTGACACTTCTTTCCCGGGTTTATCGGATCAGGAAAAGAAGTTAGCGACACTTATCCGGCTTAATTTATCCAACAAAGAAATAGCAACCCTACTCAGTATTTCACCCAAAAGTGTCGAAGTATCAAGGTATCGGCTCAAACGAAAACTTGGTTTGGAAAAGGAAGATAATTTACTTCAATTTATAAATACTATTTAACCTAAAAATTTTATTATGAAGAAAATCATGTTTTTAGTAGCAGTTTGGTTCAGCATGGGGACGGTCCTTGTGTTCGGTCAAACGGTAAACGTAAGTGGAAAAGTTGCCTCCAGTCATGAAGGCAAGGCTTTGAGCGAAACTATCATTCGTGTCAAAGGCGCCCTAAACATTGTTAAAACAGATGCCGAAGGTCGCTTCACCATTCCTGTTGAAAAAAGTTCCTCACAGATCCTTGTCTTTTCCCATCCTGATCACGATGACCTTGAGGTTGCCCTTGATGGAAAAGAATTGTTGGATGTCACGCTAACCAGCAATGTGCGTTATAACCAATATGGTGTCAGGGTGAATCGCAATCCTCTTTTTGCTGAAGAGAGAAATGGAATTTTAGTTCTGGAAAGTCAAAAAGACAACTACAGAATGTGGTTCGATTTCCGCGTTCAGGTAGATGGGGCTATGTTTTCAAACAAAACACTCAACCCTATTGGCAACGGTACTTCGATCCGAAGAGCAAGATTTGCAGCAAAAGTAGAGTTTGCGAAAAACTGGTACGGTGAAATTGATCTCGATTTCTCCAATTCGGAGCTCGAACTTAAAGATGCCTACCTGCAATACACCTTCAATAATGGACTAGAGTTGAAGGTAGGTAATTTTAAGGAAGGATTCTCTATGGAATCAACAACTACTTCACGCTACCTTTCATTTATCGAGAGGCCAAATGTTATTGCAACTTTTGGTCCATCCAGACACATTGGAATCGGAGCTAACTATAATTATGAATGGCTTTTAGGAATTGGTGGAATACATTTCCAGGATATTGGTGGAGTTGAAGAACGTGTGTTTTCTGAAGATAACAACAAAGATTTTGGTGTGGATGAAGGCGTTTCATTTACCGGAAAACTCGTCGCGATGCCTTTCTATAAAGAGGTTGACAAAGGCTTACATTTTGGAGTTGCCGGCTCATACCGAACACCTAAAACGGATGCAGAAGTAAGACAAACTATGCGCTACAGCACCCGTTCACTTACTTCAATTAACCGCAAAAAATACATTGATACCGATCTCATTGGAAATATTGACTACGCGACACTTACTGGCTTTGAAGTTGCCGGTTATAGAAAAAACCTCCGTTTTCAGGGAGAATATGTAATGAGCAGTATCCATAGATTGAATGACTTACCAACAGAAAAATTTGATGGATTTTATGCTATGGGTACCTGGCTGCTCTTTGGTGGAAAATATAATTACAACACCACTGAAGGTGAATTCACGCAAGTTGCCCGTGGCAAAAAATGGGGTGACATCGAACTCGCTGCCCGTTACGACTATCTGAGTCTGAACAGCAAAGGCGATGGAACGATTACCGGCGGTGCTGGCGAAGGTTACACTCTTGGGCTAAACTACTATGCCAACAATAACATTAAGATCATGCTTAATTACGCGTACTTAAATCATGACAGATACGCAAATGGTAAAGGCAAGCTGTTTATTGGTTATGATGCTGCAGGTAACTTAACGACAGATCCGAAAATTGTTGTTGATGCTGATGGTACAGCCGGCGAGGATTTTCATATGATCGCTATTCGACTTGAAGTTGATTTCTAATCTTTTCAAATAAATTTAATTAAACATGAAAACGAAAATATTTATTTTATCCATGGTCCTGTTGAGCCTTTTTACTGGCTGTGTTAAGGACGAAATTTACAAAGGTGCTCCCTCAATATCTGATTTATCAATCAGTCCACAAGCTCCAATTGCAAATCAAACAGTTACAGTTTCAGCAAAAGTTACTGATTTAGATGGCGTTACCGCTGTTAAACTTTATTATTCTGCCAATGGTGGCAGTTTCACTTCTGTTGCAATGAGCAGCTCGGCTACAGCGAATATGTACAGCGGACAAATTCCAGGACAAGCTGATGGTGCAACAGTTAATTACTATGTTGAAGCAACAAATAAATCCGGTTTGATTGCTGTTGCTCCTGATGGCGCTCCAACCTCAACGGGTGCTTATACAATTGGTGCTGCTCTCGTTTTGATGAACGAAGTTTATTCCCGCGGCATTGTTGAAGACCCTGATTGGGTTGAATTTTACAATGCTTCAGATGCTGCTGCAGATATAAGTGGTTATAAAGTTTACGACAGTGGCGGACAATCAGGTGCAAAGCCTAAGAAAGAAGTTCCCGCTGGCACTGTAATTCCAGCAAAAGGCTTCTTTGTACTTGTCGTTGATGATGGTACAGAAAGTGGTTTTGGAATGTCAAGCGCAGGAGAACAAATTTGGTTTGAAAACGCTGCAGGAAATCTTATTGACAACGTCACCTTCCCTGCTTTTGAGCCAACTCAATCCTATGGCCGAATTCCTGATGGTGGCGCAACCTGGGAAATTATGAATACCATTAGCCGCGGAGCTGCAAATTCCACTGAAATTCCCTTACCTGTACTTTATATCAATGAAGTTTTCTCACAAGGCACAACTGAAGACCCTGATTGGGTTGAAATCTACAATGCCTCTCCTTTTGAAGCTGACCTTACCGGATGGAAAATATATGATAGCGGCGGACAATCAGGTAGCAAACCTAAGAAAGACCTTCCAGCTGGCACAAAAGTACCGGCAAAAGGATTCTTTGTAATTGTTGTTGATGATGAAGTTGAGTCAGGATTCGGATTGTCATCAAATGGTGAACAAATCTGGCTTGAAAACCCACAAGGTGTTGTAGCAAAAGATGTTACATTTCCAGCTTTGACACTTACCCAATCCTATGGATGTTTCCCTGATGGCACTTCAACAATGCAGATTCTTGAAACAGTTACCAAAGGAGCTCCAAATAGCGACCTGATCCCAATCGCTGTAAAAGTTGTCCTAAATGAAATCTACTCAAAGGGAACTGCCGAAGAACCTGATTGGATTGAACTTTATAACGACGGCGATGCTCCTGTTGACATGTCAGGTTGGAAAGTTTATGACAGCGGTGGTCAAAGTGGCACAAAACCCAAAATGGAAATACCTGCAGGGACAACCATTGCAGCTAAAGGATTCCTTGTTATAACTGTCGATGATGGTACCGCAACAGGTTTTGGTCTTTCCAGCAACGGCGAAAAGGTATGGCTCGATAACACGACAATGGCAGTTGACAGTATAGAGTTTCCTGCACTACTTGAAAATCAGTCGTTTGGAAGATATCCCGATGGTACTGAAAACATTCAGGTTTTGGAAACAGTTACCAAAGGCGCACCTAACAGCAATAGTGTTCCACAAACAGTTGACGTTTTGATGAACGAAATTTATTCCCGCGGAACAGCTGAAGCACCAGATTGGGTTGAGATATTTAATGATGGTGATGCACCAATCGATCTCTCAGGCTGGAAAATATACGATAGCGGTGGCCAGGCCGGCACAAAACCAAAAATGGAATTCCCAGCCGGCGCTACAATTCCTTCTAAAGGATTTGTGGTAATTATTGTTGATAATGGCACTGAAAGTGGATTTGGACTTTCGTCAGGTGGCGAAAAAGTATGGTTCGAAAACCTTGAAGGTGCTGTAGTTGATAGCATTGAGTTCCCAGCATTGGAAGAAAATACTTCTTTCGGGCGTTTTCCTGATGGTAGCGAAACCCTTCAGGTTATGACGACTGTTACACCAGGAGCTGCAAATTCAAACGAAACACCTGGTGGAGTCATTGTATTAATGAACGAAGCTTACTCACGCGGTGTTGTTGAAAATCCTGACTGGATTGAAATTTACAATGATTCTGATGTTGAAGTTGATATCAGCGGATTCAAAATCTATGATTCAGGCGGTCAGTCTGGAACGAAACCCAAAAAAGAGTTTCCTGCAGGGACTATCATCCCGTCGAAAGGGTTCTATGTTATCGTTGTTGATGATGATGATGCCTCAGGTTTCGGATTATCAAGTGGTGGCGACGAGGTTTGGTTCGAACAGGTTGATGGAACAGTAATTGACCATGTTGTAATTCCCGCAATGTCAGAAACTCAATCCTATGGCCGTAAACCTGACGGAACAGATAGCTGGCAATTACTCGAGACAATAACTCGTGGCACTTCAAATAACGGAGCTAAAAGAGGAAGATAGTTAATAAACATTCTTATCAGGGTGTAATATGCACCCTGATAAGAACCATTTTTTAAGAATATGACACAAGAAAAAATGCAAATTGGAGAAATCTCAAAGCCACGTTTTGAGTTTAGATCCTTCGGTCAAAACTTCGACAAAGCTCATTTCAGGATGGCACGCCTTTCAGCACCAATTCCTGAAAAAGTTTGGGAACGCCATTCCGACGAGATATATATCATTTCACGCACCAACGATATTAATAACACTAAAATCCGCGATGGTAAAATGGATATCAAAACGTACGTTCAAACCGTTGATGGTCTTGAACAATGGAATCCACTGATGAAAGGTGAATTCCCAATAAAAGCTGAGGTGCTTGTAAATGAAGTGTTTCCAGCGTTTATGGTTGAAATGCCCATATTGGAAAACGAAATCGTAACCTACGAAGAATTCATTGAAATGATTCGTCAACACCCTGACCTTGCAGCTGTTAAAGTTCATAAACAACGACTTGGATACATGGTTAACAATTCGATTTGCGAATTTGGAGAAGTGCTTATCAATGGCGCTAAAATTGTCACTATCAATTCCGAATCAACAGAAGTTGATGATATCCTCAAGACTGTAAAAGATGTTGGCCTCGAAGGAGTAGAAAACATCAACTACTTACAAGCTATTAAAAGAGTTATTGGCATGATTGACAAACCTTTAGCAAATTAAACCCATGGCACAGGAAATTGAACGCAAATTTTTGGTTAAAGGTGATTATAAAAGTGAAGCTCAAAAAGCTACACGTATCACACAAGGTTATCTTTCTTCTGCCCCTGAACGCACAGTTAGGGTTAGAATCAAAGGTGATAAAGGTTTTATAACTATTAAAGGTATCGGAAGTGATTCTGGAGCAAGTCGTTATGAATGGGAAAAGGAAATCCCGGTTGCCGAAGTTGATGAACTGCTCAAAATCTGCGAACCTGGTGTGATTGATAAAACACGCTTTCTGGTTAAAGCCGGCCCTCACACTTTTGAAGTCGACGAATTCTATGGTGAAAATGAAGGCCTTACCGTAGCCGAAGTGGAATTATCTGCTGAGGACGAAAGCTTTGAAAAACCATTATGGCTGGGACAAGAAGTAACAGGAGATGTTAAATATTACAACTCCATGTTGATGAAAAATCCATTTAAAAAGTGGTAGTCTCTCAATGAAAACTGACTCTGATTGTGCTCAGTATACAAAAATTGGAGTCAGTTTTCTTTTTTACTATTCCCTTTATCCTATTAACAACCATTTTTCTGCGTAAAGAATGACTATTTTTGTCTGAAACACCTGTAATTTATGGAAATCAAAAACACCGTTTCTAAAGAGGTTTTCGATCCTCTCGATATGAATAACTACCGCATCGAAAAGCTCCCAAAAAGAACAAAATCCAAACTTGAAAAAGCACTCGCAATTATAGGGATTCCACTTTCTGTTGCTGCTTTTTTTGTTTTTGGCTATCTAATGGAATTTGATTTTCTGAAAAATATTGATTACGAGACCCTTACTACAGGAGCAAAAAAAGTTTACGACAAAGCTGGTGCTGAACTTTTCTCTAGAAATAACCACCTGATGTTAGGAATTTTCATGGCAGCCATTGTTTTATGGATTACAGAAGCCATCCCTAACTATCTTACTTCATTGATTCTAATCATTAGTTTGGTTTTAACTGGAGTTCTACCCGAGAAGCAAGCTTATGCTCAGTTGGGTCACCCTGTTATGTGGCTCAATATCATGTCGTTCGTTTTGGCAAGCATGCTTGTAGCGACAGGTGTTGCCAAACGTTTTGCTTTGTGGTTTATCCTTCGTTTTGGGAAAAACGCTGGCTCAATATTCATAAGTTTTATCATTATAAATCTTATTCTATCAGCTTTTATCTCAGCCACAACGGCAAAAGCGGCAATACTTCTACCCATATTTATGGTTATTGCTGCAATTTATGGCGCAAGAGGTGGCGAAAACAAAAACAATTTCGGGCGAAGTATCGTACTTCAAAATCTTTTGAATATCAATATAGGAGCAGGTGCATTTGTAACCGGATCGGGTGCTAACTTACTTGCTGCTGCATTGATAGGTGGTGCTGTTGGCCAAACCATTTTCTTTGCCGATTGGATGATGGCTATGTTTCCGGTTATGGTTGGACTCATGTTTATTGGATACATTTTGGCGATGAAGGTATATTTTCCACTTTCCAAAGAAGAACGGCTTCCACAAATTGAAGGTGGAATGGATCGGTTAAGGATGGAGTATCAGAAACTTGGAAAAATTAACATATTGGAAATCAAATCAGTCGTGATTTTTGTTTTGATTCTTGGATTCTGGGCCACTGATAAACTACACGGAATAAGTGCAACAGCTGTGGCATTTGTTGGAGCCATCGTTGCATTGCTTCCGCGCATCGGAGTTGTAAAATGGAATGATGTTGATATCCCGTGGCATCTGATGCTGTTTTCGGCCGGAGCTTATGCCCTGGGAACGGGTTTCGAAGTAACAGACCTTCCTGCTATTAGTGTAAATGCCTTTTTTGATCACTTGAATATTACCTCAAACACTCCTTTTTGGCTTCTCTATGTTTTGTTGACAGGAGTTATGACATTCAGCGCGTTACTTTTTCAATCTAAGACGATGCGAACCATGATTTTCGTTCCTATCGCCATTGGGGTAGCCGGCAGATTTGGATATGATGTGATCAGTTTGGCTTTGCCTGTCGCTTTTATGATTGAGCATGTGTATGTGTTACCTTTTAATAGCAAACCTGCCGCTCTTTTGTATGAAACCGATCAATATACTTATGCCGATACATTTAAATACGGCTTCACGATGATGGTCATTGCTTGGTTTTTTATAATCATTGCTGGTCAAACATGGTTCAGAGTGCTTGAAATCACACCAAACGGATTGTTTTAAGAAAGTAAATTATTTAATATCAGGTGTCTAACAGCGAACAATGATTGAAGAGAATGTAAAAATACACAACCGTTTTTCTATTGAACTTAAGCTGAGTTTTCTTGCCAGAAAAAAGAAAAAAGTAAGTGAGTTTGCAGTTAACACCTGGATATTCATTCCTAATAGTTTGGATATCAATCCATCTAACTATGATAAAAAAGATTTTTACCGTGATTTAAAATCAAATATCCGACTAATCACACCTGTTTATCTTTTGCGCGATATTGCATCTGGAGACGAGTCACCACTCAAACAACTCGAAAATGCTTTCAGAAAACTCGCTTCCGAGCCAACACGTACTAACATAACTGAGTATGAGCATCAGATAAAAATGTTTCTCTCTATCATCAAAAGTGCTCTTAGAAACGAAACCAATCATATACTGCAGTCGGAAAAAGCTGAAGATAATGTGTTTCTAACTGCAGCATTTATTACAAATATTCAACATATTGCTAACGCTTATCGTCAGCTGTGGAACACAATTAATGCCCCAACCGTGGGTCAGAATTTGATCAATTACTTCAGATTTGGAGATGAATTTTTAAGCAATATTATTGAACAACATTGTTTTAGATTGCTTCGATCATTCAATCAACCTGGCGAACCTATTCAAAATGAAACAGCAAAAAACCTGTTATACCTCATTAAAACTGAATTCAAGTATAAGAAAGAAAGTGGCTATGCTATTGTCGAAAAAAATAGCCTGATGCAGAACCGTGAATTAGTTCACAGGCTAGGTCTTCTTAAAAAATATGCTGAAGATGTGCTCTATCTTTTTACACGCAAAAAGAAAGACGGAGTCATTAAAGAGCAAATTTATTACTCAATAGCAGCGGGTGTAAGCATGATTTTTGCGACAGCTATTGCATTCTCTTTCCAGCAAAAATACGGCAATTTGACAATGCCTTTCTTCGTGGCACTTGTTGTAAGTTATATGTTGAAAGATCGTATCAAAGAACTTGGACGTTATTATTTTGCCTACAAACTTGGACGAAACTATTTTGACCACAAAACAAGTATAAGCCTCAAAAACAATAATATAGGCTGGAGTAAAGAGGCAATGGATTTTATTTCCGAAGACAAAGTTCCAACAGAAGTGATCAGATACAGAAATCGTTCTGCCATTTTAGAAGCAGATAACAGAAACAACGATGAGAAAATTATCCTATATCGTAAACTCATTCAACTCAACCGCAAAAGCCTCGACCAATGTGGCGATTATTTCTTCGCCGGAATAAATGATATCATAAGGTTAAATGTTTCGGGTATGTTAATTAAAATGGATAACCCTGAATTTCAACTCTTTCACACCGAAAAAAACAAAACCTTTTCCATCCTTACCGGAGAGAAGATTTATTACCTCAACTTAATCATGCAGTTGAAATCAGAGAATAATGTTTCGTATCACCGTTATCGGCTTGTATTGAACAGAAATGGAATCAGCGATTTGGAATTAATCAAGTTGTAGATTAATAAACACTATCGATTTCAAACATTATTCATGATTTTCCTCAAACATTTAACGCTAAATTCATGCGTTATATGCTTGTTTTTTGTTATTTTGCACTCCCTTTGTTCTATCCCACATGTATCTAGAAAAGGGGAAATTGTTTATTGGCGTGTAAATAATGAACTAAACATTTTTTTACACCCATCATCAAACAACAACAAATTGCATATTATTTATAATCAAACAAATAGCTATGAAAAAACACTTTACCCTTTTAAAAAAAATGATTCTGATAATTTGCATCGGAATTTTCATTTCAACAGGTTTAAACGCACAAGATCTTATAACGCGTTGGAACTTCAACGGGCCGGCAGCTGATCAGATTCCAGGAGGCGCTGAATCGCCATCAACACAAAATGGAATTGGTGTCGCTACTCTTGCCGGCGGCACGACTGCTACATTCGCTTCGGGAGTTGCGTCAGGAGGTTCATCCGACCCCGAAACAACCTCACCACCTAATTTTGGCTGGAATTCAAGCACTTACCCAGCTCAAGGAACCTTGCCAAAAACAGCAGGAGTTCAATTTCATGTGAGTACCCTTGGTTATGAACATATCTCTTTTGTTTTCGACCAACGTCTGAGTAACACTGCATCAAATACCTGGATGATGCAATATTGCACAGATGTGAACGCCTCGACTCCTGAATGGATTGATGCTCAATTATTTACTGTTGTTCCTCAGCCAACTGGTACAGGCGATACTTGGTTCAATCAAAGAACAGTTGATCTGACAGCTATTTCTGCTTTAAACAATAATGCTAACGCTGGTTTTCGAGTTGTTTCTGATTTTGATCCAACGACTGGCGCCTATCTTGCTGCCCGGTCGACAAGTACATACGGACCAGCAGGAACAAGTCGTTTTGACATGGTTTCAATTTTTGGGTCGTTAATCACTGCAACAACTGAAAATTATCTGGCTCAGACCAAAATTAAATATCATGATCAACTTCTTTCTGTTCAACTTCCAATTTCCATCTCAGGCGAATTAATTTTTTCCGATATACATGGAAGAATTCTTCATAATCAACGAATTGAAGGTAATCAAGCCTCTGTTTCGATGCAATTACCATCAACTATGATTCTGATAACAATTCGTGAGAATAGTGGAAATTCTTATTCTAAAAAATTGATTATTAACTAAATATAAGACATCAAAATGAAAATTATTTACAACTTTGTCTTAACACTTTTTGCAGTTTTTGCAATAAGTTTTCAATCGGAGGCTCAATATCTTGTTAATTTTGAAGGTGAAACAGAATTAAAACCTTCATACGCCTCCGGAACAGTAAACCTCTCAGGTCTTGATTGGGATATGACTGAAGCCCTCATAGGCAATTCCGATTCAGATTGGAAAAACGGATTAAAATCAGCGCGTCTGCGAGGTTATGCAACAACAACCATGACAATGCTCGCTGATAAAAGCAGCGGAATTGGAACATTATCATTTTATTATAGGCGCTATGGAACTGATAGTCAAGTTGATTGGAAAGTTGAATACAGCTCCAACGCAGGCGGTTCATGGACTCAGATAGGAGCAGCATTCACAGCACCGGCTTCTGATGAAGTTCAATTGTTTTCCGAGGTTGTTAACATTCCTGGTGATGTTAGAATTCGAATTAAAAGAGCTACAGAATCAGGTACTGCAAATCGCCGCCTGAATATTGACGACATAGAACTAACAAATTTCACCGGTGGCGGGAATATCCCACCTTCAATTACAAACATTATCAGAACACCAGCAGGTGAAATAAATTCATCAACTCCTGTTAATGTAAGTGCTAATGTGACTGATAGTGATGGCACGGTGGCGCTTGTTGAACTACGATGGGGAACCGTTGCTGGAACTTACAATTCAACCATCCCGATGACATCCTCAGGGGGCGGCAACTATGCTACAACATCCTCAATTCCGGCTCAGGCTGATGGAACTACCGTTTATTTGGTTGTTTTTGCCCAGGATAATGGTGGAGCTACAAAAACCTCAGCACCAATATCTTATGTTGTCCGCGATCCAGCTTCTACATCACTCCCCTATTCCGAAACTTTTGACACCGGATTAGGCGATGTTTATGCATACAGCGCAACCGGTAATGATAAATTCTGGCAATACAGCACAAGCGGCTATGCCTACATGAATGGTTTCAATACAGGAGTATTGGAAGATGACTGGCTGATTTTGCCTGCTTTCAACATGGATTCTTACGAAAACGTTGTTTTAAGCTTTGAAACCTGGAAAAGATTTGGGGCTGAAGATGACAACAACTACCTGAAATTATATTACTCATCAAATTACCCGGGATTTGGCGATCCAACTGGAGCAACCTGGACTGAACTTACATTTGAAAAGCCTGTAGATGAACAAGTTTGGCTTACCTCTGGCCCTATTGACTTGAACGGAATAAGCGGCGAAAACATTTATATCGCTCTTCGTTATCATTACAATGTTGATTTTTACCGTTTATGGCAGGTTGACAACATTCAGATCACAGGAACCCAATCCAATATTATAACGCAATGGCTGTTCAATGTTGATGGCGACCTGAATCCAACTACAGGTGTAGGTACAGCAAGTTTGATAGGTGGTGTTACCGAGGTTTCACAAGCCGATGCACTTAGAATAACAACTTTCCCAGCTCAATCAACATCTTCAGGGACAGCAGGTTTGCAGTTAATGTTAAGTACAGTTGGTTATCAAAATCTTGTATTGAGTTTTCTACATCGATCATCGGGAACCATGTCTCGATGGGCACAAATTCAATATACCACTAATGGTGGAAGCAGCTGGCAAGTTGCAAATAATAATGGTGGAGGCCTTTCTCCTCATGACACCTACTATGAGTTTACCTTTGACTTATCGAATATAACAGCAGCTGCAAACAATCCTTTATTCGGATTGAGAATTGTGTCTGTCTTTTCTCCGGTTGCATTTGAAGATGGACTTGGTAATAGTTTTGTTGCCAATACAGCCTATCACAGGGCACGTGTTTCAGGTGGTGATCCATACAGCGGTGATGGAAACTGGAGATTTCAAAACGTAACTATCTCTGGAGATGTTATCTCCGGAAATGTTCCTGTTAAATTAGCTTTTCTGAATATTAACAATGGAGCTACTCCTACTGTAAACACTCCATTTTCTGCTACAATTCAATCAGTTGATGAAAGTAATCAGGCAGCAAATGTCCTTGGTAATACCACTGTTTCGTTGTCACTTGCAAATGGCTCCGGCGTTCTTTCCGGCACTTTAACAGGTGTAATTCAGGAAGGTACAAACACAGTTGTTTTTAATAATCTTATTTACAATACGGCTCAAACAGGAGTGCAACTTTTGGCAACTGCTACCACTGGAATGACATTAACACCAGCAACAAGTGCTGCCTTTGATGTGATGTCTGTAGCAACAAACTTAGCTATTACTTCTTTCCCTAACTATGGACAGATTGGCCTTCCTGTTGGCACCTTTATGGTTGAAGCCCGTCGGCCCGACCAGAGTATTGACGTGAATTACACCGGCAATATCACCATTGCAAAATTTAGTGGTAATGGAACAATGAGTGGTACTTTAACAAAACAAGCAGTAGGCGGAGTAGCATCTTTTAACGATATCACTTTTGACGCTACAGGAAGTTATACCGTCCAGGCAACGGCTTCAGGGTTGAGTAGTGCAACCAGTTCAGCAATCCTTATTATGAATCAGCCTGCTTTATCAACTTCTTTGCTGCCAAAATATGTTGTTGGAAACAATCCAACAAACCACCGTGTACCTTACGCATACAGGGCAAGCATAAGCAACTTGATTCCAAATACCACCTATAAGTTTATCAACCAGGTTGTTATAACTGCTGATGCTGCCAATGTAAGTGGTGCTGGCAATATTGTTTTCATCAATTCTGCCGGTAATTTTTATCGCAGCAGTTCTCCAAGTTTCTCTACACCTGAAAACCATGGAGAGTTTGTTACCGATGCTAATGGTAATTTCACAGGTTGGTTTATAACGGAGCCTACCGGAAATGCACGATTTACACCTGGAAATCATGTTTTCATGCGTATTCGTCTTAACGACGGACAAGGAGGCACAACTGCAGTAAATTACTTAACAACTGTTGATTCTACACTTGCAATTGGAATGGCTGCCACTGCAGATAATCTGAGCGGTTCAGGGGTTTATGGCAAACTTTTTTCACAAGCAAAAAACTTTGCCGTTCTTTATGACAATACAGCCGGAACTGGCCGTCCGCTTGCAGCCACATTTATTGAAGATGATGGCACAACAGGAACTACAGCTTATCCGCCATTTTATCAAAACCTTGTTGATGGACAAGCGGCATCATGGGGTAGCATTATTCCAAACAGCTTGCCAAACGGTCTGCGCAGAGTTGAGGTCAGGCAGTTAAGTAATGGAGAAATAATTACATCCGAAACAGCTTTATCATCCAATGGCAACTGGCCATATGGAGTCAACACAGTAAATCCTGTAGTTGGGCCCGAAGCACTACTGATTACAAAAAGTCCAGACTTCACAGCAAGTGCAACAAATATTGCTCCCGGAACACAGGTGCAGTTCACTGACCTGACACCAGGCCAGCCTACCTCCTGGAGTTGGATTTTCCAGGGAGGAACACCGGCTGCTTCAACGGTTCAAAATCCCTCAGTAACCTATGCAAGTGTAGGCGAATACGATGTCTCACTTACCGTCACTACAGCATTTGGAACGCACACCGTGACCAAAACGGAATACATTACTGTTACGGCTTTACCCACAGCAAATTTCGTGGCAAACACCACAACACCTGCCGTTGGAAATCAGGTTACGTTTACAAACACCTCGACAGGTCAGATTAACACCTGGGTTTGGACATTTGAAGGAGGATCACCATCGACCTTCAACGGACAAACACCTCCTGCAATCACTTATAGCACAGCTGGTTCGTTTGACGTAAGCCTTACTGTAACAAATGCCAACGGAAGTAATACCAAATCAGTTGCGAATTATATTACAGCAGGATTTCCACCGGTTGCTAATTTCACTTCAAGCAGTACAACCATACAAGTTGGTACTATTGTCAACTTCACGGATCAATCAACCGGAAATGTTAATAATTGGTTATGGTCGTTTGAAGGTGGTTTTCCTGCCAGCAGTACGGTACAAAATCCAACAAACATATTTTATAACAATGCTGGGATTTTTGACGTAAGTCTAACCGTAAGTAATGAGTTTGGATCTAATACTAAAACATTAACTGATTTAATTACAGCAGGTTTTGCACCTGTTGCCGACTTCAATTCATCTTTTGAAGCATTTGTTGACAGAGTTGATTATCAATTTACTGACATTTCAACTAACTCACCAACTTCCTGGAATTGGATGTTTACCGGTGGGAATCCAGCAACTTCTGTAATGCAAAACCCATTAGTGAGCTACACAAATGATGGAACATATAACGTTAGTCTGACTGCAACAAACCAGTTTGGAAGCGGCACGGTTATAAAAACAGGATATGTGGTTATTAATCTTACTGATGTTACAGAAAATCAATTTGTTTTAACATTAAGTGTCACTCCAAACCCATCATCAGGCAAGATAGTTGTATCAGATTATATCCCTGGAACAATCATTCGCATCATGGATTTGAATGGTCGTGTAGTTTTTGAGAAAAAATCAATCGAAGAAACGATGCAAATTGAAACTTCGGGCTTTTCAAAAGGCTTATTGTTAATTGAAGCATATTATCCCGCAACTAATAAGCGATCAGTTAGTAAAATTATCAATCAGTAATTAAACACTTCAGTGTTTTAAGGCAAGGGCAGCAACAATTGCCCTTGCTTTTTCGTTTATAATTGCTTAGTATTACAATGTAAACCAAGTTATTAGGTCGCAATATTTCCGAATTTATGAGCTAAAAACCATTTATAAGGTGTTATTGGACTATAAAAAGGTTAAAAACGTCATTAATAAAAAATAAAAATTAAATATTTGACTTTCATATAGATAAAGTTGTATTTTTGCTGCGGTTTAATTTAATCGTTCATTCAAAAAGTAGTATTAATTTGTCATGATCGGGATTCAAGATTCTGAGAATTGGCGGGCTGAGAGTTCTTTTTGAAAACTATTTATCAATTTTTTTTTATTTTTATCATGAACATTTTTGTTGCAAAACTCAATTTCAAAACAACCAGTGAACAACTGGAAGAAACATTCAAACAATTTGGCGAAGTTACAAGTGCCAAAGTTATCATTGACAAACTAACCAACCGTTCAAAAGGTTATGGTTTTGTTGAAATGCCCAATGACACAGAAGGCTATGCAGCCATCAACGATCTGAACGACGCCCAATTGGACGGAAGTACTATCGTTGTGAAAAAAGCTCGTCCAAAAGAAGAAGGCGAAGGCGGCGGCGGATTCAAACGTCGTGAAGGTGGTTTCCGTAGCAATGACGGCGGCGGATATCGCAAAGAAGGTGGCTTCCGTGGCGGTGATAGCGGCGGTGGTTTCAGAAATCGCTACTAAGAGATATTCTAATAGACTGGAAGGCGGTTTTTACCGCCTTTTTTTATTTTACCTAATTTGATTTGCAAAATAATCGTTGTAATTGTTATCTTTGCACCCTCAAAATTGAGTCTAAAAAGTTGGTCCGGTAGCTCAGTTGGATAGAGCAGCAGCCTTCTAAGCTGCGGGCCGTGGGTTCGAATCCCGCCCGGATCAC
>CAYXCZ010000024.1:0-60670 GCA_964463695.1 uncultured Lentimicrobiaceae bacterium | reverse complement strand
CAACTGTGCTCAGTAGGATGGAGGGCAGCGACGGGCTGATCTGGTTTGCAACCTTAAACGGTGCCAGCAGGTTTGATGGGAGTCAGTTTATAACTTACAGGACTGAAGATGGTTTGAATTCCAACTCAATCATATCAATCGTTGAAGGAGAGAAAGGAAGCTTGTATTTTGGCAATTACGAGAAAGGTGTTAATGTGCTCAAAAATGGTAAAATAGAAAACTATTATCAGGAAATGTCGGGCCAACAATTTCCAATCAACACACTTATATTTTCTTCAACGGGCAAAAATCATCATAATATCTATGCATTTACCAAACCAAGATTACTCAATATAATCCACGAAGATTCAGTTTCAATGGTTTCAAGTGAGAAAGTCAATCTGAACGCTTATGAACTGATTAAGCTTGAAAAATTATCTACCGGGGAAATATTCTTTTTGACTACAAAAGGTCTTTCGAAAATTCAACATGACACGATTATAAAGCTTGATATTGAAGGATTACCCGACACCGAAGTTTTTAGTCTGGCTGGCGGCGATGATGGCAGCTATTTTGCAGGTTTAAATGGAAAGATTTGCCAGATTAAAGATAATCGGGTGATTAGGGAAATCAAAATAGATGGAACAGGCGAAAAAGAAGTGTTAAGTTTAGTTCAGGACAGTAACGGGACGCTCTGGTTCACGCTCATGAACAAGGGGGTTTTTTGTGTTCCGGAAAATTCGGACACCATTCTGGATATCGGAGGCAAGATTGGCTTGCAGCAAGCCCTCGTTAACCATATGATGGAAGACAAAGAGGGGAACATTTGGCTGAGTACCTATGGAAAAGGTGCATATTGCCTGAATAATCTTTACCTGAGGAACTTTTCTGAAGCAGAAGGTATGAGCAGTAATATCGTGAACTCCATTGCAAAATCAAACACTGGTCAGATACTCATTGGAACAATTAATGGCATTAATATTTTGGAAAAAGAAAAGTTTTCGCGCATCCCGAGCAAAACAAGCACCGGCCTGATTGAATACATCCACCATATAAAAAATATTGACAATGAGCTATATATATGTGGTGTTTATGGCAAAATAGAAACAAACACTGTTGTTTTTAAGGGACTGAAACTTCAATTCAGTACCCGACAAGCATTTTGTAAAACCGGAAACGGACTTTATCTTTTTGGGAATACAGGTAATAGTCTGATTGTAAGAAAGGAGTTTCATCCATTGAAAAAAGATTTGTACAAGCTTTTTGTTTTTGGTGACAGTCAAAGTCTGAACCGGGTAAATGAAATCATCAAAGACACTGACAACAATATCTGGATAGGCACCAATCTGGGTTTGTGTAAAGCCATTCCTGCTGAAAACATCAAAGATTCTATCTGGATGAAAACATTTTATCCCGAAAACCCCGTACTGAATTCAAAAATAAACAGCATAGTTGAAGATCAACACAAGAAAGTTTGGTTTGCAGGTGAAAAGGGTATAGCTTCATTTGATCTTACGAGTAATTCCATCAACACTTTTACTGAAATTCAGGGATATGATTTATCAGCATCAACCTCAACAGCATCAGACAATCAGGGTAGAATCTGGATAGGGAATATGAAAGGACTTTATTTATATGATGGCTATATAATCAAGCATCTTAACGTTCACGCAGGCCTCCCTTCCAATGAAGTGTTATCGCTTTTTTATGACAGGGAAGATAACCTGCTCTACATCGGGACAACCAATGGACTTTCGGTAATTAACTTGTTGACATTCGACAAACAAATGATCGCGCCGCCTGAAGTTATAATAACTGGAATCAAAGCAGGTGATTCAGTTTTTACTGATCACAACAACCTCGTTTTCAGTCCACGACAACATGACGTATATGTAAACTTTGCGGCATTAAACTTTTCGTCACCCGGCTCTGTTACCTACAAATATTCCTTTAATAATGAGTGGATGACCACTGATCAGAGATCCTTAAGCTTTATTTCGCTCCGACCGGGCATATATAAACTTCAAATCATGGCCAAGACTCAAAATACCGATTGGGGGAAGCCTGCCATGGTGACTTTTCATCTACAGCCAGGCACCACTGAAACAACATGGTTCAGTTTGATGATTGTGGGGTTTATAATATCGATTACAGTATTATTGGTTCGCTTTAGGTTGAATGTGCTTAAAAAGAAAACCAGAACGGAATTGGATCTTACCATTAGAATCAACACACTTAAGCATCAGGCTTTGTCAGCAATGATGAACCCGCATTTCATTTCCAACTCTCTCAATTCGGTGCAGTATCTGGTGAATAGTCAACGCTATGAAGAAGCCAATGACTATATTGCCATGATGGCCAAACTAATGCGGAAAAACCTCGACACTGCAGGCAGCGGTTTTATCCTGTTATCAGAAGAAATCGATCGCCTGAGACTATACCTTGAGCTGGAAAAGATGCGGTTTCAAGATGGGTTTTCGTATGAAATTTCTATTGGCACAAGTATAACGCCCGGAGCTATAATGATACCCAATATGATTATTCAGCCCTTTGTTGAAAATTCACTCTGGCATGGTGTTCTCAATAGTGGTCGAACCGGACTGATTTTTATTTCTTTCCATTTTGAAGATGTCGAAGTTAATGGGTTGATATCCAAATGTCTCATTATCAAAGTGACTGACAATGGAATTGGCATTGTGGCAGCGGGGAAGTTTAAAAAGGAAGACCATATCTCGAAAGGGATTCTTATCATTGAAGAAAGACTAAAATTGCTTAGTGACAAAATGAATCTCCCAAAGCCCATTATGTTTGAAGACCTGAGTGGCAATGGTTCCGAATCGCAGGGCACTGAAGTCATGATTTCGCTTCCACTCCCTCTTTATAAGATTATAACAGAATAATTCCGGACATATGCATTTACCATTCGTTTGAAAATTCCATACGATGGTTTATTGATATCCTCCTTTTGTATGTTTGCTATTGCATCAACATTCCTTTGTATATAGATTTGTCTGAAATTCTATACCCAATTGAAAGCATTTCAAACTTTATTCGGTTTCTTCAGAAATAAGACCAAAGATTCATCGCCGCTTCTTATTATTAGGAAAAATGGTGGTGATGGCCTTGTAAAAGAGTATCAATCAATCGAAGAAGCAATTGCTGAACTCGAAACCGATTCGAATATCAATGTCGAAAAAATCGAAAAACTACGTATTTCTGTAAAAAACCTGAAGGACAAAAGAAATATTAAAATTCGAAATGGAGAAATTGTCCAATGAACCCTTTTTATATACTATATCTGGCAATCCATTACCTGTGTACTACTTTCGGTAAACTGGCCAATCCTCCTGCTCATAATGGTCAGGAATATTTTGAGAGACACAAAAGTACCTATAAATCAGACAACTCCAATGTTGACCAACTAATACAATCTATTTCAATAATTTCCTTTATGAAACAATCAAAGCCAGGAAGTTTAAATTACAAAAAATCAATCATATGAAAAAAGTATTGTTACTTTCCATTTGTATTCTGTTTGTGTGTTTTGCTCAAGCTCAGGTAAATGGATTTTCGCTAACCTGCTCGACTACACCAAATAACATCGGAGCATCCTTTCCATTAAACGTTTCCTTCAACTGGACACCCTCTACCACAAGCGCAATTGTGGTAATTGACTACAACCCGTTGCTTGTTAGTTACGACGCCAGCTGTGCTTCGAGTTTGCCGACCTGCCTAAACATTTCCAACAGCGGCACCCAGCTAACGGTCAACATAAGCAACTTACTGGCCTGCACCAATACTGGTGCGATAAGCTTTAACCTTTGTTTTAGGTTCAATTGCCCTGACTCGTGCACCGGTGCTACAAAAACAGCCTTGTTTGCAGCAACAATTACTGATAACCTACTAACTGAGCAAAACTCCTCATGCCAATCGAACGGAATATTGAACAACAACACTTCCATATTACATAATTTCTTTTCTTTCAATCAACTAGCTGCTGAAGTAACCTACAAAGTATGTTTCAATAATCCCGATTGTTTCAGAATTGTCAATCCAGAATTTTCTATCGCATTAGTTCCTGCACTCGGCACAATTACTTCGGTATATGGAAACAACTTTACTTATACACTCAATGGTAATACAATAACCCCCAATGTCAGCGAATTTAACCGCTATGCAAATGATTGCTTCTACTATGTAGTAAAACTACCATGCAACGAAGGGCTTGGGGAAACGCTTACAAGCAATGTTACCTGGAAAGGAACCAATTGTGGTGTTCCGGAAAGCATAATACGCGGTCCTATACCGGCAAGTTATGTTATTCCTGCAGCACCTGCTGCAAATTCCAACATCAATGTAACGATGTCGGCAACATCGAATTATTTCAATTACAACATTTCCAATACCGGTAACACACCCCTTAACTTGATTGCAACTAATTATCTTCCTCAGGTCCATTTGAAAAGTACTCCAAGCAATTCAGTTATGCAGAGCACTTCTCAGTCAGGTCTGGTTGGCAGCGTTAATTATTTTGACTGTGGCAATTCCTCTTCAGGAACTTTTCCATTGATCGGTCATGGGGCACTGGATCAAAACGCACCGGCAACCAATACAACTCGCGTAGTCCATCAGATAACAGCACTTTTACCTGGACAATCGGTGAATTTATCCTTGTTTTATGATGTGACTTCATCGTGTACCGGCAATGCAGGTAATCCTCCTTTCGTTGACAGTCTATCGGTTATCTACTCCTGCGCTAGTCCAGCCATGGGTGGTTGTGTGCCTTGCGACCAGGGAGGTACTAAACAGCATATTGTTGAATATAATCCTCAACCAAATATGGTTTGTGTTTTAAACCAGAATATTCAGGGCTGTAAAAGCACAGGTGATACTCTCGATTTATGCTATGAATTCAGGAATAATGGAGATAATATCTTAACTGGCGGACTTTATAATGTTCAATTACCTGCATGGCTTGAAGCCATCACATCGAGCGTTGTTTACACCGGTTTCTCAACCGATCCTGTTATCGTGCCGTCCACCAATATTCAATTTAATTTACCGGATCTGGCATTCGGAAGCAACACTTACAAGATCTGCTTCAGAGCAGTTGTCCGTAACGGTGCACTTGGCGGCTCTAATACAATCTGGACGGTTATTTCAGGGTCAAATCTATCCAATCCTCAAAACCTGTGCAGGACTTCGTTTAATATTTGTGCCTTTGCAGCGATTGGAATTGACAAAAAGGTGAAGGGTGACCTAGACTCAGATTTCAATTACAATGGCTTTGGAAGCCCGAATTCAACTGTTCAATATGAAATCACAATCAGCAATACGGGCACAGTTACAGTGGATAGCCTGGTAGTCATTGACAGAATTCCACAGCCCGGAAATTTGACCATTTTAGGTAGTCCTAACTCAGCACCCATTCCAAATGATTTTCAGATGCAAATGCTGCCTGCGATACCAGATATCAACTATACAGCTGAATATACAATCACGCAAAATATTTGTACAGGCTGGCCGGCCACTGGTTTACCTTGCACTGCAGGCTCCTGGGGTGCAGCAACTTTAAATGGAGGTGTCAGATTTACATTCGATCCAAGCTACACTTTGTCTCCTGGTGCCAGCTATACGTTTATATTTGAAACACAAATTCCCGATACGGCTGTTAGTGGGATGGTTGATTGTAATACTGCAGGATTTATAGCAAAATCAACCACAGGAGGTTACACCATCAACCCGGTTGAAACAAATCCTGTTTGTATCACTTCTTACATAGATACTTGCAATTTTCTATGTAATTCAAACTTTGAAGATAATCTCGTAGTGGAAGAAGGTGGTCAGGGATTTTTTGACCCGGAATTAATCCCATGTTGGAATACAACCGGTGAATCTATCGAGGTTTGGGGCAATGGACATGAGGGTGTTCCTTCATACTCTGGTAACCAATTTGTAGAACTTAATTCCCAATCATTTGGAACACTTTATCAAAACTTTACAATTACACCAGGTAGCACAACAATCATTTCATTTGCCCACAGAGGGCACGTGGGATTCACAAACGATATGATAGTTGCTATCGAACCGGCACCACTTAACAGCGGGACACAGGTGATACTTGGAACATTTACTGCTTTAACTACAGCCTGGACGTTGAACAGTGTTTCTTATACCTTCCCCAACAATGGCGTTACAGCTTATGTCCTGAGTTTTGTTTCAATAGCTACAGGTCCGACCGCAGCAGCGGGTAATTTCCTCGATGCCATTTCAATTGCCTGCCCTTCGCACATTTGCGGAGTTAAGTTTAATGATCTGAATGGAAACGGAATCATAGATGCAGGCGAGCCTGGTCTGGAAAACTGGACTTTCAACCTTAGTGGAACATTAACTTCAACGACAACAACCGATACTGAGGGCAGGTTTTGTTTCAATGACTTGCCTACGGGAATCTATACCATTGCAGAGGAAAATCAGGAAGGATGGGAACAAACGACACCGTCTTCACCTGGAACTTATACACTTTCACTGTTTGCAGGGCAAGTCGAAGACAGCTTGGTTTTCGGTAATATGAGTGAGCAAACTCAGCTTGGTTCCTTATGTGGATTCAAATACAATGATTTAAACGAAAATGGTGTTTGGGACAGTGGCGAACCTAAACTCCCAAACTGGACAATAAATCTGATTGGTGGAGTAACACAGACAACGACAACTGACGAAAACGGTAACTTTTGTTTCAACAACTTGCCAATAGATTCATACACCGTTTCGGAAGTGAACCAGGCAAACTGGCAACAAACGCAACCTGAATCTCCCGGCATTTATTTAGTAAACACTATTTCCGGACAAACTATTGACACCCTCTTGTTCGGCAACCATTTCAATTCGTCAGACTTCTGCTCTGAAACTGATGCGCGCCTCATTCCTTCACCTTTGGGCGGATGTTGTTTCACGGTGGAAATCTCCAACAACTATTTGCCAGATTATTTTTCAGGCATCTCGATCACTTCCGACAATTTAACCATTTCAAATGTCTCAAACGAAAACAGTTGGAGTACAATAACTTATCAAACCCCAAATCAGGTAATCTTTACAAAAACGCCATTTTTTGACGGCATTCCACTCGATACAGCCGGGTATCAAACTCTTGGCAATCTGTGTTTTGCCGGTACCGGCTTCAACAATACAACGATCAGTTTTATTGGCAATGCACCCGATTACGACACCATTTGCGCCAAAATCCTGCAAAATGAAGGCTGCAGCATACCCGTTGACACAAGCTGCGTTGCAGTTTACGACCTTAGAGTCGAATGTGAAACCGGCAATGCGAGGATGAAGTTCAAACTAACCAACAATTCGAATTTCACCATGCGTGGAGTCACCCTGTATTCACAAAATCCAGATGTTGAACCATCGCCTCAATTTGTTCCTATTGCAGATTTATTACCCGGTCAAACCTCCACAATTGATATTGATGTGTTGTTGCAAGTTTCGGACAATGCTAGCAGTGCATGTTTCTTTATTGCTGCATGCGACCAGAATACACAGCCTGGTGAACAAGGACAATATCCACAGTATTGTTGCATGGACAGCATTCTGTATTGTGTTGAAATTCCACATTGTGATCCATGCGATGGCTTATCAATAACAGCCCTTGCAAGCGACCCGGTCAGTTGTTGTTACGATCTTTCATTCGTAAACAATTACAATTCGGCTGCAATCGGATATCTCGAATTTGTTGGTGTTGGAGGAACACAGTTTGCTTTTCTTTCGGGTTGGGAAATCATCCCACCAGCCAGTAGCAGCCATATAAAAATCAAAACACCCGATGGAGATTTATATCCCGGAAATTATCCTGATTTCGCTTCGTTCTGTCTGACAGGAACTTCCATTACACCACATATAGTGATGGTGAAGATAATTGATGCTGCCGGAGTGTTGTTGTGCACAAAGATTCTTGAGTTTGATTGTGATCTTGTAGAACCCGCTTGCGCTAATATCGTCAACGACTCACTCTATTGCTCCGGTAATGATATGAAATTCACTTTCTCGGTCAAAAACAATGCGCCTTTTCCATTGTATCAAATCGACTTCCGAACACCGGACAATAGTATCTTACTCGATTCAACTTATATGGAACTTGATCCGCCGATTGCTATTGGAAGTACAGGAGGCCCTTACACGTTAACCATATTATCTGCCGATGAAAACCTCGATAAATTCTGTATTTATTTGTCGGGCCACAACGGCATCTATGATCCTGAACTTGGCCTTGCAGCTACGCAATGTTGTACCGATTCACTTGGAGGCATATGTTTGCCTCTGATCAATTGTAGCACTGAATGCGATTCGGTGGTATGCTGTCAGTTTGAGAACATGAAAATACCCAATGGAATTACACCCAACGAAGACGGTAAAAATGATGTGTTTGAAATTCAGAACGCATCGTGTTGCGAGCGCGTTTCGATCGAGGTTTACAACCGATGGGGAAATTTGGTATTCACCAATGAGGATTACAAAAACGATTGGAAAGGGGTGAATCAAAGTGGACAAAAACTTGTTCAGGGAACCTATTTCATAATCATTACACTTCCATCAGGTCACAAGAAAGCTATATACATAGATATCAGATATTAAAATAATACACTCTGAACAATGAAAAAAATCATTTTACTGGCATTGATATTATCAGCACTGATTGCTGAAGCCCAGCAGGAGCCACAATATACCCAAAACCAGTTCAATAGTCAACTGGAGATCAATCCGGCATATGCAGGGGCCAATGATCAGGCAAGCACAAGTCTCAGATACCGAAAACAATGGGTTGGATTCGATGGGTCTCCCTCCACACTCAGTTTTAATGGTGAGGGCAAGCTAATGAAAAAAACACTTGCCGCAGGACTAAGTATCATTCGTGATGAGATTGGCATCACTCAAAGCACCTCGGCCGATTTTAGTCTCGCATCGCACATTCGTGTAAGCGAAAAAGGTTATATTTCGGTTGGACTTAAAGCTGGTGTAAATTTCCTTACTTCTGATTTTTCTAAGCTTACCGATGTAGACCCAACCGATCCTCTGTATGTTACCCAAAAAGCAACTTTACCCTACTTGGGTTTGGGTGCACTTTACTATGCCGAGCACATCTACATCGGTTTTTCAATTCCCAGATTAGTCTCTTTTGAAAACGTTTCTCCTCAGTCCGACATCGGCAGTCCTCATTATTATCTCTATGGCGGTTACAATTTAACAATTAATGATGATATTGATCTGCGTCCAGCCCTGCTGGGAAAATATGTTAAATCGGCACCTTTTGAGGTGGACATTTCCTTAGATGCCTGGTACAACAATGTTTTTGGGGTGGGGGTTTCTTACCGCACTTCAGATGCAGTGAATGTAATGGTCAAAACAAAGATTAACCTACTCTATGTTGGCTATTCCTACGATATGACTATTTCGAAACTTAGAAATTACAATTCGGGTTCACATGAGATTTATGTTGGCTATTTAATAGGCGAAAAGAACACTCCCGACAGAAAACAAAACAACAGATACTTTTAAAAAAAGACCATGAAAAATTTGATGATCATCCTTTTCTGTTTGTATAGCTTCTCTCTTTTTGCGCAGAAATCCCATGCGGACAGAAAGTTCAAGCTCTATGAATACAATGAAGCCATTTTACTTTACAGGCAATACCTCGAGAAAAATCCAAATGATTACGATGCTACAAAAAAACTTGCTTTGGCCTGCAAATACACTAACAACATAAGCAGTTCGATTGAAATATACCGAACATTGGTAAAGCTCCAGGACGCCATTTCCGACGATTGGTACGATCTGGTTCAATTGCTAAGGATCAGTGGACAAATAATCGAAGCCAGAGAGTGCGCTCTAATGTATCAGCAGAAGAATAATGGTGAAAAGGCACAAAACCTTATCAAATCAATTGATATGTATGATGAACTTATGTCTGGGATTAACGATTACTTAGTGGTGAATAAAACTCCACATCTTAGTCAATCTGTTTTTACAGTGCAATTTCGTAATGATTTGATTGTTACCGCAGAAGAGCTAAAAGGCAGTAAAAGTGACTGGACTGGCAGGGGATATACCAAACTGTTTAAAACTGATGCTGATTTTTCCAGGCTTTTACCCTTTGCTCCCGAAATCATGTCGAACCTTAACGATGGTATCGCCACTTTTTCCACAGATGGTAATACAATCTATTTCACAACAGTAAATAAAAAATCGATCCTCGAACAGGATGTGAATACCAGCAAGTTGCAATTATCAGCTGCAACTCTTCAACGGAGTGGTCAATGGCAACTGACTGATCTTTTTGAATACAATGATATCGGTTACAATACCGCACACCCGGCTTTAAGAAGTGATGGCAATGTGCTGGTTTTTTCATCAGATAGACCTGGAGGTAAAGGTGGTATGGACTTGTATTATTGTGTAAAACAATCCAATAACGACTGGTCAGAACCCATTAACATTGTAGCGGTTAACACTATCGAGAATGAAATATTTCCGGTGTGGGATGAACTTGACAAGCTGTTTTTTGCTTCCAATGGTTTGCCCGGTCTTGGAGGGTTAGACGTTTTCGTTTCGAAAAATGAAGGAAATATTTTCGGGGAACCAATAAATCTCAAGGCTCCTATCAATTCAAGATATGATGATTTCTCGCTTTCAACAAACAATAACCTGCTGAGTGGATACGTTTCAACCAATAGGTTTGGAACCCCTGAAACCGATGATATTGCATACTTTTCAAAAATAGTTAAAGAGGTTGAAAAAGAAGTTGTTAAGAAGGTTGAGAATACTATTATAAAAATCACTGTTGTAGACAAATACACTGCCATTCCATTGCCTTATGTTTCTGTTAGCATCAAAGATGACCAGAACAATTTAATTTTCAAAGGTATGACAGATCCAAATGGTCAGTTTATTGTAGAAGAACTGCCAACGGACAATTACAAGGTGCAGGGTCTTTTGAATGATATAACCACCACCATAGCAACAATATCCAAAGAAGAATTTTCGGCCCCACTCATCGAAAAAATAATTAACCATAATGACCCAAGATTTACACTGTCAGGGATAACTATTAACACTTTGAATGGACCTCCTGTGTCAGGAGTAACCGTAACTTGTAAAAACACCAGCCTGAACAAAGCCACTAGCATCATCACAGGTGAAGATGGGAAGTTTTTCTTTCAATTGGAACAGTCAAGCGATTTTAAGGTAATGGGTGAGAAAAAAGGATGGCTTGCCAGTGAAGTCATTTACGAAACCACAAGAGGACTTGACCGCAGCAAGGATTTATATGTAAAAATTAAACTGAGCATGCAGCAACCTACTGCAAAAGATGTAATCAGGCTTGATAAGATCTATTATGATTACGATAAATGTGATATCAAAGCCCGTGCAGCAGAAGAACTGAACAGGCTAATCAAACTTATGAACGACTACCCTGATATGATTATTGAACTATCATCGCACACTGACAGCAGGGGCAGCAATGTCTACAACACCTCCCTTTCACAATGCAGGGCAGATGCTGCTGTAGATTACATCGTAGACAAAGGGATTTCGGCCAACAGGATTGTGCCAAAGGGTTACGGTGAATCACGATTAATGAATGAATGTGCTGATGGAGTGAATTGTTCCGAACCAAAACATCAGGAAAACAGAAGAACTGAATTTAGTATTTTAGAATGCCACTCATGCCCTCAGGTTGTGAAATAATCGACCTCTTCAGTTATTGGATTACACAGAACCTCAGAATTAAAGGAGGAAATAATTACGCTTCAGGCAACTATTAATCAACAAGAGGTGAAGGTAGCTTCGCTCGAGAGTCAACTATTGGTTGCAAATGAGTTACTCAAAAAGATGGATGGTCTGAGCGACAGACTTAATAAATTGGAAAAGGTAAGTGCTTCCACATCAGCTCTCAATAAATAATGAATTAAATCATTTGTAACATCAACTCATTAAAAAAGATAAGTTTTAAATAGGAAATGACCATTGGAAATATTGAAGTGCTTACTTACTGATTATCTAAAATTTAGAAGGTTTTAACCATTTAACAAATACTTTTTTACAAGAAAAGACTTTGCATTATTGTCTTTAGAATCACTGTTTTGATTGAGAGATTTGACACTAAATGCTTAATTTCAAGTTAAATATCAACGCTAGAAAAGCATATCGCTAATGAAAGTGGCTATTCAGGTTTTACATAGATGATTTTCCATTGGTTTTCTTGCATGTGTAACGTGTTCCAATAGGTTTTTTTATTAACGACTGTGCTCGTGCCTGTCTGATAAAAAGAGTAGCTGGTTTCTCCGGTTTCTTCAGCAGCCATTTTTAAACAAGCTTCTCGCAATACAGGGAAATCGTCATACATCGGGTGGGTTAAAACATTGATACCAATTTCTTCTTCATCCTGATCGTAAAGTGTCAGACCTGTTTTTTCCATCACCCAAACTTCAAAAGTCTGATTTGTAACCACAGGTTCAATGACCCGTGACAATAAAACAGATGGTACAATAACTGCGCTTATAGCACCAATAAGCTGATTATTGTGAACAATCGGGTGAATGGTCACTGCTGCCTGATAGCCTTCAACAACAATGAATCCATCGCTAAGTACGGGATTCTTAGTTTGAAACGCTTTAATGACGTGTGGCTGAGCACTGATGTCAAATCCTTCATAACTATAATAACCGGAGGGTTCAATTATAGCCATAATTCCTTCAGGGGAAGTGTAAACAAATTCAGCAGCAAAACTTGATTGGTTGTACAATTCAAGAAGCTTGGCTCGCATTGTTACAGAATCAAAACCTGATGCCTCAAAAATATTCACCGCAGCTGTAATGGAATTGTTCAGGCTATCAAAGGAAGAATTTACATTGTTCTTTATTTGGGCAAGCTGTTCAGGAAAGAAAGGTTTTTCATCATTTTCTTTTTTGCAGGACACAAAAAGAGCAACAATTAACAGATAAATGAAATATTTTTTGGTTTTCATAGTGTGATAATTAATGGTAAACAGATCAAAATTAGTTAATTTTTAAACTTTTATCAAGAGTTATTCAAAATTTTTGGTCTGGTCTTAATTAAAATTGACGATGAAAAGTCAATAATAAACTTGTAGTTGAAATAAGATTTTGACTGAAATGAAAAAAAAGTGATCGTTTTGAAAATATTTCACCAATTTCGGGCCATCAAATATTAAACCGTATGTCAGAAATTAAAGCTATTTCCAATTTTAGTAAATTCAGGCCAATTCAAAAAGGGGATAAAAAGACGATTCGTGCCTGGGTAATGTATGATTGGGCCAATTCGGTTTATCAGCTGACAATTTTGTCAGTAATATTTCCTATTTATTACAATTCGGTTACAAGCTCTCCCAACGGTAATATTATATCAATATTCGGTTTTGATGTCATCAACTCGGCGGCTTACTCTTGGTCGATATCAATTGCTTATCTGTTAGTTGCCATGTTTTCACCTTTGTTTTCCGCTTTTGCCGATTACACGGGAAGACGTAAAACATTCATGAAGGTATTTACTATTTTGGGGGCTTTGTCGGTTGCTATGTTATTCTTTTTTGATAAGCAACATATCCAAACTGGTGTGATTTTCTTTACCCTTGCTACTCTTGGTTATGGGGGCAGTTTGGTTTTTTATAACTCTTTTCTGCCAATCATAGCGAAACCTGAAGATCAGGATATGATAAGCGCCAGAGGTTATTCTATGGGATATCTTGGAGCTGTAATCCTGTTGTTATTTAATCTTGTTTTTGTTTTAAAACCTGAGCTTTTTGGTATTACTGATAAGACTTTTCCAGCAAAATTAGCATTCGTCACAGTTGGAATATGGTGGCTTGGTTTTTCTTCCTGGACATTCCTTTATCTTCCAAAATATACTTTCGGGCATCGCAAAAAAGGTGTCAATATGTTCTTTGAAGGCTACAAAGAGCTGCAGGTTGTTGCTAAACAAGTTTTTGCTTCAAAAAAAATGACTTTGTACTTAATCGGGTTCTTCTTTGTAATTAGCGGAATTTTAACAGTAATGTTTATGGCTGCTCTATTCGGGGCCAAAGAGCTTGGCCTTAGCGATTCAGTTTTAATTCCTGTAATATTGCTGATTCAGCTTGTAGCAATGTTAGGTGCATTTCTAAGTGCCAAACTTTCAGCTCGGTTTGGAAATATCCACACATTAAGTGGTCTTACAATTGCTTGGATATTGATTGTTATTGGGGCATATTTTATCAATGGCGCACTTGGTTTTGTGGTTATTGCCTTTTTCGTCGGTCTTATTATGGGAGGTTCACAAGCTTTGACGAGATCAACTTTTTCAAAAATGATTCCTGCTGATACAAAAAACCATACTTCTTTTTTTAGTTTCTATGATGTAATGGAAAAACTTGCCACTGTTGTAGGTACATTTAGTTTTGGACTAATTGAAACTCTGACAGGCAGTATGCGAACCTCTATTGTCTCGATTATTTTATTCTTTCTTGTTGGATTGATGTTTTTCATTTGGCTGATTCGTACCACAAACAAGACTCAGTTAATTGAAAATAAAGAATAAATGCTTGAGTATTTTAACTAGTCTAAACAATTGATATGCAATAAATTAGACACTCAAATTTTGAACAGTTCTTGAACTTTATCGTTAACAAACTAACTACACAAACTGATGCATCAAAAAAGTAAGCTTATTCGTTCTTTAGGTTTGAAATACGTTGTAGGTATCGTTGTAGCCAGCGTATTAGGATCTGGAGTTTATAAAAAAGTAGCCCCAATGGCTGACGGTTTGCACTCCTCGGGTTGGGTGCTTGTGGCATGGGCTCTAGCTGGTTTAATTACGCTATTTGGTGCATTAAGTTACGCCGAGATTACCGGATTGCTTGCCAACACAGGTGGTGAATATGCCTATTTCAAAAAGATATACAACCGATTTTTTTCATTTATCTACGGCTGGTCGATGTTCACCGTTGCTAACACGGCAGCCATTTCTTCTATTGCATATGTTTGTGCTGAATCACTTAATAATATGTTGCAATTGCCTCCTTTGTTTCCCTCCCTTGCAATGATAAATGTTGGAGGTGTCTTTTTCCCATTTGATAATTTTACTGTAAAGCTTCTGGCGATCATAATAATACTTTTACTTACATTGCTCAATACGCGAGCTGTTAAAACGGGTGCAGGCTTTAGTAACACGCTTGTTTTCCTGATCGTGGCAAGTATAGGTATCATCATTCTATTTGGTCTTGGAAGTACGAAGTCTGACCTGTCATTAGCCATGTCGTTTACAACTTCAAATCAAAGTCCTGTGACGGTGAGTGCAATATTTACAGCTATGTTGGCGGCTTTTTGGGCCTATCAGGGTTGGAATAATATAGGGTATGTTGGTGGTGAAGTAAAGAATCCTCATAAAGCTATTCCAATTGGTATTGCCATCGGACTTGGAGTTATCATTACCATTTACTTGTTAATTAATGCTACATTCCTTTCTGTTTTGCCTGTTGAGAGTTTTGAGGCCATGCACCAATCCGGCAACAAAATTGCTGCTGTTGAAGCAGTTAATGCATTTTGGGGTCATAATGGTGCGCTCTTCATACTGA
The DNA here is from genome assembly GCA_964463695.1 of uncultured Lentimicrobiaceae bacterium. Lineage (GTDB taxonomy): Bacteria > Bacteroidota > Bacteroidia > Bacteroidales > F082 > JALNZU01. The sequence goes on along the minus strand of CAYXCZ010000024.1, from coordinate 45,060 downwards.
TTTTGATTTTTGTCACAACTCTGGGCTGTACTCATGCGCAGATATTGACTTGTGCACGACCTTATTACGCCATGGCAAACGAAGGAATGTTTTTTAAATCGGCAGGTACACTTAACCGGAGTCATGTGCCTCAGAATGCATTGTGGATGCAAGGTCTCTGGGCTGCTGCGCTGGTTCTGTCAGGCTCATTTGATCAGCTTACAGATATGAGTATTTTTGCCGTTTTCATTTTTTACGGTGCAAATGGATTGGGAGTTTTTATCTTACGCCGCACTATGAAAGATGCTGTAAGGCCCTACAAAGCATGGGGATATCCTGTGATACCTGCTATTTATGTGATCTTCTCAGTGCTTTTTTTAGTCAATACTGTTTATACCAGGCCACGTGAAGCTGCCATTGGCATTATACTTATACTGACAGGTGTGCCGGTGTATTTTTGGTTAAAGAAAAAATACGGTGTAAAAGAGGATTGATTTAGCTTTTATCCTGCGGTGCTTTTTCAATCAAAAGGATGTTTAAAAACACGAGAAGCATTAACTTTATTGTAATAAACAATTGAGCAACTATATTATCTTTTTCCAAATGATTCAAAATGAACTAAATAATCACTATTTTAATTTTCAACTTTAATATTAAAACCTGCTATTGATATTTAATTAGGTTCTTTTTGTCTTCGTCCACATATCATGTCAATGGAAAAATATAGTCCCCAAATCATTGTTTTTTTCGTTTATTTGCAACTCAATGATTAGCAATTTATAAATCAGTTGTCCGTGATCAGATTTTATTTAACACATAACTTTTAGCATGAATAAAGAGCAATGGGGTTCCAGAGCAGGGTTGGTGTTTGCAATGGCAGGCAATGCAGTCGGATTAGGTAATTTTTTACGATTTCCTGTTCAGGCGATTCAAAATGGGGGAGGTGCATTTATTATTCCATATCTCGTTAGTTTTTTATTGATGGGGATTCCACTTTTATTGGTGGAATGGAGCATAGGCCGCTTCGGAGGATCGTTTGGTCATCATGCCACGCCTTTTCAGCTTCACCGGCTCAATAAAATGAAAATCTGGAAATATGTGGGAGTTTTTGGCCTCTTTACAAATATTGCTGTAGCATCATACTATTGCTATCTCGAAAGTTGGACAATCACCTGGGTCTTTCATGGTTTTATGAGGACTTTCGAAGGGATGTCGAGTCTTGAAGTTGCAACATACTTTGACAATTATGTGAGTTTGGATCACACAGGAATTCCTATAGTTGTTTGGGTTTTTACCCTAATTTTAAACACCTGGATTCTATCTAGAGGCCTTGAAGGTGGAGTTGAAAAGGTTGCAAAAATCGGTATGCCATTGCTAATACTGTTCGGTATTTTTCTGGCGGTAAAGGCTTTTTTGATCAAAGCGGGAAATGAAGGTGCAATATTTGATGCTTCGGAAGGGCTTAATTTCCTGTGGACTCCTGATTTTTCGACGATATGGAGTGCAAAAGTCTGGCTTGCAGCTGCAGGACAAATATTTTTTACCTTGTCATTGGGAATGGGCTCCATTCACTGTTATGCATCTTACGTTTCAAAGAAAGATGATATTGCCCTCAATGCAATGAGTGCAGGATGGATGAATGAGTTTGTGGAAGTGGTGCTTGGCAGCGCCATTCTTATTCCGATATCCGTTGGCTACCTTGGAGTTGAAAACGTCATCGCCCTTACTACTCAAGGGGGTCTGGGTTTAGGATTCAAGACATTACCTTTTTTATTCGAGCAATGGGGTCCGCTTATGGCCTCCTTAGCCGGACTTTTCTGGTTTGGCTTGTTGTTTTTTGCGGGTATCACATCTTCACTGGCAATGGGAACACCAGTAATGGGTTTTTTCATGGATGAATTTAACTGGAAACGTAAGAATGCGGCTTGGTTTTTTGGATTATTAATTTTCATTTTTGGATTTCCAACGGTCATCTTTTTTAAATATGGTGTCTTTGACGAATTTGACTATTGGGCTGGAACAGTGGCACTTGTATTCTTTGCTTTATTTGAAATAATTTTATTTGCCTGGATCTTTGGAATAGATAAGGGATGGAAGGAAATAAAAACTGGTGCTGATATTCGTTTACCTGAGCTTCTAAAATATGTTATAAAATATGTGACACCGATCTTTCTTCTAGTCGTCTTTGTCGGAAGTTTGCCTGGAATTTGGGATAAATTAACGAATAAAGCGCTTCACTCCCAACTAGTTGGTCTCACTGATCCTGCAATGATTCATGAGATAGAAAAGACCATTTATTTTGTAAATGCATCTCGTTTATTACTGTTATTACTTTTTGTTGGAATCAGTTTTGTTGTTTATAAAGCTTATAAAAAAAATTACGCAAAATGAATACCTCTGCATTGATAATGATGATCAGCACTTATCTGATTGTCACCTTTTTTACAGTCTACTATTTTATCAAAGTGCTGAAAAAGCCAAAGTGAAAAATTAATGATTCTTTTATAAATTGAATTATCAGCTATTACTATTTTTCATAAAAAGAAATCCCTGTAAACATAGTTTTAGAATTATTTGTACTTTTGCGCCCTTAATGCCTGACCAAAGATTTTAAGGGTTTCAAAGCGATCGCATATGATTATGATTCAGTTACAGGAAGTGTAAAACATAAGATCATAAGTAGTATTACTCTATTTGTCAGGTTGTTACAAGCATATGGAGAGATGGCAGAGCGGTTGAATGCGGCGGTCTCGAAAACCGTTGTTCCGTATCCACGGAACCGGGGGTTCGAATCCCCCTCTCTCCGCTGAGTAGGCTAAAAACCGAAGAAAACCACCGAAAACGACACGTTTTTGGTGGTTTTTTGCGTTTTTAGAGTGATTTTGGAAGCATATTTAAGCATATGTTCCAAACTTATTCGGAGCAGAATTCGCCCTTAAAAAAAACTGCTCCGAATAAGGTTCTTTTTCATTGATTTACAGTGTTTTGCATTGAATGATTTGACATTCATTGTTTAACTTCATTAAAAATTTTCAATGCGATGAAAAGATCAACTTTTAATGTGCTGTTTTTCGTAAAGCATACGAAAAAGCTTAAGGATGGTAGTGTTCCAATTTATGCCAGAATTACTATCAATGGAAATCGAACTGATTTTGGCTTACAAAGAGGCGTGGAAGGTAGCCAGTGGGATGCAGCCAAAGGAAAGGCAAAAGGCAGTTCGAAGCAAATCAAGGAACTAAACCAATACCTTGATACTGTGAGAGGTAACTTGCTAATTAAGAAATGGGAGCGGGGCAGCAGGTTAAAAAAGCAGCAGAAGGATATTCCCATGGAGAAGTTGATAGGATGTAAGTATCAAAATTTTCTGATAACACTTTATACGATTCAATTGCATCGGTCATTGGCTCCATTAAAGAAATATTGAAGTTACTTCATCTAACTTTCCTTCATACTTAGATATAATGTCTGGTGATAGACAGTCAATGCCGCTTTTAAAATCAACGAGTACATTGTCCATATCAATATATAGAATCTTACATCAGCTAGGTAAGGTTGGGCTAAAATTAACTATTTCAATGATCTTGTAAAGTTTACTAAAAAATTACACATCATAGAAGGTTTAAATCAAATGACAAACCCAGTCCACTCAATGCAAACTGGGTAGGTTAAAAAAGTATTTTTAACTATACAAACAATTTATCTGTGATGTTTTAATTTGAAACGATAATGGCCTTTGTCCCGATTATTTTACCATCAATTTCGAGATTTAATACCACAAAGCTTGTCGCTGATGGGAAAACCGATTTGTTAAATGTTTTCTTAAACACACTCCCGTTATCCCCGATAATGTCGTAACTGAATAATAAATGTCCGAAAATATCAAAAATTTTAATTCGTTTATCAGTGGCAGTTTTGTAGGATGACATATCAAATTCTACTGTAAAGTGTTCGAAAACAGGGTTTGGATACACTTTTAGTATATCGGATGTTTTTCCAAAATCGTTTAAATAAGTCGGATTATGTATAAAGAAAATACTGTCGGAAAATGATGAATAATCTTCGTCTTCAACATAAGCAGTGTACCTGGAGCGCATTTTTTCAAATAAGCTCAGGTTTATAAGTTCGCTTTTCAGGGCTTCTGTTTCTCCATTTATCAATATTATACTTTCTTTATCAAGTATGGCATCTTTCACCCACAAGCTACGGGCTATTTCTTCACCTTGATTAGCAGGATTCAGGTTAACTTCAAATGTATATGAATTATTTCCGGTTCCTTCTGTTCCAGAAATAGTAATTATGGTGCTTCCGGGTGTCGTATATCTTCCCGTTATTTTAAAATCTGAGTCGCCGTAAATTGCAGGAAATTTTGACGGATAAAGATCATAAACATTTCCAGCTGAAAAAGATATATTGACATCTTTTATCAAGGGGCGATTTATTTTTTTAAATATTTTCAACATCTCGGAACTCAAAATCGAGTTCTCATTCAAATAGGTAACCGAACCGTAGTTCAACTGGGCAGTTGTTTCCATTCTATGCCAGTCAACCTTGTCTGTAAATGCAATAAAGAAAATCCCTGTTTTATTTGTATTATAATTCTCTACATCATAAGGATTTAAATATCCTTTTCCGTCGGTAAAAACAAGAATGGAAGAGGTATTAGTTGTATTTTCCACTTGCTGTAATGCGTGATAAAGCGCATTATTAATATTGCTACCTCCACCCGGGATAATATTTTCAACAAAAGCTTTTGCAGCAGCAATATTACCTGGATTTGCTTCAACCGGTGATGTTTGCCACAGGTGTGGACCATAATTAAAATATATGATGTTAAATGAATCCTCTATACTTAAATGATCTAATGATTGAATTATCGCTTGTTTCGATTGATTCAGTTTTTCCCCTATCATCGTCGAAGAATTTTCGACTAGAAACACAATATTTGTCGGTAATATTTGCTCGCTTGGCCTGAGCAGCGGCCTACCTACCAGCGTAAAGTATCCGTTAGTTGTGTCAGTATCCTGAGAGTAAAAATCGATCATCAAATCAGGATTTTCTACTTTGTAATTAAACTTAATATCTTGTGCCTGATAGACATTGGGTTTTACCAATATCAGATTAAGATGATTGTCTGATGATGAAATTGTTGTGTAACCCGGATGCGATGGTATATCAAAGTCAGTTATTATTTGATTGGAATGAACAATGATATTTACAGACAAATAATCAAGGGGTATCGTATAAAATCCTTTTGTATCAAGAGGGTAAGTATAATTAATATCGCCTTCAAAATGATTAAGCTCCATAATGTATTCCAGTTTTATCCATTTGATGGCATTGGGTCCAATATCGGTCAGTTTTAGTCTGATTACGCTTTGTCCCATGTATTGGTTAATTTCGGCAACAAGCCCCCCTTCGCCTGTCCCAGGATTTGGAGATTCCGGCATAACTCTCAACACTGCATCAATAAGCGTATCTCCTTTTGAATACATCAACCGTGTTACCCTGGCATTAAGCGGTAGGGGAAATGAATATACGCCGTCAATCACTTGGTTCCATTCATTTTGAAATTCTTGTATGGTAATTGTTTTGGCTATCAGGCCCTCAATATTCACTTCAACATTCGTTGATTTGTTTTTCAGGATTCGACCAGGATAGATTACGTTATCGGCAACAATAATCCCGTCGGCAAAAGTTGTGCTATATATTAGCAGAAACAAAATTGTTATATATATGATTTTCATAATTCTTCTGTTTAATTGTTTAATAATTTGAATGATCTTTGATAACAGTTGTTGTTTGCATCGTAAACTGTTAGTTTTAAAACAAAAGTTCTGATTTCAGGGAAACCTGAAAGGTTTTTGCCGAGTTCAATGATGCCGTTTTCAATGTTGTATGAACCCTGGTACAGTTTGTTTCCGTTGATTTCATATAGTTCTACAACGCCGTTTCTGGCATTTTTATCACTAATTCTCAGATATGTTTTTTGGTCAGCTATCGGATTCGGATATAACCTGATGTCGGTTGTTTCAAATGCCGGACTACCGGCTTCCGATTCATTAATTTTGTTTGGAACATAAACAATCGTATCCGTACCTCCCAAGCCTGCATAATGTACTTCGACAGTATAAATAACAGGGGCAGTTATCAGCTCTGCAGGCGTGTAGGAGAGTATATAATTCGGGTTTTCGTCGGTTTTTGCAACTTCCATTAATATATCTCTGATATTTCCATAAATATCGAAAAACGCCCCCCCGGTATTTAAGACAATTTGCTCATACCAGTTGGTGTAATTATATGTAGGTCCCGCGCAATAAACGCTAATACCCTGCATTAATAGCGCATCTATAACATCTTGAACTACATATGGGCAAATAGTATTATTAATATGATAGGTGGCATCTGTTATCCATATTATGGTTCTTGTTGAAATTGGTCTGAAATCAAATTGAGTTGCAATCATTAAAGCTTCCAGCGAATTTTCGGGTTCGTCACTACCTCCGTGTGCATATTGCTGAGCGACATAGGAATAAAAAACATCAATATTATCAGTGAAATTATAAATATTTTCAATTTCGTCCTTAAATGTTACCATTCCCAACCGGTAGTTTATTCGGTTCTGGGTTAAACTGTCGGCAAATTCGAGTATGTTATCCTTAACACCTTCTATTTCACCTCCCATACTGCCTGTAACATCCAATACAAATACTATGTCAGCATTATTTGTACCTCCGGTAGTATCTTTCTTCAATATGTAGTCATAAATACGACTTTGTTCATCATAGAAAAAAACATTTGGGTTCTTTAAGCCATAGATATTTTGTCCGGTTTCATCTCTTACCGCATTAAACCTTAGACTTATTGAATCATTATGCGCAAATACCGTATCGGCATCCACCGTGATACCCTCGTAAGAAAAAGGAGAGGAAGGAATAAACACATGCTGAACAATCCGGTCGATTGTATTCTCCTCTTGCATAAGTTTAAACTCCACTTCTAAAACTATAGAATCGTATATCTCGCTTAAATTTATCTGGAAAGTTTTATACAACAGCGTGTCGTTATTGTTAATGCCAAAACTTTCAGAATAATTTTCAGAGATATTATAGTTCTCAGGCGTATAAAGCTTTAATCCTGAAAAGTTTTTATTATCTGTTACTATTTGAGCTGTTGTATTTATTTCCATTGGAAACAATATCTGGTTTTCTACCGATAAAGCCTGGGGCATATCCCAACGCAGAAATGGCTGACCATTGTAATCAGGAACAAGAAGGTTGAAGTCAATTGTAAATTCTATTGTTTCGTTTGGCTGAACCGGTTCCTCATTCCATCTTTTGAGTATCGCCAAATCAAACAGTTTGTTAATGTTTTCTTGGCTATAATATAAGTTTTGCCAGTTCCCTATTGTAATTTCATCCGGTTTATTGTCTGTGTAATGCATACAGAAACCTATTCCCTTTGGAATCTGATTCCTTTCCCAAAAGACTAATGAGTCTTGAATGTTTTCTGAGACCTGCATATAATCAGAAAGGAATTGATCATTATAAATAATACTGCCATCATCTCCTTTCCCGCATGCAGCATCATACATCAGTCCCATTCCGAAACTCTGGACTACAGCTGAAATATTCCTTAATCTATAAGTCAGTCGTAATTTCTGGGGTTCCAAATTTGTAAGTATGAATTCGGCTTCACATATATCGTCAATATTAACGGTATATTTTAATTCACCACCGTTTTTGATGAGGATTCCCGATGGATTTACCAGCATTTCCAAAGGCGAGTACTGGTGATTGTTGATTACAGGAAACGCATAAGACGACATTGCAAAAGGATGACCGAATGTTATGCTGCATTCATCATCAATAATACTTTCGCTCAGACCTTTATAGGTTCCTATCGTAAAATAACCTCCGTTTATAATTGTATATTGCCATATCGCATTACTTCCAGCCAGCCAGTCATAAAGTCCATTTTCGCTTTTACCGGATTTTTGGCTCTCGATTTCACGGATGTCATACTTGTTTTTGACATTCTGCGCAATGTATCTATTCTGAGCCTTAGCTGTAAATATGCCCAGAGATAGGATAATAATTAAGAAAATTTGTTTCATATTTCAAATTATTAATTGATCCGTATTTTATTAAATTGTAATCTAACGGTTAAGGCTAAATACCACTATATTATAATATATTGAATTTCAATGACCTATGATAAAATATACGTTTAAAAACTACTAAGCGTTTAAAAGCCCCTAATAACTGAAAGAACGAGTTGAAAGTTAGTTTAATCTGTTTCAAGGCTTGATAATGAAGTTTGTTAGATGTAGTGATACTGTCTAAATGAAGGTGATTGCAGCGTTGCTGAAATGGATGTGATGGAAGATGAAACGAAAAAGTTTTGAGTAGGGACAAAGAAAATAAAGGAGCGAGAAACGCTTCTTTAAGATAAGTTAGGTCAAAATGTATGTTCATCGGTCAAATTATTCATTTATAATATATTACACATTTCCGCCAAGATAGGTGTAAGCAGCTCGCCGAGGAACGATAATGTAAAGGTAAGCGCTATATTTTACTTTGAAACAATGGGGTAAAATTTAGAATGATTCTAAAGTAAGGGGGCTATAGAGACTGAGGGACGAAGAGACTGAGGGACGAAGGTGAGGGACTGAGGGACGAAGGGACTGAGGGATAGATTACAAATTGTGTCTTGTCCTGAAATAGGTTTACACAATAAGTAAACTAAACAGGATTATGACAATTTTCCAATTTCTGTGCATTCTTATTTACCAATTACACCAAAGTAAAATGATGAAAAAGTACAGCTGCATGTTTCCTGAATTAAAATGTTCTTAATCATACAAATTTGGGGATAATGCTGATATACCTTACTTTTTGATGAGTGGAAATCTTATATTTTTGTTTGAGCTATTTTGGACTGAACGATATTTATTTATGATTTTCGTAAGAAAAACTTCTGGTGAAAATTGACAAAGAATCCTTTCTTTAATGTAAGTAAACCTAAATTTTTACTACTACTTTTCTTGAGAATACCTGTCCATCTTTAAGAATAACTTTAAGAAGATACAATCCTGCCGATGCTTCGGATAGTTTCAACTCAAATTTTGAATTTTGTAGAACAGACAAAATTACAGACACTTTCTTTCCATCTGAAGAATAAAGTGAAACCTGCTCTATACTTGCATTGTAAGGGAATTCAATAAAAATTTTGTCATAGGCTGGATTTGGATAAACGCTTATAAAAAACTCATTTTCACCCAATCCTGCCGGTGTTGACCATTGGTCTTTTAGCACAGCTATCTGTGAGACAGGGATTTCCTTATCCCAGACTTTCACCTCATCAACACTTCCACGCAATGCATAAAGTGTTTCAGAATTATCCATGCGGCCTATGGTAAAAGGTTTTGAAGAAGGCTGGATGATGCCGCTGAATTCTTTGAAAGCATCAAGTACACCATCAACATACAATTCCATAGAATATCCTGTATAGGAAGCTGTTACATGATAGAAACGATTCAAATCAATAGGAGCACTGCCATCTAAATCAGCTATTCCAATATCTGTTTTAACTGTCCAGCGCAATACGCCTTCCGGTGTTATTGATAATTTATAGCGCTGTTGCCATGACCCATGGGAAAGGATAAATCTCTCCGTACTAAATTGCTCGCATTTTACCCAGCAGCTCAGCGTTACGACCTCTCCAAAATTTAGATTTTCATTATTTTCGGTGTAAATAATATTTTGTCCAGAAGTAAAACGATAAGCCAAAGATGGCATTCCTCTTGGATCAGCTGTTTTTGAAACTCCAACAGCAACTGCATGATGATTATTCGCCGCTGCATTAAAATTATTTGAGTCGAAGGGATACCAAATCATTGGATTTTGAGCAGCTAGGCTTGTGTCTTTAACTAAAGCACCTACCGAAACTGTAGTCGAAAGAAAATCCTGGTTTGATACTACAAGACTGATGTTGGCCACAGTTGGAATATCTGGCGCCTGCCAGACCACAGAATTTCCGCTGGTCTGATTGAGTTGTCCTGATGTTGCAGACCATAGGTAGCTCAATACTTCACCTGGAGAAGGATCAACCAAGGCAGTAAAAGTATTTGATCCGCCTGTTGGGATATAAGCTGAATTGGACTGAATTCCATTCACAACAGGTGGAGTAGGGATACGCTCAACAACACTGATTTGAAGGCTGTCTTCTGCTGTTTCACCATTGTGACTGATTTTGCATTTTAATACAAGCTGCTTAGGATAGGATGGCGCGGTAAGATTAACTTGCGACAGATTGTTACCGGGCATGAGAACCCCATCCATAAACCATGAAAACTGAATTTGATCTCCAGGCTGAACGTTTCCAGGTTCACAATAGGCAGTAAATGTGCTGTTTATTATCAATGGATTCAAATCAGTTGAGATAGTTTTTATGCGAATGTTCTCAGAGAAATCATAGAGATAATGATAATCCAAAACATTCGAGCCGGCATATAGTCGTCCATCGCTGCTTGCCGGAACCAGTCCAGAATTATAAAGACTTATTAACCTGGCTTCTCCTGAAGGAATTGTAAGTTGAATTGAGCTGCTGGCCGAAGTATGCAAAACTACCTCTGTCAATGACTCATAGATGCCAAAAGTCCCTGATGGTAAATCTACATGAACCTGCTTATTTTCGGAAGTTGGATTAAAATACAGATAATTGATGTGGGCATTATCGCCGTAAAAGTCTGTTTTATTCAAATCAATTTGAAGAATTTCCTGAATGTTTGTTGTGTTGATTATGCCAGCAAGATACCCCACGCTTGAGCCACTGTATAAAGATAAATTCGTTGCAGCCCATCCACCGCCTAGCGCATCACCCTTGGCAAAAGGTCTTTTTCCCTGCCATACTTGTTTCATTGATTCGTATGGAATGCAGGCAGTTGGGTCATTCACGGATGCCCAGCTATAAGAATCCTGATGGGTTTGCGGTAGCGCATTCCAATACATAAGCCGGCTTGCATTTGCAACATTCAGGATGTATTTAGCAATAGCTTTTGCATATCTTTTATCATATTTTGGAAGTGGTGCCAAAGCAGCTGCCTGTTGAAAGCCGTTCATGATAAACGCATAGTCATTTCCATTGTCATTTGCTTCTCCGATAAGTCCTGAAACATCATAGCCTCCCCAGTTCCCAACAATGGCGCCCCAACCTCTGAGATGACCACGGTCAAAACTCCAGTCGAGCATTTTCTGAACCGGGTAGTTGGTGTGTTCAACAGCGTTCATGCGTGCAGCCATTATTGTACCGTAAGGCAACTGTAGCTCATAAGAAGGGTTTGATTCAAAAGCGGCCAGAAAATCCATTGAAAGTTGCGCACCTTCGAAGTACTTTCTTTCGCCTGTTTCGAGATAGGCATTGTAAAGCAGCCATGCGATACTTCCGGCAGATTCAGGTTCCGGTACTCCGGTTGTCAACGGCAATCCAGTAGCAAGATTAAAGGCTCTGTAGTTCATGTATGGAACAGTCCATGGTGTTGTGCTTCCACCCAATTGATTGACGCAATAAAGCCACTGCTCTGCAACAGAAATAAACTGAGATTCGAATTCCGGTGCTGCGTCGGGATATAAAGATTTAAGCTGATAAAAGTACACATTGGGCATCAGGTCGTACCACCAGTCGCTACCCGAAGAGGCTGAATAGTTGTTAAGATATACATTTTGACCGTTCTTGAGGTTAAAAAAATCTTTTGTCCTGGCAACCCAATTATGTCCGTTTTGGTTGCTTTTATCCACTCCAACGAGTGAAGCTCCAATCACAGCAGGCATTATGTTGATGGCTTCACCATGATTCAGATGATCGTTTGAACCAACATACGAATCGAGAAAAAGGGCAATATTGTCAGGATAATTGAACTGACCCTGAGTACCCAGACGTGATAAAGGTAAATACTGGCCCATTTTGTTTACATCAAAAACGTATGAGTCGTAATCTGTTGTAACCAAATTCCAGTTTCTTATTTGAAGTGGGGTCGGTAAATCAGGCATTAAATCAATGCGGGAAATGCTTAATTGCCCAGTTTGCCCAAAAGAAAGGACTGAAAAGATTATTAGCTGTATTGTGATTATAAAACGATTCATTATATGGATTTTAGGTTCAATTATTGATTGTAGTTTAAATTTTCAAATGATATTTCTGGTAAACTTAATCCCTGGCAAATTTTGCATTTGTTATCACCAAGCTAAGGCGTTTTCGAACTGTAATTGTCATTTTCAAAGTCAGGATCCATATCTGGCGTGCGTAAACCAGCGATTTCGTTGGCCATTAAAATGAAGACATTCCAGCTCAATCCTTTGGTTGAAACCCACCACTTATCAGTATTCGTCCACTTTGTTGGGATGAATTCCTTGCTAAAGGGCCATTTTGGGTTGAGATGAATCTCTGCCCAGATTCTGTTCTCCATACGTTTGTGGGCTTTGACCCAGCCATGCTTCAAACCAACCACATAGGAACTATATTCGGCGCGCATCCAGCTACCGCCATTATAGTAGTAACCATCGTTTTGCCCATCGCTGTAATTGGCTACACCGAATGCTTCAAAGGGCTGATAATCGCCACTAAGGTATGCAAATCCGCTTTCATCATTTGTTAATCGTACACAAATAGGTGCGGTTGTACCCATTTCCGGGTGAGGTGAGGCAGCTGTTTTGTTAAGATCCGGCATTTTTTCAAGATGGTTGATAACCATTTCACTTGTGAGTATTGGCCGGTCAAAAAGCCAAAGTGAATAGAATTCGGGTTCAAGGTCGTTCAAAGAGATGATGTCAGGAAATTGGCGGTCAAAAAGCAGATGTTTTCGCTGAGGATCGTAAAAGTCGCGGTATTTCTGTTCGACTTTTAATATATAGGATTCCGGAATTTCAAAACCAAGTTCATTGATAGTGCGGAGTGCAATAGCAAGCATTCCCTGATTTACCGCAAGCCGATCCGTTTTTGGATTGAAATCAACAATATCAACCTGACTGAGCGAAAAGTGCGATCGGCATATTCCGTCTTTTTCGCTGTCAAATTCATTTAGCACATAATCGACAGCCATTTTGATTTTTTTTTGTGGAAGATCGACACCAAAGCGGCGTTTGTTTAACATAGCCCAAATAAGCCAATGAATGGTAGCTTCGTTGTCTTTGGCTTCAACAGACCCCATATATGGAGTGATGATTGTGCCAATTCCACCATTCTTGGTCTGGGTTTTACCCCATTGTTCCCAAATAGCCAGATTCAGTTCTTTGTTGTAGGTGGCCACAATTGAAAAGAATGCATCACGGTTGTACATATCCGGAGAATAATTCATGTTAGGAACAACAAAAGGTGTCATATCATTTACCGATGTGATCCATGTGAGCATATTTAAATTGGCATAGAGCATTTTCTCAATCTGCGTGCCTTTAAAACCTTTCCCTTCAGCCAGTCTTGTTTGGGCTGAGATCATGAAATTTTTGTAGGAAGTGTAGGGTTCAACAAAAACATAGGTTGTTTTTTGAATCGCTTTCCCCAAAGGGAGTAGGTTGTAGGCTTCACTTTCCGGTATGTGCTCTGTAAACTGCAGGTTTTTTATCTGTAGCCAGGATTCTTTACCTGATTGTGTTCCAATAAACATGGAAATGGAATCATTTTCGATGTATGGAACAAATATGCTGCCTTTAAAATGTGTCCATTCGTTTTCGTTTGCTGGAAAATTATCGATGTATTTTACGCCTTCTTCAAGTTCAAGGGTTTTAATGCCATTTTTAAGACGAAACAATTTCAGGGCAACATTTGAATTGCCTTTACATTGAAATGAAATGGTATAGATTTTTTGGTCTGTAAAAGGTGCAATATATTCGATTCCAGACTTTCCAGATGGAAATAGACTCAGAGAGATGATGCTGTCATTGCTTTCAACCTGAACATTTCCAACTTTCTGATAATTTCCAACAGCTTTTAAAATTTGATTTCTCCCGGAATCAATGTTATACATTTCGCCAAATGTTTGCCTGACATAGTATTTATGCAGGTGCTTCTCATTTAGGGATGAAACGGAAAACAAAGCCGGGTCAGGAAGTTTTCGCATGCCTACGAAACCACCACCACGTCCACTGAACCGGCGGCGGGTAGTTCTGGTAAAATGGTTCAGATAGCCGGCATCCGTCAGAAATCCAACCACCTGATGGTTTTGGTTTACCCAACCAACAGCAGGATACATTTCATGCACCAATCCTCCCGGAAAATTTTCATGTTCAAAAGTTATGTAATGAAAGGGTTTTTCCGCCGGCAGTGATGTTTCTTCCAAAATATAAAACATGTCGGGCATCGAGGGCTGGAAAAGATCAAAAGTTTTTTTTATCACGTGTTTGTTGATAATTTCATAACGGACACTTATACTCAGGTTGGCATCAAATTCAGGAACATAGGTGTCCCGTTTCAAAGTTATTAAAGTATCGTTACCGCTATAATACTCTCCTTTCCAGTCTATTGTAGCTGTCGTACTGGCATCTGTATTGAATAATCTTATTCTAAAAACCTCTTTGTTTGTAACAAGCACTTGTTCGCCATCAAGGATCTCAATGCGAAACCCCTGCAATGAGTCTACGGCCACCCTGAGATGGAGTTGTTGGCTGTTTACACTTAGACCGATTCCGAAGGTAAGAATTACAATCAATAACAATGATAATCCGTTTTGGTGCTTGTTCATAAAAGTCGGTTTAGGAGTTATTAATAATAAATAATTTAGAATCGGATTAAGATTTGATTTTGAATGGTTTAGGTCGCAGCAGGATTGAATTTAAAACCGTTATAATTAGTGCTTGTCTTTAAAGTCCGATGGCTTCGTTATGTACGTCATTCATGTCAGTCATTTACATTAGTAAACTCCTGACATTCATTCCGTACATGCCTCGCCCTCAAGTTTTAAAGCTCAAGCACCAGACATTATGGACAGACACTAATTAATTCGCAGGGTTTACTTTTTATTTTCAAAAAGTGGCTTTAAAAAAGAATGGTCCAAAAGTCTGCTTTTACACAGTGCAATCAGACCATTCTTAACCTTAAAACACTAACCACAAAAGTTTTATAATTTATGGCTTTTCATCATTGAAAAGCTTTGAGACCTGACCATCACTAAGGGCGATGTTATAGATTTTTAACTCGTCGATTGCGCCTTTAAAATAACCAAGGTTATCAGCATTGGTCCATTCCATAAAATTGGCAGCAAGCTCAGCATCTGTTGCAACACCACCGATAATAAACGGCTGAGGATCAGGTGAGGCCAGAGTCTGTGTAAGTGGTCCAATATTTTTATCAGTTTCTGTCCAGGTCTTTGTCAAAGTGCCATCAACATAGAACTTCAATTCTTTTGTCGTTGCATTTACAGAAACTACCACATGATTCCATTGATTAATTCTGATCGAATTGTCTGTTTCATTGTCAGCATCTACAATACCGCCATCAACTTTTTTGTAGGTAAAGAATGGTTTTCCTCCACCCTGAGTCTGCAATTTATAGCCAGTCCAATAGTTTTGTGAAACAATGTAATTGTGTTCATAAAGTGAAGTTGGTTTAATCCAAACAGAAATGGTAATGTTTGCAGGCAGGAAGCTGGTTGTGTATGGAACTTCAAGGTGAGCACCCATATCCAGTGAAACCGCTTTTCCACCTTTTACACCATTAACCCAACTGGGCATCATGGCTGCATTGCCTAATATTACAGAATTTCCGCTTTTAAACGTTGCAACATGTGCAGTGTTTGAGAATGCTGTGGCAGTTGTTCCGGTACCTTCGTCGAATTTCCAACCTGCAGTGAGGTAAAGGGATTCATCGATAAAACCAAATGCCTGACTTTCAAACACGCTTTTTGCTTCAGTAAGCTGTGTAACAAGGTTGTTAATCTGAACCTGAGTTAATTTTTCTGTAGCTGCAGTTTTGACAGTTTGTAAAACAGCTTTAAAATTATTAATGGCTGTTAGAGGATAATCTGCTGAAGTGGCTGCATTCGCTAGAGTTTCAGCTTGTGAGATAAGCGTGTTTAGTTCGGTTTTGTCACCTTCGATGATATCTTCTGTATCATCTTTACATGATCCAAGGATCATAGCTGAACTTATGATAAGCATAAGCAGCAAAGTTTGCATTTTTGAGAAATTTTTCATTTTTTTCATTTTTTCGGGTTAAAAAGTTTAAAAATTATACTGATTAGTGATTTGAATTGTTATATTTAACGTCTGTATATTAAGGGTTTATACCCTGATTAGCATCTGATTCTGCTTGAGGAATCGGGAAATGTCTTTTGGCATCGAAATCGAAATCCTGACCTAAAGCTGCCTCGGCTTCAGCCTTGCCCCAGCGCATAAGGTCAAAAAATCGGTGGAATTCCTGTGCCAGCTCAACCCTTCTTTCTTTACGGATTGCAGTTCTAAGCTGGTTTTGGTCTGATGTAGTGATGTTGGCCAGAAGATCAGAAGGGATTTCACCATTGAAACTATTTCTGGCGCGCTGTCTCACTTTGTTGAGGTTTACGATTGCTGAATCTGCTTTACCTGTTTCATTGAAGGCTTCAGCTTTCATAAGCAGCAAATCGGCATAGCGTAGATAAATATAATTGAGGTCACCGTCACCCTTAAGTGATGAGGGTATTTCGCTTAATGGTTGCTGATGTTTTTTTGTGAGAAAACCTGTTGGCGACCATGTTGCACTGAAAAGATCACCATTCAGCCAAAGCTGTCCATCACGGCCAACAGAGGCATCCAGGCGAGGATCTGCTTCTCCGGTAACACTTCTTTCGAAAGCATCGACCAGACTTTGAGTAGGTGCATTAAAATAGTATCCGCCTTCTGCCGGAGGTGCAAACCATTGATTTAGTGCATTTCCGGTAAAAGGATTGCTGCCGGTTTTATGTTGAATCTCGAAAATCGATTCTTCATTGTTTTCATAAGCAATTTTGAAGTTATCGGTATAGTTTGTCAACAGGCGATGCAGGCCTAGTGCCTCCACTTGCTGAAAACTACTCAATGCTTCTGACCATTTCTGTTGATAAATCTGTGCTTTTCCCAGCATTGCCAAGGCAGCGCTTTTTGTGATACGACCTTTGTCGGGAGAGTTATAGGATACAGGTAAAACGATTACTGCATCGCTCAGGTCTTTTTCAATTTGTTGATAGATAACAGAAATATCACTCAAAGGCACATGAATGGTTGCATGATTTTGCTGTGGTAAAAGTTTCAACGGAACCTTGCCAAACACATTTACCAGATTGAAATAGCAGTATGCTCTGAGGAATTTTGCCTCACCAATAATTCTGTTTTTAAGTTCATTGTCCATCGGAACGTTTGGAACATTGGCAATTACGTTGTTGGCCCTGGAAATTGCATCGTAAGTGAAAGCCCAGTAATTGCTTATGATTCCATTGTTGGCATCTGTATTAAACTCATCAATATACGTAATTTCACTTTGGTCGCCAGGATTGCCACCTTTCACAGCATCGTCGGAAGCCACATCGCCGAAAATCCAAAGCGCATTGCTGAAGCTGTTAAATGCAACAGCATCATACACGCCGTTTACAGCCTGAATGGCTTGTTTATCGTTTTGGAAAAAGGTTTCTGACGAAAAACTGCCTTTTAGTTCTTCTGTGAGAAAATCTTTGCACGAACCAAGGGAAATCAACAAAATAAAGGTTACCAAAACTGGTTTAAAGTAACTTAGTTCAATATTTTGTGTTGTAATAGCTTTCATAAACCTTGTTTTAAAAGCATTTAAAACTTCTTTAATTTTTCTTTTCATTGCTCAGATTGATTAAAAGGTGATGTCAATGCCAAACATGATTGTCATAGCTGAAGGGTAGGTTCCCCAATCGATTCCTGCAGAACGGTCACCTTCGTTTTTTGAGTTGTCGCTAACAGTCATTTCAGGATCAAGACCTGTGAAATTTGTCAAGGTCAGGAGATTAGTACCTGAAACATATAAGCGGGTTTTTGAAACACCTGCCATAGCCAGAATTTTAGCGGGAATAGTGTATCCTAACTGAAGGTTTTTAAGTCGGATATATGAGCCATCTTCAAGGAAGCGCGATGAAGGTCGTGCATTGTTCGATTTAGATGTCCAGGATGGCCTTGGCTGTGTATTTGAAGTGCCTTCACCAGTCCAGCGTTCGTCAAAATATCTTTGTGTGACAGTAAAACCGCGGTAGAAACCTTCAATATCCTGATTGACCTGGACATAAATTTTATTGCCGTAAGCCCCTTGAAAAAACACATTCAGATCGAAGTTTTTATAATTGGCAGAGAAGTTGAGTCCACCTAAAATTTTCGGGATAGAACTTCCCATATGAATGCGGTCTAAATTATCAATACGGCCGTCTCCATTTTGATCCTTAAACTTCACATCGCCAGGTTTAATCGTGTTTCCCTGAAAAGCTGAGAGTAAAATCTCCGTTTCATTTTGAAAAATGCCATCCATTTCCAAAAGATAGAAGGAGCCGATCGGCTGACCAACTTCAGTTCTGGTGGCATAAATACCTGACTCAACCAAACCTCCAAAGAGGGGTGCGTCTAATTTCAGGACTTCGTTTTTTAGAAACGTAAGGTTGCCGCCGATTGTGTAGCCCCAGTCTTTCTTGTTTTGACGATAAATGGCTTCAAGTTCTATTCCGGTATTCATGACCGAACCACTGTTAATCCATGCAGATTCAGCGTAACCAACGGAAGGTGGGTTAGGTGCTTTTACCAACATATCTTCTGTCACCTTATAAAAATAATCGACAGAGAAGGCAAGCGCCCCTTTCCAGATTTCAGCATCTATTCCGGCATTGTATTGAAAACTTGTTTCCCATTTAAGGTCCTCATTGCCAAGTGCAGTTTGAGCATACCCACTATTTGACTCATTGCCGAAAGGATAGTCAAAATAGGGTGAAATCCTGTCGCTGTAGGCGTAAAGTCCGATTTCCTGATTTCCAATTGCACCATAGCCGGCACGAAGTTTAAGGTTCTCGAGCCATGATACATCTTTCAGAAATGCCTCTTGTTTCAGAAGCCATCCAGCTGATACAGAATAAAAGGTTCCCCACTTATTATCTCCAATAAAGCGTGATGAACCGTCCCTGCGGAGTGTTCCTGAAAGGTAGTATTTTTCTTTAAAATCATAATTTACCCGTCCGAAGAATGAAGCCAGCGTTGATGTGTATTCATTCTGACTGCTTGTTTTATTGCCAAGTCCGTTGCCAATAAACAATAATTCTGATTGCTCAATCGGGAAATCAGAATCAGTAACATAAAGTCCTTTTCCGCCATTTTTCAAGGCTTCAAAACCTAACATCGCAGAAAAATTATGTTCTGGACCAAAAGAAGTTTCATAATTGAGCAGACTGTTGAGTGTCATATTGGCTATTCGCTCGTTTGCGATATCAAGACCGTTTCTTGCATTGATACGATTCAATGTACCCCAGGTAGGAAAAAAACGTCGCGTTTCTGAGTTTCTGTAATCCAAACCAAGATTGGTTGTGAATTTAAGCTTACTTGTAAGTTTTGCGGTGAGATATGCCTTACCCAGATAACTGTCATCATTTCTGGTGTGCTCATTTTTTTCTGTCATGCCGATTGGATTATATCCATCCCCAAGGAATGAATCAAAAATCTGTCGTTCAAAATATTCTGCCGGCCTGTCAACAAAACGACCATCACTGAATCTGACAGGGATTGCCGGATTACGGAAAAATGCATACCTGATCACACTTCCGCCATTGCCGCCAGCACCATCGCCTGAGCTGCCAATGATATCTTTGGAAGTTTTTCCTGCAAGCATGCTGACGCCAACAGTAAGCCATCTGTTTGCTTGCGTATTTAAATCAAGTCTGACAGTTCCGCGTGTGTAACCTGTGCCATTGATAATTCCTTTCTGGTTGAACAAAGAGGTGGAAAGCAGGAAATCTGTTGTTTCATTTCCACCAGAAACGCTTATTTCATGAGAGTAAATAGGAGCTGTTCGTAGCAGTTCGTCCACATAATTTACATTGGCAAAACCTTCTGTATCTTCAGGTTTAATGAGCGATCGGGCAAGTGTAGGGGGTAAAAATGAATTATCGTTTGTAGCCGCTTCATTGTATACGGTGATATAATCCGTTGTATTGACCATTTCTGTTAACCTGGTAGCCTGTTGAAATCCTGTCTGACCGCGATAGGTAACTAAAGTTTTACCCTTTGAGCCTTTCTTTGTTGTTATCAAAACAACACCATTATTGGCACGCGATCCATAAATGGCAGATGCAGAAGCATCTTTTAATACGGTGATATTTTCGATATCGCCGGAAGAAAGCAGATTTAAAGCGTCTGCTGTTGGCATTCCATCAACGATATATAGAGGATTGTTGCTGGAATTTATTGATCCAGCTCCACGGATGCGGACAGAAACACCCTCTCCGGGAGCTCCTGTGTTTTGTGTAACCTGAACGCCGGCAACCCTTCCCTGAAGCGCCTGATCTATTCCGGGCACAGGAATTCTTGTAAGTTCTTTGCTGTCAACTTTTGAAACGGCGCCCAAAACATTGCGTTTTTTCGATGTTCCGTAACCAACCACAACAAGCTCATCAAGCATAAATTGTTCAGGCATAAGTTTGGCGTCAATAATGCTGCGATTGCCAACAATTTGTTCAATTGAAGTATAACCAATGTATGAAATCACCAACACTGAAGTGGCTGTTAACTGATCTGAAATCAGTCGGTAGCGACCTTCCATATCTGTTATTACGCCGGAAGTTGTGCCTTTGATGGATACTGTTGCGCCAATGAGCGTTTCCTGACTTTTTCCATCAGTTATAACGCCTTCAACAACGTTTTGGGCATTTAAAAGACCCGCTGTTAGAAGTGTCAAAACTAAAATTATAAGTCGTTTCATTTGATCGTTTTTAATGGTTTCTTACGATGAATCTTTTTAATTATTTGAAGGCAATAACCGCATTACCGGCTTTGATTTTCGAACCGGCTTTTTTTAGTTTTGTTTCAGCCGGCAGGGCAACAACAATCACAGCTACTCCAGCGGGGATAGCAATTGTAAAACTGCCTTCAGATTTTTTTGCCAGATAAGTTTTTGATACAATGTCGAAGAGGTCAACAGTGTTTTCTGACTTGTAAGTGACTGTTTTTTCTACAGAATATGGATTATAGTATAAATGCACAGGGTAGGGTGTCTCAGCGTAAAAGTCAGTAGCATTGCAATCCAGTGCCAGAATTCCTTCAACATCTGTTGTGCTAACTATAGCGCCAAAAACGCCTGCAATAGAGGTGCTGTAAAGGCTAAACATCGTTTCTGCCGGCTGGCCCTTAACCCATTTTGGACCATCACCAAGCGAAACAGGTGAAATTCCTTTAAGTGCTGGTTTGTTGAAATCATCCAGCTTCCTGACGCCTTCATATCCGATGATGCCATTCGTAATATTTTTCATTTCTGGTAGCCATTGATGTGTACTGTCCACTTCGTCAGGATAAAAGAGGCGTGAAGCATTGACAACATTCAACATGAATTTTCCGATAGTTTTAGCAAATTGTGGCTCATATTTTACCATTGGAACGAGGGGCCAGGCCATAGCAACGGAATTCATAAAAAAACCAAACCCACCACCATCGGTGATGCTTCCCTGGAGGCCATGCACATCATAATCGCCCCAACGTTCAGCTATTACGCCCCAGCCATAGCGACCATTCTGTGACTGGCATCCATCAAACGTATGATCAAGCAATTTTTTGACATCATAATTGGTTGCATGTTCTGCATTCAATCTTGCAGCCACATAGGCGCCAAATGGCAGCAAAATTTCGTAAAAGCGACTCTCGTTCTGATTGACTAAAGCCTGCGTAGCGCTTTTGGCACCATCGAGATAGCGCTGATCGCCAAAGTGATTGTAAGCTGAAAGCAGCACCCATGCATGTCCGCCGGCCACATCCTGCTGCCAGGGGATATGGTTGCGCATTCCTTTCATTTGGGCATAATCGAAATATGAATAGTCGTAGTTTCCATTGAGCGTTGAATCAGCTTTATAAAATTGATCTGCAACCTTTCGTTGAATAAATTCGGTGTTTTCAACATCCGGAAAAAGGGCTGCAACACCATAATACAAAACATTTGGATAGACATCATACCACCAGTCGCGGCCATAACCACCACCTGCCATAGCCACTTCAGGGTTTGTGTTGTTCATCACAATATTCCAATCTGTGTCGGAATTGAAATAGTTTTGTGACATTTTTACAAAATTATATCCGTGCTGATTTGTTTTGTCAATCCCCAACAAACCCGCACTGATCAATGCATTGAGTGAAGTAAGGGCTTCATGGAATTCGCCGTTGTAGTTGTCCTTTCCCTGACGTACATCATTTATGACTGTATAAAGACCAAATGTTACCTGATCGATATTGCGTTTTGCGCTATCAAGCCAGATTAATGGACCATAAGGTGCTGTATTGTTGAAGTCGAATGCCAAACTGTCAAAAAGAATTGCTTTCTGTTTCCAGTCTATGATTTTCAGAGGTTGAGGTATTTCAGGCATCTGAGCGATGCGTGCAATTTCAGTCTGAACAACTGGATCGCCATTTTGGGGCTTGCATGATATTAAAACTGCAAGCAATGACAGGACTGAAAAGTAGAGCAAGACTTTTTTCATTTTTCTGTATTATAAGAGTTTTTCAAAATGTTTTTAGCAAGCGGGATGGATAGCATTTGCAGCAACGCCACTATAATGAGAGAATAACGTAGTGCAAATGACTCTGAAACGTAAAACGCGAGAAAAATGAATAAGCCAAGACCAACAACCCTGCCTGCAAATAAACCAAATTCGTGGTTCAGTATATAAGCATAATTGTTTCTGTTTTCGCGTTTGGATACCACATCAATTACCTTCATCATAATTGGATAGTAAGCCAGATCATGCAGGGGTTGAAAAAAGACCTTACATAATACAAATACAATGACTCCGAACATTGATAGCTCAATGCCATTCACGATTGTTCCAATCAGGAAAATTGTTATGCCAATGCTAAAAATAACTATACGATGTTTAGGTTTTGCAAAACGTCCTAAAAGATAAATCAGAATGGCTGTCAGACCTCCGCTAACACCTTGAATCAGCCCCAGTGAACCTTCTTTTCCGACATATTTCATGATCAACATGGCTGGAGCGGTAACAAGGAAACCTTGCACAAGGCCTTTAAGAGCTGCCAGCAAAATCTGTTTATTCCAGAGTTTGTCGAAACGGAAGTAGAGAAAATCTTTTTGAACCGGGTTCTCAAATTTACCTTTTGCAAGGGAGAAGCACGCCAGAATCGTTATCGCAAAAACCATCAAAGTCACAACACGATAACCTTTTAGGATATCAAGTTCAAAACCAAAAATCATGCTTCCATCAAAATATGCAAGCAACACACCTATTAAAACAGGCACGGTGATATTTGAAATGGTGAAAAAGAAAGATTCCAGACCGAAAAAATAGTTACGGTTGTCATCGGATGTTGTGTTTAATGCCATCAGATACCGATTGGTCCAGAAAAATCCTGAAGCTGCGCCAATAAGGGTTCCAGAGACCAACAAGCCAACTATTGTAATATTGTCAACCATCATCATGCCTACCATCGAAAGTCCGCTCAATAAAATTCCAAAGCTGTACAAATGGGCAACTTTGAAATTTTTCAGAAGAAATCCATTTGTCAATGAGGTGATGATAATGCCCGTATACATGGCAACCTGAAACATGGCGACATAACTTGTGTCGGAAAAATACCGCATAATATAGGCAGCCATAAAAATTTCCACCACCGGCAATACCAGAGAATAAAGCATATTGGTGATAAGCAATGTCCGCATATTGTGCGGCATAGCCATAAAAAACTGATACTCAGTAGTAAGTTTGGATATCATTAAGTGGATTGCTGTTAGGTAAGGGAATTGAGAATTTCGGAGACAGACAGTCTGGCGCCACAAATCACTTCGTCGCTCGCGCCATAATACATGAAGATATCATCTCCGACAACATAATGCCCGTTTGTGAAGACTACATTGCCAAAAAAACCTGTTTGTTCATAAGCCTCTATTGGTTCCATGATTGGATCTATGCTTCGTGCAATCACCTTTGATGGATCATCCATGTCGAGCAAAAGGGCGCCAAGGCAATAGCGATGTTCGCTGTTTGCACCATGATAAATTTCGAGCCAACCTTTTTCAGTTCTGATGGGAGCGCCACCAGCTCCAACACGTGCAGAATCCCACATGCCCGGCCTTACAGTGGCAATGCACTTGTGTTTGCCCCAGTGGATCATATCAGGAGATTCGGCAAGCCAGATGTAATTGCCGCCTAGTTCGGGGCTGCTTGGACGATGGAGGGCAAAGTATTTTCCGTTGATTTTTTCTTCAAAAATGGCACAATCTTTATTATGAGGTGGAAAGATCATCCCTTCACGTGTAAAGGTTTTCCAATCTTTTGTGCGTATCAGACCAACACCCACTCCAAACTCTGAAACTTCGGTAAACGATAGGCAAAACTCATTTTCCATTGTAGCAACTCTGCAATCTTCAATGCCAAAAGTTTCAAGTTCACCTTTCCCGAAAACAGGTAAATAGCCTTCAGGCTCATAAAAATTTATCCCATCATCGCTGCAAACGAGTCGGAGATAGGATAGTGTTGTCAGGTAATCTTTTTTCTTGTAATTAATAACTCTTGGATCAGAAGCGTCCAAATCGGGATCGCTTTTATCAAAACTGAGGATCTCTATCTCACCTATATTATTATAAACAGGAAAACTTATTTTTCCTTCGATCTGTTTTGGTCTTTCGGCAACACGCAGAAAAAGCCATATTTTTCCATTAAACTTAAATACTCCGGGATTGAGCAGACATACTATTTCCATGCCTTTGATGCCCGGTTCCAGGTCAGAAGGACGTAAAAGTGGGTTTTGAGAGAAACGTTTTGATAGATCCATAAACACATTTTTATTTGTCTGTCAAAATTACAATCGATTGCAAAAAGTGCTGTCCGCTGTGTTCCTTAACTTGTCCGCCCTGTTACAAAAGTGTTTTTTTATGGCCTTTTATCAATGAGTTAGCAATAAATCGTAAGGAGTTTCTATAAAGAGATGGCTTCGCTGAATATTTTTATAAACCTTTTAAAAGGAAAAAAAATGTGGCTGTTTGAGTTGATTTCACCAACCTAAAGATTATTTATCCATCGTTTGATGGAAATTGTGTTCACTAAAATGGACTTTCAAATGAAACTACAATGTAGGCTGAATCAGATCTAAAATGAAGATGCTGAAAAGTTCGTTTAATGATATTTATGTAGCAGTTGCTTCAGGGGTTGTTTCATTAAGGAAGGCTGGTTAAGTCTTAGACGATAAGCTTCTTAAGCTTTATTTTTTGCATAAAAATGTGCCATCACTCTTCGATCTTGTTTTTCTGTCTGAACTCTAATGGTGAGCACCCAAATGCCTGATTGAAAAGCTCATAAAAATGTGCGCGACTTTTAAATCCAGTCTGATCAATAATTTCGCTCACATTGAGAGTGGTGGAGTCGAGCAGGATAGCGGCTTTTTTAACTCTTCGTTCGTTGAGTAACCCATGAGGAGTTGTTCCTAAAACAGACTTTGTTTTGTTATACAGCGAAGATTTGCTGATACCAAGCCTTTCGCTTAATTTATCCGCTGAGAGGGAGTCGTCATCAATATTTTCGTCGATATAATTTAGCATTTTCTGGAAAAACGGGTCAGGGATTTTGCTGATGAGTGAAGTGCTTTCGGCCTCCTTTTTGCCAAATTTTATGCGGATGCTCTGTCTTAAGCTAAGTAGTTTCTCAATCCTTATTTTTAAATGATCGGGGTGAAATGGCTTAGGTATGTAGGAATCTGCTCCGGCATACAGCCCTTTGATGCGGTCTTCAATTTCAGCTTTGGCAGAAAGCAAAATCAATGGCAAGTGACTTGTATCAAAGTTTTCCCTTATTTTGAAACAAAGTTCAATGCCATCCATCTCGGGCATCATAATATCTGAAATAATAAGGTCAATTCTCTGATTTTCCAATAAAAGCATTGCTTCTTTTCCGTTTGCTGCCAAGCATAAATTGTAGGCAGGACTAAGCATATCTTGCAGCAAAATAAGGATTTCGCTGTCGTCATCAACCAAAAGTAATGTTGGCTTTTCGGTGGTGCTATCAGGAATAAATATTGGCTCCTGATTATACTCTTCATCAAGATATGCCAGTTCTTTTCTATCATCAGAAGCATCTTCTATTGAGTCTGACTCATTTACTTCATGCAGATTTGGCAACCGACATATGAAACGTGTTCCTGCATCAGGTTTACTCTCAAAGGTGATGGAGCCCTGTAAAAGTTCAACAATGCCCTTTGTAACCGCCAAGCCAAGTCCGGTAGATCTGTAACTTGGAAAGCTGCCTTTATTTTGTGCAGATGAAATTCCAAATGGCTCAAAAACTTTGTTTCTAAGTTCTGGTTTTATGCCAATACCACTGTCTTCAACCTCTGTGATAAAATCAGTTTCGGTACAACTTATTTTGACTTTGACAAAACCTCCGCTTCTATTATATTTTATGGCATTTGAGATGAGGTTCGTAAGAATGCGCTGATATTTATCAGCATCAGTATTTATCCAAATCTCCTTTCCATCACATAGAACCTCGCAGCTGATTTCGTTTTTTTGCGCAATTAGTTCCAGGTCTGAAACAACCTCCAGAGCAAGTATTTCAGGGTTTACAGTTTTAATATTCAGATGCTCTTTACCCTTTTCTAGCTTTCTGAATTGTATAATTTCAAGAACGAGTTTTTGTAATTTCAAGCTGTTGTTATAAACTTTCAGCAGGCGTGGGTTTTGGCTGCGGGCTTTTGTTTCTTCTATCAATGCATGCACATGTGATGAGATGAGTGTGAGAGGAGTTCTGAATTCGTGTGCCACATTGGTAAAGAATTCGATTTTATAGTTTTGAAGTTCTTTTTCTTTCTGCTGTTTGTACTCGATAAGAGCTGCTTCTTTCTTTTTCGATTCTCTTTTGCGATAAGATTTTATAATTAAGAACTGAATGCCTGCAAACAATAAAAGATAAGCGGCTATTGCCCATGAAGTGAGCCAAAAAGGAGGGTTGATTATTATTTCAATTTCTTTGTATTCCTCTCCCCAGTTTCCGTTTTCATCGCTTACGCGCAGTTGTAAGAGATAGTTTCCAGGAGAAAGGTTGGTGAAATTAATGGATTGCCCGGATGGACTATTTACCCAATTATTGTCAAAGTTTTTGAGCCTGAACGAAACACGATGGCGCTCCTTGCCCCAATAAACAAGAGGAGAAACAAAAAATGTCAATGCATTTTGATTAAAGTTGAGAACCAGTTTTCTTTGATGATTGATCCGGGAGGAGAGCAAACTGTTCTCACCGATCTGTACAGGCTGGTTTTTTACCAATAAATCATTAATAGCAAGATTTGGAAAAAATGATGAAATTTTTATCAAGTCGGTTTGAATGATATCCACACCCATAGTTCCGCCTACATATAACTGACTTGTTGATGGATCAAAGAAGGATGCACCGTCGCTGTACTCATAATTGATGAGTCCATCGTTCACCGTGAAACTTCTTACATTTCCACGTGAAATATCAATGTAAGATAAACCTTGGTTGGTGGTTATCCAAAGGTTATTCTTTTTATCAGTTTGAAGTGTATGAATAGTGGCTCCAGACAAATCTGTACTCAAAACAACTTTTGATGCATTAATAGAATCCTGATCCAATATCTTAAGTGCAAAAATACCGCTACTGCTGCCTATCCAGAGATTTTTGCTTTCATCTGTCAGCAGCGAAAGTATGTCGTCGTTGCGGATAAGCTCAGGAAATTGTTCGGTATTGTATTGGGCCATATTGCGCTTATTGATGATATTATAGCGGTACACGCCAATGCCTCTTGTACCAACCCAGATAACACCTGGTTTTTCTTTTGCAAGTGCATATACAATCTGTTTTTGTTGCTGGTTATTACTTCTGTCGAGTTGAAGTTGCTCATAATTAATAGGAATGCTTTTCTGAAGTTTGTCAAATTCAACCATGATAACACCATAACCACTGGTGCCGAGGTACAGTCTTTTATCCTCAACTTCAAGAATCTTATAAACTGAAGCAAAGTCTGTTGTTTTAATCGCTTCAAAATCTCTGGGAAAATTCCTTACCCTTTTAAAATCTGATGAAATGATATCAATCCCTTTTCCATCAGTACCTGCCCAGATTGAACCATCCTGACGCTCGAATAATGACAATACTGAGTTGTTGCTAAGTCCGTTCTTTGAAGTAATTGATTTATAATAATTCCCTTTGGCATCAAAAATATCAATACCTCCACCTTTAGTACCAATGAGTAAATTCTTGCTCTTCGTAACTAAAATTGAACGAACAATTGGATAAGACAACTGGGTTGAAGATAAACTTCTGATAGGAAATTCTGATAGTTTTAGGTTATAAACACCGTTGCCGTCAGTTCCTATCCATAAAATATCCTCGCTCGCTTCAAATATACTTGAGATGCGAGTAGCGATTGGGCTGCTATAAATCGGGTCGGAAAACAGGCTTAAGAGCTCAAACTTATTGCTTTCCATGTTAAAACTGTAAATTTTTCCTCTTTCTGTTCCAGCCCATATTTTGCTTTCGTGTTTTGAGATCGCAAAAGAAGTTATAATGTCATCTGGAATATGGAGCTGACTTATTTGTCTTTGGTTGATATCAACAATGAAAGCACTACCGGTTCTTTGTGTGATCAAAATATATGGTTTGTTTTCGATAAGCACTGCCGAAGAAGAAGCTAAAGTCTCATTCAGCGGCAATTGCAAAATAAATTCAAGACTATTTTCTGATATTTCATACAAATTTCCAGAATTTGAAATGGAAAAGGCAGCTTTTCCCAAAAGGTGTATTCTTTTAGTATTTCTAGAAATTCTATCAGATTTATCATCAAAAGGCATTTTCTTGAACTGACCTGAATTACTATCAAATTGAAAAATTCCACGGCCAAAAACAGAAACCCAGGTTCCAATTTCATCGGAATAACTGAGTGCAATATCTGTTTCATAATTGATTTGTTCAGCTTCCTCATCAAAAAAAGAGAAAAAGCGGTCGTTAAAATTATTATACAGACTTACCCCTTTGTTTGTAAGCATCCACATTGGCCCTGATCTTGATGGGTACAACTCGCGAATGACGTGATTATGGATGGAAAACGCACTTCCTCCCGGTAAAAAACTTGCGATATTACTGCCATCATAGCGGTTTAAACCATTCCAGGTTCCAAACCAAACATATCCCTCAGCATCTTTTACAATTGAATTTACAGCTCCATTAGATAAACCTTCACGCCTGGAAATTGATTGTATGTTAGTTCGGTAAGAACCAATCAATGTGGCGGATAAAGCAAGTAAACATAATAAAATCAGTAGGTTTTTCAATATCAAAAAGAACTGTTATCTATTAATGCAGTAAAAATAAGCTTTTTATGAATCATTTCTACATCTTTCAATCTTGAATCAATGGCAACGCATTAGAAAAAGGGTCAAAAACACTAAAGTAGTGAATTGAAATATTTTCAATAAATACCTGATTATTAGTTAATTAAGTTTTTTCTTCAATAATATTTATTGTAATATCTTGATAATCAAGTAGATAAATATTTTGAATAAGTTTAATTTAAGGTATAATCTTTCCACCATGAAAATCACTGCATTGACAGAAGGAAGCTTCACTTGCTTGAAGAAATTGTTTTTAAAGCCAATACAGCTGTCATCAGTGGGGAAGGCAGCATATTGCATATTCCAGTGATATTGACCCCCTATTCCGGGATATTGACCCCCCAACAAATGGTCAATGATTCAAAGTCCGAATAGAGGTTGCAATAGCATCTTTTCTTTCTGGTACAAATCAAAAAACTCAAAAGGTCGCAGCATCCTTAATGCATCAGCCTTGTCATTTATTGGCGGCTTTAATTTTTGCCTGCAATATTAATTCACCACTACTCGTCCTTGCTCGCTAAAACCTTTGTTATCATGTATTTCGTATATGAAGACACCATCAGGATAGTTTGAAAGGTCCATTTTATATTCATTCCCTGGAAATCTCTTCTCTTCAATCAATTTCCCGTTACTCAGAAAGAGGCGCAATGAAAAATCTCCCAGCATCTTTGGGCTTATTTGTATATTCAGGAAATTCTTCACAGGATTGGGGTAAACTTTAACCAGAGAATTTTGATTTTCGTGTTCATCCACAAGCACAGGCTGCACATTAACAAAATAGACCGGAGCACCGGTCACTACACAGCCTGCAGAATCTGTTAAGGTCATATAGTATGCCACAGAATATTGGGGCTTTGCCCAGAAATTCAGACTTGTCGAATCTGCCAAACCATGGTTGGGTTGCCAAAGGTATTCGTAGGGCGGAAACCCGCCGGATACATTCTGCCAGCCAGAAAGAAATACTGAATCACCCTGATTAATTGTATATTGAATGGTTCCTAGGTGAGTTCCGAAATAATTAAAACAGATTGAAGTGCTATCAATGGCAGTAAGGCCCTGCGCATCAGTTATTGTCAGTTTAAAGCAGATTGTATCTCCTATGGCATGTATAATTTCCGGATTTGCAAGGGTAGTATCATTAAGAAAATCTGAAGCCGAAAAGTTAAACGTATGGCTTCCGATAATCAAGGTATATTCGGCTTCCCATGTATAGGTATAGGGCGGAGTGCCACCGGTGGCTGAAGGTGAGCCACCTATGCCAATCGTATCCATGCCAAAGAAACCTGTACAAACAATCCTGTCCGGCCCTGCATCCGGAACAATCTGTGTGAGGGCGATGTTGGTCATCACCAGACAAATGATTGTTAAAGTAATTGTGGCTTTTTTCATGATCAACGTTTTTTGAAGTGAATGCAAAGGCAGGCTATCTAATACCTCCTCCGATTTTAACTTTACTCAAATTTTAGCCAGCTAAGTTAACAATTACTTCCGGTGAAATGAAGCTGATTTTGTTGTTGAGAAAATGATTCGTATTCCGGCAAAAAGGATTCTTTATTATTTTTCGTTAAAGCACTTGCCTTTCGTCCGTTAGAGCAAACTGATCGAAGTAGTGTTTATTTTAAAACAGTTGAAAAAGAAGGCGTTAGGGGACTTCCGCGATTGTTGGGATACAACACGCCTGCGAGCATCATCCTGCCTGTTTTGCATTTTGGACACAGTTCGATGTCAATTCCATAACGGTCCAGCAGACGCAGCTGGTAAGGTACTTCCACCGCAGGCGGATGCAGAGGCAGTCTCATCTTTTTAATAATCCTGTTGATTCTGCTGTGTCGGCTAGCGTTGGCCAGTATGCCATAATGCCGCATCTTGACAAAACCACGCGGCAAGATATTCTCGTCATAAGGCCGCAGAAATTCTTCTGCTGAAAGCCACATCTGTTTTGTTTTTCGATTATCGCTGTAATCCTTGTATTGAAACAAAACCCGCTCCTGTGTCACTTCCACAATACGGTGGTTGGAAATAGCCACCTTGTGGACTCCCTGTGAGCATGTTGTGGTTTATTCTAAAAAACTAGAAATACTTAATTTATTTATGTTGTCCTAAAAACAAATTCCTGTATTGTAATGGAGTTTTACCTGTGATTTTTTTAAACGTTTTATTGAAGTAAGAAATATTTCCAAAGCCACTTTCGAAGCAAATTTCATATACCGATTTTTCAGAGTTCCGTAGTAATTGGCAGGATTGATTGATTCTGAATTCTGTAACTATTTCAACAAGCGTTTTTCGGGTTACAAACTTAAAATACCTGCAAAATGCTGTAGGAGTCAAATTAGCAATTTCGGAAACAGTTTTTAAAGAAACTTCGTTCTGATAGTTTTCTATAAGATAAGCGAAAATCTTTTGAAAACGATGTGTATCCGAAGAGCTAAAGCCAAATTCTGTAGGTCGCAAATCAACAATTTCAATTTCAGAAGAGGAAGATATTTCATACAGAATTTCAAATAAGAGGATTAGTTTTTGAAACCTGTCGGCATTAGTAAGGTTTGCCATTTTCACTACTACTTGTTGCCTTGTGGCCCCTTTAATCATCAGGCCTGATCTGGAAAGTTCAAATAGTTTTCTGATTCCCATAAATTCAGGCAGTTCCCAAAACATTTCACCGGCAAAGTTCTGGGTAAACTGAATAACTGTAGCGAGAACATTTTCCTCACTTGTTTCGGTTTCGTTAATCCAACAATGCGGAACATTGGGTCCGACCAGGACCAAATCGCCTGATTTAAAATCCGATACTTTACCGCCAATATAACGCTTCCCATAACCTTTCCTGATCCAGGTCAGCTCCAACTCAGGATGAAAATGATAGGGTGCGTCAAATCGAGCCATGTTCAGTTCGAGAATTGAAATTGAACTTTCAATCTTTGGTGTTACATGTTCAAAAAGAGCTTTCACTTGGTCTTTATTATTAGAAATAGTAATTAAATAATAATAAGATGGTAATATTACACAATTTCTGGCAAATTCAGTGCAATAAATACAACTTAAAGTTTAGGAAATTTGTCCTGAAATTAATTTAGATTCGAATGAAGACTTCGCTTATTGTTTTTTTTATTTCTCTTGGCTTTTTGGTAAGTGGGCAAAATAATCATCAGTTTGTGAATGTTTTTATTGGAACTGATGGAACAGGACACACTTTTCCCGGCCCATCCATGCCATTTGGAATGGTACAACCCGGGCCAGATAATAAGGATTTTGGATGGAATCATACAAGTGGTTATCAGTATCAGGACACCAATCTTTTAGGTTTTTCGCAAACCCGCTTTAGCGGAACGGGAATCAATGAAATGGGCGATGTGTTGTTGCTTCCCATCAATCCTCAAAAAGAAAAACTCAAAAATTCTTATTACAAGCATACCGAAATTGGAAAAGTTGGTTATTACGCCATGACCAAAAAAGACTATGTAAAAGTTGAACTCACTTGCTCGGAAAGAGTGGCTTTTCATCGCTATACTTTTCCGGAACATGAAGCACAGGTTTTGGTAGATTTACAACATGGATTGCGGTTTGTTGATGATGAAAATAACCCAAAAGGATTAGTACTTGAAAGTGATGTGAAAATTGAAAATAACACCACCATTTCCGGTTATTGCTCTACACAAAACTGGGTGAACCGTAAATATTTTTTCACACTCACTTTTGACCAGCCTTTTTCAAGATTTACTCTTCAAGAAAAAAAAGGAAATGAAATAGCTTCAAAATACTTGCTGGATTTCACTCTTCCTAAAAATAAAACCTTGCGCGTGAAAATTGCCCTTTCTTCCGTTTCAGTGGAAGGTGCAAAGTTGAATATGAAAACCGAAATTCCACATTGGGACTTCGAACAAGTGTATCAAAACAACCAAAAGACCTGGGACAACTATTTGAACAGAGTCAGCATTGAAGCACCCCAAAAACAAAAAGAAATCTTTTACACCTCCCTCTATCATTTATTTTTACAACCATCAAATATCGCAGATGCAGATGGAAAATACAGAGGAGTTGATGACCAAATTGCCACTGCACCCGGTAATGCCTATTATTCAACACTTTCTATCTGGGATGTTTATCGTGGCGCGTTTCCTTTGTTACAAATTCTTGCACCTGAAAAAATTGATGGTATTGTTCGAACAATGCTTATTCACCATAAAGCCAAAGGATTTTTACCCATATGGACAGCCTGGGGACAAGACAATTATTGTATGATTGGGAACCATGCCATTCCAATGATTTTATCGGCTTATCAACATGGTTTCAGAGGATTTGATGCCCATGAGGCCTTAACGGCAATGGTGGAAACTTCAACCATTTCGCATATTAACTCTGACTGGGAATTGTACAATCAATATGGATACTATCCTTTTGATAGATTGGATAACGAATCCGTTTCAAGAACGCTGGAAAGCGGTTATGATGATTGGTGTGTAGCTGAAATGGCGAGAAAACTCGGAGAAAAAGAAATTGAAGACTCCTTTTCCAAAAGAGCCGGTTATTACAAGAATCTTTTTGACCCGGAAACTCAATTTTTCAGAGGAAAGGATAGCAAAGGAAATTGGCGAGTACCTTTCAATCCCTTAATGGCAACTTCGCCCCTCAACAATCCGGGTGATTATACCGAAGCCAATGCCTGGCAATATTTTTGGACTCCAACGCAATATGATATTCATGGAGTTACAGAATTATTGGGCGGAAAAATTCTTTTCACGAAAAAACTGGATGAGTTTTTCACCACCGAGGCGCTGAACCCCAATAAATTTTTAGGACAAGAAGCCATGATCGGACAGTATGCCCACGGCAATGAACCCAGCCACCATATTATTTATTTATATGCTTACAGCAGCGAAGCCCAAAAAGGTCAAAAATATATACACCAGGTCATCAATGAATTTCACAACAATACACCCGATGGCATGATTGGCAATGACGATTGCGGACAGATGAGTGCGTGGTATGTACTTTCCACTTTAGGGTTTTATCCCGTCAATCCTGCCAATGGAGAGTTCGTTTTGGGAAGTCCACAAGTGAAAGAGGCAAGCATTCATCTTCCAAACAATAAAACCTTTACAATTCAGGCCAAAAACTTTTCTGAACAGACCATTTTTAATGAAACCCGTTATTTAAATGGAAACAAAATCAATCAACCATTCATCACCTATCAGGATATCATGAACGGAGGCCGTTTAACTTTTGAAATGACAACAAAATGAGAATCATAGTACTAGCAATCATATTAATTTGCACAATGAATCTGAACGCACAGCCAACTTCAGAAAAATTCGATGCTTTGCCCTTTGGAAGTGTTAAACCTGCAGGTTGGCTCAAAGCACAAATGCAGCGTGACATCAATGGTTTTGTAGGTAATCTGGATCAGATTGTACCTCAACTTTTTGATGACCCCATCTATGGTAGAGACAGATTGCAAAAACATTCCAAAGCGAAAGATTTGGGAAATCTGAAAGCCGGCGATGCAGAAGGAGATGAGCAATACAAATGGTGGAACAGCGAAACCCAATCCAATTGGTGGGACGGCTATATGCGAAATGTTTTTTTATTAGATGATCAACAAGGGGTTAAAAAAGCGAGAACGTATGTTGAAGCCATCCTGGCAACACAAGATGAAGATGGTTATATAGGAATTTACGACAAAGAACTTCGCTATAAATTCAATTCTGAAAATGGTGAATTATGGTCGAAAGCCAGCCTGTATAGAGGTTTGTTGGCTTATTATGAATTTACCAAAGACGAAAAGGTTTTTAAAGCAGTGGAACGAGCAGTTGAAAATGTGATGCAGCATTATCCCACCAACGCATCAAGTCCGTTTAGTTCCGGGACGTCATTTAATGGTGGTGTTTCACACGGATTAACCTTTACCGATGTGTTGGAAAGGTTGTATTTTCATACCAAAGACGAAAAATACCGAGCCTATGCATTGTTTCTCTACAACGATTTTTCGAATACGTATCAATCCGAAGCCGACGTACAGCTGAAAAACATCTTAGACCCGAATTACAAACTGAAGTCGCACGGCGTGCATACATTTGAGCATATCAGGGCTTTGATTGGTGCAAAGTATGCTTCAAACAATCCGGAACTATCCAGGGCATTGGATATTTATCTGGAAAGGATCAAGCAAGTTACAACCATCAGTGGCGGTGCAATGGGCGATGAATGGATTGCTGAACGTGAAGCCGATGCTACACATACAGGCTATGAATATTGTTCGCTGCAGGAATTGTTGGATAGTTATTGTCTGTTGCTTCAAAAAACAGGGCATGCAGCAACAGGAGACGATATTGAGAACATTTTTTATAATGCTGCACAAGGTTCAAGAAATCCAGATCACTCTTGTATTGCTTATTTAAAAACGGATAATTCGTTTGAAATGTTAGGAACTAAAAACGGAGAAACAGAACCCGACAGAAAGCAAACCCGATACAAATATTCAGCTGCTCATCAAGATGTAGCGGTGTGTTGTAATCCCAATGCAGGCAGAATTTCACCTTATTTTGTGCAGAACTCCTGGATGAAAGAAAATGAAACTACCCTTGTTGCAACGCTTATCATGCCGAATGTGTTGACAACTACAATCAATGGTCATCCAGTCCAAATAGAAAACCTTACTGAATATCCTTTCCAACATGTTTTGAAGTTTAAGATTACACAATCAGAACCATCCAAATTTACCCTCAAAATCAGGAAGCCGGATTGGGTGAAAAAGGTATATACGAATGAAAAATTTAGAATTGAGAACGATTTTATCGTCATCGAAAGAGCGTTTTCCGCAAATGATATGGTCCATGTTTCGTTTGATGCAGAAGTTCAGATTAATACGGATAACTCAGGTTCTCATTATTTCACGTATGGTGCTTTGCTTTATGCTTTACCAATCAAAGCGAATGAAATCGAAGGAAAAAACTACGGCAGCATTTTTACGGATTACACCTATGAGCCTGTTTCCCTTGTCAAATATTCATTCAAAAATGATGTAAAGACCAAATATAAAAAAGGGAAAATTCAGACAAAACTACTCAACCTGCAGACACACAAATTGGAGCAGGTGGAACTCATTCCCATTGGACAAACAATATTGAGACAAGTAACATTCTAAAAAAGGCTTTTGCAAATGATCAGGAGTTCATGTGGCACAAAGTGAATAGCATTAACTCCCCGGCTAACCGTCAGAGTTTAATTTAGTTTATCAATTGATATTAAAACTAAATGTCCGGTGGATTAGGTGGATGAATAAAAAACATTTTACCTTTGAATGATCCAACAAGAACAACAAGGATATGACGGAAAGCTACAATTTAACTTCGACTTCATTTTCACCAAACATTTAGATTTTAGTATTTAAACTAATTGATATCAGATGTTTAGAAATTGATAGGGGGAGGAAGGTGAATCTGGAATAAACTCCTTTTTGGGGATAAGCAATCGTTAACGGTCACGGCAAAAGTTCAAAATAGAACAACATCACAGAATGAAACAGAATTTGGCACATATTGCACTTGTAGTTGACGACTATGACAAAGCAATTGAATTTTACACAGAAAAATTACATTTCGACTTAATCGAAGACACTGCTCTTTCGGACACAAAACGTTGGGTTTTAGTGAGGCCAAAAGGTTCGAATGAATGTTCTTTATTGTTAGCCAAAAGCGCGAATGAAGAACAAATAAGCAGAATTGGAAACCAAACAGGTGGAAGAGTTTTTTTGTTCTTACATACCAACAATTTTAAAAGAGACTATCAGAATCTGATTGACAACAACATTAAAATAGTTAGAGAACCAAGTTTTGCAGAATATGGAACAGTAGCAGTTTTTGAAGATTTGTATGGAAATCTTTGGGACTTAATTGAACCCAAAAAATTAGATGAACATTTTTATTCGACAGGAATTTTAAAAATTAAAGACCCAACAAAAATTGACTTCGCAATTTCTGAACTTAAAAAACTAAGAAATCTAACGCTATTTGAAAAGGGAACCATTTCATTTGACATCAAACAAGTGAAAGATGACCCGACAAAAATAATTCTTTGGGAATGTTTTAAAAACGAGCAATCATTTAATGATCATTTGACTTCAACACATTTTCAAGAATTTATTAAACTTGACTTGGTAGAACTTGAAAATGGTTATGTGACGAAGAATATAGAATAATCAACGAACCGATATTAATCAGGTGCTCATGTGACACGCAGTGCCCAACATGAACTCCTTTTGTACGAACCCCATTCGCGTGATTTTGGTTCGCTAAGTTTTTTGACAACTAAAAAGTCCGGTGGATCTGGTTGATGAATAAAAAACATTTTTACTTTTGAAAAATTCAACGTTAAAAAACAAGTTTATGCCGGAAAACTACAATTTAACTTCGACATCATTTTCAGACAACAATTTGATTTTATTATTTAAACTATTTGATATCAAATGTTTAGAAATTGATAGGGTGGGAGGTAAATCAGGAGCAAATGCCATTTGGCGGGTATACAATCATTAATCAGAATTATAAACCAACGATATGACAAAGATAGAAAGTAAGAAAATATTCATGGCAGGAATTTCAATTTTAATTGTTCTGACTTTTCAAATCTCGCCTTGCACAGGACAAGAGGAAGAAAAATCGGTTAATGATAAAATAGAAAATGAAGGGAGCAATCAACAACAAACTTTTAATCGAAGCACGACATTTCCACAAATTCACACCAATTTAAATGGAATGGTAAGGGAGTTTGTAAGGACAATGTATCAAGACAAAAAAGGGAACTATTGGTTTGGAACAAATGGAAATGGGATTATCCGATACGATGGGCAAACACTTGAAGCAATTACAATCGAAGGAATCCATCCATATATGAGGGTTATTGAAATTGTAGAAGATAAAGCAGGTAATATATGGTTCGGAACTTCCGATGGACTCATAAAATACGATGGTAAAAAATTTAAAGCATTTTCAACAAATGAAGGATTGCAAGGTGAGGATAAGGAAATCTGGGGTTTAACAATTGACAAAAGTGGACTAATTTGGGTAGGATCGATAGGAGGAGTCAGTCATTTTGACGGAGAGAAGTTTATACCTTTTTCGTTGCCAGATTCAATGGTCGAAAATCCGCAGCACATGCTATCTGATAAATTGGTTTTTAAAATTATAGAAGACAAAAGTGGAACCATTTGGCTTGTTACTGATGGAAATGGAATTTTCAAATACAATAAAGGGGAATTTACTCATTTGACAACTAAAAATGGACTTACCGACAATAGTACTGCAGATATCCTGGAGGACAAACAAGGAAATATTTGGATTGGAACTTTTTATGAGGGTGTGAGTAAATTTGATGGCACGACATATACTAACTTCACCAAAGATGGTATTATTGAAGGTGTAGAAACCTATAATTTTTGTAAAGACAGCCAAGGGAATATCTGGTTTACAGCAGAAGGTTTTGGTGTTTACCGCTATGATGGCGCTAATTTCACGCAATTCACAACTGACAATGGCCTAACCTCCAATGTAGTACTAAGTATTCTTGAGGACAACAAGGGACAAGTTTGGTTTGGCACCTGGCAAGGATTAAGTATTTATGACGGACGAGAATTTAAGAATGCAAAAGATAAAGAACCCTGGACGAACTAAAAATAACGGTTGCTGACGGCATATCTGCATAAGAAGGGATTCGTCGTTCGCAGACAGTTTTTTGGTTAATCAAACATTGGTTCTCCGCATCAATCCCGCAAGTGCGGGATGGTGAAAATCGCCACCTTCGCCAGGCCCGAAAACGTTGGGCGTAATGCCGGGAAACTGCTTCTAACTGGATAGATTTGGTTGAAATAATTGATAATTTGCTATGTAATATGGTTATGGAAAATAAAGAAAAAGAACGGAGTAATTGAGAATGTCGTGTAAATGTCGTGTTTTTGTAGTTGGAAAGTTACCTTAATCATACTGACCTTTGGACTCAAAAATAAAAAATGGAAACAGGAAAATTAATAAAAGAGTTAAGAATTAAAAAGGGCATGACTCAGGAAGAGTTGGCTGATAAAACCGAAGTTAGTGCAAGAACAATTCAACGAATTGAAAACGGAGAAGTTGACCCACGAGCATATACTCTTCAAATGATTGCTAAAGCACTAGATGTTGATTTTAGTTTGTTTGCAGAAAATGAATTAAAGGAAAAACAGGAACCCCAAAAGATAGACGGCAACAATTGGTTAGCACTTATTCATTTAAGTGGAATAATACCCTTAATCTTTCCGACGCTAGTATTATGGAATATTAAAAAAGACAAAACCAAAGATATGATAAACCATTTTCGTGCTGCTATTTCTATGCAGTTATGCATTTGGGTAATCAGTCTTTTTGGTCTGTGGATTTATTGGAGAGTTAATCAACCGATACCGGTTATAGGAGGATTGTTGGTCGGTGGTTTAATATCTATAATGAATGCAATTTTTGTTATGAATGGGAAGCCTTTCATAAATCCATTTATAAAAAGTGAAGAAACAAATAGGAAATGAAGCACATACGCCAAACACTAAGTCGAATAGCCGTAAAGCCCCGAAAAGAGCCATTATTCTGCTGAGGAGTAATGGCTTTATGGTCTATTCGCTGTTAACGCCAATGCAAAAAAACGAACAATGCACATAGATTTGGGCGTTTTTTATACAGAGATAGTTTTTAATGTAAAGATATTTGTGATTTCTATACATAATGATCTATCTTTGCTTAGAACTTTAATTGTGTACTTTATAGAAAATAACAAGATGAAAAAATTATCTCTATTAATTAGCGTATTTGTCCTTTTTTCTGCTTGTGAAAAAAATAAATCATACAATTACCATATTGGAATCGAAAATCTCACTGATACTCAATTAGATTTTACTTTATATACTATAGCAAGCAAAAATCTTGATTACTACAACAGTACATCTCCATTTTACGGAACTTCTCCTAAAGAATTTAGCCTTATACCAAATAACTCAAAGGACTTGTATACAACAAGTACCGAAATTACAAACCCAAATTTTTTGATTGCAGAAATCTTTGATAGTATAAAAATTAATGTCGATTCGACTTTAATTATAAAATTCAAACCAGACCAAGTTGAAAATTATCGAATAAATATTTTTACAGATAATGCTAATTGGTCTTATTTTGAAAGAGAATTTGAAAATAAAGGAAATTATGGAACTCTGGGAATATCTGTAGATATTTACTACAATTTCATAATTACAAATGATGGCATAGATAAATACGGTACACAATAATCAGGAGTTCATATGGTCAGCACGAACATGGTGGTCAAAGGTGTGCCCTACAACAACCCGGCTGGATATCTCTTTTTAAACCAAAAAAGAAAACTTGGTTTAGTAAAGCGTATTCAAAAACAAATCGATAAATTTGCCTTGACTACTGATGATCTACAAATTAGTATATTGTAAATTACACGAATACAATTGGTTAGGAAATCGTTTGTTTAAAGGTGAGAAAAACGACACAGCATATGGATACTAATGATTTATCACGAGAGACACATTCTGCGATTATTGATACAGCAGATAGATTTCATCATGATTTAGCTTTGCAATTTGGCGTATTAGCTAATGATTGCAAGTCAGACGATGAATATCTCGACCACTCAGAATCAATGATTAAAGAATGGTTGACTTATTGGGATTTAGAAGATTTAATAATGGATATCTTCTTTGATGATACACCGAGAAAACAAGATTTTAAAAAGGTGCTTGACAAGATATTGACAAACATTGAGAAAGTAAGAAAGACACCAATTGAAAATCGTAAATTTGATCTTTGGTAAACTTACAAATCATGGATATTTCGGAGCAATACAAGGATTTGACAGAAAAGATTACTGAAAGTATACCTATAAAAGCATTTCCGATTCGAGAGTTGGTTCAGATTTTTCGAA
Source organism: uncultured Lentimicrobiaceae bacterium (assembly GCA_964463695.1). Taxonomy (GTDB): domain Bacteria; phylum Bacteroidota; class Bacteroidia; order Bacteroidales; family F082; genus JALNZU01. The sequence goes on along the minus strand of CAYXCZ010000024.1, from coordinate 3,573 downwards.
AGAATGGACACCCCATTACATTAAAAACAGAGTTGACTATTACGAGTGTTTATAATAGTGGGGATATTTCTGGGATAATATGTACCGTTGAATTAGTTGATGGATATATAATGGCTTGTGCTTTGACTCATTTGATTTTTTCAAAGACAGTAAAGCTTTACTCTGAGATTGCTGATTATCAAAAGAAACGAGAGAAAAGAATAAAACAATTAAATTTGACAGGATTGAATTAAAACTTACAGCCTGCAATAAATCGAACTCCAATAGGCGCGCAACCCTTTTTCCTCATAGGCTGTAAACTACTGATAAGAATATGGTTGACAAAGCGAAATCCTACGACAAACCCCTCAAGCTATCTGTTTATAAACCAGATAAGAAAACTCGGACTTGTAAAGCGCATTCAGAAACAAATTGATAAATTTGCCCTGACTACCGATGATCTGCAAATTGACAAATTGTAAAGTACACGAATACAGTTGGTTAGGAAATTGTTAGTCAGAATTATACAGATACCGTTTATGTTAATCAGACTTTTGATTTTAACATTCATTATTACACTTACTTCCTGTTCTGACAATCGACAGAAACGGAAAGACATTGTTGCAGACAAGATTGCAATGATTAATGAAAATAGAACGGAATGGGAAAACCTCACAATAGATATTCTTGACGACCCTTATGTTAATCAACAATTAGGGAAATTTATTAGTCCAGTTGAACTGAGCGACAAATTGAAAAGCCGTTTATTGAAGCAGGGCATTGTTCGAATTTCTGTTCAAAAACAAAATAAATGTAAAGAAGTTGAATATGCAACTGATTGGACTAAATACCCTGTTGGAGCACTTTATTTAACATGGACGACATGCGATAGCGTTCAGTCCCAAAAGGGATATTATTTGGATAATTTTAATACAAACTTTATTGAAGTTTGGGGTGTAGGAAATAATTGGTTAATTTGGGTTGACAGCGACTTCATATAAATAACTGGTTATAACACTAAGTCGAATAGCCGAAAAGCCACGAAAAGAGCCATTATACCGCTGAGGTAGATTGGTTTTTGGTCTATTCGCTGTTACTGCCAATGCAAAAAAACGAACAATGCACATAGATTTGGGCGTTTTTTATACAGATATGGTTTTTAATGTAAAGATATTAGTGATTTCTATACATAATAATTTATCTTTGCATAGAATTTTAAATAATCTTTACAAATGATAACTTGGGGATTAACAGAACTTCCATTAAACGTTGACTTAGAATCTAAAAAGATATTAAAAGCTTTACCTTCAGCACATGCTGCTTTGGCTGAGTTAAAAGGAATTGCTTCAACAATTCCAAATCAAAATATTCTGATCAATACACTTGGATTACAAGAAGCAAAAGATAGTTCTGCGATCGAAAATATAATTACGACTCATGATGATTTATACAAATCAGAATTGAATCTTAATGCTTTTAAATCGCTCCAAGCAAAGGAGGTTCAAAATTATATTTCAGCGCTAAAAAAGGGATTTGAACTTGTAACAAAGACTGGACTACTGACAAATAATAGTATTCTGCAGATTCAAGAAATATTAGAGGATAATAAGGCTGGATTCAGAAAACTGCCTGGTACTGCCTTGAAAAATGCAGTTACTGGTGAGATTATTTACACACCACCTAAAGATTATAAGGAAATAATGAGGCTAATGGCAAATCTGGAGCGATACATAAATGATTCAGAAATACAAGATTGCGACCCATTGATTAAAATGGCAATTATTCATTTTCAATTCGAGAGTATTCACCCATTTTATGACGGTAATGGCAGGACTGGCAGGATAATTAACATACTTTACTTGATTTTGGAAAAGCTTCAATCTTTGCCGATTCTATATTTGAGTAATTATATAATCAAAAACAAGCCTGATTATTACCGACTTTTGCAAAAAATTCGTGATGAAAATTTATGGGAGGAGTGGTTGTTGTTTATTATATCAGGAGTTGAGCAAACTGCGAAAGAGACGATTGAATTAATTATTAAAATTAAAGAGCTAATGCTTGATTATAAGCACAGACTCCGGGATAATTACAAATTTTACAGTCAGGATTTGTTGAATAACTTATTCAAACATCCCTACACAAAGATTGAGTTTGTCGTAAACGACCTGGGTGTATCAAGATTAACAGCGGCAAATTATTTAAACAAATTGGCAGATGATAAAATGTTGCGAAAAGATAAGTTAGGTACGGGAAATTACTACATTAACGAGGAATTATTCAATTTGTTGACAAAGAGATAAAAATGTCAGGCTGTAATAATCAGTACTTCATGTGATCGGAATGACCTTTCCGATTGTTATCGGAAGAACTCCCGGTTGGACGAACCCCCATACATGTAATTTTGGTTATGGAAATTGGAAGCGGTTGTGTTAGGTTGGTTGGTATGAAGATGAAAGATTTTGAAGGACTCAACACCACTGAGAGACATTTTTTAGCGGATCAATTTCCGTAAAGGACGTGTATCGGCCATTAGTGCCACAGCCCGAAAAATCGCTGTCATCATCTGGAATATGGTGGTCAAAGGTAAACCCTACAACAACCCCGCAGGCTATCTGTTTATAGATCAGAAAAGAAAACTAGGACTAGTTAAGCGTATTCAAAAACAAATCGATAAATTTGCCTTGACTACCGATAGTCTGCAAATTAGTAAATTGTAAATTACACGAATACAATTGGTTAGGAAATCGGTAGTCAGAATTTTAGAAAAACGACACAATGAACTATAACGACAAAAAATTCAGGCCGGTAAGCAATACTGAAAATGGTGAAACCTCAAACGAAACGCTGTTTCATTACAAACAAGTCGGAAATATCCTTACTTCTGAATATGCAGGAGGGAAAATTAAATATGGTCATTTGATTGGTTTGGTTGACCATTTAGGAAATATAGAAATGCGCTATCATCAGGTAAACCATTTGGGCGAGATCATGACAGGAATTTGCATTTCAAAACCAGAAATTCTTGAAAATGGAAAAATTCGTCTTCACGAAAATTGGGAATGGACTTCGGGAGATAAATCAAAAGGAACATCAATAATTGAAGAACAATAAACTTAATTACAATGGCACACGAACACAATTACAAACTAACTGCGGTATGGACAGGGAACAAAGGTGACGGAACTAAAAATGTACGAACCTATGACCGTAGCCACACAGTTTCTATTCAAGGAAAACCTGAATTATTCCTTACAACGGACAATCCTGCAGTCGGAGACAAATCAAAATTGAACCCCGAAGATTTATTGGTTGCAGCTATTTCATCCTGCCATATGCTTTCGTATTTGTATGTATGTTCATTGGAAGGAGTTGTAATTACATCTTACACCGACAATGCCACAGGCATTATGATTGAACAGGCAAGTGGTGGCGGAAGTTTCAAAGAAGTAACTTTGAATCCAATATTTTATGTTGCAGACGAAAGTATGGTAGAAAAAGCCATCGGGTTGCACCATAAAGCGCACGAAATATGTTACATAGCCAATTCTGTGAATTTTGAAGTGAAGTGTAATCCAACCTGCAAAGTAGAAT
>CAYXCZ010000023.1:0-71717 GCA_964463695.1 uncultured Lentimicrobiaceae bacterium | reverse complement strand
GTTTCAGATGAATTAGACACAAAAAAAACAGAAGGCAATGGGAACATCACCTTCTGTTAAACCTTTAATATAGAGCGGCTATTATAGAAAAATTATTTTGCGTCAGAAACGGTCAATCTCTTTCTGCCTTTAGCGCGGCGGGCCTTGATTATTCTGCGGCCGTTAGCTGTTGCCATTCTTTCGCGGAAACCGTGTTTGTTTCTGCGTTTTCTGTTCGATGGTTGAAAAGTACGTTTCATCTTGCCTATTTTTTGGGAGTGCAAAGGTAGAAATTAATTCCTTTTATCCAAATCTTTGCATTCTTTTTTTTGAAAAAAACTATTAAGTCGTTAATATTCTGCAATATTTTGCTGAAAATCTATGCTTTTACAGGTGCATGTTTCAATGTTTCAACCAAAAATTGCCAGAACAGCGCCACTGTATCTACGTTCACTTTTTCGTCGGGTGAGTGGGGGTGACGGATCGTTGGTCCGAAAGAAATCATGTCCCAATGTGGGTAAGCAGCTCCTAAAATACCGCATTCGAGCCCTGCATGAATGACTTTCACTTCGGGCACGCGTCCGAAAGTAGTGTTATATACTTCCTTCATGGTAACTAAGATAGGTGAATTAACATTGGGTTTCCAGCCAGGATAAGCGCCGTGGGAGTGGGCTTTAGCGCCTGCTTTCTCAAATACACTTACAATCTGCTCAGCTAAAATAGCTTTATCGGCATCCACAGAGCTGCGCTGTAAAGCTGCAAGTGTGGTGGTATTGCCTTTAAGTTTTACAATAGCCAAATTATTAGATGTTTCAACAACACCAGGCATATCTGCACTCATGGCAATTACACCATTTGGACATTTTGCAACTGCTTCAAATAATCCTGCCTGTGTTGTGGCATCGATTACCTCAGAAGGAAGTTCGCAAGCAACAGCTGTAATTTCAAGACTATTTTCAGCAGCCTTAAATTCTTCTTTGGCTATGACAGAAAATTCTGCAACGAAAGATTCAAATGCTGCTTTATGTGCCTCCGGTAGCACAACAGTTGCAAATGATTCGCGGGGTATGGCATTGCGAAGACTTCCGCCTTCGATACTTGCCAAACGTAAACTATATTTCTCAGCTCCAACATGAAGCAGTCCGTTCATAATCTTGTTGGCATTGCCCCTTCCAAGATTGATATCCAATCCCGAATGGCCGCCTTTCAATCCAACAACACTTACCTTAAAAGCGATGCTGTCATCGGCAACTGCTTCCATTTGAGCTGTGAAAGTTCCTGTAGAGTCGATGCCGCCTGCACAACCAACATACAACTCTCCTTCATCTTCAGAGTCCATGTTCAGTAAAATGTCGCCGTGTAAGAACCCGGGCTTCAGTTCGTTAGCTCCTGTCATACCTGTTTCTTCATCAATAGTGAAGAGGGCTTCGATAGGACCGTGTTCCAGATCGCTTGATTCAAGTACGGTCATGGCAGCAGCAGCACCGATACCATTATCTGAACCAAGGGTTGTTCCCTTAGCTTTTACCCAGCCATCTTCGATATATGTTTGGATAGGATCAGTTTCAAAGTCATGATCGGTGCCTGAATTCTTTTGAGGTACCATATCAAGGTGAGATTGGAGAATGATTCCCATACGATCTTCGAAGCCCGGAGTTGCAGGTTTACGAATGATTACGTTTCCAACTTCATCAACGATGGTCTCAAGACCCAGTTTTTCACCAAATTCTTTCGTGAAAGCGATTATTTTTTCCTCTTTTTTAGATGGACGAGGTATTTGTGTCAGGCTGTAGAAATTTTTCCAGATGCCTTTTGGTTCCAGTTCGAGAATTGAACTCATGATAGTTACTTTTTTTGATTAGACCTTGAATAAATTTAAAGCGATAAAAGTAGTTTTTTTTTCTTTAGGCAGATGTGAATCTTTGTTAACTGACAGCCTTTTCAAATGTTTTAAATCTTCCTGATAAATTAAATAACAGCTACGTTTTCTAACATAAACCTTGAACTACTTTGGTGGAGGTAAATTCATTTGAAGCATTTTTTTGTGTGAACTCACCTGCGAAAAATAAATTCAACGAAAAGCTTCACCCTATTTTGTACATCAGAATGTGCATTATTTTAGTACTTTACACATCTACTTGTGCAAATTATTCTTTTAACACAAAGGATTAGTTAAAGGATAAGCTTTTTGAGGGAATGAACAGAAAACTGTAAGCGATTTAACAAGTTCGAAAATGCAGACATCGTAAAAGATGATATGGAGTATCCGGCCGGCAAGTCAATCCCTTTGTGGTTACTTGGTTTTTTGTATTGACAACGAATGAAGTTGCTACAGTTTATAAAACGATACCGAAGAAGTTTCAACTTGTAAAAAAAAACAGCTACCCGAAAGCAGCTGTTTTTTAATATCAATTGAATATTTATTTCTTATTTGGAAGATCAAGTCCAAAACCTTGTTTTTTATCGACTGCTTTCAGTACAAGTGCCAAAATCATTGCCAGTACACCGAAGCCTGCAAAGATAAATTCAGGAATTGTATAGTCATATTTTACATTTTCTCCTGCCGCAATAGCTTCAGCAACGCCAGGGTTAGCAGCACTCAACGCCCATCCAATGAGAATTGGAACGGCAAGAAGACCAATGTTTTGAATCCAGAAAATGAGACCATATGCTGAACCAAGGAAACGATCTTCAACAATTTTTGGAACAGAAGGCCACATCGAAGCCGGCACGAGCGAGAAAGCCAGTCCGAGGACAATAATTGTTGCATAAGCAACAACATCGGTGAAGGCTTCAGCAGGAACAAGCGCAAAAATGAGATGCGAAACGGTCAGTAAAATTGCGCCATAAAACATCATTGTTGCACCTAAGCCTTTTCTGTCAAGAAAAGCGCCGATGAAAGGGGTTAAAACCATTGCGCCTATAGGGAAGTATGAAAACATGGCTGCTGCATCTTTAATGCTGATATCGAGTTTGGAGGCAAGCATGTCAGTTGCAAACTTCTGGAAAGGGAAAATAGCTGAATAGAATAACACACAAAGACCTGCAATAGCAAGAAATCCCGGATTCTTAAAGATGAGCCAGATATCACTGATTCGGAATGCCTCTTCAGGTTCTGTCGAAGCATCTGCGCCGATCTCCTTGTCGAGTCGGGCGTCCATAAAGGTATACACTAAAAAGGTGAATAAACCGATAACAAGGAAAGCTACTCCCCATAGGATTGAATTTGAAACACCGCCATTTTCTGCAAAAATGGGAGATAACCTGAAAACAGCAAAAACACCCAAACGGGCTGTCGCCATTTCCAAACCCATAGCAAGGGCGAGTTCTCTGCCTTTGAACCACTTAACAATGGACTTGGACACAGTGATACCAGCCATTTCAACACCCACTCCGAAAATGGCAAAACCAAAAAAGGCCAGCTTGGCAGATGCGGGCACCGATGTCCAAAAGGAATCTAAACTAGTAGCTAAGCCAGAAGATGCAAAACCTTCGGTGAGGGCATAATATTTTATGGCGGCACCAATTACCATGGAAATACCAGCAGTAATAATGGTGAAGCGAATTCCCATTTTATCGAGGATAATACCTGAGAAGATCAGAAAAAAGGCAAAAACATTCAAAAAGAATTCTGACCCGCCAAGCATCCCAAACACTTCGGGCGACCAACCATAAATGCGCTCAAGTTCGCTTTGAAGTGGTGCCGCCACATCCACAAAGAAATAGGCGAAGAACATAGTGATCGAAATAAGTGCCAGGGCAATCCAACGTGCTGTTGCAGATTCCCTGAGGGAGTTTTTGATTTTTTCCATATTTCAGTTTTTAATGGTTAAACAAGCGGCTAAAGTAGAAAAAAAGAGGGCTCTATCTTAGATTACATAAAAATCACCAAATTCATCGATTTCCTAGGTAGTTCTTTCATTGAAAGAGAAACCTCATTAATATAAATGAATCAATGATTTAGTATCGAAAAATGGTTCTTCAAACCAGGTTTTTAGCGGATAACTATTTTTAATCCAGCGTTTTGACAAGAGATCAAGCTCTGCTTTGATATCACCGCCTTTTAAATAAAGGATTCCGTTAGGCCTGAGATTTCGGCTTCTGCCATGAAATCGCTGACCAGTCCAGTTTATAAACTCCGGTAAATTTGTTACAGCCCTGCTAACAACAAAATCGTACTGGTCTTTGAGTGTTTCAGCACGCTGATGTATGCCTTTTACATTTTTAAGACCAAGTGTTTCGGCAACAGCGTTTACAACCATAATTTTCTTACCAATGCTGTCAACCAGCACAAATTCGGCCGATGGAAATAATATGGCAAGAGGAATACCTGGAAAACCGCCACCTGTCCCAACATCAAGTATTGTTGTGCCCGGAACAAACTTGATATACTTTGCAATTGCAAGACTATGAAGCACATGGTGTTCATAAAAATGATCCATGTCTTTACGCGAGATAAGGTTGATTTTGCTATTCCAGTCGCTGTAAATGGGTAAAAGGGCCTCTAGTAGCTCCAGTTGCTCTGAAGGAAGCTCCCCAAAATATTTTCTGATGATGTCCATAATGCAGATTGAGGGGCAAAAGTAGCATAGTTTGCAGTACTATGCAGCTTGTTAGGAATTGATTTTTTACCGATTGTTTAATTTCTTTTAGCCCTGTATGGGAGGTTCGTTTATTTTTGCATTGTAGCACATCTTCAATGATCCGTCGTAAAACGTTTTTTTATGTGTTGTTCTTAGTTGGACTGTTTTTTTGGACTCCCTTTATTCAAGGGCAGGAAAAAATGACTGGCGAGGCCTATATATTAAGGTATAACACCATCGCGATGAGCAAGATGAAGGAGTTTAAAATACCTGCTTCCATCACTTTAGCCCAAGGTCTTCTTGAATCGGGTAACGGAAACAGCTCTTTGGCGAGGGAAGCGAACAATCATTTTGGGATCAAATGTCACAAAGGTTGGGAGGGGAAAACTTTTCATACGGATGATGATGAAAAAAACGAGTGCTTCAGAGCTTACAAACATCCCGAAGAATCCTACAACGACCATTCACTTTTTCTAACACAACGCAGCAGGTATGCCTTTCTGTTCGATTTGGATATAATGGATTACAAAGCATGGGCTCATGGTTTGAAACAGGCTGGATATGCCACCAATCCGCGGTATCCCGAACTTTTGATTGGTCTTATTGAGCGGTATAACTTGCATTCCTATGATTCACTGGCGATGGAAAAGAAAAAACCAACTGGCTTAATCGCGGATATTAAACTTAAACAAAAATATCAAAACCCTGTCAGTACATCTGATTTTAAGGTTGTTGGAAAAACAAAGTCGGGAAGGTTTCTGCATGTGAACAATCGTACTAAACTCATTTTTACTAATGAAGGGGATCGGATTGATCTGATTGCTCAGGAACTTAATGTATACAGCTGGCAACTTTATAAATACAACGAACTTAGCAAGGGTGATACCTTAATAAAAGGCCAGATTATCTATGTGGAGAAAAAAGGCCGTAAATCACATGATTATGAAGGTCACATTTTGCGTAAAGCTGAAAGTTTGAAAGATGTGTCACAGCTTTACGGAATAAGATTATCCCGAATTGAGAAAATCAATAAATGGAATGAAGGGGCAAATCCGGTAGCAGGGACTATTGTTAAGCTGAAATAAAAAAATCCGCCGGTAAGGGCGGATTTTCAGATTTTTTCTACAAAGGTTCTTATTCAATAATCACACCTTTTGCTTCAATGGTATATTCCCAGGCATCTTCAGTGATAGCGTCAACAAATTCCTGACTACGACCGGCGTCTTCAGCATAATGTTTAAGCATTTCAACAGAGATCAGCTCGCGGGTAGCGGTGCCTACTACATAGGCCTTTTTACCGGCAGCGTCCTTGGGAACATAAAATTCGTGATCTTTCATGTTGACCATGATTGTTTCGCCGTTTCCCAGGTCAAAGGTTAACCAACAGCCGGTATGCTGACAAACTTCCAAAATAGTGCCATTTACTTTCACATCAATTGCTTCGTCACTTTTTATGAGCGATGCAATTTCAGCAACAGGGACAGTACCTTCTTTGGTAATAGGTTCACCAAATGATCCGGTGGATGGAAGAACAACTTCAGCAGCCTCCTCCGTATGTTCTGTCTGTTGCTGTGATGGAGCATTACATGAAGACAGCCAAACCAGGCAGCATGAAAGGATGATTGAAGAAAAGAAACCTTTAATACGCATATAATTATGGTCTTGGGTTAATCACGATGTCTTTTGCATCATCCAAAGTAACGGTTCCACCTTTGTTGCCAAATGAATTCAATACAAAATTGATTACAGCAACTGCATCTTCCTTGGTGTCAACCTGAAAAGGCATAGGAGCACTGTATTTAACTCCTTTTATTGTGCTTCCGCCTGGCGCTCCGTTAAGCGTTTGAGCAATAGCTCCCTTTTTGTCTGTCAGCAGAAATTCAGAGCCAACCAATGAAGGGAAAGCTCCGGAAATTCCTTCACCATTTGCCTGATGGCAAACAATACATTTTTCCATGTAGATTTTCTTACCGGCTGCAAAAGGTTCTTCCTGAACAGCAACTGCTTCAGTTTTGGCTGCTGCTGTTGCTGCAGGTGTCTCTGTTTTTGTTTCTGTACTTCCACCACAGCTTTGCAAGGCGATAAAACCTCCCAATAGCAGGGCATACATCATTGTTTTTTTCATTTTAATACTGTTTTAATTAAGGTAATTTTTTGATTTTGCAAAAGTAAATCATTTCATGGAATCATTTTAAATAAAAATTATGGTTTCATTTAAATCTTCTAATATCAATGGAAACTAATCAATCGGCTACACGGTTTTCAATCAAATAACTGATTCGAAACTGTTTTAAAAAAGTATAATATTGTTGTCTTATGCTTAGATTTGTCCTCTGATACATAGGGCGAAAACAAAAGCTGCTGAGAGATTGTGAGATTTCAGAAAAGCAGCTATTCATTTAATCGCTGAAATATTGGCAGTTGTCAAATATTATTCTAATTTTGCACCCTCAAAAAAAATTGTCAACTTAGAATAAGTAATTTAATCACATTCAGAAATGCAGAACAAAGGAGCTATCAAAGTTTTTGCAATTGCTTTGGCGATCGTCTCGCTTTACCAGCTTTCGTTCACTTTCGTGTCAGGAAGAGTAGAGCGTAAGGCAGGAAGCTATGCCACAAGTCAGGTCGCAAAGAATCTTGCAACAGAACTTTCAAAAGGTGACCAGGTAAATTATGATCAAAAATTGGACTCGATAGTTGAAGCACGCGAGACCTATTACCTTGATTCAATGGAGAGTCAGGTTGTTTATAATATCCTAATCGATAAATACACTTATCGTGATGTTAAAGAAAGGGAAATAAATCTCGGACTCGACCTCAAGGGAGGTATGAATGTTGTTCTTGAAGTTTCTGTTAAAGATATTATCAATGCACTTTCAGGCTATAGTCAGGATCCCGTATTCCGTCAGGCAATGGAACTTGCTATCCGCAAGCAACAGAACAGTCAGAAAGATTTCGTAACCCTTTTTGGTGAATCATTCGAAGAAGTTGATGCCAACGCTCGCTTGGCTTCTATATTCCTATACGAGTTTAAGGACAAAGGGATTACTACCAATTCAACCAATTCTGAGGTTATGGCAGTGATCCGTGCTGAATCTGAAGGTGCTATCGACCGTTCTTTCCAGATTCTACGTACACGTATCGACCGTTTCGGTGTGACCCAGCCAAATATTCAAAAACTAGCTACATCAGGACGTATTCTTGTTGAGCTGCCAGGTATTAAAGACCCTAAACGTGTTCGTAACCTTTTACAGGGAACAGCACAGCTTGAGTTTTGGGAAACATATAATTTCTCCGATCTGTATTCGTTCTTTGATGAAGCAAATACACGTCTAGCCGAAATGAATAAAACGGTTGAAAATTCAACCACCGAAACCTCGACAAATGCTTCAGCAAGCACAACTGAGACCTCAGCTTCAGCCGATACTACAAAAAGTCTCATCGACCAGATAGCTTCAGAAAGTGATACCACTAAGAACGATACAAACTTTGATGAGTATGCAAAAAATAATCCGCTTTACGCATTCTTAATGCCTTCCTATTTTCAGGATGAAGCAGGCAAATTTTTCCCGGGTAACACAGCCCGCGTTGGTCAGGCACAAGTTAAGGACACCGCGCGCATCAATAGTATGTTACGCCAGGTTGTTGGAGTATTTCCACGTAACCTTAAGTTAGCCTGGACAGTTAAACCACGTAGTGGCGAAGGACAACCCGAAGTTCTCGAATTGGTTGCACTAAAAGGATCGCGTGACAATAATGCTGCCTTAGGTGGTGAAGTTATTGTTGACGCTCGTCAGGATTATGATCAGAATGGCAAAGTAGAAGTAACTATTCAAATGAATAGTGAAGGTGCCAAAAGCTGGAAACGCCTGACAGGTGAAAATATAGGTCGTCAGGTTGCCATCGTTTTGGACGGATATGTTTATTCTTTTCCTGTTGTTAATGATGAAATCCCTAATGGTCGTTCATCGATCTCTGGTGGCGAAATGAGCATTGAAGAAGCTCAGGACCTTGCAAATATTTTGAAAGCTGGTAAACTACCTGCTCCTTCGAGAATTGTTGAAGAAGCCGTTGTTGGACCTTCACTAGGTCGTGAAGCTGTTAGTGCAGGTATGTATTCATTTGTTCTGGCTTTTATGTTGGTCTTGTTATACATGCAGTTATATTACAACAGATCAGGTCTCGTTGCAAACGCATCCTTGTTGGTAAACGTTTTCCTGCTCTTTGGTGTATTAGCATCTTTGGGGGCTGTTCTTACCTTACCTGGTATCGCTGGTATCGTTCTGACAATGGGTATGGCAGTTGATGCCAACGTAATTATTTATGAGCGTATCAAGGAAGAGTTACGCGCTGGGAAAGGAATTAAACTTGCAATTGATGACGGGTATAAAAATGCTTATTCTGCTATCATCGACGGTAACGTAACAACATTACTAACTGGTATCGTTTTATATGTTTTTGGTTCAGGCCCAATCCAGGGATTTGCAACAACTCTTATAATCGGTATTTTAACCTCTGTTTTCACTGCTATCTTCATTTCAAGGTTGATATTTATTTATATGCTGGATACGAACAAAAAGATCAATTTCAGCAACAAACGCACAGAAAACTTCCTCGTTAACGTTAACTTTAATTGGATAGGTGTACGTAAAAAAGCATACATTTTTTCATTAGTACTAACTATCCTGAGCGTTGGTTCCCTCACTTTTAAGGGACTAAATTACGGCGTCGATTTTACAGGTGGAAGAACATATGTTGTTCGTTTTGATAAAGATATAACTGTAGGTGAGGTGAGAAAATCATTAGCAGCTGAATTTCCAGATGCATCGCCTGAAATAAAAACGTTTGGTCCTGACAATCAGGTTAAGATTACAACAAAGTATATGATTGAGAGTGACGATGTAAATGTTGATTCGATCATTCAAACAAAGTTGTTCCGCGGACTAAGTAATTTTTACAACACTGGAGTTACTTATCAGCAGTTTTCTTCTGATGATGCTTCAGTAGGAATTTTAAGTTCACAAAAAATTGGACCTACGGTTGCTGACGATATTCGAAATAAAGCAGTTTTAGCCATCGTAATAGCTCTATTAGTTATTTTTGCCTATATAGCTGTACGTTTTGGTAAGTGGCAATTTGGATTGGCAGGTGTTATAGCCCTCTTCCACGATACAATCATTGTGCTTGGTATTTACTCGTTCTTCTACACCTTCCTGCCTTTTAATATGGAAATTGACCAGGCATTTATTGCGGCTATTCTAACAATTATTGGATATTCTATCAATGATACCGTTATTATCTTCGACCGTATCAGGGAAAACATAAACCTTCATCCTAAGAAAACTTTGCTCGAGAATCTTAATCATGGTATTAACAGTACTTTAACACGATCAATCAATACAACAGGTACTACTTTGGTAGTTTTGATTGCTATCTTCGTGTTTGGTGGTGAGGTAATCCGGGGATTTGTTTTTGCCTTGTTGTTTGGTATTGCATTTGGAGCGTATTCTTCAGTATTCAATGCCAGCCCACTCGTTTACGATTTTTTGAAAGGCGACAAGCAACTCAAGGAAATTGAAGAGAAAGCTGCAGTTGCAAAAGACTCAAAGAAGAAATAAATTTTAATGTTTATATCAAAAAGTCCGATCCTGAAGCTTCAGAATCGGACTTTTTTCTTTTACTTTTTACTCAAGCTTTACAATGACTGCTTATTTCTTATTTTTGTGCTTCTAAATGAATTATCATGCTACTATTCTTCGATATCGGTACAGGAGAACTAATATTAATCCTGCTTGTAGTTTTTGTTGTAATGGGTCCAAAAAAACTCCCTGAGGTTGCCAGAACGATGGGCAAAACAATCAATGAATTGAAACGGGCTTCTGCCGGCTTTAAAAACGAAATCAACAAAGAAGTTCAGCGACTTGATCGAGAAACGCGCTTTAACGATTTTTTGCAACAAAAAGCTACTCAAGATGAGTCAGTTACGAAAGAAGGTGAAACAGTCTCTACAAAAACCAGTTCAAAACCTATAGAGAATCCTGATCCGGAACCTGAACAGGAAACAGGACGGGTGGAAAGGAAAGGATAATGCATCCAATAAATTACATTTCTAAACGTTAGCCATACAGAAATGAGAAAAAAACACATGATAAGATATCTCACAGTCAACCTGCTTTTTGTTTTTTTTATGCTGGCAGCATCTACTGCATTTGCTCAGCGTAACCCTGCAAAAGGTGCTGATGAAGCTTTTGACCGCAAGCAATATTCTATTGCACTCGATAGATATAAAAAGGCGTATGGCAAAGTAAAGAAAAATGCTCCGGAAAAGGATCGCATCAATTACCGTATGGCCGAATGCTATCGCTTCACCGGAAGTTATAAACGAGCCGAAGCAGGATACAGGAAAGTTCTAAAAGCTGGTTTTCAGGAACGTAATCCGGAGATACTTCTAACGTATGCCGACTTACTCAAGATGAATCAAAAGTATCAGGAAGCTATTGAGTACTATAACCTTTACACTGAAAAAGTTCCTGATGACCCTCGCGGACCTGCAGGCGCTGCAACCACGGCTGCTATTGAGGAATGGCTGGCAAATCCATCAAGGTTTGAAGTGACACTCCTTAAAAAAGTAAATTCCAGAGCAGCAGATTTCGCTCCTGCCTGGGCTTCCAACAATTACAATGAAGTCATTTTTACCTCAACCCGTGATGGATCAACAGGAAAAGATAAAGATGGATGGACCAGTCAAAGTTTCAGTGACCTCTACTCCGCCCGTTTAGACAGGAATAACCAATGGAGTACGCCCGTATTACTCGACGATACAGAGACACTTAACACCAAAGCCAATGAAGGTGCGCCATTTATGAACAGTAGTTTTAACACGCTTTATTTCACACGCTGTAACAATCTTCCAGGACAGGAATCGGGGTGTCAAATCTATACAAGCAGTCGATCAGGACGCAGCTGGAGTAAACCTGTTCAGGTTCAGATAAAAGGCGTAGATAGCCTTGATGTTATTGGTCACCCAAGTTTGAGCCAGAACGAACTCATAATATATTTTGCTGCCGACCGCAAAGGTGGCTCAGGAGGAAAAGATATTTGGATGGCCATGCGCGACTCTAAAAAAGCGCCTTTCAACCGACCATTGAATATAGGACCGGTTGTAAATACAAAAGGTGATGAAGTGTTTCCTTTTTTGAGAAACGACACCACACTATACTTTGCCAGTAACGGACATCCGGGCATGGGAGGTTTTGATATTTATGTAACAACAATCGACACTTCAGGGAATTGGGGAACACCTACCAACCTTAAGCATCCATTGAACTCCATCAATGATGATGTCTCTATTGTGTTTCATCCAACCGAAGAAAGAGGATTTTTCTCAAGTAACAGAGAAAATACAAAAGGTGTCGACAACCTGTTTTATTTTATCGAGCCGCCGGTACTTTTCACCCTCGCCGGAACTGTAAAGGATGAAAAAACGTTACAAATAATTGAAGATGCAAGTGTGAAATTGATTGGTTCAAATGGAAGCAGTGTAACTACCCGAACGAATGACAAAGGATATTATATGTTTGGTGAGTCGCAGCTAAGCAAAAATACCACATATGAACTCATTTTCGATAAGCCGAATTATTTTACCAAATCATTGGTAGAGACAACGGTAGGAGTGGAGTTTAGCCGCGATTTTGTGAAAGATATCCAGCTTGAACCCATTCCTCAGAAACCTATTCCACTTCCTGACATTCTTTATGATTTGGCACGATGGGAACTAAAACCTCAGTATGAAGACTCCCTTCAGGGATTGATTGAAACGCTGCAACAGAATCCTACAATTATTATTGAGCTTGCATCGCACACTGATAACAGGGATATTGATGAACGAAACGATATCCTGTCTCAACGCCGCGCACAGTCGGTAGTAGATTATTTGATCATAAGAGGTATTGATCCTGAGCGACTTGTAGCTAAAGGTTATGGTGAGCGTGTGCCTCGTGTCATCGAGAGTGATTTCGCTGTAAATGATAAGGTTCTTAAAGCAGGCGCTATTCTTACCGAAGAATTTATTAACAGCCTCGCTACTAATGAAGAGAAAGAGGCAGCACACCAACTCAACCGTCGCACCGAGTTTCGTGTGCTCAGCAAAGATTTTGTGCCAAAAGCAGCGAATCAACCTGTAGCTGAAACGGTTGCCGTTGTAATTAATCCTGATGATAATCAGATTGATTTTACAATTGCTGCTGATGGATCGTTCCAGGCAGAGTGCTTTATTGATGGTTTTGCCACTCCATTTATTTATAACCGCAGTGCGAAACCTGCGATTTCCTTGAAAAAAGCGCTGGAGTTTCTGCAAAAAGGCATCATCAGTGTTGACAACATTGTAGGTGAGGATAAATCAGTTATTCAGGTAGGAACAATAGCGAATGGAGCTGTTTTTAGTTTGAAAGAAGTGGGTCTGGCCAATAAAACCCTCAAGAATGTAGAGGTTGTTGTTGACCACAAACTGGAAGTGCCTCTTGTGATAGGACAATCGCTCCTCGATCGTTTTGGAAGTTTTGAGTTTGATACAAAAAGCAGGAAACTGATATTTAAATAGGTATGGAAAACCAACGCTATGTTTCGCGAGGCGTGTCAGCAGCTAAGGAAGATGTCCATAATGCCATAAAAAATGTTGACAAAGGCCTCTATCCCAATGCCTTTTGTAAAGTCATACCTGATATTTTAGCTGGTGATCCTGAATGGTGTACGATCATGCATGCCGATGGTGCCGGAACAAAATCATCCCTTGCTTATATCTATTGGAAAGAAACCGGTGACATCAGTGTTTGGGAAGGTATAGCTCAGGATGCCATCGTAATGAATATTGACGACTTGCTGTGTGTAGGTGTAACCGATAACATATTACTCTCATCTACCATTGGAAGGAACAAGAACCGTATCCCGGGCGAAGTGATCAGCGCTATCATTAACGGTACAGAGCATTTCCTTGAGAAAATGAGAAGTATGGGAGTTGGTATTTGGTCGACAGGAGGTGAAACAGCCGATGTTGGTGATCTTGTAAGCACTATCATTGTCGATAGCACCGTAACTGCCCGCATACCCCGAAAGAAAGTGATCGAAAATCGAATTCAGGCCGGCGATGTTATCGTAGGACTTTCTTCATCAGGACAAGCAACTTATGAAGATGCCTATAATGGTGGAATGGGAAGCAACGGACTTACATCAGCCCGTCATGATGTTTTTCATACCTCACTGGCAACAAAGTATCCCGAGAGTTTTGATGCAGCTATTCCAAAAAACTTAGTTTACAGTGGCCCATACCAATTGACCGATCCAACAGAAGTGGCCGGTGTAAATGCTGGAAAACTCGTTCTTGCTCCTACGCGTACCTATGCTCCGATTATAAAACAAGTACTTGATCAGTTTCATAATCAGTTGCATGGAATGATACATTGCAGCGGTGGAGCGCAAACAAAGGTGCTTCATTTTGTAGATAAAGTACATATCATTAAAGATCATTTATTTCCTGTACCAGCGCTGTTTCGCATGATTCAGGCTGCTTCGGGTACTGATTGGAAGGAAATGTATCAGGTGTTTAACATGGGACACCGAATGGAAATTTACACTGATGAGCAAACAGCTGCAGGCATTATAAAAATTGCGGAAAGCTTTCATGTGGATGCCAAAATCATAGGCCGTGTTGAATCTTCTCCGGTAAAAAAACTCACCATTAGTTCCGAAACCGGAAACTATATCTATTAGTTTACTGTTTTACTTCTTGTTTAATTGACTGAATAAGAAATAATTAAAATGAATTTGGAAGAAGGTTTTCATTCTTCGGCTGCATTGTGTATTTTTGCAGGCTAAAAAATTGAATCTGTGGATATTGTTGATAAATTAGAAACCATCAATCGTCGCTGGGAAGAAATGGGTGAACAGCTCAATGATCCGGATGTGATGGCTGATATGAAACGCTTTGTAAAACTGAATAAGGATTACAAAGATCTTGAGCCTGTAGTGGGAGCTTTTAAAGAGTATAAAATGGTTGTTTCCAATATTGACCATGCCCGTGAGGTGATCAAGAAAGAGAAGGATGAAGATTTCAGGCAAATGGCCATTGAGGAGTTGGACGAACTTCAGCAACGAAAAGAAGCGTTAGAGGAAGACATCCGCCTGATGCTTATTCCAAAAGATCCACAAGATTCCAAAAACGCTATCGTTGAAGTGCGCGCTGGTACAGGAGGAGATGAAGCCAGTATTTTTGCCGGTGATTTATTTCGTATGTACCTGAAGTTCTGTGAAACAAAAGGATGGAAAACAGAGCTTGTTGATCAAAATGAAGGTACAGTTGGAGGATACAAAGAAGTTGTTTTTAATGTGATAGGTGATAACGCATACGGCATCATGAAATTCGAATCAGGTGTGCACCGTGTTCAACGTGTTCCAAAAACGGAGACTCAAGGTAGGATACATACGTCAGCTGCTTCGGTTGTAGTGCTTCCCGAAGCGGAGGAATTTGATATTGATCTCAATGAAAAAGATATTCGCAAAGATACATTTTGTAGCTCCGGACCTGGTGGTCAGTCGGTTAACACAACGTATTCAGCAATTCGACTTACACATATCCCAACAGGAATTGTTGTTTCTTGTCAGGATGAGAAATCACAGCTGAAAAACTTTGCCAAGGCTATGAAGGTGCTCAGAAGCAGGATTTTTGAGATTGAATACAGCAAATATCTTGAAGAGGTAGCCTCGAAAAGGAAAACAATGGTTTCCACCGGCGACCGTTCAGCAAAAATCAGAACTTACAACTGGCCACAGGGTAGGGTCACAGACCATCGTATCAACTTAACGCTTTACAACCTTTCTGCCATCATCGATGGTGATTTGAACGAAGTAATTGAGAAACTACAGATGGCAGAAAATGCTGAACGTTTGAAAACAGAACTCGAAGCTTAAGCCGTGAACCGTAGCACATTAGTTGAGCAAATCAAAGCAAAGAAATCATTTCTTTGTGTTGGTCTGGATACAGAAAAGACCCGAATCCCGAAGCATCTGCTGAATGACCCTGATCCGGTTTTCAGTTTTAACAAAGCCATTATTGATGCTACAGCTGATTTTGTGGTTGCATACAAGCCAAATACTGCTTTTTACGAAGTGAATGGAAGTGAAGGATGGCTCTCACTTGAAAAAACAATTGACTATCTCAACAAGAATTATCCTGATATTTTTATCATTGCTGATGCAAAGAGGGGAGATATTGGAAATACTTCTACCAATTATGCCAAAGCTTTTTTTGAAACCTTAAACGTGGATGCAGTCACAGTAGCCCCTTATATGGGACATGACTCAGTGCAACCATTTTTGGCTTTCAGTGGTAAATGGGTTGTGCTGTTAGCCCTTACCTCCAACAGTGGCTCTTCTGATTTTCAGTATATTAGTGATAAGAGAGGTGAAACCCTTTATAAAACAGTCATACAGCGGGCATCCTCCTGGGCTGGGTCTGATCAGCTCATGTTTGTAGTTGGAGCAACACATCCTGAGGAGTTGGCAGCGATCAGAGCATTGATTCCGGATTATTTTCTCCTTGTCCCTGGTGTTGGTGCGCAGGGTGGTGATCTGACTGCTGTGAGCAAGGCCGGACTTAACTCTCAGTGCGGACTAATTGTAAACTCCTCCCGTGCTATTATTTACGCATCTGATGGTGTAGATTTTGCAGAAAAGGCAGCTTTAGAATCCCATAAGATTCAGCAACAAATGTTGCTTGAATTGACTGTCGCAGGTATCATATAAAAAAAGCAGCCAATCGGCTGCTTTTCGTTTTATCTATCAAATTCCTTCCAGAATAGTATTCCAACCATACTTATCTTCAGTAACTCCTTCCTGAATAGCTTTCAGGTTCTTGTAAATTTGTGAAGAAATTTTGCCGGCTTCTTCTCCGTAATAATATTCCTTTCTCGTTTCGCGATCTACAATTTTTCGAATAGGTGCAATTATGGCAGCAGTGCCACATGCGCCGGCTTCTTCGAATAACTCAAGTTCTTCAACAGGAACAGGACGGCGTTCAACTTTTAATCCAAGATCGGTAGCAAGCGTTTCGATACTTTTGTTAGTTATCGAAGGTAAAACTGTTTTCGATTGTGGAGTAATATAGGTATTGTCACGAATACCAAAAAAGTTGGCTGGCCCGGCTTCATCGATGTATTTCTTTTCTTTAGCATCAAGGAAAAGTACTGAAGAGTAGCCATCTTTATGTGCTCTGTCTGCTGGTCTGAGACTTGCTGCATAATTTCCGCCAACCTTAATATGTCCTGTTCCAAGAGGGGCTGCACGGTCGTAATCACGCACAAGTTCAACGGATACAGGCTTGAAGCCTTCTTTGAAATATGGTCCAACGGGTCCGACAAAAACTAAAAACATATATTCCGTAGATGGTTTTACCCCAACCTGAGGGCCTGAGCCAAACAAAAGAGGGCGGATATAAAGTGCCGCACCGGTGCCAAAAGGAGGAATGAAACGGGCATTGAGCCTTACAACCTTATCAACAGCAGCAAAGAAAAGTTCATCCGGAACTTCCTTCATCATGATGCCATCAGCCGATGAGCGCATGCGTTTTGCATTTTCCTCCCAACGAAACAGACGAACTTTACCATCGATACCTCTGAAAGCTTTTAATCCTTCAAAAGCTTCCTGACCGTAATGCAAGGCTGTTGCAGCCATGTGTAAGCTGATGTATTCTGAAGAGCTGACTTCCAGTTCGCCCCACTGACCGTTGCGTGCATAACAACGGACATTGTAATCTGTTGGATAATAACCAAATGGTAGATTTTTCCAATCAATATTTTCCATGACTTAATTATTAAGTGAGCAATAGTTTAATGAGGCTAAGATACTATTTTTTATTTTGAAAAATGGTGTTTCTGTTAATTTATAAACAGTTCAAAAAAGCCTTTATTTAATGTTGCGGGAAAATATTCAAATACGAGTGTCTTATTGGTAGTTTAACTAAATTTGATTGTCTAAAGATTAGAGAAGCTGATATATCCATGTAAAGAGTACGAGTAAGAATAAGGAAGGCAGCATGTTTAAAATGCGTAAATTGCTTATCTTTAATAAGTTGAGACCAAGTCCAACCAAAATGACCCCTCCAGTGGCAGAAATACCTGTTATCATTAACGATGGCATGAATTCGCCAAAATTGGCAGCCAATAGGGTTAGTCCTGCCTGATAGATAAATAGGGGAATGATTGAAAACAATACTCCCAATCCCAATCCTGATGCTAATGCAACACTACTGATTCCATCCATCAATGATTTTATGTAGTAGAGCTCCGGCTTCCCGCCAAGGCCTTCTTCAATTGCTCCCAGAATTGTCATTGATCCCATGCAAAACAACAAAAAAGCTGTAAGCAGCCCTTCGTTAAAAACAGCACTCTCAGCACTGAATCGTTTCCCAAGCCTGTCGGCCAATTGATCAAAAAAACGATCAAGACGCAGCAATTCACCTGTGATACTGCCAACAATCAAACTCAGAATGACTAAAATCCATTCTTCAGCTTTAAGTGCCATCGAAATGCCAAGTACGATAGTAAACAAACCGATCGCCTGAAAGAGTATTTCAGTAAATCGGGAGGGCAATCGTGCATGAAAAATCAAACCTGCAAGACTTCCTATTGCGACAGCCGCTACATTGATGAGTGTTCCAGTGATCATTTACAGTTAGTTTTAGTTAGATTGAATCGGGGATTTTAACTCTTTTTAGTTGCAATGCTTTTTCAAGAAAATGTTCCTTTATTCCGAAATCGGCTTTAAGTTGCGCGATTTTCTGGTCGATAAGATCGGTATTAATAGGTTTATTGGTTCTGTAACCTGAAAGAAGTACGTTTTTAGGAGTATGTTCAGCTTCAATAAATTCTTGAATATGACTCTGATAGCCATACTTTTCCATGATGAGCGCGCGTAACGTATCTGTAATAATTTCAGCCTGACGTTCAAAAAGGATTCCATATTTTAACACCGGAATGTCTTTGGCAGCAGCTTGCATCTCACGTCTTATTTGCTTATGACAGCATGGGGCACAAACAATCAACTGAACACCAGCGGCAATTCCTGCTGCAATAGCGTCGTCAGTTGCAGTATCACAGGCATGAAGAGCAATCAAAATGTCAGTTTTTGGCATTTTGAAATTTTCTATCGAGCCTTCAGAAAAAACCAATCCAGAGAGACCAGCCTTTTCAGCAATACTGTTTGTTTTTTGAATGAGGTCTGGCCGCATTTCAACGCCAATCACTGTAGGTTGCAGTTCTTTTTTATGTGTAAGATGTTCGTACAAGGCAAATGTCAGGTACCCTTTGCCAGCGCCCATATCCACTACACTTATCGGCCCGTCCTTAGCCCAAGGTGAGATTAGTCCATCCAAAATCTCAACGTATTTATTGATCTGCTTGAACTTATGCTGCATCGATGGTATCACCTGCCCTTGCTGATCGGTCATGCCAAGCAAATGCCAATGAAGTCCGGATGCCTGAACAAGCCGTTTTTTTTGTTTATCGTGCTGAAAATCTTGCTTAATTTCTCCAAAAACAGGCTTTGTCAGCAGTTTGCCATTTCCTTTCAAGTTCATCAATAAGCTGTGATGGTGGGAAATAGTAAAGAGGTTAGCTTCCAGAAATTGGGTTCGCATCAATTCCAAAACAAGTTCAGGAGTAGCTTCAACTGAATGATTCTTTACTTCATCACGAGTTTGATACTGGTATTGGAAAGATATTTTTAAACCATTTTTTAATGAAACAGGTTTGATTGTTAATCTTTTAAGCTCATCCCCTTTCTTAAATGGCTTACTTAGAATAAGTTTCACAAACTCATTCTTAATGATCGCTTCATGTAAAATTGCAATCAATCCTTCGATAGGTTCTTTTGTCATTTGTATCAAATTTCAATCGGCTAATTTAAGTCTAAAATATTCAGTTTTGTGTCTGCAATATTTTTCTTGCTGCAAAAAGTGATGAGACAGGAGTTTTGATTACAAGATTGACGGTTGATTTTATACAACCACCTGTTTGCGGCAAAAGCAATTTTTCAATAAAGAATTTACATCAATTATAAATATTGTAATAAAAACTGAAGATTTCAACTGTCAGCAACAAGCCTGTTATTGGGTCAAAATGGCAGGTTACAGCATTGGCACATGCTTTGATTCCGGTTAGCCTGATAACTTAAAAATTGAAAACAATGCAAAAAGGAACAATTGATGTTAAAACAGAAAACATCTTCCCCATTATTAAAAAATTCCTCTATTCCGATCATGAAATATTTCTCCGTGAGTTAGTAAGCAATGCTGTGGATGCGACACAAAAGCTCAAATCATTTGCTTCAGTAGGTCAATTTAAGGATGATTTAGGCGACTTAACCATTCAGATTGAAGTTGATAAGAAGAAGAAAACAATTACTATCCGCGATCGTGGTATCGGCATGACACAAGAAGAGGTTGAGAAATATATCAATCAGATTGCTTTTTCGAGTGCCGAAGAATTTGTAAAGAAATTCAAAACCAAGTCGGAAGCTGAGGCAAACGCAATTATTGGCCATTTCGGATTAGGTTTTTACTCTTCATTCATGGTATCTGAGCGGGTTGAGCTTTTTACAAAAACGTATAAGAAAGGTGGCAGCACCAAAGCTGTTAAATGGGAATGCGATGGAAGTCCTGAATACACGATCAGCGAAACGGATAAAAAAGATCGTGGAACAGAAATAGTATTGCACATTGATAAAGAAAATACTGAATTTCTTGAAGAATATCGTGTACGTGAACTGTTGAACAAATACTGTAAGTTTTTGCCTGTTCCAATTCAGTTTGGTACAAAAACTGAAGATGAACCCATTGAAGGTGAATTAGATAAGGATGGTAACCAAAAAACCAGATCAGTCGAAAAGCCGTGGATCATCAACAACACCCATCCACTTTGGAAAAAAGCCCCTTCGGAAAGTGATGATGAAGAGTACAAGAAATTCTATCAGGAATTGTATCCGATGAATTTTGATGAACCACTTTTCAATATCCATCTGAATGTAGATTATCCTTTCAACCTTACCGGGATTTTGTATTTCCCAAAAGTGAAAAATAACTATGAACTTCAGCGTAACAAGATTCAACTCTATTCAAATCAGGTGTTTGTAACAGATTCTGTTGAAGGAATTGTCCCTGATTTTCTTACGCTTTTACATGGTGTGATCGACTCTCCGGATATCCCGTTGAATGTGAGCCGCTCATTTTTGCAGAGTGACCAAAATGTAAAGAAAATCTCAAGTCATATCTCTAAGAAAGTTGCCGATAAACTTGAAGAACTCTTCAAAAAGGATAGAGATGCTTTCGAAAAGAAATGGGACAGTATTAAAATATTCATACAATATGGAATGATTTCTGATGCCAAATTTTACGAAAGGGCAGAGAAATTTGTGCTTCTAAAAAGTGTTGACAGCAAATACTATACGCTGGAAGAATACCGCAGTCATATCGAAAATCTTCAAAAAGACAAGGATAACAAAGTCGTTTATCTTTATACTACTCAGGCCGAAGAGCAGTTTAGTTATATCGAATCCGCTCAATCAAAAGGCTATGATGTTTTATGGATGGATGGCGTTCTTGACGCACATTTTATCAATTCGCTTGAACAGAAATTAAGTGATACCAGCTTTGTTAGAGTTGATGCCAACACCATTGACAAGCTGATTCAAAAGCAGGAAGCCGAAGTTCCTTCAAAACTGAATGATGATGAGAAAAAGGCTGTAAAAGAAGCTTTCGAGAAGTTGGTTGATACGAAACAGTTTGATGTGCAGGTTGAGCCAATGAGTGAAACTGATGCTCCTGTTGTCATAACCCAAAATGAATTCATGCGTCGCATGAAGGATATGAATTCTGTTGGAGGCGGAGGGATGATGGGTTTTGGCGATCTTCCCGATCATTACAGTCTCATTATCAATCCTAACCATACACTTGTGGCTTCACTGGCTGATAAGGATGAAGCTGCGAAGAATAGGGTAATTCTGCATCTTTATGATCTTGCCCGTCTTTCAAAAAATCTGCTGAAAGGCAAAGAACTCAGCGACTTTATTAAGAGAAGCCAGGAAAGCCTTTAGGTTCAACAAAAATAATTTTGAAGCAAAAGGTTTGATTTATTGAACCTTTTGCTCTTTTTTTACCAGAAAAGTTTACTTTTACACACAAATATTTGTAAAATGAAAAAAACCCTTATCATCATTGCTGTAATTGCAGTTGTAATTTTGCTCTTCTACAGCTTTTTCAAGAATACATACAACACCATGGTTCAAAATGGTGAACAAGTTGATGCTCAGTGGGCACAGGTAGAAAATGTATACCAGCGCCGGGCTGATCTTATTCCAAACCTTGTGAATACCGTAAAAGGTTATGCTGCTCATGAGCAGGAAGTGCTCACAGGCGTGATCGAAGCACGAGCAAAGGCAACCTCAGTAAACCTGAATGCAGAAAACCTCACCGAAGCAAACATGAAGGCTTTCCAGCAAGCACAGGAAGGTCTTAGCGGCGCTCTTTCCCGGCTTATGGTCGTAGTAGAGCGGTATCCTGACCTCAAAGCAAATCAGAACTTCCTTGAGTTGCAGGCTCAGCTGGAAGGAACAGAAAACAGAATCACTGTTGAGCGTCAGAAATTTAACGAAACAACAAGGGTGTACAACACCTATATTAAATCGTTCCCACAGAATTTTCTTGCAAGTATGTTTGGGTTTGCGGCCAAGCCTTATTTTGAAGCTGTTGCCGGCGCAGAAACTGCTCCAAAAGTGGAATTTTAAATAATCACACCATGCCAAATGCTCAACTTTTTTTCAGCAAACAAGAGAAAGAAGCCATAAAGGCTGCAATCCTGAAAGCTGAATTCAACACTTCAGGCGAAATTCGAGTTCATATCGAAAATTCCTGTAAGGGAGATGTGCTTGACAGAACAGCTTTTTTATTCTCAGAATTGGGAATGATTAAAACCGAACTTCGCAACGGCGTGCTGTTTTATCTTGCTGTAAAAGATAGAAAGTTTGCAGTTATAGGCGATATGGGTATAAATGCTTTGGTAGAAGAAAATTTCTGGGTTGAAATTAAACATACCATGGCTGCACATTTTAAACAATCTTCTTTTGCAGATGGTTTGATAGCCGGCATTGAAATGACTGGTCAAAAACTAAAGAAGCATTTTCCATTCCAAAAAGACGATTTAAATGAATTATCTGATGAAATTTCTTTCAGTTCGTAACAACACAAAGCGGATAACAAGCTCGCTCTTATTACTGTTTTTCTCGCTGATAAGTAGCGGTTTGTATTCGCAGGAGCTGCCTCTGCCATCCAATCCGCCAAGGCTGGTGAATGACTTAGCCGGTATTCTTGGCAGCGCAGAGCTGCAGCAGCTTGAAAGCAAATTGGTAAATTACAATGATACCACTTCGACTCAAATACTGGTTTTGATTGTTAACGATCTGAATGGTTATGAAGTTGCTGATTATGCCTATCGTATCGGTGAAACATGGGGTGTTGGAAAAAAAGGTCAAAACAACGGAGCAGTTATCATTGTCAAACCCAAAACGGACCGTTCAAAAGGAAAGGCTTACATTGCAACAGGTTACGGTCTCGAAGCAGTGATACCAGATGCTCTTGCCAAACGAATTGTTGAAAAGGAAATGATACCTGCGTTTATGTCAGGAGATTATTACGGTGGGATCGATAAAGCGGTTGATACTATGATTGGGCTGGCTTCAGGACTTTATTCAGCCGATCAGTATGATGGTAAGGCAAACGGCTCATGGATAGGAGTAGTTATAATTCTTATCATTTTGCTGATTATGTTTCGTTCGTCCAAATCCAATACAAGTATTGGAAGTGCGCCAAGTGGATCGTTATGGGCAGCATTATGGCTTGCCAGTCAGGCAAACCGAAGTCATTCAGGAAGCTGGGGAGGATTCACCGGTGGATCAGGTGGCTCGGGTGGAGGCGGTTTTGGTGGTTTTGGCGGCGGCAGCTTTGGCGGCGGTGGCGCTGGAGGAAGTTGGTAATGCAAAAATAAATTGCTTTAATTGTTATTTTTTAAATAACTGATAAATAATGAATTACAGTCGACTTGTGAAAGTCGACTGTTTTTTTTTGAAAAAAAATGCCCTTTATTGCTTTTGTATTGTGGTACTTTCATGCTGAATTGTATATTTGTATGTTAAAAAATCCTAAATTTGAAAACTGTCATTTGAACGAAACGTATCTCTAAATTATAGATAATGAGTATTTTGCATCTATTGCACAAAGTTGAACACAAAATTTTTCTAACCAAGCATCACGTATGATGATCATTAATTTACCTTCATCACGCCAAATGAAGCGTGTAATTACATGGGTTCTTTTCATTGGGCTTGCTACTCTCTTACAGCCGGTCAGCGCTCAAACGCTTGAAGCAGAAAAGAACTTCCAGCAATGTAAGGTCTGCCATAATCTGGAAGGCCCAAAACTAATCGGGCCAAACCTTTCTGGCATTACCGAACGCAGAGAACAGGACTGGCTGATACGCTTTATACGCAACTCACAAGAGGTGATCCAATCCGGTGATCCTATTGCTGTGCAGGTGTATGAAGAGAACAACAAAATTCCAATGCCTCCGCACAACCTTACCGATGAGCAAATCATTGATATTTTGATGTATATCAAAAGTGGGGGTAAAGTTGACCCAAAGTATGCCGTTGCTGAACCTGCCAACGATGAGTTGAAAGCAAAGGAAGCGCTGGCAGCACAAATGGTTGCTGAACAAGAAGCCCGTGAAGAACGGTTGATTGAGATAGAGAGAGATGCAAACCGCAATTTCGGAACAACTTTCTTCATCACAATCATTATCCTGATAGTTGTTCTCATCGATCTCTTCATTACTAAAGTAATCAAGGCAAAGTTTGTTCATTCAACACTGATTCTCGTTGGGTTGTTTATCATCGGTGAAATAATGTATAAGGAAGCTGCGGGTTTAGGACGCCAACAGTATTACCAACCTGAGCAACCTATCTGGTTTTCACATAAGGTGCATGCCGGGCAGAATCAAATCGACTGTAAATACTGCCACACCGCAGCTGATTACAGCAAAAGTGCTGGTATACCATCAGTGAATGTCTGCATGAACTGCCACCATATGGTTAAACAAGGAAAGATTACCGGCACTGAGCAGATTGCAAAAATTCAGCAAGCCTGGGATAGTGGCGAACCTGTACAATGGGTCCGCATTCATAATCTTCCTGACCATGTGTTTTTTAGCCATCAGCAACATGTTAATTCCGGGAAACTCGATTGCGCTGAATGCCATGGAGAGGTTAACACAATGCATGAAGTTATGCAGGTGAACGACCTGAGCATGGGCTGGTGTCTTGATTGTCATCGCAAAACTGAAGTCCAGTTTGCTGACAACGCTTTTTTTACTACCTACGAAAAAATGCATGAGCAATTTAAAAATGGTGAAGTGAAAAAAGTTACAGCCGACATGCTGGGCGGTGGTGATTGTATGAAATGTCATTATTAACATACCAAAGAAAACATTCTTAATGGAAAATAAGTATTTTAAAAGCTTGGAAGAGCTCAGAGTAGACCCTTCAAGGGAGCTTGAAGAGCAATCAGCTGGTGACAAGTCCTTTATTTTGAAATTGCAACGTGAGTCTGCAGCTTTGCCACCAACATCGCGTCGTGATTTTCTCAAAGCATTTGGTTTTACAATTGCTTCAGCTGCTGTGGCTTCATCATGTGAACAACCCGTCAGAAAGGCTATTCCTTTCCTCATTCAACCCGAAAGCATCATACCTGGAAAAGCTTCCTATTATGCTTCAACCTTTTATGATGGTATTGAATATAGCAGTGTGTTGGTAAAAGTACGCGATGGCAGACCTATCAAAATTGAAGGTAATAGCCTTTCATCAGTAACTAAAGGCGGAACAAACGCCCGCACACAGGCTTCTGTTTTAAATCTGTATGATAATGCACGTTATAAAGCTCCACTAAAAGAGGGAAGTGAAACAACATGGGAACAAGCAGATGCTGAGATAGCTGGTAAGCTTAAAGAAATCAGCAACCGTAACGGAAAGATCGTTTTGCTTTCTTCGACAGTAATTAGCCCCTCAACAAAAGCGGCAATTGAAGAATTTGCTCAGGTTTTCCCTGTTGTTCAGCATGTCGAATACGATGTAATTTCTGCCTCAGGAATTTTAGAAGCAAATCACGCCTCTTTTGGACAGGCATTTGTACCTTCATATCGTTTTGACAAAGCTGATCTCATCGTTTCTTTCGATGCTGATTTTCTTGGAAGCTGGCTTTCTCCTGTTGAGTATACGAAACAGTATGTCAAGAACAGGAAGTTAGTCGATGGCCAGAAAAAGATGTCACGGCATATTCAGTTTGAAGGCGCAATGTCGCTAACGGGAAGCAATGCCGATTACAGAGTTCAAATGCGACCTTCTCATCAAAAACTTGTTTTGGCGAATCTTTTGAATGAACTTAAGGCTCTTAATGGTGAGTTAAAAGCTAGTATGCCTGAAGTATCACAAGATGTGAAAAGTCTGGCTGCTGAATTAATGAAACATAAAACGGCCTCTCTGGTGGTTTGTGGAAGTAATAATAAAAAAACGCAACTACTTGTTAACGAAATAAATAACCTATTGGGTAATTATGGCATGACAATCGAAACAGATGTGATTTTAAAATCACGTCAGGGAATCGATTCACGCATGACACAGTTAGTTAGCGAGATGAATGATGGTAAAGTTGATGCACTTATTGTGCTTGATGTCAACCCATTGTATGATTATCCTGAAGCATCAAAATTTACTGAAGGCTTAAAAAAGGTAGGTTTAACTGTTTCAATGCCAGTAGTTACTGATGAAACCTCTGCTGCAGTAACTTATATTTGTCCTGATCATCATTACCTTGAAGCATGGAATGATGCTGAAATAAAAACAGGATTCTACTCCTTGGCTCAACCTGCTATCCGGCCAATTTTTAATACCCGTGCTACACAGGAGTCTTTGTTGCGCTGGGCTGGAAACACAACTGATTTCAGAACCTATATCAGCAATTATTGGGAAAAGAATATTTATCCTAAAACAGATGGATTGTTTGGTTTTACCGCATTCTGGAATAAATGTTTACACGATGGAATATTTGAATCAGGTGAAAAGGATTTAGTGCCTATAGCCTATACCAATGCAGCTTCAATTGAAGCATTTGAATCTGCAAAAGGTAGTTCTGCAGGCGATGTCATTGACCTTGTGTTATACAGCAACGTAAGTGTTGGTTCAGGAAAACATGCCAATAATCCATGGCTTCAGGAGTTGCCTGATCCTGTAACAAAAGCATGTTGGGACAATTACATTATGATTTCTCCGCGTTTAGCAGATGAGCTGAATGTTGTTGATGAACAATTGGTGTCAATTAATGGTAGTGTCACTTTACCTGTAATCGTTCAGCCGGGTCAGGAATACAAAA
The DNA here is from genome assembly GCA_964463695.1 of uncultured Lentimicrobiaceae bacterium. Taxonomy (GTDB): domain Bacteria; phylum Bacteroidota; class Bacteroidia; order Bacteroidales; family F082; genus JALNZU01. Next base: position 44,636 of record CAYXCZ010000023.1, on the reverse strand, counting down.
CGGTAGCAGTGGCTCTGGGCTATGGTCGGCAGCAAACTGGCGTGCCTGCCAATGGTGTTGGAAAGAATCTATACCCAATGCTATCTTTGATAGAAGGTACTAAATCGTTTGATGTGTATGATGTTCAGCTGGCTGTTGAAGCAGGAACTTATCCTTTGGCAAAAACACAATCACATCATTCAATGGAAGGAAGAGAGCTGATCAGAGATACCTCTTTGGAAGCTTATCTTGAAGATCCTCAATCTGGTAATGAAACTCGCCTTGAAGTTAAGAAACACCTAAAATCGTTATACCCTGAAGCTACTTTTGATGGTTTGCATTGGGGGATGGCGATTGATTTGAATGCTTGTACAGGTTGTAACGCTTGCGTTGTTGCTTGTTCCTCTGAGAATAATGTGCCAGTTGTAGGTAAAGAGCAGGTCATCGCTTCGCGTGAAATGCACTGGATTCGTATTGACCGCTATTATAAAGGTGATCCTAACGATCCTGAAGTTGTTCGTCAACCAGTTATGTGTCAGCATTGCGATAACGCACCGTGTGAAAATGTTTGTCCTGTTGCTGCTACAACACATTCCAATGAAGGACTCAATCAGATGGCATACAACAGGTGTATTGGAACACGCTATTGCGCTAATAACTGCCCTTACAAAGTGCGTCGTTTTAATTTCCTTGATTATACAGGAGCTGACTCTTTCACAGGAAACACGTATGACCCAACAGATATGACAACAGATTTAAGACGCCTTGTTCTTAATCCGGATGTCACCACCCGTGCAAAAGGGGTCATTGAAAAATGCTCATTCTGTGTTCAACGTATTCAGGAGAAGAAACTTGTTGCAAAAACAGAAGACCGCCAGCTCCGTGATGGAGAGGTTGTTCCAGCTTGTGCGCAAGCGTGTCCTGCAGAAGCGATCGTTTTTGGTAACCTTAACGATAAGAATAGCAAAGTTTCTCAATATTTTGCCAGCGAACGCAACTATCACCTTTTGGAGGAAATTCATACCTTGCCTTCAGTAGGTTACCTTACCAAAGTAAAAAACAAAACCGTATAACTAAAACCAAAGAAGCATGTACGTATCTCCACTAAGAGAACCGCTTATCAGAGGGTCAAAGGATTACAGTCAGGTCACCAAAGATATTTTGGCACCAATGGCAGGTAAGCCTTCCAAATACTGGTATATGGGCATTACCCTTTCAGGCGCTGCTGCCCTGTTTGGAGCCTGGGCGACATTTATGACCGTTTATTACGGTATCGGAACATGGGGTTTGAATAAAACCGTAGGCTGGGCATGGGACATCACCAACTTTGTATGGTGGGTCGGTATTGGTCACGCCGGTACATTTATCTCAGCAATTTTGTTGCTTTTCCGTCAAAAATGGAGAACCAGCATCAACCGTTCGGCCGAAGCAATGACATTGATTGCTATTGCCTGTGCGGGATTTTTCCCGTTGATACACATGGGACGTCTGTTGCTTGGATTCTTCATTTTCCCATATCCAAATACCCGTGCTTTATGGGTAAACTTTAACTCCCCTTTGTTATGGGACGTTTTCGCTATCAGCACTTATCTGCTTGTATCACTGGTTTTTTGGTATATTGGCCTTATTCCTGACTTAGGTACAGTGCGTGATAAAGCTACCAATAAAATTCGCAAAGCGATTTATGGCTTTTTGAGTTTTGGCTGGACAGGATCTGCAAGACATTGGTCACGCCACGAAACAGTAAGCTTAATTCTAGCTGGTTTGGCAGCTCCGCTCGTTCTTTCAGTACACACAATCGTGAGTTTCGACTTTGCTACCTCGGTAATTCCAGGCTGGCATACAACGATTTTCCCTCCTTATTTTGTGTCTGGGGCTGTTTTTTCTGGTTTTGCGATGGTACTCACCTTACTTATCGTAACGAGGAAAGCACTTAATCTTGAAGATTACATCACCGTTGGTCACATCGAAAACATGAACAAGGTTATTATAATAACCGGTTCAATTGTCGGTATTGCTTATATCACGGAGTTTTTCATGGCCTGGTATTCCGGAGTTGAATATGAACAATATGCCTTTATCAACAGAGCTACAGGACCTTATGCCTGGGCATACTGGATAATGATGACATGTAATGTTATTACTCCTCAGCTTTTCTGGTTCAAAAAAATCAGGACAAATCTGGTTGCAACGTTCATTATAAGCATCTTTGTTAACATAGGTATGTGGTTTGAACGTTTTGTAATTGTAGTTACATCACTTCACCGCGATTATTTACCTTCAAGCTGGGTGATGTATAAACCAACAATCGTTGAAGTTGGACTATATGTTGGTACACTTGGGTTGTTCTTCACTTTGTTCCTGCTCTTCATCAGGGTGTTCCCGGTGATTGCCATTGCTGAAGTCAAGAGTGTTTTAAAATCTTCAGGTGACAATAAAAAAGTTTCGCATCATGAATAAATATATAACAGCATATTACGACGATGAAGAAGATCTCCTCAGGGGATTGAAACAGATCAAAGCCAAAGGTATTGAAGTTGCTGATGTTTTGACGCCATTTCCTGTTCACGGTTTGGATAAAGCATTGGGATTGAGCCGTTCAAAATTGACCCGCGTAGCTTTCGCCGGGGGTGCCGTTGGGGCAATAATTGGTTTTGGCTTTCAGGCATGGGTTTTCACTCAGGCTTATCCGTTAAATTTTGGTGGAAAGCCCTTTTTTGCAGTTCCTTCATTTATTCCTGTTACATTTGAAATGGCTGTTTTATTTGCGGCCTTCTCAATGGTTTTCGCCTTTCTTATCAGTAATAAGATTGGCCCCGGAGCTAAAACAGTTATTCATGACGAACGTATTACGGACGACCGGTTTCTTCTGGTTGTAAATGTTCAGGATGAGGATAATGCCCACACTATTGAAGCAGTGTTGAACGATGCTGGAGCACATGGTATCACCTTAATAAAGAAAAATTAACCATGGAGAATCTTACATTTATTTTAAAAAAGAAAACCGTTACCATTTTCCTGGTGATGATAGCCGTGGGAGTGCTTTCACTGGCATATGGATTTTTAGGTGGCGTAGAGGTCAAACGTGTAGCAGCAAATTTGTTGCTGAATAACTATTACTTCCTGAGCCTTGGACTCATTGGATTGTTTTTCGTAACGGTGCATACTATTGCTGAGTCAGGTTGGCAAACAAGCGTTCAGCGCGTTGGTGAAGCAATGTCGGCCTATATCCCTGTAGGAGGAGGCCTTTTATTGTTATTCTTTGTGTTGGGTGGACTTCATTCTATTTATCCCTGGACACATTCTGATCACCTTGATGCCATTTTACTTAAGAAAGTGGCGTATCTCAATGTGCCCTTTTTCTATGTACGGTTGGTAGTTTTTATTGGGGTTTGGTCGCTGCTTGCACATTATGTACGTAAAGCATCTGTTAACTTGGATCTGCACGGGGATATGAAGTATTTTAATAAAATGCGCACTTTGTCTGCTATTTTTATCGTGACATATGCAATAACAAGTGTGGTTTCGTCATGGGATTGGCTTATGTCTCTTGATCCTCACTGGTTTAGCACTTTATATGGATGGTACATTTTTTCAAGTATGCTGGCCAGCGGCTTTGCCATGCTGATACTTGTTATTTATGTTCTCAAACGTATGGGTTACCTATCTCATGTAAATGATGAACACATGCATGATCTTGGTAAATACCTTTTTGGTTTTAGTATTTTTTGGGCGTATTTGTGGTTTTCACAGTATATGCTTATTTGGTACGCTAATATCCCAGAGGAAACTATTTATTTTCTGGAGCGACATAAGTATTTCACTAATATCTTCTATGTCAATCTTATACTCAATTTTGTTATACCTTTCTTCCTTTTGATGACCCGCAAATCAAAAAGGGTCTTTACAGTGCTGGTGCCTGTTTCGGTGATTGTGATTATTGGGCATTGGGTTGATTTGTACATGGCAATCATGCCTGGTGCAGTAGGTGGTGAAGCTTCCGGAATTGGTATTGTTGAGATTGGATTGACTATTGGTTATCTCGGAATTTTTGGTCTTGTGACATTTTGGTCGCTGACAAAAGCCCCGTTAGCACCAAAAAATCATCCATATTATAAAGAAAGTATGGAGTATCATACCCATTACTAGGCCTTCGCGAGCAAATATATCGAAAAATGAAAAAATCGAATGCTATGAAAAAAAACGTCAAGATAATTACATTACTGCTGGTGCTTGTTTCAGCACTTGCATGTAATCGTGATAAGAACCATCCCGGGTATACCTTTGTCCCGGATATGGCTTATTCAACTGCTTACGAAACCTATTCAGCAAGTCCCGTCTTTAAGGATGGTTTTACTATGCAATTGCCTGCCGAAGGTGCAATACCACGTGGTTTTCAGCCCTATCCTTACAAAGGAAAATCGTTTCAGGATCAGGTAAATGCAGGCCTTGAATTGAAAAACCCACTTGTCCTTGATGCTCAAATGCTTGCTGAAGGTAAGGCACAATATGAGATTTTTTGTATCAGCTGCCATGGAGCTGAAGGGAAAGGTGATGGACATTTGTACACTAGCAAATTGTTCCCTGCCAAGCCAACCTCGCTCGTTGAGCCTTTTGTTCAAAACAAACCAGATGGTGAAATTTACCATGTTATCACAATGGGGTCGATTTCGGGTTTGATGGGTGCACACGGTAGTCAGGTTCATCCTGAAAACAGGTGGAAAATCATCCATTATGTTCGGTCACTTTCTAAATAAACTGCAGGTAAAATCTTCTTATCATAAAAGCCTCTTGCAGAAAATGCAAGAGGCTTTTCAATCTATAAACAGATCATTTTAAAATGGGGAGTTTGACAATTACAAGCAACACAGTTGTAACATTGTTTTATAGTGTTAAGGATGCCGAAAGCGCAAAAACTTTGCAACAACAACTTGATGAACCTCAGGATTTTTTGATTGGGCATCAGTTACTTATTGATGCTTTTGAAGATCAACTAACTGGTTTGAAGCCTGGTGATTCATTTAAGTTCGTTGTTTCGAGCGATCAGGCTTACGGGCCAATTGATCCACATGCAATCTTCGATTTGCCAATCTCTACTTTTGAAGAAGAGGATGGAACAATTGATGACGAAGTGGTGCAGGTAGGACATGTTTTTCCTATGGCCGATAAAGAAGGAAACAAACATTTTGGAAAGATCATCCGTAAAATGAAGGACAGTGTAACCATGGATTTTAATCATCCGATGGCAGGCAGAAATCTTTTATTTGAAGGTAGCATTGTTTCGGTACGCGAAGCGAGAGCAGAAGAGATACCTGCGAATTAATTTTTCCCCCAATATAAACTATCAAAGACATATGAAAACTATAACGATACAATTAATTATCATCTCCTTGGTTGTATTTTTTATATCCTGCAACCAGAATCCTAAAAGCAATCAACAACAAGAATCAGTTAGTCAACAAACTGACAGTCTGCTTCAAGATTATAAGCAGAAGGGTAGGGTTGTTGCTAAAAGTAGTTTTCAGGCTTTAAGTTCGGCCTTGCTTTCAGCTATTGAATCTGAGGGAGTACCTCATGCTTTAAAATTTTGCAACATTAAGGCTATTCCTCTGACCGATTCACTTGCCAATGAATATCAGGTTGATGTAAGCAGGGTTTCAATAAAAAACAGAAATGATGTAAATAAGGCTGATTCACTTGATTTGGTGTTTTTAGAATTGATGCAACAGAATCTCATCCTGCATAAAAAAACAAGTGACACCATTGTGATGAATGCCGATGGAGCTTTAACCTATATGTCGCCAATTATCATAGCGCCTCCTTGTTTACAATGTCATGGAATCCCCGAGGTAGATATCAAATTGGAAAATCTTCAATTGATAAGCACCTTATATCCCAACGATAAAGCTACAGGATATCAGTTGGGTGAGCTGCGTGGAATGTGGAAAATTCGTTTTAGAAACTAAGCTATGGGTAAGCCATGTGTACATTGCGGGGCTGACTGCGGATCAAGCCCTGTTGTTTGGGAAGGAAAGGACTTTTGCTGCCATGGTTGCAAAACAGTCTACCAGATTTTGAACGAAAACCAACTTGGAGAATACTACCAGATACAACCTATGTCAGGTATACGTATTGATAGCGGCCAACCTCTCAAACGTTTTGCATTTCTTGATATTGAGGAGATAGCACATAAACTTATCGACTTTAAAGATGGAAATATATCCAAAATAAAATTTTTTATTCCGGCCATTCATTGTGCTTCATGTATTTGGTTGCTCGAACATTTGGACACTTTGCATCCCGGTATCAGTTATTCCACAGTTAATTTCCCGCGTAAAGAGGTTCAGATTACCTTTAAAGATGATCAGATTACGCTTAGGCAACTGGCTGAATTACTCACTGCAATTCATTACACGCCCGAAATTACGCTTGACCAATTAGAGAATAAAAAAATCAGTAAGGCAAACCGTAGCTTGTTGTTGAAAATTGGGGTAGCTTCTTTCAGTTTCATGAATATCATGATGTATAGTTTCCCGGAATATTTACCCGGTGGCGATTTGCTTGAAGAACGTTTCAAAAACATTTTTGGCTGGTTAAGTTTTTTATTAATCCTTCCTGTTGTTTTTTATAGTGCAAATGACTACTACCTCTCTGCTTATAAAGGTCTTAAGCACAAAATAATAAGTATTGATTTACCTATTACTTTGGGTATATTGGCTTTGTTTTTTTACAGCAGCTATGTCGTGTTTTCAGGAAGAGGAATTGGTTACATGGACTCCCTGGCAGGCTTACTTTTCTTTTTGCTTATTGGCAAGTGGTATCAGGGCAAAACTTATGAAGCACTTTCTTTCGAGCGCGATTATAAATCATACTTTCCTGTTGCAGTGACAGTTATGAAGGATGGCGAAGAAGAAATTATACCAATCAGAGACCTGAAAAAGGGCGACAGAATGCTCATTCGTAATCAGGAATTGATACCTGCTGATGCTACTCTTGCAAAAGGTAAAGGAAGCATTGATTATTCCTTCGTTACCGGTGAAGCAATGCCTGTTTCAAAAAAAATTAATGATTTTATTTATGCCGGGGGGCGTCAGGCTGGTAGCTCTATCGAATTAGTGGTTGAAAAAGCTGTCGAACAAAGTTACCTTACACAATTGTGGAATCAAAGCAACGTAAAGCTGGAATCTGAAACACTTAATAATCACATCAACAACATTAGTCAGTATTTTACGTCTGCTGTTTTATTGATTGCCATTTCTGCATTTGCTTATTGGGCTACAATAGATATTAGAATTGCAGTTTATGTTTTTTCGTCTGTCTTAATAATCGCTTGCCCTTGTGCATTAGCGCTGACTGTTCCCTTTACTTTTGGCAGTACCATGAGGGCTTTTGGAAGAAGAGGATTTTATTTAAAAAACACGGATGTAGTTGAACAATTGTATCGTACCACTACGATCGTCTTCGATAAAACTGGCACAATCACCCTTAACCGCAAAGTTGAAGTCGGATTTCAGGGTAAAAAACTTCATGACTGGGAGAATGATTTAATAAGTAATATGGTTCGTCATTCGAGTCATCCATTGAGTATGGCTTTGAATGACTTTTTACAGGAGGCAAAAGAAAACTTTCCAGAAAGTTATGAAGAGATTCCTGGGATGGGAATTACTGGCACAGTTGGAGGTCATCGGGTAACAATAGGTTCTGAACAGTTTGTAACCGGTATAATCACCGACGCTCCAATGAAAGAAAGCCGTGTGTATATTAGTATCGACGGGCAGCAACGGGGATATTATACCTTCATGAATAGTTACCGGAAAGGCTTAACTGAATTGATTAATGATTTAAAAAAGAAGTATAAACTCCATCTCATTTCGGGCGACAATAATGCAGAAGCTGGAAATTTGCGGGAACTTTTTGGCCATGAAAGCCAACTACACTTTCAGCAAAGTCCGGTTGAGAAGAAACAATATATCCAACAGCTCAAAAAAAATAAGGAAAAGGTGCTCATGATTGGCGACGGACTGAACGACGCAGGAGCTTTGTCGGAAAGCCAAACAGGGATAAGTATTGCGGAAAATGTGTTTAGTTTCTCACCTGCCTGTGATGCCATTCTCGAAGCCTCCAGCTTCAATAGACTTGGAAGTTTTATTGCTTTTACGCGTTCAAGTTTTAAAGTGATAAGAGTAAGTTTCTTTATATCATTGTTTTACAATATTATTGGATTATCATTTGCTGTCACAGGAAAACTGTCACCCTTGATTGCTGCCATTTTGATGCCTGTTAGTTCCATTACTGTTGTTGCATTCGTAACCTTTAGTATAGGCTGGTTGGCACATCGGAAATTGAGATTTGACAAGGAATAGTCAAATTGGTGAAAAAGGGAATTAAGGTTTTATTTAGAAAAATTCTAAATTAGACTCGAGTACTGAAAGAATGGGTCAGATTGCTAATTTTGTAGTTGTAAATGTAAAGAGGAACCTCATTACCGAAATGGAAGCTATTTTATTTCTAGTTATAATAGGCGTTATAGTTGCCGGAGGATTTCTGGCAGCATTTATCTGGGCAGTAAAAAGTGGGCAGTATGATGATGATTATTCCCCTTCTGTGCGGATGTTGTTCGATAATAAAAAACAAAGCGAACCTGAAAAAGAAATTTCCGAATCAAACAACAATAATTTAAAACCTTAACTTTATGGAGTTACAAAAGTTTACGTATGACAACAGGCTTTCACGTTTATTCCTGTATGCCACAGTTTTCTGGGGCTTTATCGGAATGCTTGTTGGGTTAACCATTGCATTTGAGCTCATTTTCCCGCATCTGAGTAGTGGCATTTCATGGTTATCATTTGGTCGCTTGCGGCCTTTACACACCAATGCCGTAATTTTTGCTTTTGTGGGTAATGGTATGTTTACGGGTATTTATTATTCTACCCCACGATTGCTCAAGACTTCCATGTACAGCGAATTGCTTGGAAAAATCCACTTCTGGGGATGGCAACTTATCATTGTTGCTGCTGCAATTACACTTCCTTTAGGCATTACAGTTAGCAAAGAGTATGCTGAATTAGAATGGCCTATCGATATTGCTATTGCCCTTGTGTGGGTAGTTTTTGGCCTGAATCTTATTATGACAATGGTAAAACGCCGTGTTCAGCACATTTATGTTGCCATTTGGTTCTATATCGCAACTTTTGTTACTGTAGCGGTTTTGCATATTGTAAACTCAATCAATATTCCGGTTTCTTTGTTTAAGAGTTATCCGGTTTATGCTGGTATTCAAGATGCTTTAGTGCAGTGGTGGTATGGCCACAATGCAGTTGCATTTTTCCTTACAACACCTTATTTAGGATTGATGTACTATTTTGTACCAAAGGCTGCCAATCGCCCTATCTACTCCTATAAGCTTTCTATTATTCACTTTTGGGCGTTGATCTTCCTTTATATTTGGGCAGGGCCTCACCATTTGCTTTATTCAGCACTTCCTGACTGGGCTCAGGCTTTGGGCGTTGTTTTCTCAATTATGCTAATTGCTCCATCTTGGGGTGGTATGATCAATGGGTTGTTAACACTTAGAGGCGCCTGGGACAAAGTACGTGAAAGTCCTGTACTCAAGATGTTTGTAGTTGGTATAACAGCTTATGGAATGGCAACATTTGAAGGTCCATTGCTTTCTTTAAAAAGCGTTAATGCCTTGAGTCACTTTACTGACTGGACCATTGCCCACGTGCATATTGGTGCTTTAGGTTGGAATGGGATGATAACTTTCGGGATGATCTACTGGCTTCTTCCACGCTTGTTTGATACTAAATTATTTAGTGTAAAGTTGGCCAATGCACATTTCTGGCTTGCAACTACAGGGATGTTGTTCTTTGCTGTGCCGCTTTATTTTGCAGGGTTTACTCAGAGTTTGATGTGGAAAGAATTCACAGCTGAAGGCTACCTGAAATATCCAAACTTTATCGAAACGGTTGTTCAGATTTTACCGATGTATTATCTGCGTGCATTCGGTGGCATCCTATACATAACTGGTGTTGTATTAATGATCGTAAATGTGATTAAGACCGTTAAATCTGGAAAATTTGTAGAAAAGGAAGAAGATCAGGCTCCTGCATTACAAATTCATGGTGGAGACAAAGGTCACCGTCTTATCGAAAGTAAACCAATCCTGTTTACTGTTCTCTCTTTGGTTGCCATTTTAATAGGAGGTATCGTTGAGTTTGTTCCAATGTTTATGGTTAAAAACAACGTGCCAACAATTAGTAGTGTACAACCTTATACTCCACTTGAGTTGGAAGGTCGCGATATTTATCTTAGAGAAGGTTGTTACACATGTCATAGTCAGATGATAAGGCCTTTTCGTTCTGAGGTTGAACGTTATGGCGATTACACCAAAGCTGGTGAAACTGTTTATGACCATCCTTTCCAATTTGGTTCAAAACGTACCGGACCGGATTTGGCTCGTGAAGGGGTGAAAACAGGACCAATTTACAAACCTGATTCATGGCACTATAACCACTTCATGGATCCACAAAAGATGGTTGCACAATCGATTATGCCTCCTTATCCATGGATTATCAAAAACACTTTGAATACTGGTTCAACAGCAAAAAAAATCAGAGTGATGCAAACTTTAGGTGTTCCATATCCTGAAGGTTTTGCTGATAAAGCTGTAGAAGACCTCAAAAAACAAGCTGCCGGCATTGCACAAGGCTTGAGAGATGGTGGTATTGATGTGGCTGACGATAAGGAAGTTATCGCTTTAATTGCCTATATTCAGCGCCTTGGGACTGATATTCATAAAAAGTAAACAATGTATTCAATCGTATAATAATGAAAATCGTAACAAAAACACTTGAAGGGATTGCTGATATTCAAATATTTCCAATTATTGGTTTGATCATATTTTTTATCATGTTTGTGGCACTGCTTTTTTTTGTGTCGCGACTGACAAAGAATCAGATTGATGAATTTAGCCATCTCCCTCTTGATAATGAAAGCGATCTTTCCAACGAAAAAATAGATTCATTTAATAAGTAAACAAATCAAAAATATGACTACCGATAAGCAACCGATACAGCATAAAGATGCCGATTATGAAATTGATACCTTGACAAACGACCGTTTGTTAAAAGATCATGAATACGATGGCATCAGAGAGCTTGATAATGAATTGCCTTCCTGGTGGAAATGGCTGTTTATTGTAACCATTGTTTTCGCAATCGTTTACGTTGTACGCCTTTGGGTTTTCCACTCCGATGACCTGGTCCAGAAAAAGGAATTTGATAAAGAAATGGCAGATGCCAAAGCCAGTTCTGCTGCTAAACAAACCGAGGTCTTTGAATTGAAAATCGTGACGGATGAAGTCTCTTTGGCTAGCGGTCAAGAAACATGGACAAAGATTTGTTCTGTTTGCCATCTTGTTGATGGTGGAGGCCTTGTTGGTCCTAATATGACGGATAAATATTGGATCCATGGAAACAAGATCGAAGATTTATTCAGAATTATGGAAACTGGTGTTATTGAAAAAGGGATGATTTCGTACAAAGACCAGCTTTCACCAAAACAACGCCTTCAGGTTGCCAGCTATGTGTTGGTTAAACTTCAGGGAACGACGCCCGCAACTCCAAAAGCACCTCAGGGTGACTTATATGAATAAACCAGTTGCTTTTTTGCAACAAGATCTATATGTATGATTTTTATTGATGGTAACATCGGCCTCATCCCCTCGCAACGTAATTGTTGCAGGGGATGAGTTTTTTTATTAGCTCTTTAAAACCAAATTAATATAAAATTAGAATGAGTGAAGAAGAATTGGAATTGAACGACAATCATCATGGTTCATTCCGCGACAAAATTTCTACCGTTGGTGAGGATGGAAAACGAGTCTGGATTTATCCAAAAAAACCAAAAGGAAAAAAATACAATCAACGCTGGATTGTAGCATCAATCTTACTCGCAGTACTTTTCATTTTACCCTGGATAAAATACAATGGGGAACCTTTCATGCTTTTCAACATCCTGGAGCGTAAGTTTATACTTTTCGGACAGCTTTTCTGGCCTCAGGATTTCCACCTGGTAGTATTAGGTATCATAACTTTTATTGTTTTTATCATACTGTTTACTGTCATTTTCGGACGGCTCTTTTGTGGTTGGGCCTGTCCGCAGACGATTTTCATGGAATTTGTATTCCGACAGATTGAGTACCTCATAGAAGGTGATTTTCATATGCAGAAAAAACTAAACCGTCAGCCTTGGAATTTTGATAAAATTTGGCGGAAAACACTCAAGCATCTTGTGTTTTTTATGATAGCGGTACTGATAGCTAACACATTTTTATCCTATATTATTGGTATTGAACAGGTAAAGCTTTTAATTACAGCTGGACCTCAGGCACACCTTGTTGGTTTTTTGGCAATGCTTCTTTTTTCAGGTGCGTTTTATTTCATTTTCGCTTTCTTCCGTGAGCAAGTGTGTATGATTGCATGTCCTTATGGCCGTTTGCAAGGTGTTTTTCTTGATGATAAATCAATTGTTGTTGCCTATGATTACGTTAGAGGTGAACCAAGAGGCAAATATAACCCTTTAGAAGCACGTGAGGAAGCATCTAAAGGTGATTGTATCGACTGTAAAAATTGTATCACTGTTTGTCCGACAGGTATCGACATCCGTAATGGAACACAACTTGAATGCATTAATTGCACTGCATGTATGGATGCTTGCGACACTATCATGGATCGTGTGAAAAAACCTAAAGGATTGATTCGCTATTCGTCGGAAAAGGGAATTGCTGAAGGTCATAATAGTATTTTTAATGGAAGAGTACTCGCTTACTCTGCATTTTTAACCTTGTTGTTAATTATACTTGCAAGCCTTTTTACCTTCAGATCGGATGTGGAAGCTACGATATTACGTGTTCCTGGTACGCTTTTTCAGGAATATGGACCTGACAATTATTCCAATGTTTATAAAGTACAGCTTGTAAATAAAACACGTAAAGATATGCCTGTGGTACTAAAATTGGAAGGTGGTGAAGGCGAAGTGATTGTCATGGGCGGACCGGTGCTGGTCCCGGGAGGAAAGATTATTGAGACGAATTTCTTATTGGTTAAGCCAAGATCTTCACTCAAATCAAGTAGTACACCTGTAGAAATTGGATTTTATTCGGGAGATGATAAAATTGAACTATTTAAAACTACCTTTATAGCTCCAAATAGTTTGGATAAATAACATAAAAACTGCGATATGAAATGGAACTGGGGAACAAAGCTGGCTATTGCGATGGCCGCTTTTATGATAATGATCATTATTTTTGCTATATTAATGATGCGTGAGAGTGTTGATCTTGTTGAGAAAGATTATTATCCGAAAGGGCAGGCTTTTCAGGATTTGATTCAAAAGAAGTCCAATGCAGAACCTTTTGCAGAGCTGATTCGACTTGAAGCAAATAATGGTGTTTTACAAATCCATTTCCCCGAATTCTTTAATCCTTCCGGACTTAAGGGAAACTTGTTTTTTTATAACCGGGTAAAAGATACAGGCGACATGACATTTGAATTATCTGCCAATACTGAAAGAGCTTTTACTGTGCCGCTCGATGGATTAAGCGGACGCTACATTGTTAAAATTGACTGGGAGTATGAAGGGGTTCCATATTTTGTTGAAAAGTCTTTTGATATCAATTAGGTATGATTGAATTATATACAGCTTTTACCATAGGACTTATTGGAAGTTTTCATTGCATTGGAATGTGCGGACCTATTGCTATTGCTTTACCAATTGGAAGAAAAAGCTGGTTCGATCGCAGCCTTGGTGGTTTGGTTTATAATATTGGCCGAACAGTCACTTATGGCGTATTAGGAGCTATATTTGGATTGCTTGGAAAAGGATTAGAAATGGCAGGCTTTCAGCAATGGGCCTCCATTCTTATGGGTATCATCATGATTTTATCTGTTTTCTTTCCTTTTATTTTCCGTGGAAAATTCAATATCGACACTTTTACATCTGGTTTTACGGGAAAATTGATTCGGCGTTTCAGGGTTTTGTTTGGAAATCAATCTAAAAGCAATCTTTTCGTGATCGGTTTGCTCAACGGATTGCTGCCTTGTGGGTTGGTATATGTTGCTGTTGCAGGAGCTATAAACACAAATGATGTTGTTCTTGGGGTTTTGTTTATGATTCTTTTTGGGCTGGGTACAATTCCTATCATGCTCAGCGTGTCGTTGTTAGGTAATCTGGCATCGGGAACCGTAAGGAAATACATGAACAGAGTGCTTCCTGTTTTTATAGTGATCTTAGGCATTATATTTATCCTCAGAGGATTATCACTTGGAATACCTTTCATCAGTCCTAAAACCAAAATGCTTACTCCTAACAAGGAAGTAAAAGTGAAAGGGGCTTGTTGTGAGCCTACCAAAACATATGAAATGAAACCTGAGAAATAACACGAAGATCCTGTGAAATGATTAATCGATGTTCATTTTAATAGCGTATCCATTTCCATAACTCTTTATAATTCACTTTTTTACCGTACATGAGAATTCCTGTACGGTATATTTTTGCTGCTAGCCAGGTAGTAAATAAAAATCCTCCTATCAACAAAGCCATCGAAAGGGCTAGCTCATATATCGGCACCCCAAATGGAATTCTTACCATCATAATAATTGGTGAAGTGAGAGGTATCATTGATAACCAGAAGGCAATTGGTCCATCAGGATTATTAACAACAAAATTAGAAAGGACGATGCCAAGTATTAAGGGTAAAGAAACCGGCAACATAAATTGTTGCGTATCTGCTTCGTTGTCAACAGCTGAGCCAATGGCAGCAAATAGTGCCGCATATAGCAAATAGCCTCCGAGGAAGTAAAATACAAAACTAAAAATGATGATTCCATAATCAATGGAATGAATGACATCAAAAACCTGACTAATCATTTGTTGAGAGGCGGACTGATCCACTTGAATACTTTGTTCCATCAATGTTCCCTGCATCCCACTTGTACCTTTGAGGGCTGCTTCACTTCCAAAGAATAGCGAAAACAAACCAAAAATCCCTGCTGTAAGCACAACCCAAAGAAGAAATTGGGTGAGACCTACCAGAGCAATTCCGGTAATTTTACCCATCATCAATTGAAAAGGCTTTACTGATGAAACAATTACCTCGATGATTCGACTCGTTTTCTCTTCGATAACACCACGCATTACCTGAGCTCCGAACAGGAATATGAAAAAGTAAATTAAAATGGAAGTAAAAACTCCCAGGCCTACCTGAACTTCAGTGTAACTTTTTGATTCTGAACCATCTTCTTCCAATCGTATCGTTTGAACGTTCACCGTTGTGCGGGCTTCTTTAATAAGGTTTGGATCAATACCTGCTCCAAGTAATTTCTGGTTCTCAATCTCAGTCTTTACGGTATTTCTAGCTAAAGATTTGAGGGTCATCGAGATTTGTTTATTACTGAATATCTCCACATTAGCCGGAACGTTAAATTCAGGAAGAGGTATATAAAGTAATGCATCATATGCGCCTGTTAATGCAAGCTTCTTTTGCGATTCAAGGTCACCATCAACAAATGTGAATTCAAGATTTTCCCCTGATTCAAATTTACCAGTAAACCAGGTCGTTTCATCAAGGATGGCAACCTTTTTCTTGCCAACATCCTGAAGCGATGCTAAAATTACAGGTACTACCATCAAAGCTGCCATCAGCAAGGGGCCAAGAAAAGTCATCACAATAAAGCTTTTCTTTTTAACCCTTGTGAGGTATTCTCTTTGCAGAATCAATAAAATTTTATTCATTGCAACTCATTTTTTTTAGATAATGACACGAGGCGATTCATGGGTGAGGCATTATTTACGTTGAACCTGTTCAATAAAAATATCGTTCATACTTGGCAATACTTCCTGAAATGAAACGACAGTTGCATGAGGAAGAATGGATGCAATCAGTTGATTTGAATCCACAACAACAGGGCTTTTTATTTGGATTAATGTTTCGCCGTAGTTATTAGCTTTTTCTGAAATAAGCTCAAAACCTGCAGGAATAAGGCTTCGGGGAGATTCCGACATCTGACTTAATAGTAATTCGAAGGTATGGGAGCGGTAAGCTCTTTTTATATCTTGCACCGTTCCATCCAGAATTTTCTCACTTGAATTGATTAAGGCTATATGGTCGCAAAGTTCTTCAACTGACTCCATGTTATGTGTAGAAAACAGTATTGTGGCACCATTTTTCTGAAGCTGTAATATTTCTGATTTCAGCAGATTGACATTAACAGGATCAAAACCACTGAATGGCTCATCGAATATGAGGATTTCAGGCTCGTGAATTACTGTTACAACAAACTGAATTTTTTGTTGCATCCCTTTGCTGAGCTCTTCTACTTTACGATCCCACCAGGAGCCGATATCAAATTTATCAAACCATTCATGAAGACGTTTTCTGGCAGTGTGTTTGTCAACACCTTTAAGTTGAGCCAGATACATCGCCTGTTCTCCAACTTTCATTTTCTTGTAAAGACCACGCTCCTCGGGTAAATAACCAATCGATGCGCTATGCTCTGGTTTCAGAGCTACGCCATTGAGCTTTAACGTACCTTCATCAGGAGCAGTGATTTGATTTATTATACGAATAAGTGAAGTTTTACCTGCCCCATTTGGTCCTAACAAACCGAAAATACTCTGGCGGGGAACGGCAATGCTTACTTTATTTAGGGCCAGATGATTTGCATATCTTTTTACGATATCCTGAGCTTCAAGTGCAAACATAAGTGGTGTTTTATCCGAAATATTCTCTCATACGATCAAAAAAACGTTTCTCACTGGCGGTAGGATTGGGGACGAAATTTTCAGAATGCTGCAATTTCTCCAGTATCTGTCGCTCTTCTTTGTTCAATTCCTTCGGAATCCATACATTGACATTAACCAGCAAGTCGCCATTTCCATAACTGTTAACACTTGGAAGTCCTTTGCCTTTCAAACGCAACACCTTTCCAGGCTGTGTTCCGGGGCTTATCTTCAATCGTGCTTTACCATCAACAGTTGGAACCTCTACCTGAGACCCTAAAGCAGCATCCGAAACACTTATAAACAAGTTGTGTATCAGGTTGTTGCCGTCGCGTTCAAGTTCCGAATGTTTATCTTCCTCAATAAGGACAATTAAGTCGCCTGGAATTCCACCACGTGCTCCTGCATTCCCTTTTCCGCTAAGAGAAAGCTGCATGCCTTCGGCAACACCTGCAGGAATGTTGATAGGAATTACTTCTTCGTCGCGAACAACGCCGTTTCCCTGACAATGATTACACTTTTTGGTAATAATTCTTCCTTCTCCGCCACAAGTAGGGCAGGTAGCTGTAGTTTGCATTTGTCCTAAAAAGGTACTTGTCACCCGGGTGACATGTCCGCTACCATGGCAAGTAGAACAATTGGCGTATGAACCACCATTTTCAGCTCCGCTGCCACTGCAATGTTTGCAGGAGACATATTTGCTTACCTTGATCTTTTTTTCAACACCGGTTGCGATCTCCTGAAGGTTCATCTTTACTTTTACGCGAAGATTCGAACCTTTGTTTACCCTGCGTCCGCGAGAGGATGATCCACCGCTACCACCAAAGCCGCCGAAAGCACCACCAAAAATATCGCCAAATTGGCTGAATATATCATCCATACTCATGCCACCACCGTAATTGCCGCCACCTGAAGCACCGCCTAAGCCGGCATGTCCGTAACGGTCATATTTGGCCTTCTTGTCAGCATTACTCAACACCTCATAGGCCTCAGCAGCTTCCTTAAACTTATCTTCTGCTGTGTGATCATCAGGGTTTTTATCAGGATGGTATTTCAATGCAAGCTTGCGATAGGCTTTTTTTATGTCAGTTTCGTTAGCATTGCGGTCAACCTCCAGTACTTCGTAATAGTCTCTTTTTGCCATATTTCTTTAAAATCTATCAAATGAAATTAACTGCCAATCACTACTTTGGCAAAACGGATTACTTTTCCGTTGAGGGTATATCCTTTTTGAACTACATCAATTACTTTACCCACCATTGTTGGATCAGGCGATGGGATATTGGTGAGTGCTTCATGAAAATCGGTATCAAATGCAAGACCTTTGGAAGGTAATTCGGCGAGCCCTTTTTGCTCGAGTATCTTATTTAACTTACTGTTGATAAGTGAAATACCTTCAAATTGACTCTTAAATGCTTCATCCGTCGGAAGACTGGTCATTGCCCTTTCAAAGTCATCAACAACAGGCAGGAGTGAGGTTATTATATCTTCAGAGGCTGTTTTACTCATTTCAATTTTCTCCTTCAGTGTCCTCTTTCTGAAGTTGTCGAACTCCGAAAACAAACGTAAGTACTTATCGTTGAGCTCATCATACTTCAATTGCAGTTCTTCAAGTGCTTCGCTGTTTTTATCTTTTTTCTGTTTCTTTTTGTCTTTTTTATCAGCTATTTTTTCCTGTGCTGCATTCTCTTCACGTTCTTCAATGTGAATATCTTCAAAGCCGTCCATATCTTTCGGATCTGTATTAGATGTTTCTGCGTTCATAGTGCTTTTATTTTTGTTATATTTTTTATCAAAAATGCTGCCAACGCTGCTCAGTTGCCAATTTGACAGATAATCCTTAAATCCTTTCAATGTCGGCACCTATTGCTTGTAAACGTTGCTCGATGTATTGGTAACCCCGGTCGATTTGATCAATATTATCGATTATACTCGTTCCTCTGGCCGAAAGAGCAGCAATCAGCAAAGCAACACCGGCACGGATATCAGGTGAACTCATACGGATACCTCTCAATGGGTATTTCCTGTCGAGACCAATAACGTTTGCCCTGTGAGGGTCGCATAAAATTATTTGAGAGCCCATGTCGATGAGTTTATCAACAAAAAACAACCTGCTTTCAAACATTTTTTGGTGTATTAACACACTACCTTTAGCTTGTGTTGCCACCACGAGCATGATTGATATCAAGTCGGGAGTGAAGCCAGGCCAGGGGGCATCTGCTATCGTCATGATACTTCCATCCATAAATGTTTCTACCTCATAGTGGTCATACGCAGGCACATAAATATCATCACCTCTGAATTCAACATTGATTCCCATACGACTAAAAACATCAGGAATTATTCCCAATGAAGCGATACCGGCATTTTTTATGGTAAGCGACGAAGCTGTCATCGCTGCCATTCCAATAAAACTTCCTACTTCAATCATATCGGCCAGTAGCGTATGCTGTGTTCCATTAAGCTGCTCAACACCATCAATGCGTAATAAATTAGAGCCGATGCCGTCAATTTTTGCACCCATACGAACCAGCATCTCACAAAGTTGTACCAGATACGGCTCGCATGCAGCATTGAAAATCGTTGTTTGGCCCTCTGCCAAAACAGCTGCCATCACCACATTGGCAGTGCCCGTCACCGAGGCTTCATCCAAAAGCATATAGGTTCCTTTCAGTCTGCCATTTGAAGCGATTCGGTAGAATTTTTTTTCCGAAAAGCTATCCAGCTGTCCTCCAAGTTTTTGAAGACCAATAAAATGCGTATCCAACCTCCTTCTTCCTATTTTATCACCACCGGGTTGTGGAACATATGTTTTCCCGAAGCGTGTTAACAAAGGGCCGGCAATCATGATACTACCACGCAAACGGCTTGCTTTCTTATAAAAGTCATCCGTTAGCAAATATTCAAGATCGATATTGGAAGCTTTTAAGCTGACATGGCTTCCGCTGAAACGGTGAACCTCTGTTCCCATTGACTGAAGCAAGTCGATGAGGTTATTTACATCGACTATATCAGGGAGATTGAAAATCTCGACAGCTTCGTTTGTTAGTAAACAAGCACTTAGAATCTGTAATGCTTCATTTTTTGCTCCTTGTGGGGTTATTTCGCCGTGCAATTTTTTACCCCCTGAAATTTTAAACGATCCCATGCATTAAATTTTTGTCGAAAATAACTCTTTTTCACGGATGGCACACACTCTCTGTGTGGCTAATTCTTTTGAATACTAATTCATTACAGTGAAACAAAAAAGGTAAAAAACGTGTGCTTTTTACCTTTTTATTAAGTAGCTTGAAAACTACCGTTGTTTCTTCTTTTGAAAGCCTTGGCTCCCTGGCTTTTGATTGAATTTCTTTTTCTGTTTTTGCATTGCAAGATTTTGATTAAGACCTGCTTTGGAAAGAATTTCATTGGTCGACACCAGTTTCATATCTTCAGTAAGCGTCAGCCTTCCGCCAGATAATTCATTTAGGTTCAGTGAAATGGTTTCATCTGTAACCGAATCCCGGTTCCAGCTTAGGTATTGCTTTTTCATGTAGTTGGCAATGGCCTGAACTAATGCGGTTTTTTCATTTCCTTCATCATACAAAATTGCTTTGTTGATGAGGTTGGCAGTGTACAAACCATAATGTCCATAACGGATTTCATTGCTGTTGTATCCTACATGACGGGGTTTCCTTTGCACATTTTCACGTTTTGGCGGGTCGTAAGGGCTATCTACATCAAGTTTAAAATCACTTATAATGTGTAAATGATCCCATAATTTGTGCAAATAATCGGAAGATTCCCTGACTTGCGGATTCATCTGAGCCATAATACTTACAATATAGTAGGCAGCTTGTGTGCGTTTGATGCGATCCTCAATAGTAAAAAGATGCTCAATCATGGATTGAATATTTCTTCCATACTCAGGAATGGCCATTTTTTGCCTCAGGGTGTTATATTCCATCTAAATAAAATGTATTGATAATTCTTTCTGTAATTTACAGCCTTGGGTTAAGGGCTTTAACCAACGGCAAAAATAACTAAAATTCCGATGTTCATTCTAATCTGAACTAAATTATGGCAGAATAACGATCGTTGTGGGTTGAAAAGTGTTTTATTCTTCGCAAATTTTAAGCTTGGCAAATTTAAGCAGCAATTGCTTTTGTCCGATACCTGCAAAAAATACGGTAGCTTTTCGATTAGCTCCTGTTCCTTCCATTTGAATAATTTTCCCTTTACCAAATTTTTGATGCTCTACCACCATTCCATTCTGAAGTGCATCAATTTCAGATGGTTCGAATGGTTCGTCGGAGGATGTGTGCTCAGTTGCAGCTGAAGCCGAAGGACGTTCTGTTGTATGGTGTTTGCCAGGGAACATCGATGACTGTTTTTGCTTATAATCTGCTTGATTTCGTTTTGGGCTTTCAACAAACTTACTGTCGATATCTTCAATAAAACGGCTCGGTTCGCTGAGTGTGAGGTTACCCCAACGATACCTGCTTTCAGCATAACTTATGGTTACTTTTTCCTGCGCACGTGTCAAAGCAACATAAAACAACCTGCGTTCTTCTTCGAGCTCAGCCCTCGTCCCGAGTGACTGAATGGAAGGAAACAAATTTTCTTCCAGGCCAACGATATAAACGTAAGGAAATTCCAGTCCTTTTGCAGCATGGATAGTCATCAAACTTACATAGTCGGTATGTTCGTTGTCATCTTTTTTATCAGCGTCGGTAAGTAGTGCAACCTCTTGCATAAAATGACCTAAGGAACGCTGTGGAACGCCTTCCTCACCCAGTTCGCCGGCTTCAGGTTCGCGTTCGGCATATTCCATGATAGCATTCAACAATTCTTCGATGTTTTCAATTCGATTAACTGATTCAATGTTATCTTCCTCTTTGAGCGCACCCACGATGCCGACAGAATTGGTAATATGCTGTGCCAACTCAAAGGCATTACGCTTATCCAGTTGAGCTGCAAAGCTTTTGATCATAGTGGCAAAGTCGTTTAGCTTACCCATAGTGCCACGGTTGAGTTCGTTAAGGCGCTGATCAGGATTTGAGATAAGCTCCATGATGCTGCACTGATGCTCGTTGCTTACCACTTGTAATTTTTCGATGGTCGTTTTTCCAATTCCCCTGACAGGATAATTAATAACCCGCAACAACGCTTCCTCATCATTGGAATTGATTACCAACCGAAAATAGGAGAGAAGGTCTTTTACCTCTTTTCGGCTGTAAAACGAGAGCCCTCCATAAATCTTGTAAGGAATACCCTGACGTCGCAACGCTTCTTCCATTGAGCGCGACTGTGCATTGGTGCGGTAAAGGATAGCAAAGTGGCTGTTTGGCAGTTGTTTTGCCATCTTAAACCCAAAAATGGAGTTCGCTACAAGGGTTCCTTCTTCATTGTCGGAGGTGGCGCGCAGCAAGCTGATAGGCATCCCCTCTTCATTTTCTGTCCAAACGGTTTTTTTAATCTGATCTTTATTCTTCGCGATCACTCCATTCGCAGCATTGACGATGGTTTGAGTGGAGCGATAGTTTTGTTCCAGCCGATAAAGTTGATGATCAGGATAATCGTGCTTGAAGTTGAGAATATTTTGAATATTGGCTCCCCTGAAAGCGTAGATACTTTGGGCATCATCACCCACAACGGTAATGTTTTCATGCAATGCAGCCATTCGTTTAATGATAAGGTACTGAGCATGATTGGTATCCTGGTACTCATCCACAAGAATAAAGCGGAAGCGATGCTGGTATTTGTGCAAGACTTCAGGAAAATCGCGGAAAAGGAGGTTTGTATTAAAAAGCAGGTCGTCAAAATCCATTGCATCTGCTCGTTTCAGCCGGGCATTATATGTCTTAAAAATCTCACCGGTAAGTGGCTTGCCTGCAGCGGCATCAGCAGTTTGTACTTCAGGGTTATTAAGATAATCAGCAGCAGAGAAGAGGTTCGATTTCGCGTTGGAAATACGATGCAGAATATACGATGGATTATACACTTTAGGATCGAGGTTGAGCTCGCTTAGTATACTACGGATCAGACGTTTGGTATCGTCGGTATCATAGATGGTGAAGTTTTGAGGATAGCCCAGATGATGTCCTTCAACCCTGAGAATACGTGCAAAGACTGAGTGAAAAGTCCCCATCCACACGTTACGCCCTTCGTTATCGCCAATAAGACCCATGATACGTTCCTTCATTTCGCGGGCTGCTTTATTGGTGAAGGTGAGAGCAAGGATAGAGTAAGGGTCGGCACCTTCTTGCAAGAGATAAGCGATACGATAGGTGAGGGCTCGGGTTTTTCCGGCACCTGCACCGGCGATTATCATTACCGGACCTTGCGTATGAACGACGGCATCCTTTTGGGGATCATTAAGTTGCGTGAGTAAATCAGTCACTTGATTGTATTTTGAGTCGCAAAAATAAGGATTTTGCTCCATTTTCAATCAAAAGGCTTGTGAGTTTAGGGATGATTGTTTGAGTTTAGGGTTGATTTGTTGATTCGTTGATTTGTTGATGGCGGACGCATCTGTGGAGAATGTAATAGAATCATTTCGACTCCAACGCTGTTGGATTTTTGTTAATGGTTTTTTCGTAAAGAATCAATCGAAGAGGTAATTGCTTCATCAAGAAAAATCTATCAACAAATCAACTTTTTAAGAGGCGTGGTAAGCATTAAATGTGTTCATTTAAACTTCTTTAACCTGTTAGATTTTGTCTTTTATTTTCTGATTTTATCCAAAAAAGCAATGATACTCATCTTCTTCAACGGTTTCAATAAATTCCTGAAATGTATTAACAAAGGGTTTTGGGTGATAAGGGTACCACTTTAGGTTGCCTCGCATCCAGAAAATTTTCCATTGTTTTTTAGCCTTTACATACGTAGCTTTTGCAATTTCAGATTCAATAATAGCATCAGGATTCATGTAGTTAGGTCGTATTTCCATGAAAAAGACACTTTGGTTTTGTATGTGATAACCAAAATCAAGCTTTTTGCGTGTCTCGGTATCGGGACGAAATCTTTCCAAAAAATTTTCCATCACCTCGATAACATTCAGCGTATTATTGACATCAAGATTCATTTTATTTTTTTTCAAAAGTAATAACATTTAAATTGCTAACAAATAGATTGATAGAGTTAAATAATTAGGGATCGCATCATGTTGCCTTAATTTACTTGTAGGTTAGGTTTTTGTCCAGATCAACCGATTGAAATTTATAATTCAGTCTCGATTGGATGAATTTGAGTAGTAGTAAATAATGAAAACACCAAAAAGACAGATTTTCTTAAATCTCCTTACATATAGGTATGAAAGCAGCAAATTACGTCCTGAAAACAAAATTATGTATGGACACTTTGAAACACCAGAGCGTTTTTTGATCTATCTTTTTCATTTTCTTTTCATTTGAACAGCATTTTGTGCAAAAAAAAGATAAAAAAGATTTGGCGGAGTGAAAATAATGTGTAATTTTGCAGCCCCAATTCGATAAGAGTTGGAATATACTGGAAACGATATAGTTAAAAGGAACCTGAAAAGCTTAACCGTCATAGGTTTCTTACACAAAAGCCATCAAGCGACGTTCTGTACAGGTTTTTGTGGGGTTTAGAGCCTGATAAAGGGCTTTTCCCTCCTTATGACTATCTCCCAAAACTTGAGATTGACAGCATATTGTTAGTTAAGAAAATTATACTACTTTTGCGCTCCCAAAAAAGGGGTTCATAACAAAAAAAATTAAACAGTACAAAATGCCTACTATTCAACAATTAGTTCGCAAGGGACGCCAGAAGCTGGTTGACAAAAGCAAATCGCCTGCCCTCGATTCATGTCCTCAACGTCGTGGAGTGTGTGTGCGCGTGTACACTACTACACCTAAGAAACCAAACTCTGCAATGCGTAAAGTAGCCAGGGTTCGTTTAACAAATCAAAAAGAAGTTAACGCCTACATTCCTGGTGAAGGTCACAACCTTCAGGAACACTCCATCGTTATGATACGCGGAGGTCGTGTGAAGGATTTACCTGGCGTAAGATATCACATCATCCGTGGTGCTCTCGATACTTCAGGTGTTGAAGGAAGAAAGCAAAGAAGATCAAAGTACGGAACAAAACGTCCGAAAGTAAAGAAGTAGACTCATATTTATTTAGACTTATAACTGTTAGCAATGAGAAAAGCTAAACCAAAAAAAAGAATTATTCTTCCTGATCCACGTTTCAGTGATGTATTGGTTACAAAATTTGTAAACAATATCATGAACGAAGGCAAGAAGAATGTGGCATACAAAATCTTCTACGAAGCAATGGATATCGTTGCTAAGAAAACCAATGAAGATTGCGTAGAAGTATGGAAGAAAGCGCTTGCCAATGTTACTCCGGCAGTTGAAGTTCGCAGTCGCCGTATTGGTGGTGCAACTTTCCAGATTCCATCAGAAATTCGTCCCACACGTAAGATGTCAATTGGTATGAAAAACCTTATTGGTTATTCCAGAAAACGTCACGAAAAAACGATGGGTCAGAAATTAGCAGGTGAAATTTTGGCAGCTTACAAAGAAGAAGGTGCCGCTTTTAAGAAAAAAGAAGACACCCACAGAATGGCAGAAGCTAACAAAGCTTTCTCGCACTTCAGGTTCTAATAAAAAAAGAAGAAGAGAATTACGAAATGGCATCTGACCAGAACATATTAAACAAACTCCGTCTTACACGAAATATTGGCATCATGGCCCATATTGACGCTGGAAAGACTACTACTACTGAACGCATTCTTTATTACACTGGCCGTAGTCATAAAATTGGTGAAGTTCATGAAGGCGCTGCTACCATGGACTGGATGGTGCAAGAGCAGGAACGTGGTATAACCATTACCTCTGCTGCAACGACAGTTTTTTGGGACTACAAAAATGATAACTACAAAATCAATATAATTGATACTCCTGGTCACGTTGACTTTACCGTGGAGGTTGAGCGTTCCCTGCGTGTTTTGGATGGTGCTGTTGCACTTTTCTGCGCCGTTGGTGGTGTTGAGCCTCAATCGGAAACAGTGTGGCGTCAGGCTGATAAATATAAAGTACCCCGTCTCTGTTTTGTTAATAAAATGGATCGAAGTGGTGCTGATTTTTTTAGTGTTCTTACCCAAATCAGGGAACGTTTAGGCGCAAATCCTATTCCATTACAAATCCCTATAGGTGAGGAAGAAACATTTAAAGGGATCGTCGATTTGATTACCAACAAAGCATATGTTTGGGATGATAGTTCCAAAGGTGTCGTTATGGTTGAAGTTGAAATCCCTGCCGATCTTGTTGAAACCGTTGAGGAATATCGCCTTAAGCTTATCGAAAGTGTAGCTGAAGAAAGTGATGAGCTTTTGGAGAAATTTATGGATGATCCTAACTCGATTACCGAGGAAGAAATGATTCAGCAAATTCGCAAGGCTACGGTTGAGATGCGTATTTCACCGGTAATGTGTGGTGCTTCCTTTAAAAATAAAGGAGTTCAGACATTATTGAATGGAGTTGCACAATATCTTCCCAGTCCACTGGATATTGACGGAGTTACAGGTATTAATCCTGACACCGAACTGGAAGAAACAAGAAAAGTTGATCCAAGCGAACCATTTAGCGCTTTGGCATTTAAAATAGCAACCGACCCGTTTGTAGGTCGTATCGCATTTTTCCGCGTTTATTCAGGTGCGCTTGATGCTGGTTCTTATGTTTTTAATTCCTCAACAGGAAAGAAAGAACGTATTTCCCGCATTATGCAAATGCATGCTAATAAACAAAATCCTCTGGATCGAATTGAAGCTGGGGACATCGGAGCTGCTGTTGGATTTAAAACGATCCGCACAGGAGATACCTTATGTGTTGAATCACATCCAATTGTACTTGAATCAATGTCCTTTCCTGAGCCGGTTATCCATGTATCTATTGAGCCTAAAACACAGGCAGATATGGACAAAATGGGTATGGCTCTTGCAAAACTTGCTGAAGAAGATCCAACTTTCAAAGTACATACTGACGAGAACTCAGGACAGACAATTATATCTGGAATGGGAGAGCTTCATTTGGAAATCCTTGTCGACCGCCTAAAACGTGAGTTTAAAGTAGAATGCAATCAGGGACGCCCTCAGGTAGCTTACAAAGAAGCTTTGTTAAGCAGCGCCTCACATCGCGAAGTGTACAAGAAACAAACCGGTGGTCGCGGTAAATTTGCTGATATTCAGTTTGAAATCGGACCTGCAGACGCGAATGTTGTGGGCTTACAATTTGTCGACGAGGTGAAAGGTGGAAACATTCCAAGAGAATATATTCCAGCTATTCAAAAAGGATTCAGAGAATCTATGTCGAATGGTGTATTGGCCGGATATTCAATGGATAGCATGAAAGTTCGTCTGATCGACGGTTCGTTCCACCCTGTGGATTCGGATAGTTTGTCCTTCGAAATGGCAGCCCGTATGGGATTTAAAGCTGCTTGCCGTAAAGCTAAATCAGCGATACTAGAGCCAATCATGAAAGTAGAAGTGAACACTCCTGATGATTATCTTGGAGATGTTTCAGGTGACTTAAATAAACGTCGCGCTGTGTTGCGTGAGGTAACTGCTAAGATAAGTGTACAGGTTATAAAAGCCGATGTGCCACTATCTGAAATGTTTGGATATGTTACATCGTTGCGCACATTGAGTTCGGGACGTGCCACCTCAAGCATGGAGTTCAGTCATTATATGCAAGCTCCTGAAACAATAGCAGAAGCTGTAATAAATAAAGCAAAAGGGATTATCAAATAGGTAATAATAATAATAATCTACAAAGTGAGCCAAAGGATTAGAATAAAATTAAAGTCGTACGATCACAACCTGGTTGATAAATCAGCTGAAAAGATCGTCAAAACGGTAAAGTCGACTGGCGCCGTGGTAAGTGGACCAATTCCACTTCCTACCGACAAAAAGATATACACCGTATTGCGTTCAACTTTCGTGCACAAGAAATCAAGAGAGCAGTTTGAGTTATCCTCTTACAAGAGAATTCTCGATATATATAGCTCCACATCACAAACGATTGATGCATTGATGAAGCTTGAGTTGCCGAGTGGAGTAGAAGTGGAAATTAAAGTTTGACCGAGCTGACGCGTAGGTTAATGGATAATTAAAAGACTTTCAGATATGTCAGGATTATTAGGTAAAAAAGTTGGTATGACCAGCATCTTCGATGCGAATGGAAAGAATGTTCCGGTTACGGTAATTGAGGCTGGTCCATGTGTTGTAACGCAAATAAGGACCATTGAAAACGATGGTTATGAAGCGGTACAGTTGTCATTTGCTGAGAAGAAAGAGAAAAATACTTCAAACCCAATGAAGGGACACTTTGCAAAAGCAGGAACGACACCGAAACGAAAAGTTTCAGAGTTTACCCGCTTCGAACATCGGAAAACTTTTGGTGAAGTTGTAACTGTTGAAGTGTTCATGGAAGGCGAATTTGTCGATGTTGCAGGAATATCCAAAGGAAAAGGTTTTCAAGGCGTTGTAAAACGTCATGGATTCCACGGTGTTGGTGGCGCAACTCACGGACAGCACGATAGGTTGAGAGCTCCAGGATCTGTTGGCGCATCTTCATATCCAGCGCGCGTTTTCAAAGGAATGCGTATGGCAGGTAGAATGGGAGGCAAAACAGTTAAGTTGATCAACCTTCAGATCATTAAAATTATTCCGGAAAAGAACTTGTTGCTTGTTAAAGGTGCAGTTCCAGGTCCAAAAAACGGATTCTTAAAAATTGAGAGATGGAATTAGTAGTTCATACGATTAAAGGAGAAGTGACTGGCAAAATGGCACAGTTACATGATGGAATCTTTGGTATCGAGCCAAATGACCATGCTATTTACTTGGATGCAAAGCAGTATCTTGCGAATCAACGTCAGGGAACACATAAATCCAAAGAAAAAGGTGAGGTCACAGGTAGTACAAAGAAACTCAAACGTCAGAAAGGTACCGGTACCGCTCGTGCAGGAAGCATTAAATCACCTGTATTTGTTGGAGGAGGCCGCGTATTTGGTCCAAAACCAAGAGATTACAGTTTCAAACTGAACAAGAAATTGAAACAACTTGCGCGTAAATCTGCCTTAGCTTATAAAGCAAAAGACGCTCAGATTGTGATTCTGGAAGATTTTACTTTCGATAGCCCAAAAACAAAACTTTTTGTGACAATGCTCAATAGCTTTAATGTTAATGGTAAGAAAAATCTGATCGTTACATCAAATGTTGAGACTAATGTTGTTCTTTCCGCCAGAAATATTCCTGGCACGAAAGTCACGACTGCAAACAACCTGAATACATATGAAATTCTCAACGCGAACAACTTGTTCCTGGTTGAAAGTTCATTGAAGAATATAGAAGAGATACTCGCTTAATAACGAACATTAAATCGCTTAACACGATGAATATCATTGTAAAACCGGTAATTACGGAGAAAATGACAGCCATAGGCGAGAAGCTTCAGCAGTATGGTTTTATCGTTGATAAACGTGCTAATAAACTTCAGATTAAAGACGCTATAAAAGACCTTTATGGAGTTGAAGTAAGCACTGTTAACACGATGAACTATGCAGGAAAGCGCAAATCCCGCTTTACAAAAACAGGAGTTATTGCCGGAAAAACATCTGCCTTTAAAAAAGCAGTTGTGACTTTGGCTGATGGTGAAACTATTGATTTTTTCAGCAACATTTAGATAAATGGCTTTAAAGAAATTCAAACCCACAACCCCCGGTCAACGCTTTAAACTGATAAGTGCGTTTGACGATATCACTGCCAGTACACCTGAAAAGTCACTGGTTGCCCCGGCTAAAAATTCCGGTGGACGTAACAGTAGTGGTAAAATGACCATCAGAAACGTTGGGGGCGGTCATAAACAAAAGTACAGAATCATTGACTTCAAACGTGATAAAGAAGGCATCCCGGCAGTTGTTAAAACTATCGAGTATGATCCAAACAGAACTGCACGTATTGCTCTGGTTTTCTATGCTGACGGCGAGAAACGATACATCGTTGCTCCAAACGGTTTAAAAGTTGGACAAGAAGTAAGTGCCGGTAAAGGTATTGCTCCTAATGTTGGTAATGCTTTGTATCTAAGTGAAATACCTTTTGGTACCATTATTCACAATGTTGAGCTTCGTCCTGGACAGGGAGCAAAGATGGCAAGAAGCGCTGGATCTTATGCACAGTTAATGTCAAGGGATGGTAAATATGCGATTTTGAAAATGCCCTCAGGAGAAACCCGTATGATATTGCAGGCTTGTAAAGCTACAATTGGAATGGTTTCAAATGTGGATCATAACCTCGAAAAATCTGGTAAAGCTGGCCGTAGTCGCTGGCTGGGACGTCGTCCACGGGTAAGAGGTGTTGTAATGAACCCTGTCGATCACCCGATGGGTGGTGGTGAAGGTCGTGCAACCGGTGGACACCCACGCTCAAGAAATGGTATACCTGCTAAAGGTTTCAAGACAAGAAGCAAGAAGAATGCTTCCGACAAGTAT
Source organism: uncultured Lentimicrobiaceae bacterium (assembly GCA_964463695.1). GTDB lineage: Bacteria > Bacteroidota > Bacteroidia > Bacteroidales > F082 > JALNZU01. The sequence continues at coordinate 14,380 of CAYXCZ010000023.1, read as the reverse complement.
ATCATAGAAAGAAGAAAGAAATAATATAACCAGGTAGAAATAATCATCATACAATGAGTCGTTCGCTTAAAAAAGGTCCATACATCCATTTCAAACTTGAGAAGAAAGTAATGGATAACGTTGAATCCAACAAGAAAACAGTGATCAAAACCTGGTCAAGAGCCTCCATGATTGCACCTGAGTTTGTTGGACAAACGATAGCCGTACACAATGGAAACAAGTTCATTCCAGTGTATGTAACTGAGAACATGGTTGGGCATAAACTTGGAGAATTTGCGCCAACGCGTATCTTCAGAGGTCATGCAGGTAAAAAAGATAAAGGTAAAAAATAAAGAAAAGGGAAACAATGGGAGCTAGAAAACACCAGAGAGCTGAGGAAAGAAAAGAAGCTCGAAAGACCCAATTTATGGCAGCATTGCGTAACGTTCCTACCTCACCCAGGAAAATGCGTCTTGTAGCAGATATGATTCGTGGAAAGAATGTAGAGGTTGCTTTATATGCACTTCAGTTTTCTCCAAAAGAAGCATCCAAAGGCTTGTATAAGCTTTTGCGTTCTGCCATAGCCAACTGGGAAGCGAAGAATGCAGGCGAACGTGTTGACTACAATACGCTGTTTGTGAAAGAAGTTTTTGTTGACGGAGGAACTATGCTGAAACGCGTACTGCCTGCACCGCAAGGTCGTGCACATCGTATTCGCAAGCGTTCGAATCATGTCACTTTAGTACTTGACAGCAGAACGTCAGCAGAATAAAAAAAATTAGACAATCCTTTAAGCAATATTTTGAATGGGACAAAAAACGAATCCAATAGGACTTAGGTTAGGAATCATCAAAGGATGGGATTCCAATTGGTATGGTGGAAGAGATTTTTCTGCTAAGCTGGTTGAAGATGACCAAATTCGCAAGTACCTCAATGCTCGTTTGGGTAAAGCTGGTATTTCAAAGATATCCATTGAACGCTCTCTGAAACTTGTTACTGTAACTATTTCTACAGCACGTCCGGGTATGATCATTGGTAAAGGTGGTCAGGAAGTAGATAAACTTAAAGAAGAGTTGAAAAAACTTACCGGCAAAGAAGTTCAAATCAACATCAGTGAAATTAAACGCCCTGAGTTAGATGCTTTTATCGTTGCAGCTACTATAGCTAAGCAGATTGAAGGCCGTATTTCTTTCCGTCGTGCGATCAAAACTGCCATTACTTCCAGTATGCGTATTGGCGCTGAAGGTATCAAGGTTATGATTTCTGGACGTGTTGGCGGCGCTGAAATGGCTCGTCGTGAGTCGTATAAGGAAGGTCGTATTCCATTGCACACATTGCGTGCTGACATCGACTATGCATTGGTAGAGGCTCACACAACTTATGGCAGGATTGGTATAAAGGTTTGGATTTGCAAGGGAGAGATCTATGGCAGACCAGAACTTGTTCCAAGCACTGTAGGTGGTAATGTGAAAAAACCTATGGCTCCAAAAGCTCAGGGTGGTGCTGCACCACGCCAAAGAGGAAGACGTAAATAACAATTATTCAAATTAATATCCAGTAACAATGTTACAGCCAAAAAAGACTAAGTTCAGAAGACACCAGAAAGGCAGGATGAAAGGGCTCGCAGGACGCGGACATCAGCTTGCGTTCGGTACATTCGGCATCAAAGCACTGGAAAATGCCTGGCTTACAGGTCGTCAGATTGAGGCCGCCCGTCAGGCAGTTACACGTCACATGAAACGTGAAGGACAAATATGGATCAGGATTTTTCCTGACAAGCCTGTCACAAAGAAACCCGCCGAAGTACGTATGGGTAAAGGTAAAGGTGCTCCTGAGTATTTCGTTGCTCCTGTAACCCCGGGTCGTATACTGTTTGAAGCTGAGGGCGTCCCTTTGGACGTAGCCCGCGAAGCTTTACGCCTGGCTGCTCAAAAGCTCCCAATCCTAACAAAATTTGTAGTCAGTAGAGATTACGTTGAAGCAAACTAATAACCGCTATGAAACAAGAAGTAATCAAAGAGTTAAGCACAGCTGACCTGAAGGAAAGGCTCGAAGAGGAAAAGAAGCAATTGGTGCGCCTCAAATTGAACCACGCGGTTTCTCCACTCGAAAACCCAAATAAAATCAAGACATATCGCAGAACAATTGCGCGTATCTTGACCGAGATGAAGAAACGTCAGTCGGAAGAAGCTACTAATAAACAATAATCACTTGTAAGAAGATGGAAACAAGGAATTTAAGAAAAGAAAGAACCGGCCTGGTGACCAGTAACAAGATGGATAAATCTGTTACCGTTGAAATCGAGCGCCGTGTGAAGCACCCCATCTACGGCAAGTTTGTAAAGAAAACAAGCCGGTTTATGGCTCATGATGAAAACAATGAGTGCAATGTAGGTGATACAGTACGCATCATGGAGGTTCGTCCTATGAGCAAGAACAAATGTTGGAGAATGGTTGAAATAATCGAAAGGGCTAAATAAAATGATACAACAAGAATCAAGATGTGCAGTCGCTGACAACAGCGGAGCCAAGGAAGTTCTCTGCATCAGAGTACTGGGAGGTAGTGGAAAACGTTACGCCCGTATTGGCGACAAAATTGTTGTAAGTATTAAGAGTGCCCTCCCCAGTGGAACAGTAAAAAAAGGTGCCGTTGTGAAAGCAGTGGTTGTTCGTACCAAGAAAGAAGCTCGCAGAAACGATGGATCATATATCAGATTTGATGATAATGCTGTTGTTCTTCTCAATAATGCAGGCGAAATGATTGGCACTCGTATCTTTGGACCAGTTGCCAGAGAGTTGAGGGAAAAACAATTCATGAAAATTGTTTCATTGGCACCAGAAGTATTATAAATAATTGCTGAAGATTATGACCAAGTTGCATATAAAAAAAGGAGATAACGTTATCGTTATTGCCGGTGACCACAAAAGTGAAAAAGGTAAGGTGATGAGTGTTAATGTTGAAAAACAATCTGCCATCGTTGAAGGTGTCAATTTTGTTTCAAAACATTCCCGCCCAAATACTGAAAATCCAAAAGGTGGTATCGTTCAGAAAGAAGCAGGAATACATATTTCTAACCTCAAGATTGTTGATGGTAAAGGAAAGGCAACCCGCATCGGACGAAAAACAGATGAAAAATCAGGAAAATCAATCCGCTATTCAAAAAAGACAGGGGAGGTTATTAAATAATGAGCTACAAACCCAGATTACAAGCACAGTACAGCAGTGAAATCGTGCCTGCTCTCATGGAACAGTTTAATTATAAAACTGTTATGCAGGTTCCACGCCTGGTGAAGATTTCTTTGAACCAGGGCATTGGTGCAGCACTTACCGATAAGAAGTTAATCGACTACGGAATTGAAGAAATGTCAAATATCTCAGGACAAAAGGCAGTTGCCACTGTTTCTAAGAAGGACGTTTCTAACTTCAAACTTCGTAAAGGCAGCCCTATCGGAGTGCGTGTCACCTTGAGGGGTGAGAAGATGTACGAGTTTCTCGAAAGACTCGTCGCAGTTGCCCTACCCCGCGTTCGTGACTTTAGGGGTATCAATGACAAAGGTTTCGATGGTAGAGGTAATTACAGTTTTGGAATTACAGAGCAAATTATCTTCCCTGAAATCGATATTGATAAAGTAAACAAAATGAACGGAATGGACATTACTTTTGTGACTACTGCTAACACAGATCATGAAGCAATGGCATTGCTGAAAGAATTTGGCCTTCCATTTAAGAATCAAAAAAAAGCATAGAGCATGGCAAAAGAGTCAATGAAAGCGCGTGAGCGTAAGAGACAGAAAATGGTTGAAAAATATGCAGCCAAACGCGCCGCTTTGAAAGAAGCTGGTGACTATGAAGCATTACAGCGTATCCCAAAAAATGCTTCTCCTGTTCGCTTGCACAATCGTTGCCAGCTTACAGGCCGCCCAAAAGGCTATATGCGGCAGTTTGGTGTTTCCCGTATCAATTTCAGGGAAATGGCACTTAAAGGATTGATTCCTGGTGTGAAAAAAGCAAGTTGGTAATTTAAATACAGCAGCAAAGAATGAATACGGATCCAATCGCAGATTATTTGACCAGACTCAGAAATGGAGTTATGGCTAAGCATAGGGTGGTTGAAGTGCCTGCCTCTAATGTAAAAAAGGCAATCACGAAAATCTTGTTTGAAAAAGGGTATATCCTCAACTATAAATTTGAAGATGACGACAAACAGGGAACTATCAAAGTTGCACTCAAATATCACCCGGCAACGAAAATGCCGGCTATGACACGCCTCGAACGCGTGTCACGTCCAGGTCTTAGAAAATATGTGCACGCAGAAGGTTTACCTCGCGTTCTCAACGGACTTGGAATTGCAATTATCTCCACCTCCAGTGGAATTATGACTGACAAGGAAGCCCGAAGGCTGAATGTAGGTGGTGAAGTTTTGTGTTACATCAGTTAATAAAAGGAGATTACATTCATGTCAAGAATAGGAAAACTTCCCATTAGCCTCCCCTCAGGTGTTGAAGTGAGCGTGTCAGACGACCATATTGTCACCGTGAAAGGGAAATTGGGTGTATTGAAACAACAAATTGATGAATCTGTTTCATTGAAAGTTGAGAATAATGAAGTGGTTTTGGAACGTGCTTCCGATGAAAAAGATCACAAAGCCAAACATGGTTTGTATCGTGCCTTGATCAATAATATGGTTAAGGGAGTTTCTGAAGGATTTAATACGGTTCAGGAGTTGGTTGGTGTAGGTTATAAAGCTGACGCAAAAGGTCAACTTCTTGAGCTTGCCTTAGGATTTTCACACAACATCTTCTTCGAAATTCCAGAAGAAATCAAAATTGAAACAGTAACGGAAAGAGGTAAAAACCCTATTATCAGAATGTCTTGTACAGATAGACAACTGTTAGGGCAAGTAGCAGCAAAAATCCGTTCACTACGTAAACCAGAGCCATACAAAGGCAAGGGTATCAAGTTCCAGAACGAGATACTGAGACGCAAAGCTGGAAAAACTGCAGGTAAAGGTAAATAATCATTGAAACATGCTTGTTAGTCAGGCTTAAATACCAGAAAAAATGTCAATCAGTAATAAAAAGAGTCTTAGAAGAGTCAGTATTAAGAAGCGTATCAGAGGTATCGTTTCCGGCACAGCCGAGCGTCCACGTCTGACCGTTTTCAGAAGCAACAAGCAAATATACGCTCAACTAATTGATGATAAAGCAGGTAAAACAATTGTTGCCGCTTCATCAGCCGAAAAAGGAATTGAAGAAAAAAAAGTAACTAAAGTTGAACAAGCCAAACTCGTGGGTGTGCTGGTTGCTGAAAAAGCAAAAGCTGCCGGAATCGAAACAGTTGTGTTCGACCGTAACGGTTACTTATATCACGGAAGAGTTAAGTCGTTAGCTGAAGCTGCGCGCGAAGGAGGATTAAAATTCTAATAAACTATGTCAGAAGTAAACGTAAAAAGAGTAAAATCCAGCGAAATCGAGTTCAAAGATCGGTTGGTCAGCATCCAACGTGTTACCAAAGTAACAAAGGGCGGACGCACTTTCAGCTTCTCTGCGATTGTTGTAGTTGGTAATGAAAATGGTGTTGTTGGTTACGGCTTGGGAAAAGCTAAGGAAGTAACAGCAGCAATTGCTAAGGGTGTTGATGATGCCAAAAAGAATCTCATCAAAGTTCCGGTTCGTAAAGGCACCATACCTCATGAACAATATGGAAAGTACAGTGGAGCACTTGTGTTTTTAAAACCTGCTTCTCACGGAACAGGGGTTATTGCCGGTGGTGCTATGCGTGCCGTTCTTGAGAGTGTTGGTATTCGTGACGTTTTGGCAAAGTCAAAAGGTTCATCAAATCCGCACTCTGTGGTTAAAGCTACGTTTGACGCATTATCAAAGATGCGTGATGCATACACTATTTCTCAGGTTCGTGGTGTTGAACTAGATACAGTATTCAACGGATAAGGATATCAGCAATGAAGAAAGTAAAAATTACACAGATAAAAAGCGGTATTGGCAGATCAAAACGTCAAAAAGATACACTTGCGGCATTGGGTTTTAAACGGCTCAATCACTCTTTAGAGGTTGAAATGAGCCCCTCAATAGCAGGTATGGTTGATGCAGTCAAACACTTGCTGAAAATCGAAGAATTGTAGAAATTTAGTAATAAAGCTAAAATAGACTAAAATGGATTTAAGTAATCTAAAACCTGCCAAAGGATCAGTAAAACGTGATAAACGTATCGGACGTGGTCAGGGTTCTGGCCACGGAGGCACATCTACCCGTGGTCATAAAGGTGCCGGACAGCGTTCAGGTACTTCAAAGAAGCTCGGATTCGAAGGTGGTCAGATGCCTCTCGTAAGACGCGTACCTAAATTTGGATTCAAAAATATTAACCGTAAAGAATACAGAGGAATAAACCTTGAAACTATTCAGGGACTTATTGACGCCCATTCTCTTGCTGTTATAGATTTTGAAACACTGAGACAGCATGGGCTGGCTTCAAAGAATGATTTAGTAAAGATCCTTGGCAAAGGAGAATTGAAATCAAAGGTTGAAATTCATGCTCACGGATTTTCTGCAACAGCGGTTAGTGCCATTGAAGCAGCAGGTGGTAACACTGTTAAAATCTAACCTGAATGAAAAAGCTAATTGAAACTTTACGTAACATCAATAAAATAGAGGAATTACGTAAGCGAATCCTCTACACTCTAATGATAATTTTAGTTTATCGTTTGGGTTCTTATGTGGTGTTGCCTGGTGTTGATCCTAATATGCTTGCAAACTTGCAATCACAGACAAGTAGCGGACTGCTTGGTTTGTTGAACATGTTTTCAGGTGGAGCATTTTCAAATGCTTCAATTTTCGCATTGGGAATCATGCCCTATATCTCTGCTTCTATCGTAATTCAGTTGTTGGGAATGGCTATACCGTATTTCCAGCGGTTGCAGCGTGAAGGAGAGAGTGGACGCCGTAAAATTAACCAGATTACCCGATATCTGACAGTTGCTATTGTGGCACTTCAAGCTCCGGGTTATATTGCAAATTTGATTTCTCAACTACCAAATGAAGCTATCGCTCCTTTTGATCCTTCTATAACGCATCCTTCAGCATTTTTTTGGGTCTCAAACACGATCATTTTAATTGCTGGAACTTTATTCGTTATGTGGATGGGCGAGCGTATCACCGACAAAGGTATTGGAAATGGAATTTCCCTCATAATCATGATTGGTATTATCGCACAATTACCTTTTGCATTATTTGCTGAGTTTTTCTCAAGATTGGAGCAAAAGGGTGGAGGGCTTGTATTCTTCGTGGTTGAGTTGGCTGTGTTGGTATTTGTCATATTACTGACAATATTGTTGGTGCAGGGAACCAGACGTGTGCCTGTGCAATATGCAAAACGTATTGTTGGTAACCGTCAATATGGTGGTGTAAGACAGTATATTCCAATCAAAGTTAACGCAGCTGGTGTTATGCCAATCATTTTTGCTCAGGCGATTATGTTTTTACCTGTTACACTTGTAGGTTTCACTTCTTCTGAAAGTTTAAGTGGAATTGCAGCTGCCTTTACGAATATCAATGGATTTTGGTACAATTTTGTATTTTTTGTCCTGATTGTGTTGTTCACGTATTTCTATACAGCTATAACCATCAATCCAAATCAGATGGCTGAAGATATGAAGAAAAATGGTGGATTCATTCCAGGTGTAAAACCAGGAAAGAAAACAGCTGATTATCTTGATAACATACTTTCAAGAATTACGCTACCAGGATCATTCTTCCTTGCATTTGTTGCAATTATGCCAGCACTTGTTGGGCAAATGGGTGTAAGTAATGCTTTTGCTACATTTTATGGAGGAACCTCGCTTTTAATTTTAGTGGGAGTGGCATTGGATACACTTCAACAAATTGAAAGTTATCTATTGATGCGTCATTATGATGGTTTAACCAAGTCGGGCAGAATTAAAGGTCGTGGTCCTGCCATGAACATGGGTTAAGAAGAAAAACTGAAATGATCTACTTCAAAACAGACGAAGAGATAGAATTACAACGTGAAAGTTCTTTGCTTGTTGGTAAAACATTGGCGGAAGTTGCAAAACATTTAAAGCCAGGTGTTCAAACAGCTTTTCTTGATCAGATTGCTGAGGCTTTTATAAGGGATCACGAGGCCATTCCAGGTTTTAAAGGATATGGTGGTTTTCCCGGAACATTATGTATCTCGGTGAATGAACAAGTTGTACATGGAATACCAGGTAAACAAACCTTAAAAGATGGAGACATTGTCTCGATTGATTGCGGGGTTCTTAAGAATGGTTTCTATGGAGATTCAGCATACACCTTTGCTGTAGGCAAAGTGTCGGAAGCGGTACTGCATTTAATGCGTTCAACAAAGGAAGCATTATATAAAGGTATCGAGCAGGCTATCGATGGAAACCGAATAGGAGACATTGGGTTTGCTATCCAGTCGCATGTAGAACCTTTTGGTTATGGTGTTGTACGTGAATTGGTTGGACATGGTGTTGGAAAAAAGTTGCATGAGAAACCTGAGGTGCCAAATTACGGAAAGCGTGGAAATGGTATAAGATTAAGAGAAGGAATGGTAATTGCAATTGAGCCGATGATTAACCTTGGTGGCAGAGGTGTCACTCAGGAAGCTGATGGATGGACAATTCGTACAAACGACAGACTGCCTTCAGCACATTTTGAACACACCTTAGCTATCAAACAAGGTAAAGCAGATATTTTATCCAGTTTTGAAGAAATAGAATCAGTATTAAATAACATGAATGGTTAACAGATATGGCAAAACAGTTGTCAATTGAACAAGATGGTACAGTAATTGAGTCGCTCGGAAACGCAATGTTCAGGGTTGAACTTGAAAACGGTCACACCTTGATAGCGCACATTTCCGGGAAGATGAGGATGCACTACATAAAAATCCTTCCGGGAGATCGCGTAAAGCTTGAACTTTCGCCCTATGATTTAACCAAAGGCCGTATAACATTCAGGTACAAATAGTGAAATTCTTATCATTAACGAAAGGGAATGGTTAAAAGTTCCCAGCAAAATAAAATAAAATGAAAGTAAGAGCATCAATTAAGAAAAGATCAGACGAATGTAAAATCGTCCGCCGTAAAGGCAGATTGTATGTGATCAACAAAAAGAACCCAAAGTTCAAACAAAGACAAGGATAAGCTTCAATATTAAAAAATAGAAAACTATGGCTAGGATCGCTGGTGTAGATATCCCAAACAACAAACGGGGTGAAATTGCGCTCACTTATATTTACGGTATTGGTAGAAGTGCTTCAAAGAAAATTCTCACAGAAGCAGGTGTCGACTTCAATAAGAAAGTTCAGGACTGGAATGATGATGAACAAAACAATGTTCGTACAGTTATTTCTGCCAGCTTCAAAGTTGAAGGAGAGTTACGCAGTGAAGTGCAGATCAATATCAAACGATTGATGGACATCGGATGTTATCGCGGTATCCGTCACCGTCTTGGATTACCTTTACGCGGACAAAGCACCAAAAATAATGCTCGTACCAGAAAAGGTCGTAAGAAAACAGTTGCAAATAAGAAGAAAGCTACCAAGTAGCATTCGGATCATATCAAACAGTTTAGAAATTAACTAACATTATGGCAAAAACTACAAGAGTAGTAAAGAAACGTATTGTTAAGGTGGAAGCCGTAGGAAAAGCCTACATTAAGGCCTCCTTTAACAATATCATTATTTCTTTGACAAACAACAGCGGGCAGGTTATTTCCTGGGCTTCTGCTGGAAAAATGGGTTTTAGAGGTTCGAAGAAAAACACTCCATATGCTGCGCAAATGGCTGCTGAAGAGTGCTCCAAGACCGCCTATGACCTGGGACTTAGAAAAGTTAAAGTGTTTGTAAAAGGACCTGGCGCTGGTCGCGAATCCGCCATCCGTTCCATACACTCATCCGGAATTGAGGTGACCGAAATTAATGACGTTACACCATTGCCACACAATGGTTGTCGCCCACCCAAAAGAAGAAGAGTGTAATTGAACTGTCTAATCCAAAAAAATTAACATTATGGCAAGGTACATTGGTCCAAAATCAAAAATAGCAAGAAAATTCGGTGAACCGATTTTCGGCCCCGATCGTTCTTTCGAAAAGAAAAATTATCCTCCAGGTCAACACGGCAGCTCTAAACGCAGAAAGAAACAATCTGAGTACGGAGTGCAGTTGCAGGAAAAACAAAAAGCAAAATATACCTATGGTATTCTTGAACGCCAGTTCAGGATTTTATTCGACAGAGCTGTACATAAAAAAGGAATTACCGGTGAGGTTTTACTTCAGCTTATAGAATCACGTCTTGATAACGTCGTATATCGTCTGGGAATTTCCCCTTCACGCAGTGGTGCCCGTCAGCTGGTTGGACATCGCCATATTACCGTAAATGGTAGTGTTGTAAACATTCCTTCTTATTTGGTTAAAGAAGGCGACATCGTTGCAGTGCGCGAACGCTCCAAAAGCTTAGAAGTTATCATTAATGCCGTTCAAGGACATAGCAATCGCTTTCCTTGGCTTGAATGGGATGGTGAAAAACTCGCCGGCAAATTCATGAGTTACCCAAATAGAGAAGATATTCCTGAAACTATCAAGGAACAGCTTATCGTTGAGTTGTACTCTAAATAAGATTTGATTAATAAACCGATAGCATTTTTTCTATCTAACACTCAAACAAAAGTATGGCAATATTAGCGTTTCAAAAGCCCGAAAAGGTTATCCTGGTTGAATCAGACAGCTTTAAAGGCGTCTTTGAGTTCAGACCTCTTGAGCCTGGTTTCGGCATCACAATTGGTAACTCGCTTCGCCGGATTTTGCTTTCATCTCTCGAAGGTTTTGCAATTACATCTGTCAGAATAGAAGGCGTTTTACATGAGTTCTCTGCTATCGAAGGTGTTGTCGAAGATGTTGCAGAAATTGTTCTGAATCTCAAAAAGATTCGGTTCAAACAACAAATCGCTTCGGAAACATCCGAAAGAGTAAACATTGTCATAGGCGAACAAGAACAATTCAAAGCCGGAGATATCAACAAGTTTCTATCAGTTTTTCAAGTACTTAATACCGAACAGGTCATATGTAATATGGATCCATCGGTTAAGATGAGTATTGAATTAACTATCAATAAAGGTAGAGGTTATGTTCCTGCGGAAGAAAATAAAGTCGCAAATGCACCAATAGGTACCATTGCCATTGATTCGATTCATACCCCAATCAAAAATGTAACCTATCATATCGAAAACTTCCGTGTTGAACAAAAAACCGACTACGAACGGTTATTACTCGAGGTTAACACTGATGGATCAATTCATCCTAAGGACGCATTGAAAGAAGCTGCAAAGATTCTGATCATGCACTTTATGCTTTTTTCTGATGAGAAAATTACTGTTGATACGGAAGAAAAATCAGTGACTGAAGAATTTGATGAGAACTCATTGCACATTCGTCAGTTATTGAAAACTAAATTGGTTGATATGGACTTATCTGTTAGAGCTCTTAACTGCCTTAAGGCTGCTGATGTTGAAGCTTTAGGAGATTTGGTAGCTTTCAATAAAAATGATTTATTGAAGTTCCGCAACTTTGGAAAGAAATCACTCACAGAGCTGGAAGAATTGGTTAAAAGCAAAGGCCTTGAGTTCGGAATGAATATTAGTAAATACAAATTAGAAAAGGAATAAACGGAATGAGACACAATAGGAAAATAAATCATCTTGGCCGTCCCAGTGCTCACCGCGATGCAATGCTTGCAAATATGGCTGCGTCGCTCATTCTCCACAAAAGAATTACAACAACACTGGCAAAAGCCAAAGCCCTTAGGCCTCTGGTTGAACCAATGATTACCCGATCAAAGGATGATACTACACACTCTCGAAGAATGGCTTTTCGTATTCTTCAGAATAAAGAAGCTGCAACGGTATTATTCCGTGAAATAGCTCCTAAAGTAGCCGATCGCCCGGGTGGGTACACTCGTATCATTAAGCTTGGAAATCGTTTGGGTGACAATGCGGAAATGTGCTTGATGGAACTGGTCGACTTTAATGAAAATCTACTAGGTAAAAAATCACAGAAAAAGGCTAAAACAACTCGACGCGGAGCTGCTAAAAAGACAGCAACTGCACCGGTTGAAGCAGCCACTGCACAACCAGTTGCTCCACCAGCTGAAGCAGTAGAAGACACTAAAGAATAGATTCATATTTCATTCGGTTCTAGCAACCGTTTGCACCCGAAAAGGATAATGAATTAAGGTTCATTATCCTTTTTTTTAATCTCTTTGATTAACTTTGTACAAAACTTTTAACTTAAAAATATTCAATTATGAGTCACATTGTGAACATTCATGCCAGACAAATTCTGGATTCACGTGGTAATCCTACTGTTGAGGTGGATGTTATTACCGAAAATGGTGTAATGGGTAGAGCTGCCGTACCATCTGGCGCTTCAACCGGCGTACACGAAGCTGTAGAATTGCGTGATGGTGATAAAAATGTTTATCTTGGAAAAGGCGTTTTACAAGCTGTTCAAAATGTAAACAATATCATTGCAGATGAGTTGCATGGTTATTTTATTACAGATCAGGCCGACATCGATAGCAAAATGTTGGAACTGGATGGTACACCAAATAAATCAAAGCTGGGTGCAAATGCAATTTTAGGTGTTTCACTTGCAGTTGCTCATGCAGCCGCTCAGGAAACAAATCAACCTTTGTATCGCTATATTGGAGGCGTTGGTGCTAATACACTCCCGATTCCAATGATGAATATCATAAACGGTGGATCGCATGCTGACAATAGTATCGATTTTCAGGAGTTTATGATTATGCCTGTTGGAGCTGAAACATTTAGCCAGGCTATCAGAATGGGTGCTGAAGTGTTTCATCACCTTAAATCGGTTTTGAAAAAAGCAGGTTATTCTACAAATGTTGGTGATGAAGGCGGTTTTGCACCAAATCTTAAATCCAACGAAGAAGCCGTACAAGTGATTCTTCAAGCTATCGAAAAGGCAGGCTACGTTCCTGGAAAGGATATTTATATCTCTCTTGATCCTGCTTCATCTGAATATTATTTGCCAGAAGAAAATGTTTATCATTTGCATAAATCAACAGGCGACAAGCTCACACCTGCTCAAATGGTTGATTATTGGAATAATTGGGTTAATAAATATCCTATCATTTCCATTGAAGACGGCATGGCAGAAGATGATTGGACGGGTTGGAAGTTGATGACCGAAACAATGGGGAATAAAATACAACTTGTTGGAGATGATTTATTTGTAACAAATGTAAATCGCCTGGGAATGGGTATCGAAAAAGGAATCGCCAATTCCATTTTAGTTAAAGTAAACCAAATTGGTTCTTTAACCGAAACAATCAATGCGGTTAATATGGCTTATCGCAACAGTTACACTGCTGTTATGAGTCATCGTTCAGGCGAAACCGAAGATACTACCATTGCAGATCTTGCTGTCGCTCTTAATACAGGTCTTATAAAAACCGGATCTGCAAGTCGTACCGACAGAATTGCAAAATACAATCAATTATTACGTATTGAAGAAATGCTTGGCTCAAATGCGAAATATTTGGGTAATGATTTCAAATATGTAAAATAATTTGAATATCTGACATTTCAAATCCGGTTTGGCACTGCTAAACCGGATTTTTTTATTCAATTCTGGTAAAAGCATGCTATAATAGATTAGCAACTATTACTTAGCAACAGTTCTGAGATTGTATGATAATGATCGGTTCATCATCATAATAATAGTTGGTGGATTTTTTTTGATAAAATAGCCTTTTCTTGTTGATCATAGTATGATCTAATATATATACACTGAAATGGGAATAGATGCAATGACAAACAAAACAAGAAGAGGCTTATATGTGATCGCTTTTTGAGCATGAAAAGGAAACGTGGTTTGTTTCAGAGATCAAATAATGTGTTCTATATCATTTCCAAATTGTGGTTAAGTTGCATATTTCAACTGTTAAATCGACGGGGAATAATTAAACCTGAGGAAGTAGCCTATATAAAACCCTTGAAAACAGTTTCAATTTGGATATTTTTCTGAATATGGCAGTAAAAAAACTTCTTTTAAAGTGTTTTCAATACCTTAAAGTGTTATCTTTGCCTTCCCAAAAGAAAAAAGTTCTCTGATTAGTGGTTTAACAATTGGCAGCAGACCTTATTAAACTGAAAGTATTTCGGTCAGTTTTATTACAAAAGCAACCAATCAAGTAGAAATGATTATTTTTTTTCATTTTTATCTAATTAGTAATGAGAGACTTAAAAAATAGTTTATTTTTTTTCTCAAAAACATTTGGAGGATAAGAAAAAGGTATTACTTTTGCACTCCCAATCGCGGTGAACGAGAGATAAGATGAAGG
>CAYXCZ010000022.1:25434-71819 GCA_964463695.1 uncultured Lentimicrobiaceae bacterium | reverse complement strand
AACCTATTGACAAGTAATGGGTTAATTATGTTGTTGATGTTTTTTACAATTCCTCTAAAAAGGTAAAATCTTTTCTTAAGGTCATTCTTAGAACTAGTTGGCAAAAATTACCGCATGAAAACGGGATTAACGCCTGCTTTTTATGTTGCTGAAACAAGCGATGGCGGAAAGAAAATCTTCTAAAATTTTTTAAGACTTTTTCTACAAGCCAAAACCGAATCCAATTCGGAACATCGGATTCTCGTAGGGTGAATTAAGGGTTTCGTTGAGATTATACAAAATCATGATGCTTGCATAGCTATTGGATGAAAAATATTGTCGATAACCTCCACCTATAAAGACAGAGTGTACAGCAATTCTCTCTTTGTCAACAACTGATCCTGATGTTATAGTAGCCCTCTGATAGCTAAGCAGTTCATTTTCAAGATGCACAAACAACCCTTTGAAAATCACATAAGAAGTATATAAACCTCCGCCATAATTATTGGAAGAAAATTTAACAAGCCGGTCTTTATAGCTATAATAATTGTATGTCAATCGCACACCTGCCTCCCATGCTGGAGTCAACTTGTAACCAACCTGTGGGGAAATGAGAATATTTGATCCATATGAAGAAAATCCCAGGCCAAAATCACCACCAAATACCCATCGGCTTTCGGCGGGAGGATTTCCGGCGACTTGTTGAGCACTTATACCTGATGAGACGAAAAGTGTAAAAATGAAGATTATGCTGAAAAGTTTCAGAGTTGAAGCGGAGCCAATTTTATTCATTTATCGGATTGTTTATAAAGCAAAAATACAATAAAACAGAATATTCTACGCTTATCAATAGTTGTTTAACTTTGCAGCCCTAAAAAGTCTGTCACCCACCATTCACATGATGAAAAAAAGCTTTTTATTTTTCCGTCTTTTGCCGTTTATTGCACTTATTGCTACAATTTCTTGCCGAAAGGACGATCTTATAAGCAATGACTCCAATATCACCTTGTCGTTTTCGACAGATTCTGTTGTATTTGACACTGTTTTTACCAGTATTGGTACGGTAACAAAACGATTGATGGTTTATAATTCAAGCAATAAGCGCATCAATATCAGCAACATACAACTTGGCCTTGCAGAAGCTTCTGTTTTTCGGGTGAATGTTGATGGTGTTTCCGGATTGAATATCAACAATATCGAAGTTGCCGCGAAGGATAGTGTCTTTATTCTTGTTAAAGCCACAATTGATCCGCGTGATGAGAGCAATCCATACGTTGTTGAAGATGATTTGATTTTTCTGACAAATGGCAATCAACAAAAAGTTAAACTCGTTGCATGGGGTCAGGATGCCAACTACATAATTGCTGATCAAGTAGTTGGGAACTTCCCTAAATTTCGCATTGTTGCCGACAGCAATGAAACAGTTTATTGGACATCTGAAAAGCCATATGTAGTTTATGGTTATGCACTTATCAATTCCTATGGCACCCTTATTATTGAAGCCGGAACAAAGGTTCATTTTCATGATAAATCCGGTTTGTGGGCTTATGTTGATGGGGTTTTAAAAGTGCAAGGAACGCTTGAAAATCCTGTTACATTCCAAGGCGACCGGCTTGATCAAGAGTACAAAGACTTACCAGGGCAATGGGACCGTATTTGGCTTATGGAAGGAAGATCAGGTTTTAATCATGAAATAGAGCATGCAATTATTCGAAATGGCTACATAGGTATACAAGTTGAATCTTTTCTACGAGCCACCTCCAATCAGTTGAGCATAAGCAATACTGTGATCGAAAATCATAGTGGTTTTGGAATATTCAGCCGGCTTTTTGCGATTGACGCTACGAATGTTGTTATCGCTAATTGTGGAAGTTATGCCGCTGCCTTTACCGCTGGCGGCGCTTATCGATTCAGGCACTGTACATTAGCTAACCAATGGAACTATAGTGTTAGAAACACTCCTTCACTGTTCTTCAACAACTTTCTCCTTGATTCACTTGACAAACCTATTCCCATACCTATTAATCTTGATTTTTCTAACAGCATCATCTATGGTTCAAACGAAGATGAGTTGGAAAGGGAACTTGTTGGCGGAGCTGATACCACTTATCTTTTTGATCACTGTTTTATTAAACTTTCAGATAGCTGGAAATCAAATAGTGCATTTGAAACAAGCTATTTCAACGAAGATCCACTATTCAAGGATTATGCACTATTTAACTATGAACCGGATACTTTATCGCCTGTAATTGGTAAAGGCAAGCCGGAAATATCAGCCGAAATCCCATTTGATTTGAACGGAGTCTCTCGCCTGACATCCTCCGATATTGGTGCATTTCAATATGTTCCAGATCCTGAAGAGGAATAAAACTGTCAAACCACAAGCTATGATCATTGCTATAGGAGGCGTGAGTACTGCCGGCAAAACAACACTTGCCAAACAGCTACGGGAGCATTTTCACGACTTCAAAGTTATCACACTGTGTCAGGATGATTTCGTAAAACCTGTTGATGAAATACCCGTTATACAAGGCAGGGTTGATTGGGAACATCCTGATTCAATTGATCATGAACGCTTTATGAGAGCCATCATTGCCGAAAAGAATGAAAATGATATCGTAATTGCTGAAGGATTAATGATTTATTGGCACCAACCACTCGTAAAATATTTCGACAAGCGAATTTTCGTTGAGGTTGATCATGCTACTTTTCTTCATCGAAAAGCAAAAGACAACCGATGGGGACACGAGCCGGATTGGTATATCGATCATATCTGGAAAAACTACCTTCTTTTTGGGAAACCACCTGAAAATGAATCCTATCTATCTGTTACAGGAAACTGGTCTATCATACTAAAGCCAATTCTAACCTACCTCAAATCATGAAAAAAACGATGGAAAAAATCATTGCAGAAACACGAGCTTTTGTCCAATCTTCACTTAAAGATGCTGAAGCCGGGCACGACTGGTGGCATATTCAGCGTGTTTATACCACTGCGATGGAACTTACCCATGAACTGCATGCCAATAAGCTCATAGTAGCTCTTGCAAGCCTTTTGCATGATGTTGGAGACGCCAAATTTCATGATGGGGATGAATCGGTTGGGCCAAAAATTATCGGGGAATTTTTGAAAACCCAGAATCTTGATTTTGAAGATTATGATCATATAATGTACATCATTGAACATATGTCTTTCAGAAAGTCAGCTTCATTTGATGGTGATAAAACTATTGAATTTCAAATAGTTCAGGATGCCGACCGCCTTGATTCTATTGGTGCAATTGGCATTGCGAGAGCTTTTAGTTTTGGTGGCTACAAAGGCAGACCTTTCTATGATCCTGAATCACTGGATACAGAAAAAGCAGAAAACAGCACCTATCAGTCAGGTAAAGCTCCTACAATCAATCATTTTTATGAAAAGCTCCTTCTGCTTAAGGATCAAATGAATACATCTGCAGGTTTAAAAAGAGCTCAATTACGGCATCAATATATGCTCGGGTTTCTTGAGCAGTTTTATAGTGAATGGAAGGGTATTAGTTAAAAAACTGAACCAGAAGTTTCAGATAACACAGAAACCTTATAAATTTCAAATTGTTAGATTTCAGTAAATCAATACTTTAAAAAATCTCCATAGAGCACTTGTAAATAAGCCTTCCCTTCTTTTATAATCTGCTGCTCATTTTCAGAAGGCAGGTTTTTCTGGTAATAACGATCAGCAAACTTATCCCAAACAAAATATCCTTCGGGGCGTTTCCATCCGAGACCTTCATTTAACTCAAAGTAAGCGAAAGGAGTATAAGTTGGGTTGAATAAGTTTTTGCTCCAGAAATAAGCGTCAGATGGTAGTTTCAGTTGCTTTAGCAAAGTAGCCGGAACATCAGTATTACCACAAATTTTGTCATAAGTCTGTCCAAATAAACTATCATTTAGTACAGGACCATACAAAAGAAGTGGAATCTTATGATATTCAAAGCTTTCAAGAGGATGGTTGCGATAAGAGTTTTTGCTATGGTCAGCCATTAAAAGAAACAAGGTGTTGTCAAACCATTTCTCCTGCCTTGCTTTTTCAAAAAATGCAGCTAAAGATTGATCTGTATAAAAGCCTCCATTCACAAATTCCTTTTCAAGCTGAGGCCATTGGATATGATGCTCCATTGGAAAATCGTATGGAGAATGAGAACTCAAAGTGAAAATAGTAGCAAAGAAGGGTTCTTTCAGAGAGTTAAGTTCGCCAGCAACATAGGGCAACATGAGCCCGTCGTGAACGCCTAACCTGCCACGTGGCATCTCGCCAGGAAAATCTTTTCCTTCCATTATTACATCTATCTCATTCGACATGAGGTAGGAAAGGATATTACCGTAATTCAGTTGCCCACCAAAATAAAAAGCCGTCTGATAACCTGCAAGTTGCATATCTTTTGAAAGTGACGGTAAAGCAGCATATTTATCAGGATGGTCGGAAATCGTCGTAACAGGAATACCAGGTAGTCCGGCATATAACGAACTCATAGCTTGTTGAGAACGATTCGCATTGGCATAAAACTGTGTAAATAACAACCCTTCTTTTTCAAGTTCTCTAAAATATGGAGTAATACCTGGTTCTCCACCTAATGACTCGATCAAATCGGCTGACCAGCTTTCGAGCAGCAAGACAACAATATTAGGACGATTATTCTTTAAAATATAAATTGTTGTATCGTGCTTAACCTCATGCAATTGCTTTAAAATTCCGACAGCATCTTGCTCTGGCATTGTGCCAAAAATATTTTCATTCTCCAGCTTTGCTGCATTTAACAAACTGAAAGTGATATTGTAAAGAGGGTTAACAGCTGCTGCATTCATGATGGAATGCTTACTAAAATAAGCAGAACTCACGCTTACAGGAATAGCAGAAAAGCCACCTCTTATCAAAAAAAATAAAATTGGAAGCAACCAGCCGACTGACCATAATGAACGAAAAGATGCAGTTTGAATCTTTTGTTTAGGAGTTACAGCTTTAAGGTAAATCCAAATTCCAGCAAAAGTCGTAAATCCCCAAACGCCTAGCAATATGAGAAGTTCACTTAAAGAAACTGTTTGAACAATTTCGATTGGGTTACTCAGATAAGTCAATGCTTTGGCTGAGAGTTTTGTTTTCCATTCAGCGTAAAGACCTGTTTCCGAACTACATGTAAGTGAATAAACTCCAATAAAGATGGAAACGACCCATATATTTATTTGTCTAAAAACCGACTTCCCCGTAACATTTAATAACAGCAAAAAAATAAATGAGACGAAAGAAAGGTATGCTGCAGTGGAGAGATCGAGTTTCATCGCGTGATAAAAAACCGCAAAAATCTGATCTAATTGCACTTCTTCCATTCTGAGTATTCCTGAATAATAGAAAAGAAAAAGAATTCTAAATAGAAAAAAATACAGCATCCAAAATGCCAGATGACGAAAGACAGCAAACGATAATTGTTTCATGAAGTGTAAATTACGACAAAAGTAAGATAACGAACCGAATACAGCAAAATCACATTTTAGTTAAAGCAGAATCTATTGCGATTTTCTTACTTTTGTATTTTGGTGGGGCTACCTGCAAAAATTAAAACTCATCCAATGTCAGTTAAAGAAAATCTTAAAGATATTCGAACAAAAATCCCTTCAAATGTAAGGCTTGTTGCTGTTTCCAAAACTATGCCTGTCGCTGCACTCCAGGAAGCTTATGACGCTGGTCAGCTTCATTTTGGAGAAAACAAAGTGCAGGAAATTACCTATAAGCAAGAGGTTCTGCCATCAGATATTGAATGGCATTTTATAGGACATCTTCAAACGAATAAGGTAAAGTATATAATACCATTTGTTACATTGATTGAATCCGTTGATAGTTTGAAATTACTGCGTGAAATTCATAAGCAAGGCAAAAAAATTAATAGAAAGATTAACTGTTTACTTCAATTTCATATAGCCGAAGAAGAAACGAAATTTGGACTTGATTTGGATGAAGCTAACGAACTGCTCGATGCAATTGATAAGGAACATCTTGATTTTGTCAGTATCTGTGGTGTAATGGGTATGGCAACCTACACCGATGATAGTGAACAAATTCGCAAAGAATTCCGGCATTTAAAAGAAATTTTTCATTGGCTGAAAGAAAACTATTTTAAACAGCAGGCTGAATTCAAAGAAATTTCGATGGGCATGTCAGGAGATTATTTACTTGCTATTGAGGAAGGATCAACCAATGTGCGTATTGGCAGCAGCATTTTCGGAGTCAGGACATATGTGTAACAGCATAAAAACTGATATTCAAATTACTTTTTATGCTTTTCCAGTTCGAAAAACATTTCGATAAACTTTGAAATAATAAACTGAATCAATCCCAAAGTGTTATTAATAAAAGAATATTTTCTCCTCATTTTCATCATCTTATCCTTAGCTGCCTTTTCCCAAAACGACTTACCTATTGGAAAAGAGGCATTTGGCGATGGAGAAAAGCTCAACTATACCGTCTCATATAATTGGGGATTTGTGTGGA
Source organism: uncultured Lentimicrobiaceae bacterium (assembly GCA_964463695.1). GTDB lineage: Bacteria > Bacteroidota > Bacteroidia > Bacteroidales > F082 > JALNZU01. Next base: position 65,320 of record CAYXCZ010000022.1, on the reverse strand, counting down.
TTGACGCCGGTGAAGTGGATTTTTTTGCTAAAAAAGACTCCAGTGCAACGTATCCTGTTTGGAATTTTATCAGCACTGGAAGTTCGCTTAAGCGATTCGACTGGCTGTATAAGGTTCGGGATACTTTTGAAGTTCAAAGCACTACCGATGTTTTTCGACCAGCTGTTTTTAAAAGGAACACCACTGAGGGAGGTCATGAAGTTTACAATCTATATCAATTCGACCATAAACTTAAGAAAGGGTATCTCTATACCAAAGAGACAGGCAAAGGAATAAAATATGATACAGTTGATTTAAAAAACAACGTAACTGATGTTCTTACAGCAACATACCTTACACGTTCGCTTCAATTCAACGGACTACAGACAAATGATACACTCAAAATTCCCATGTTGATTGACACTAAAATTATCGTTTTGCCCATTGTTTTTCAAGGGAATGAAATACTTGAAACCCCTTCAGGTGTCACCTTTGATTGTATAAAATTCAGCGCATTGCTACAAAACGGAACGATGTTTAACGCAGGAGAAAATATTTACGTTTGGGTTACAAATGATTCTAATAAGATACCGGTTTTGATAGAGGCGGGAATAAAAGTCGGAATTATTAAGGTACATCTGACATCTTTTGAAAATGTTCGTCACCCACTAACGAGCTTTATCCAAAAAGAATAGTTAAATTTTTCAAAATTAAAAGCGACATGAGATGAATCACCTCATGTCGCTTGTATATATTATTGAAGATCAGAATATCTTCTTACAGCTTACGCACTTTTGAAGCACCGGAAGTATCCGAATTGATATCTTTAGGTTCTCCCTTATAACGAACATCAGATGCACCACTGGCTTCGATACTTAATTTTTCGGTTACCCAAACTTCGGCATAGCTTGCACCACTTAGTTCGAGGCTGGCTGATTCAGATTGGAGATCAGCCATGTAAAGTTTTGATGCACCGGAACATCCAACTGTCAAAGTATTCGCTTTACCAGAAAGAGTAACTGTTGATGCACCACTAAAATCAGCTTCGAGCGTATTCATTTCAGCAAAAAATTCAACTTTACTGGCACCACTTCCTTCAATAGAAAGCCGGTTAAATGTTAAGTTGTTAGTAGCTGTCACTTTCACTGCGCCGCTGATATCAATATCTTCGAGATTCACGAATGTAATGTGTGCAACCATTTTTACTGAAGGAGATACATTACCTTTTGTATAAATATTTAATTCGCCTCCCCTAACTTCAGTAATAATTTCTGACATCAGGTTGTCATCACCTTCGATGGTTAACGAATGCTGAGTGCCTTGAGTGAGTACCACCTCAAATCCGCCACTCACATCCAGACCTGTAAAATTATTTACTTCTCGTTTTTCAGTTACCTTATTTCCACTACCTCTGATACTTAGCGGATCGGCAAAAGAACATGAACTGATAAATTGCGCCATAACAATCAGCACGATTACCATGGTTGGCATAAATGATTTCTGTGATTTCATCGATGATAATTTTAAGATTCCAACTAAAGACGTATCAATTGTGTTAAAGTTACATTTTTTTCGAAAAGAATTTCAAAAAACATGATCTGGGTTGAGTAATTTATTGACTTAAGAGCGTAAGGTCCAAATCTCAAAATTAATCTTAAAACAGTCAACCTATTTTGCTTAAAATAGCTGCAGACAAAAGGCTACTTTTGCATTTTAAAAGAAAATGGGAAATAAAGGATTGTACGTACATTTAAGTGCATTGACGGCAATGTTCATTTGGGGAGTTTCCTACATTTGGATGAAGCAACTATTTGATTATCTGGAACCTGCAACAATTCTGTTTTTTCGTTTGATAATTTCATCTATCTTTCTTTACCTTCTTCTTTTAATCACCGGAAGGGCAGAATCCATCAAAAAGAAGCACATCCCACTTTTTCTACTCTCTGCTCTTTTTAACCCGTTTTTTTATTTCATGGGCGAAAGTCATGGTTTGCAACTCGTTTCGCCAACAATAAGTGCGGTAATTATTGCAACTATACCGGTCTTTACACCTGTTTTTGCATGGATTGCACTAAAAGAAAGGCTTAGTCCTTTAAACATCGGAGGTCTTGTTGTTTCTTTCATGGGAGTATTACTCATGCTCATTACCAAAGATTTTTCTCTTTCGGCACATCCTCTTGGTGTAGCATATCTTTTCGGAGCTGTGGCATCAGCCATCGTTTTTGGAATCATTTTAAAAAAATTGACCCTGCTATACAATGCATTAACAATCGTTTGGATTCAAAATATCATTGGAATTTTCTATTTTATTCCGGTAGTATTATTCAAAGAAACCGACACGTTAATGGCCGCTTCATTCAGCTTAGATATCTTTCTTCCCATTTTATTCCTTGGCACTTTTTCAAGCTCCCTGGCATTTGTATTATTTACCGTTGCAGTTAAAAAACTCGGTATCTCAAGAGCGAATATCTACACGAATCTTATACCGGTTTTTACAGCGTTTTTTAGCATCTTGTTGCTTTCCGACATACCAGATTTCAGGCAATGGGCAGGAATGATAATCGTGATTTCAGGAGTAATTATCTCTCAAACCAGAAAGAAAACAGATGTTATCTAACTCATTGTATTCACTTTAAAGTAGTTTTTACAAAATCCGTGAATCATATAATAGCATAAGAAATAAAGGAGTATTTTTGATTTTTAAAACAATTATCATGGCAAAAAAGAGCGTTTTCATTTTAGGAGCCGGCCTTATTGGTCGACCAATGGCACTTGATCTAGTTAGAAACAATGAATTTGAGGTTGGAATTGCTGACATCAGTCCGAAAGCCCTCGAACGATTTAAAGGGACTTCGATACGCACCTATGAATCCGATCTAAGAGACACAGAATCGTGGATTTCGATAGCATCTGGCTATGATTATCTGATAAATGCCGTTCCTGGCTTTATGGGGTTCGGCACGTTAAAAGCCATGATTCAATTGGGTAAGCCCATAGTAGATATTGCTTTCTATCCTGAAGATCCCTTAAGTCTTTCAGAATACGCAGTTGAAAACAACAGTTGTGTAATTTGCGATATGGGAGTTGCACCGGGAATGAGCCATCTTTTGAGCGGATTTGCTGCTTCACAACTCAAAAAAATGACTTCCTTGATTATCTATGTTGGCGGATTGCCTGTGGTACGCCAACTTCCCTGGCAGTATAAGGCTGTTTTTTCGCCAAGTGATGTAATCGAAGAATATACACGTCCTGCTCGTTTGATCGAAAATGGAAAAATAGTTTTTAAGGAAGCCCTCTCTGATTCGGAATTCATTGATTTTAAATTACCTGGAACTTTGGAAGCTTTCAATAGTGATGGGTTGCGCTCGTTGGTTTATACGCTTGAAGCTGATTTTATGGCCGAAAAAACACTTAGATATCCAGGTCATATTGATTTAATAAAATCGCTGAAAAAAAGTGGTTTTTTCGATGAGTCGGCCATTAAGGTGAATGGCAACGAAGTAATTCCACTTGAATTTACGAAAACGATGCTTTTTGATCAGTGGAAACTTGCTGATGGAGAAGCTGACCTTACTGTCATGAGAATTGTTGCGGAAGGGCAAGATGCGGAAGGAGCCACAAAGAAAATCAGTTTTGATCTTTATGATCAGCCTGATCCTTCGACAGGAATTCATTCAATGGCACGCACCACGGGTTACGCAGCCACTTCAGCTCTTCGAATGATTGATGCAGGATTACTGCATAAACCCGGCATCCATATGCCCGAATTTTTAGGCAAGAATCAATCCATTGTTGAATTTATTTTAAACGACCAACAAACTAAAGGGATCGTTTATATAAGCAACATAGAAACCCTGTAAGATCAACCTCAGAATCATGATTAGCAGCCGGTCAAATCCGAAGATTAAAAATATCATTAAACTTCAAAAAGGAAGCGAGCGCAGAAAACAAGGTTTGGTTTTAATAGAAGGAAAGCGCGAGATCGAAAGAGCACTTCAGGCTGGTTTGATTGCCGACACATTATTTGTATGCCACGAATTATCAGGAAACGCATTTCAACAGATTGAATACCAGCTAAATGCCAATTGCTCAATCGAAGAAGTCAGCAAGGATGTGTTTGAGCACATAGCATATCGCGAAGGATCAGATGGTTTATTAGCTATAAGTAAACCACAAAGCTTACACCTTTCAGATTTAAGGCTACCCTTAAATCCTTTGATAGTTGTTCTTGAAGCTGTTGAAAAACCAGGAAATCTTGGTGCTATTCTGCGAACTACCGATGCAGCAGGTGTTGATGCAGTAATAGTATGTGACCCTCTTACCGACCTTTATAATCCCAACACTATCCGCTCAAGTTTAGGATGTGTTTTTTCACAACAAGTGGTTGCATCGAGTAGCAAAGAAGTTATTGAATATCTGAAGGAGAAAAAGATTTCCATTTTATGTACTGCACTCAGTGCCAGCACCAACTACCTTCAGATAAACTATCAAAAGCCATCAGCAATCGTCATGGGAACTGAGTCATCCGGCCTTTCCGATCGTTGGCTTAAGGCTTCAGATCAAAACATATTAATTGAAATGAGAGGCATAGCTGATTCGCTTAACGTTTCTGTTTCAGCAGCTATTGTTGTGTTTGAAGCAATCCGGCAAAGAAAAAATATAAAATAAAGAATCGAAAAACACTTCCAACTTCAATTAAAAGGATAGGTAAAACATAAAATTATAACAATTGTATGGAATTAATATTCTTCGCAATCGTTTGTTGCATTTCAACAAGTATTTCAGAGAGCACGCGATAATATTAATAAGAATTGTTTTTTTAAAAACCTGATATACTGTTGTTTATGCAATATTCCATAATTTATGCCTCTTATTTCTCAAACCGCTGAGATATAATCTTTTGCAACTTCAAAAAAAAAATGAGAAAGGAGAATAATCTAGTCTCAAACCAATCTACTTTTGCGCCGTGAAATTTGATGGTTTACTACGGTTACTTGACAGACTGACGCTCATTCTCTTTGTAGCATTGACTGCCAACCTGATTCTTGCCTTTTATTATAGTGAGGCAATACTTCCTTTTGCTATACCTGCAATATTAAATCTTTTTGCTCATCTTATTTTAAATCAGAAGATTAAAAATATTAAGCCGACACCATTTAAGAAAAAAGAAGCTTATCTCACTGTAAGTATTGCATGGTTTCTGATGTCTACAATTGGAGCATTACCTTTTGTAATCTCTCAAGAAATTCCTTCACTTGTTGACGCATGGTTTGAGTCTGTTTCAGGTTTTACAACAACAGGTTCTTCTATTCTAACTGACATTGAGATTTTACCCAAATCATTACTTTTTTGGAGAAGCCTTACACATTGGATCGGTGGTATTGGTATTATTTTGTTGGTGATTATAATTATGCCTGGTGCAAAGCTTAATAATTATAGCATCTTTTCGCTTGAGTCCTCAGTAAGAGAAAAAATCCATCCAAAAATCAGATCTGTAGGTTTTAGGTTACTTATTATTTATGTATTGTTAACCGTTTCAGAGATCGTTTTATTAATGCTGGGCAATATGAATTTATACGAAAGTGTTTGCCATGCTTTTGGAACAGTTTCAACTGGAGGTTTTTCTCCAAAGAATACAAGTATCATTGCATATTCGCCTTATATACAATATGTTATTTCGGTTTTTATGATTCTGGGCGGAACAAATTTTATAATGCATTATTACATACTTCATCGCCAATTCGAGAAAGTCAAAAAAAATGAAGAGTTGCAATTTTATCTAAAAGTCATTCTTGTTTCGACGCTATTTATAACAGTATTTCTTGTTTTAAAAACCGACAGAAGTCTGGAAAAGTCGTTTAGAGATGCCTTTTTTCAAGTTTCCAGCATTGTAACCTGCACAGGTTTTGCATCTGACGATTATTTGGTATGGCCTGGAGCGGCATCGGTTGTAATTTTCATTTTACTTTTTGCCGGTGGTAGTACGGGCTCTACTTCAGGAGGTATCAAAATGGCTCGACATCTTTTGGCTCTGAAATCCATTCAAAATCATATTCGTTCGCAGATACACCCGAATGCCATTTATGTCTTAAAACTAAATAACAAAACTGTTAGCTCTTCTGATAGTAATTCTGTTATAGCCTACATTTATTGGTATCTGCTCGCGTTCGTTGTGGGCAGTGTTTTTCTGATTATTATTGGTGTCGATATAGTGACCTCAACAAGTGGAATAGCAACTGCCATGGGTGGCATTGGACCTGGCTTTGGCACAATCGGACCAGTTTCTAATTTTGCTCATCTACCCGATATGGCTAAGCTAGTATTAGCTTTTTTCATGATCCTTGGCCGATTAGAAATTTATACCGTTGTGGTCATTCTTTCAGCATCCTTTTGGAAGAAGTGATACTTTTTCGAGCAGGAAAATTGAATGTTAACTTTTTGTAGGGACTAAAATCAAAAAATTGAGAGAAATTCAATACTAACCTGCAATTCAAAATTTGCACATTCACAAGCGTTTACTACTTTTGTTTACGAAACAACGCAATAATGTGAAAACTGCATCGGGTAAAAGTGGATATTTAATTAACCAAGATTTAAAAAGCATCTTGGTCCTTCATTTTTATCCCTTGAACATTCTCAGTCATAAAATTTATCGATATCTCAAAATAGGATACCTACTTCATTTGATAAGTCTCTTAGGCATTATGATGGCAATATTATTTTTAAAATTTACAAAAGTTGCCATTTTGAATGATCAGTTGTTGCAGCAGTTATCGTATGGTTATTTAGCTGCCTATGGAGCTGTTTTGCCAATATTTGCACAATTGGATGCCCGAAGCCGTTATCAGAATTATAAACTTATAAAAGACAAATTACACCGATATGGTTTTTCAACACGTATTATCGATCCATTCACATGGTCACGTTGTCAGAGAGACGCCATACAAGTTGCAGCAGATGATCTTGGGTATAGAAAACAGATGAAAGATCATTTTAAAAAGCTGGGCTTCAAGTGGTACCATATTATTCCACGGATATTACTTCGCAACCCACGATTGCTATTTACCAAAAATTATTGGTACAGAACTTTATTTGTTAGATATTATGCACTGAAAAGTTTTCCTTACTAAATATATACATATTGTTAAAATCATGCGCGAACTTTAACTTAAGCATTAAAATCGATTGACAATCACTACCAACAGAAGCTAAATTACGAAGCTAATTATACTATTGATAATCAATTATATCAGAAATAAATAATGAAAAAACGAGCATTATTAGGCACAATATTTATTGTTTTACTTTTGACATGCAAATTATTTGCAGAAAATAAAAACGATACGATTCAGACAAAATCAAGTTTACCATTCATCGTCAGCTTTGACACTTTGATCAATATAAAATTAAAGGTTCACAATGATATGGAATATTTTATTCAGGATGACGGGGCAAACTACCATGTTGATATCAGACCAAATGTGTCACTACCCGTAAAGCTCGGATTTAGTTACCGCTTTATTTCATTTAATGTTGGATTTTCGCCAGGTTTTATTCCAGGTAATAATGACGACAAACTAAAAGGAAAAACATCAAGCTTTTCATTTGGTATCAGCACATCTGGTAAAATACTTCAAGAACTAAACCTTGGTTTTTACAAGGGGTTTTACCTCGATAATACAAAAGACCTTGTACCAAACTGGGTCGAGGGCAAAGATGAGTACATACAACTTCCTGATCTCAAAATGATTGTATTCAACGGAGCAACAGGCATCAAACTGAACCCAAACTATTCGATTCCGGCTATACATAGCCAAACCCAGGCACAATTGAGAAGTGCGGGGAGTTTCATGCCGATACTTTCTTACGACTATTATATCATCGACAACCAAAAAGAAGGGGCATCAAACGATAATTCTCAACTTTCCGGCAACTTACAACTGATTGCAAATTTGGGCTATGCTTACACCCTGGTTGTTTCAAAACATTTCTATGTTTCTGCTCATATTGCCCCCGGCATTGGGCTACAGCACACCAAATTAATCACCCGATTACCGGAAGGAGATTATACGAGCAGATATACGGATGCCTTATATCGGGTTCAGGAAAAGATCGGCATTGGCTATCAGCAAAACCGAATTTTTGCAGGAGCAGAAGCATTCTTTTCTCAATCTAAACTCAATGAAAACAGAACAAATGTACAATTGAAAACCAACAGAAATTATTTTCAGGTTTTTGTTGGTTATCGCTTTGATACTCCACGTTTTATCCGGAAAACAACAGATAAAGTCAAATCAATCGCTCCAAAATCCATTCAGGGTATCCTGGAATAATACTTACCACTAATTGAGCTAAAACAAAAGAACTACACAATTTCAAAGGAAACGAAGTGATTTTGCATTTAATTCACAATCAAAGGAGTAATCACTTTTTGGGATAGTTAAAAATCAACAGGAATATTTGGTATTGGAGGCACTTCATATTTCTTTATTGCATGTTCATATTTGCGCTCCTGTTTCTTGTTCGACCGAACACCTGTATTAGTCAACACACCTCCAATAACAGTTTTTACCCAATAATTAACAAAAGCTTTTTCATGATCTCTTTCAGCATAAACCTCACCCGTTTTCCACTTATTCCGTTTGTGAACCAATCTGTTAGCAAAGAAACTCACAGATTTTGTAACTATCGTTTTATTTGTTGAATCACCTTTTTTCAAATATTGAACATTCAGATTGTCATAAAACATTTTCATAACGCCATATGCAACATATTTACGCCCAACAACACTCATACGAATAGTATCAAGGGTTCCACTTTTGATATCAGCTGATGCAAAAGGCTGAAGTATTGGATTTAATGCTCTTAGATCAAACGAATTAACAACAAGTTTTAAATGAAATCCATAAAGACTATCCAAATAACTTTGTTTGTATTTGACACGTAACTCAGCTGTATCTAATAACTTAGCAAACACATTGAGCCGCAGGCTGTCGGTAACTGATGCATTATTGGTTTTGATATTTGCCAAAGCGCCTCTTATTTCAGTTAGGTTAATCTTTCCGATTTGTTGAGTCATTTTATTAAACTCTTCATATTCAATAAGTCCATTCTTGAAAACAAGGCTATCAATTGCTATCTTTGGTTTCAAGCCATGCAACATTTCTGTTAGCATTGGTTTTGTGACCCCATGTTGAAAAGGAAGCCTTTTATCCTTATAGGTGTACAGCTTTAAGTCATCCAAAGTAACTTTTGTAGATCGCAGTTCCTTTTCATTCAGCAAGGTTTGAAGATCAACATTTCCAATCTCTATTTTTCCTGTTCGAAGTTTCAGGTAGGTTGATTGAAAATCTTTTGATTGGGTGAAGGCTTCTTTATCCATTGCTGGCCTAAAGTAAATACTATCTATTTGAATGGAATTGGACTTTTTGTTGAACGAAAAATTATGAACATCGAAATGTGTTTTGTCATTGTAAAAGCCAAAATTTCCATCAGATACTTTCAGATCATCATTTTCTTCATTCACAATATCCAGCAAACCTGCATGAGAGTCGTTTAGGTGAAGGTCTTGAATGGCAATACTTTGAATCATTATTGATTGATCAACTCCTTCATTATTCCTAAAATGAACAGGAAAGTCAGAAATACCCAGCTGATTCAAATGAAATTCCCATTCACTTTTTTCATTTAATTTACCTGGCTTGAATTTCATTCCGGAAACTCCCAACTCCAATTTACCATTCGTTTCAACATCAGAATCTAAATTTTCCGATACTAACTGAGGATGATCCATCGTAACAGCCATACTGTCAACACTTAAAGCGCCATGTATAGAGTTGATTCCTTTCAATTTCCAATGCGAAATTCCTGGTTTAATTAATAGTTTTGAAGATAATTCAGTAGGGTAATTTAATACTTCAGGCTCCTCAATATTAAAAGTTTTGATACTAAATGCAGGCATTTCCTTGTGATTCTCCTGCCTTTCTTTTATATGAGGTTTCTCGTCACCATATTGTTCAAAGGAGATTTTTGGTTTTTTAATAGTGACAAAATTCAATTTTGGACTACCTCGTAATGCGCTATTGATATCTATTGAATAAACTAATTCTGGTACAGTAAGTTTCAGTTTTTCATTATGAAGAGGCAATTGCAGGTGTGTATTTTTAAAATATGAAACCTTTTTATCCGCAATCTGAAATGCCTCAACAGATGCCTTTACACCATTCTTTTGATCGAACTTCAAATAGTTGCCCTCAATAAACAGGCCTGCTATTTCAGGTTTCTGACCCTCAACAACCTTTAAGCTATTTCCTGCCAATTGATTCAATTTCAGAGCAACAATAACATCATCAGACGAAAAATTCACATTGGTTTCTCCGCCTTTGAAACCTCCTAAATTGTAGTTAAATGTTTCTCCTTCCCTGGCTTGGGGTTCCTTTGTGCTAACATCATTTCTCTTTGAAAATGTGGCATTTACAGTACGGTAAGAAAAAAAGCCGATAGAAATATCTCTGACTGAACGAATGAGAAGACCTTCCATTCTAAAATGATCCACACTTACTGAAGTTGATTCATCAGTAGAATTGAAATCAACTTTTCTAATATGAGTAACTCCCTCACTTTTTGAGTATTTGGCGTCTAAAGCGTAAATTTTAGATTTTGAAGACTCAAATAAGCCTTTTTTGAATGAAAGATAGTCAAGACCATCGAAAAATTCTGGTTCAGAGGTGGCTGAAGTTACCTTGTTAACCTTTACATGCAGATCAAGAGATTTAATTTCGATCCGTTCTTTTTCATTAAGATCAATGATAAAATCTCCATTTTGAATGATCAGATCGTTTAGATCTAGTTTATTACTGATGCTTTCTGTTGCTTTCGGTTGATTTATTGTATTTGTTTGATCTGCGCGATTAATATTGGTTCGAATCTTCATTTTCACTTCAGGACGGATCAAAATTGCCTGTGTTGCATAGATTTTACTCTCACTGAGCAAAGTAGACCAGTTCATGCTATCAAGTTCAAAAACAGAAGCTTTCAAAAAAGTAATATCAGACCTTTTATTGTGTTTTGTAGGTAAAAGACTGAAATTGTGCAATTTAATCTCCTTATTCATCAAACTTAACGCATCAAATTTCAATATAAAAAGACTGTCGGGTGTAACAAAAGTGTGGTTATTGATATCGAGTTTAATCTTCTTTGCATAAACTGGCTGATCGTTCTTGCGATCTATAACCAGACTATCAAAAACAAAATCGCAGCGATCGGCTGACAACTTGTTCGTTTTATCATTCTTTTTTAGTGAAAGTTTGAAAGATGTGTTTTTCAGAGCCAGATAACCTGCAAATAAATCACCTGTTAAACCTACAATTTTATCATTAAAATGAAAATTCTGATTGAGTTTATTTGATCCAGAATGAGCTTTAGTGTTATTTCTAGCTTTTAAACTGAGGTCAACTGTTGGATTGATACAATATGCTGAATCGAAAACAATTCGGTTATTGGTAGCAAACTCATTGAGATCAAGTTTAATTATGCGGATTGAATCCAAAAAAACCTCGTAATGATTTCCTGCAGAATCATTTGGATAATTATACAAGTAACAGCTATCAAGTTTGACCGTCTGGCTTTTAGTTCCCATCCAAAACCTTTTGAATTTTATTCCTTTATTACCTTCTCCTAAAGAAATATCTGCATCGTAAATTTCAAGCAAAATCCGATCAGCATACAGAAACCCTTTCTTTGTATCTTTCTGTTCCTGTGAAAATTGATCAATTGTCAAAAACACATTTGATAATTTCAGAGGGTTGGGATCATCCAGAGTTTTCTTGTAAAACTGAAATGAAGCATTGTTGATCTTTAGAGAGTTAAGGTTAACTACGTTTAAAACTTTTTCCAGAATGGTATACGCTTTGTGTAATTCTTCAGGGATTGAAATTTTCTTTTGTTTTCCTTCTTTTAATTGTATCAGATTAATAGAAGGTGATTCAATTAAAACCGAATCAACAACTATATGTTTGAAAAAATAGAGTGAAATCAACGAGTTAACATTAATATAGATTCTGTCTGCCTGAATAGCATATGAATTAGCGCTGCCAACGGTATCCTTTGTTAAGATTTCGGGATTCTTAAAATCGAAACGCAATCTAAAAACATTAAATTCAGCCTTCTTTACATTTAACTCCAGTTTTCCGTCGCTTTGACTGGTCACTAACTCCTCAAAAAGATAACCTGCACGGTAGATGGCCAAGTAATATAGCCCAATAAAGATCATAGTAACCATGATCAATATGAGAAGATATTTATATGATTTTTTCAATTTGATACCGCTCATAAAAAGTGACAAAAAATGCTCAAAAGATTTTAACAAAGATATTGAAAATAGCAAAAGATCATTAGCTTACAGCTATTATAGCAAACAATAAAATTCCATTCCTCTAAACAACCAAAAACTGATATTGTTTTGAATTGCAAATACATAAAGTCTATTGTTAAACAATTAACATTTTAAAAATGCATTCATAAAAAAAAGTTATCAACAATGCAACCCTCCCAATCATTATATAATAATCTCATTATCATTATTTTAAATTATTTTCGCATGTTAAATCTCAGTTCAGGTAAACCGTGTCTGGTGGTTTGTAACAGGTATTATTTATATTTGCACGGGCTTTTGTAAATAATTACTTAAAAATTACAGCTTTGGAAAAAATCAAAATCACTGAAATTAATGGCATTCAATTGTATAACAGTTTTGTAGCCGGCGCTCAGCGTATTTTCGAAAACCAACAATTGCTTAATAAAATCAACGTATTTCCGGTTGCCGATGCTGATACCGGAACCAATTTAGCATCAACAATGCGCAGTATTGTCAATGCAGCGCAACCTCAACCAAACCTGAAGCTAACAGCAGTAGCACTTGCAGATGCAGCGCTTACAGGAGCCAGGGGTAATTCCGGAATTATATTCGCGCAGTTTCTTTACGGTTTCAGTAATGAAATTAAAGAAGAAGAAACATTATCGGCAAGCGCTTTTGCTGAATACATGAAAAATGCAGTCCGCTATGCCTATGAAGCCATAGCCAACCCTATGGAAGGAACGATGATTTCTGTTATAAAGGATTGGGCTGAATACATTTATCAGTTAAAAGATCATTTTGAGGATTTTATCAAAATGTTGCTCGATGGACTGATGAAGGCGGTGGAATCATTAAACAGCACCACCAGTAAAATGGCAGTTCTTGCAAAAGCAGGCGTCGTTGATGCCGGAGCAAAAGGTTTTGTTGTATTTCTTGAAGGCATGTTCGACTATTTTAAAAACGGACAGCTTGAAGTTCATATCGATACCAATGCGCTGGAAATTGAGGAAGCAGTTGATGCAATCAGCCATGATGATATTACATTTCGCTTTTGCACTGAGGCAATGATAACCGGTACAAACCTGAAAAGAGAAAATTTTGCTCGTTTAATGGAAAACTTTGGTGATTCGATGGTAATTGCTGGTTCCCCAACAAAGATGCGTATTCATATTCATACTGATCAACCCTGGAAACTATTTGAAGACATTGCTACACTGGGTACCATTACCTATAAGAAGGTAGATGATATGGTGATGCAAAATGATATCGCATCAAACAGAAAATATCCTATTGGTCTGCTCACCGATTCTACATGCGATATCCCTAATGATCTTCAGGAAAAATATCAGATTCAAATTGTACCATTAACAGTTCATTTCGGAGAAGAGTTTTATATCGATAGAATCACGATTCAACCTGAGCAGTTTTTCAAAAAGCTAGAAACCTCAAAAATTCATCCAACAAGTGCTCAGCCTACCTTCCCTGAATTTGTCAATAGATACAACTACATGTCATCCCACTTTGATTCCATAATTGGAATCCACATTTCATCCGGCATGAGCGGCACCTGGCAAAACAGCCTCAACGCTTCGCGCAAGGCAATGGAAGAATCCAAAAAGAAAATATCTGTTGTCGACAGCAAAAGACTAAGCAGTGCTCTCGGACTCGTCGTTTTACGAGCTGCTGAAGCCATTGCAAATGGTGAGAGTCATGACGATATCGTTTCAAAGACAGCAACCTGGACAGAAAAATCGAAGGTTTTAGTAACCTCCAAGACTATGAAATTCATGGTTAGAAGTGGCAGGGTAAGTCAGTCGAAAGGTCTGTTAGGCAAACTCTTAGGTATCAAGCCAATAGTTGAAGTAATGAACCATGGCAAGACTGAAGTTTTCGGGAAACCTTTTTCCGAAAAATCAAGTATGATTATGGTAATGAATGAGATGAAACGTTTCATTGGCGAAAACCCAGTTTGGGGATATGCTATCACTCACTCCGATAATCTGGTGAGTGCTCAGTGGTATGCTACCCAAATGGAAGCTATTACAGGCCAAAAACCGGTTTTTATAAACCAGGCTTCACCTGTTCTTGCAGCGAATGTTGGTACAGGCGTTGTTGCTCTTTCTGTTCTACTAAAGTAATATTCAAAAATATTATGAGAAAGCAGGTTTTTAAGCCTGCTTTTTTTATTCATTCTAAATTTTGATGATTGTAGAATGCATCACCGCAATTTCCTAATTTTGCCGAATTCATTGTTAATTTATAAACAGTAATTCTAATTCATATGATTACAAGGCAGCTCACGCATCCAGAAAGTATTGTTGTTGTTGGTGGTTCGAACGACACATCGAAACCTGGTGGCAAAGTCCTTAAAAATATTATTGACGGTGAATTTGCGGGCAAACTATATGTCTTGAATCCAAAAGAGACACTCGTTCAAGGTATTGCAGGTTTTGCCAGTCCTGAAGGAATGCCAACTGCTGATCTTGCTGTAATTGCAATTGCTGCCAAATACATCCCCGACCTTGTTGATCAACTTATTCTCCAAAATAAAACAAGGGCTTTCATAATTCTTTCTGCCGGATTCAGTGAAGAAAGCAACGAAGGCAAAGCTTTGGAAGATAGAATCGTGAAAGCTGTCAATGCCGTTGGAGGCTCATTGATTGGGCCAAACTGTGTAGGTATTTTAACACCGCAGCATCACAGCATTTTCACTTACCCGATTCCAAATCTTACATCAAAAGGTTGTGATTTTATCTCAGGATCAGGAGCAACGGCATGCTTTATTATGGAAGCCGGAATCCCGAAAGGATTAAGTTTTTCCAATGTGTATTCTGTCGGAAACTCAGCCCAGATGGGCATCGAAGAGATACTGAAATATATGGATGAGAACTTCGATCATGCGATAGACTCCAAAATTAAGCTCCTTTATCTTGAGACCATCTCTAATCCCGAAATGCTTCTAAAACATGCCTCCTCACTTATTAAAAAAGGCTGTAAAATAGCTGCAATAAAGGCAGGATCAAGTGAGGCAGGCAGTCGGGCAGCATCTTCACATACTGGTGCCTTGGCAAGTCCGGATCTTGCTGTTGATGCTCTTTTCAGAAAAGCAGGTATCGTCAGATGCTATGGCAGAGAGGACCTCATTGCCGTCGCTTCTGTCTTTATGCATCCTCCTTTAAAAGGTAGAAATATTGCAATCATCACGCATGCAGGAGGGCCTGCAGTTATGCTTACCGATGCGCTTTCATCAGGCAAAATGGAGGTCCCTCACATTTCCGGAACTGCAGCTGAACTTCTCAAAGAAAAGCTTTTTCCCGGATCTTCAGTTGCCAACCCCATTGATTTTCTGGCTACTGGAACTGCAGATCAACTGGGAACAATAATCGATGCGGTCGAGAATGATTTTCATCATATTGATGCTATGGTTGTTATTTTTGGAACACCTGGTCTCGTTGAAATATTCGATGTCTATACGGTTTTGGATGAAAAAATGAAATCATGTAAAAAACCTATTTATCCTGTATTACCATCCATTCTTACTGCCGCTGATGAGGTTGCCTTTTTCCTTTCAAAAAACAGGATAAACTTTCCTGACGAAGCCATTTTAGGTCAGGCAATTGCTAAAGTATATCATAGTCCTCAGCCGCAAGCAACTGCAAAATATGGCATTAAAGTCGATGTAATAAAAATCCGACAGGTGATTGATAACGCTGATGAAGGATATCTTGATCCTATAAAAATTCAGTCACTTTTGGACGCTGCAGGAATTCACCGAGCAGGTGAAGCTGTAGTTACTACAGCAGAACAAGCTCAAAATGAATCCTTAAGGCTTGGATTTCCTGTTGTAATGAAAGTAATCGGGCCATTACATAAATCAGATGTTGGAGGTGTGGTCCTGAATATCAAAGATGAAATTCAGGCAAAGGTTGAATTTGAGCGAATGATAAAAATCAAAGATACGACTGGGATTTTGATTCAGCCAATGTTGTCAGGCATGGAGCTTTTTGCCGGAGTTAAACGAGAAGGACTTTTCGGTCATATGATACTTTGTGGTTTAGGAGGAATTTTTATTGAAGTTTTAAAAGACGTTTCCTCCGAATTGGCTCCGGTGGATTTAACAACTGCAAATCAAATGATTCACAGACTAAAAAGCTTTCCTCTTCTACAAGGAATAAGAGGTCAGAAACCTATTCATATTGAAGCATTTGCGGAAATTATTACACGCCTCTCAGCATTGGTTGAGACAGCTCCGGAAATTGCAGAAATGGATCTCAACCCTTTATTAGGAGATGAAAAACAAGTTGTAGCTGTTGATGCGCGAATTAGAATTGAAAAATAATTCCTTACCAATGAAAAGAAGTGACCTCATTTTGATTCTTGTCAGTGTAGCTATCATACTTTGTTTTGTATTCATACCTTCTGTGGCCGAAACATATAATAGTTTTAACAGAGACCACGGAATGTGGATGAGTTTTATAAAATTTGCAGTTCTTGCCACCTTGGGCGAGTCAATAGCATTACGCATTCGTTCAGGCGTATACAACACAAAAGGATTTGGTCTACTTCCAAGGGCAGTTGTTTGGGGCTTTCTTGGACTTACAATAAAAATGGCTTTCGTAATTTTCGCAACCGGCACTCCAGTATTTCTGGAATACCTTGGTTTTCAACATGCCGGCGCAGTAATGAAAGAAAGTTTTTCTTTTTCAAAAGTAGGTATTGCATTCAGCATCAGCGCAGCAATGAATCTGATTTATGCCCCTGTGATGATGACACTTCATAAAATCACCGATATACATATTGTTGCCAACGATGGAAAATTGAAAGCGCTTTTGCAACCAATCGCATTCAGAAAGATTTTTAACGAATTGGATTGGGACAGACAATGGAATTTTGTTTTTAAAAAAACGATACCTTTTTTCTGGATTCCAGCGCACACCATTACCTTTTTATTGCCTGAACAGCTGCAAGTACTTTTTGCCGCATTACTAGGTATAGCCCTTGGTGTTTTGTTAAGTATCTCATCTCCAAAGCGAAAATAATCTTTAAGCCAGATTAAATAACGAAATTCGGCCTGTTCAAAGCATCATTTTCTGATGCTTGCAGCAATAATCATTCTAAATTATTGAAATTGTGCAATCGTTTGCGCTATTAAAATTCTTTTTATTATATTTGTGCAAATGCTAACAACAGAGTTGTTTTACGCTAAAACACTCACAACAAGCAAAATAAATATATCATGAGAATTACACCCATTGATTATTCCATCGTTCATTCAAAAATCAAAGAAAGTGGCATCGCTAATATTGGCAGAGCCTCCATCAGAGAAATAAAAAAACTTATTGACAACATTGAACAAGATACTGGACAAAAGTTCATCAGGATGGAGATGGGAATACCCGGTTTGCCGCCAGCTCAGGCAGGAGTAGATGGCCAAATTGAAGCACTTCGAAATGGAGTTGCAGCTATTTACCCAGATATTCATGGTATTGCCCCTCTTAAAAAGGAGATCAGCCGATTTGTAAAATTGTTTATGAATATCGATGTCAGCGCTGAAGGATGCATCCCAACTGTTGGCTCAATGCAGGGCGGATTTGCAAGCTTCCTCACACTTAGCCGCATTTACGCAAAGCGTAACACAACACTTTTTATCGACCCGGGCTTTCCTGTTCATAAGCAACAACATAAAGTGCTAAACCTTCCATTTGAAAGTTTTGATGTTTATAATTTTCGTGGCGACAAATTGCACGACAAATTGAAATCCTACCTCGATAAGGGGCACATCCACTCTATTTTATATAGCAATCCTAACAACCCATCATGGATTTGTTTCACTGAAAAAGAGCTCAAAATCATTGGTGACCTTGCAAATGAGTATGATATTGTCATCATGGAAGATTTGGCATATTTTGGTATGGACTTCCGGCAGGATTTCAGCAAACCAGGTCAGCCTCCTTATCAGCCATCGGTTGCCAATTACACTGATAAATACATATTATTCATTTCCAGTTCAAAAGCATTCAGTTATGCAGGCGAACGTATTGGGATGATGGTAATTTCTGATGTCATGTACCAATCACATTTCCCTGACCTTAAACGATTCTATCCAAATGATCAGTTTGGATATACCATGATTTTTGGAACCTTATACCCTTTAAGTTCAGGCACTTCACACTCAGCCCAATATGGACTGACAGCTATTTTGAAAGCAGCTAATGAAGGTAAATTTGATTTTGTTGAAGAAGTGAAAGAGTATGGCGAAAAAGCGCATATCATGAAAAAGATTTTCACTGATAACGGATTTAACATTGTGTACGACAAAGACGAGGATCAACCAATTGCTGACGGTTTCTATTTTACCTATGCCTATCCTGGTTTTACAGGGGTTGAACTTCTTGAGGAGATGCTTTATTATGGCGTTAGTGCTATTTCACTGGATATTACAGGCAGTGAGCGACATGAAGGTATAAGGGCATGCACATCGCTAATAAAAAGAACCCAATTTACAGATTTGGAGGACCGGTTGAAGCAATTCCATCTCGACCATCCAACTCAATAATGCAAGAATTACGGTTCCGAAAATGGCTAACAATTTAACAAAAAATAATTAAAGAAACAAAGACTGAAAATTATTTAAACTAATTATAAATTACATAATTTCAGGCAAATAGACACCTTAGCTAACCTTTAAAAGCAGGGTTTTAACTAAATTTGCATCATTGAAATAAATCAAAAATAAAAGAGATATGGCTAAAGTCAGAGGCGCCATTGTAGTAGATGAAAAGAAGTGCAAAGGATGCGGTGTTTGTATTCCAGCCTGCCCTACTTCTGTAATCGAATTGGCAAATGAGGTGAATGGTAAAGGCTATCATTACGCCTATATGGAACATCCGGATGAATGCATTGGTTGTGCAAATTGCGCTATCGTTTGTCCTGATGGAGTTATCACTGTTTACAAAATCAAATTGTAACAGATTAAACCAACAAAAAAAATTAAGAAATATGGGCGAACTTAAATTAATGAAGGGTAATGAAGCGTTGGCCGAAGCTGCAATTCGGGCAGGAGCTGATGCTTATTTTGGATACCCTATTACACCTCAATCGGAGGTTATTGAATATTTGATGGCTGAAAAACCATATGATCGTACCGGAATGGTTGTTTTACAGGCAGAAAGTGAAATAGCAGCAATAAATATGGTTTATGGTGCAGCCGGAGCAGGTAAAAAGGTAATGACTTCATCCTCTTCTCCGGGTATCAGCCTTAAACAAGAAGGTTTATCGTATATAGCCGGTTCGGAATTACCATGCGTTTATGCCAACGTTGTACGTGGTGGTCCGGGACTTGGAACAATTCAACCTTCGCAAGCCGATTATTTTCAAAGCACCAAAGGTGGTGGACATGGTGACTATCGTCAAATAGTTCTTGCTCCTGCATCGGTTCAGGAAATGTCTGATTTTGTGAAACTTGGCTTTGAATTAGCTTTCAAATACCGTATCGCAGTTTTGATACTCTCCGATGGGGTAATTGGACAGATGATGGAAAAGGTTGAACTCTTTGATCCCATTCCCCGAATGACTGAAGAGGAAATTATTGCAAATTACCCATGGGCTACAACAGGAAAGAAAAGAGGTACTGAGCGCAGAATCATAACCTCACTCGATTTGGACAGCCACAAAATGGAAGAACACAATCACCATCTGCAGGCTAAATACAAAACGATTTCGGAAAATGAAGTTCGTTATGAGTTAATAGACTGTGATGATGCAGAATATATTTTTGTTGCCTATGGCTCGAGTGCACGTATTGCTCAAAAAGCCGTTCAACTTGCAAGAGCAAAAGGAATCAAGGCAGGATTGTTTCGCCTGATCTCTCTATATCCATTCCCAGGAAAAGAGATGGCCGAATTATGCAAAAAAGGCGTAAAAGGCTGGCTCGCTGTTGAGATGAGTGCAGGCCAAATGGTTGAAGACGTGATGCTTTCGGTAAAAGGCTGCGCCAAAGTTGAACATTACGGGCGGTATGGTGGAATAGTTCATTCACCTGAAGAAGTATTACATGCTATGGAAGAAAAAATTATAAAAGAATAATCAGATGTCAACAATAACACTCGAAGATATTATTAAACCTGAGAATCTAGTCTATAAAAAGACAGATTTGATGACCGACAAAAGCCTGAGCTATTGCCCGGGTTGTGGTCACGGAACAGCGCATCGGATTACAATGGAAGTTCTGGAAGAATTGAATCTTGACGAAATTACTATTGGAGTTGCACCTGTTGGTTGTTCGGTGCTTGCATACGAATTCATGAACATTGACATGACACAAGCTGCCCATGGAAGAGCACCTGCCGTTGCAACCGGTATAAAACGTGTTTGGCCTGATCGTATAGTTTTCACCTATCAAGGTGATGGCGACCTTGCTGCAATCGGAACTGCAGAAACAATACATGCTTGTAACAGAGGAGAAAAAATCGTTATCATTTTTGTGAATAACGGTATCTATGGGATGACGGGTGGTCAAATGGCTCCAACTACGTTACCTGGAATGAAATCTTCTACTTCGCCCTATGGAAGGGAAGTAGAAACTATGGGTAACCCATTGAAGATGACAGAACTAATAGCTCAGCTACCGGGCACTTATTTTGTTAGCCGTCAGGCTGTACATACCCCAGCTGCAGTTAGAAGAGCAAAAAAAGCGATCAAAAAAGCATTTGAAAACCAACGTGATGGAAAACCAGGCCTTTCATTTGTTGAGATTGTCTCAAATTGCAATTCCGGATGGAAAATGACACCAACTGATTCAAACAAATGGATGGAAGAAAATATGTTTCCTTTCTACCCATTGGGCGATATCAAAGTAGATGGCCAACTGGTAAAATAATTAGAAACCGAAAAAAATTGAAACAATGACTGAAGAATTGATCATAGCCGGATTTGGCGGGCAAGGTGTACTTTCAATGGGTAAAATACTGGCTTACAGTGGTATTATGCAAGATCAGGAAGTAAGCTGGATGCCTTCTTATGGCCCGGAAATGCGGGGTGGCACTGCCAATGTGATTGTAATTGTTAGCGATGAAAGGATTAGCTCTCCCGTACTTACTGTTTTTGATACTGCTATCATTCTAAATCAGCAGTCGATGGATAAGTTTGAGAAATCAGTAAAACCAGGCGGAGTGCTTATCTACGATCCTAATGGAATAACGCATCATCCCACTCGTACCGATATTAAAATTTATCAGATTGAAGGCGCTCAACTTTCTGCAGATATGGGTAACACAAAAATTTTCAATATGGTTATATTAGGAGCTTACCTTCAGGTAAAGCCCATTGTTAAGATTGAAAATGTTATAAGGGGCCTTAAAAAATCTCTTCCAGAAAGATATCATAAACTGATTCCAATAAATGAGGATGCCTTGACAACAGGGATGAAAAATGTTGTGTTACGCAGTTAATACTTACAGGAAACCACTCTTATTTTTATAATACGTTAGGAAAAGTCTTCTCCGCCAAAGGGAAGGCTTTTTTTTATTGCTTTGCATCTATGAAAAACCGAATAGCAGAACTTTTAGAAGAGTATGTTCTAAAATACAACCATCTTTCATTTATTGCTGACGATCCTATCAGTATACCTCATCTTTTCACTAAGAAAGAAGATATTGAAATCGCTGGTTTTCTTGCTGCCATACTGGCCTGGGGACAGCGCAAAACGATCATACAAAAAAGCAAAGAGCTTATGCAATGGATGGACTATGAACCCTATCAGTTTATAAATCAAGCATCTGAAAAAGATTTAAAGCGGTTCGATCATTTTAAACACCGCACTTTCAATGGAACTGATTGCATTACACTTATGTCATGTTTAAAAAACATTTATGAGCATCATGGAGGTTTGGAACAGGTTTTTACAAATGGTTTCAAACATGGTGGTGCTTATGAAGGAATTGAGCAAATGGCTGTTATGCTTTTCGGGTATCCACATTTAAAACGCACAGAAAAGCATCTTGCCCGCCCATCCAAAGGATCAGCAGCCAAAAGGATCAACATGTTTCTTCGATGGATGGTGAGAAAAGACAAAATGGGAGTTGACTTTGGTATTTGGAATGATATTTCACCGGAAGACCTCATTTGCCCGCTTGATCTTCATAGTGGTACAACAGCCCGAAGGCTTGGACTTCTCGAAAGAAACCAAAATGACTGGACTGCGGCTGTAACTCTTACAGAGACATTAAAGCAATATGATCCGACCGACCCTGTAAAATATGATTTCGCTCTTTTTGGATTAGGCGTAAACAAACAGCCTTTTCCTTACTTTTGACCTAAATTATTGATCACTTAAAATGCCATATGAATCAAAGTGAAGATAAAGAAGAATCCTGGAAAAAAAAATGGTATGTAATTATATTTCAGCACCATACAAAAGCAGGTAGGCGCTTCGATTTAATTTTACTATTAGCAATTTTAATCAGTGTAACAGTTGTTTTTATCGATAGTTCTCAACAAATTCACGATAAATACAGCCTTCCTTTACTTTTAATTGAATGGTTTCTAACTATTTTATTTACAATTGAATATGTTATCAGAGTGATTATAGTTCCCAATAAAAGATCATATATTTTTAGTTTTTATGGAATTATTGATATGCTTTCCATTATACCAACCTACTTGAGTATATTTTTTGCTGGCAGTCAGTTTTTAATTATCATACGGGTTTTGAGACTTTTAAGAATTTTCAGAATTTTGAAACTCGTAAGCTATACAATGGCAAGCTTATTCCTAATTCAAGCCTTAAAAAACTCACGTGAGAAGATTTTAGTTTTTTTTGGTGCTGTGCTAATTATTGTAACAATTGTCGGGACAATAATGTACCTAATCGAAGGTCCTTCATCAGGATTTGTTAGCATCCCGGTTTCTATTTACTGGGCAATTGTAACTATCACAACAGTAGGTTACGGAGACATAAGTCCTGTAACACCCTGGGGTCAATTTATTGCCTCTATTCTGATGCTCACCGGCTATGCCATTATTGCAGTGCCTACGGGAATTCTTACTTCAGAGATAAGCAAAACAAAAAAGATCACTTTTGTCGGTGAAAAAAATCATTTCTGTCGTGATTGTGGCCATCAAATTGCTGAAAAGAATGCAAATTATTGCTCTAACTGCGGTTCTGAATTGCATTCAAAATGAAACAATTTAAAATTTAGTCACGTTTATAATTCAAAGTCAATTAATTGCAAATAGCCAAATAAAATATAATCAAATGCAAACGAAAGATCAGTTTATCGAAGCAATTCAAAAAGGGTATCAATTTAAAGGAGCAAGCATCATTTTAGGAGGTGCCATGTTTGAAGGAGAGGCAATAAGTGGCTTACAAGTGCATGCTCCGTTAAAAATGCTCAACAGGCACGGACTAATTGCCGGTGCTACAGGAAGCGGCAAAACAAAAACACTTCAGGGTTTAGCTGAAAGTCTTTCAGACAACGGTGTAGCCGTTTTGATGATGGATATTAAAGGAGATTTGAGTGGCTTATCTCAGCCTGGAACTCCCAATGCCAAAATTGACGACAGGCACAATAAAATTGGAACTTCATGGATTCCAACAGCTTATCCTGTTGAATTGCTTACCATTTCAAATGAGCCGGGAGCAAAAATGAGAGCTACCATCAGTGAATTCGGACCAGTATTGTTAAGTAAAATTCTGGATCTTAACGACACTCAGCAAGGGATGGTAGCACTTGTTTTCAAATATTGTGATGATAAAGGCCTGCCACTGCTTGATATAAAGGATTTCAGAGCAGTTCTTCAACATATAAGTGGTGATGGAAAGGCAGAGGTTCAACAGGCTTATGGATTGGTAAGTACTTCAACTATTGGCACAATAATGCGTAAACTTCTCGAATTGGAGCAGCAGGGTGCTACTGCTTTCTTTGGAGAACGAAGTTTTGACGTTGAAGATTTATTACGCTTAAGTCCTGATGGTAAAGGTGTTATACATTTACTCCGATTAACTGATTTACAAAGTAAGCCAAAGCTGTTTTCCACTTTTATGTTGTGCCTGCTTGCAGAGATCTATGAGAAATTTCCAGAACGTGGCGACATGGATCAACCTGAGTTGGTGATCTTCATCGACGAAGCCCATTTGATTTTCAATGAAGCATCAAAAGCACTACTTGATCAAATTGAGGCCATTGTTAAACTCATCCGATCAAAAGGGGTTGGAATCTTTTTTTGCACTCAAAATCCTGGTGATGTTCCCGATGCTGTACTGAGTCAATTAGGTTTTAAAATTCAACATGCACTTCGAGCCTTTACTGCAAAGGATCGGAAAGAAATTAAGCAGGTTGCAGAAAATTATCCTACTACTTCGTTTTATAAAGTGGACGAATTACTTACTTCTGTTGGAATTGGAGAAGCTATCGTTACCATGTTAAACGAAAAAGGGATTCCTACCCCATTGGTTCACTGCTTGTTACAAGCTCCAAAGTCGAGAATGGATGTGATTTCAGAAAGTGAGACACAACAGCTTTTACGAAAGAGTCAACTAAGCTCGAAATACAATGAAGAAATTGACAGAGAAAGTGCCTTTGAACTATTGCAAAAAAAGGTAATCGCTGCACAGAAATATGAGCCAATCGAAGAGCGTAAGCCTGTTGGACGACCAAGAAACGAAGAAAGCACTTTCGAGACTGTGATGAAAAGTCCGGTGACCAATACCATCATAAGGGAAGTAACGCGTGGATTGTTAGGTGTTTTAGGTTTTTCCACAACAAGAAGAAGAAGATAATCCGAATCAATAACCTGAAAATTGTCACAAACTTGTATTTTCATCATTAGCAGGTTACAAGAATAGATAAGCCTGAAATTTGTTTTATAAAATAAGATCTGGTTTGCCTCTGGGAAATTTTCATGCAAATAATTAACTATTTTAATGGATTAATCTCAGTGCAGCCATACTGTTTTGGGGCATTCAGCCGTTTATATATGTATTTTTACCGCAAAATTCAAATCATCGTAATGTCTCAATCTTCTTTAACGTTCAAGATTCGCTCTTTGATTATTGTAAGCCTGATACTTACATGGGCAAATCTTTATGCTCAAGAAGATACGATACGGCAAAAAAGACCTGCAGAACCAAAAATAGATTCAACGCAGGTGAAGTATTTCAACAAAACTTTTGATAGCCTAACGATGGGTTATATCCATTATGTGGATACCAACCTGTTGCATGCAACTCAATTCGACCCACTTAGCCGAGGTCCGTTTTTATTTCAGACGCTTAGTAATGCTGGCCTTGCGCATCAGCCACTTGTATTTAGCAGCGCCTTTAACAATGGCCTCGATATGAATCGCACGAGTTTCAGGCAATACCTGCAAAATAGTGAGAATATTTCGTTTCTTGACCCAACAGCCGCGCTTACGGAACTGAACTATCTGATGGGTGGTAAAAAAGAGCAACAGCTTAACGTGCTGTTCGGCCGCCAAATCATTCCCCGCCTTTTCATTGGAATGGATTTTAAGTTGACTAACTCACCAGGTCCCTACAAGAATAGTGGGACAAACAACACGAGCGTTTATTTCACAGCGCGTTACAATACAACTAACAAAAGATACGGAGTTATTGCGCATTATTTCAACAACAAAATTGTTGCTGACGAAAATGGCGGGATTCTCAATGACAGTGATTTCGAAAATAATTTGGAAACTGACCGCAGGGTTATTGGAGTAAACCTTGAAACAGCTTCAAACAAATACAAACAATCAGGATTTGGATTAGAGCAATATTTTATTCTTTTGCCTGAACTTAAAAAGGAATCGGATAGCCTTGTTATAAAGCGAAAATTTCAAATAGGAAGGCTTACGCATCAAATGGAGTATCAGCGAAATCAGACAATTTACAGTGAAACATCTCCACTGTCTGATTTTTACAAACCCTTTGATATTGTACTTGATTCAACCTCAACCTATGATAGCACTTATCAGTCTGTATTCCTTAATAGGTTACAATGGAGTAATTTAGGATATAGATCATACAATAAAGATATTGCTTTTCACCTTTATGCAGGTGTTGAGTTGGTAAATGGTCAGAATAATGACTCACTAACCAAGAGGAATGTTTGGCAGTTAAATCCTTATGGAGGCATAAATATTGCATTGTTTGAATCGTTTTATATTGATGGAACAGCGAAACTGCTGACAGGGAATTATGCATCAGGAGATTTTGAGTTGAAAGGTTTGGTCAGGCAATTTTTAGGAACACGTGACCGCAATCTTGGAAATTTATTCTTTGGATTACATTTAATAAACCAAACCCCATCATGGTTCTACAAGGAATACACATCGAACCATTTTAGGTGGAACCAATCACTTGACAAATCAACCCATCTTACCTTCAAAGGAGGCTATAGCTTTAAAACTGTTGAAGCCGGCGCTGAATGGCATGTTCTGGATAAATATGTTTACCTGAATACAAAGGCCCGTGCTACACAGTACTCAGGAACTGTTTCAGTATTAAGAATTTACTCTGATCTTCATTTAAAACCAGGGAAATTTGACATTCTGGCAACTGTAAATTATCAAGTTAGTGGAAATGATACTATTATACGGCTACCCGCCTTAGCTGCCCGCTTAAAAATTGCTTTCAGTCAGCAGTTATTCAAAAATGCTGCTATTATGCAACCTGGAATAGAAGCCAGCTGGTTCACAAGTTATTACGCCAATGCCTATATGCCTGCTTTAAGTGCTTTCTATATTCAAAATGAAAAGAAGATTGGCAATTATCCATCGGTAGATGTGTACCTTGCATTGAAAGTTAAACGAACCCGTATTTTTATTCAATATGCCAACATACTAGGATTAACTGGAAATTACAGTTATTTCGCTTCACCACATTATCCAATGCGCGATCCCCGTTTCTATTTCGGAGTAAGCTGGCGGTTTTATCAATAAGTAAATTTTTTATTTATCTTATTGATTAACAACTGATTGAAAAAAAAAGAAAGCATTGCTATTTTCACTCAAAATTTATTACTTAAGCCCCCTTTGTTTCTTTATTTGCTCATACGCATCGGTGACTTGCTTAAACTTATCTTCTGCAGCTGAGCGAACTTCCTCTCCCAGATGACTCACTTTATCAGGATGGTATTTAATCGCCATGTCACGGTAGGCTTTCTTGAGCTCTTCGTCAGTTGCTTCAGGTGACACTTCTAAAATTTTGTACGCTGAATCCGTTTCCTTTACAAACATTGCTTTGATCGAAGCAAAATCTGCCGGATAGACTCCCAGATAACCTGCAATGTTATTTAACACATTCAGCTCAAAAGGGTTAAGTTGTGCATCAGAACCCGCTATTCCAAAAAGGTAATGCATCAACTGAAGCCGGGAGGAGTAGTCCATAAAACGGCCAATCTGAGAAGCAACTTCCTGAAGTTGAATGTCTTGTTTAAGTATTTCTCTCAGCATTAAGAGGTATTCATCAGCAGCATCCTTACCAAAATTTCGTAGCAGGAATTGCTTTACATAGTCAAGTTCCGATTTTTTTACAGCTCCATCGGCTTTCATCATAGCTGCAGAAAGAACAAGTAAGCTTATATTAAAATCACCTTGTCTTGTAGGCTGGTTTTCATATCGGGCAGAACCTCCTTTTTCAAACATACTTCCAAAAGTATATCCTAACAAAGCTCCGATTGGTCCACCAAAAGCCCAGCCCAATCCACCTCCAATCCATTTGGAATAACCTGATGACTTGTTATTCTGGCTGTTATCTGAAGACTTGGATTTTGGAAGGTTGAATACGATTAAGGCTACAACAACAATCAAAACGATTGAAAAGAAGGAAAACATAGTTTAATTTTTTGCAAAAGTAAAAAGATTACGTCTTCATCGTGCAAAAGCAAGCGAATGCCAAAAAACAAAAAAAGCAGGACTAGCCTGCTTTAATTATGGTCTTATAACCCAATTTTTTTACTTATCTGTTTGGGAATCGCGTCTTTATGAACTGCGATGTTCAATGTTTTATACTGGACAAATGATAAAGAAGCGTAGAAATATCCCTGATAAATATGATCTTCAGTTCCCCATGAATTTTTTACTTTATAGTATTTATTTCCATTTTGATCCGTTGCTGTTCCTACTATCAGCATCCCATGATCATCGGTTGTTTCAAAATTATCATAAGAGAGTTGCCTCATCTCCGGGGTAATTTTTTTCTCAGGAACGATTTCTTCAAATGCAAACATTGTTTTTTTGCGTTCAACAGGAGTAAGTGCTTCCCAGCGTTCCTTTTCAGTTCCGGCAAGGTCATTTACATTTTCTTCAGGCACGATTGCAACGCCGTTTTTCCACGAGAAGCCTTTTTCACTTACATCGGCTCCCCATGCTACTGCATACCCATTTTCGATTGCCTGATCAATAGTTTCCATCATCTCTTCAAGGCTCAGGTTGTAAGTCAGGCTCCAAAGCCAGTTGTCGGGAAGTTCCTGAACATAAGGCTGATAGAGTGGTACATGGTTGTATGCTGTAAGTTGAACATAATCTGAACCCGAAAGTCCCATTTCCTTGCTGAAACTTTGAGGAGTATATTTCTTTCCTTCGTATTCAAACTCAGCAGGAAAATCACCCAAATAAGTATCGAGTAATGCATTAAAGCCTTTATGCCAGACAGGTGTCAGTTTTTTATTGCCATTTTTAAGGACAGCATCCGTATACGCTTTAAGTACATCGTCCATTTCACCATGCGTGTGTTTTTCTTCGCCAATTACAAGACCAGCGTATGCAGATTCAGGAACAAGACCATACTTATCCATTACAAAAGTTACATCATTGAAACCGCCGCCGGCTGCCAAATTGAGATGACCATGAAGTCTTACATATTTCGAAGCTTTTTCTGAATATGCTTCTCTGACAATAAACATCTCAGATAAATCAACAGTTCTACCACTTTTCCGCAGGATTTCGGCTTCCAGCAATCCAATTCCGGAAAAACTCCAGCATGTACCCGAACGGTATTGGTTGGGAACGGCTGTATGCGGCACTTCCTTCACAATTGTAAATTCATACGCTTTTTTCACTTTCGCAGGTGCATCTTGTGCATCTGATCCCATTGGCAACATCAATCCTGCTACCAAGTAAATCATGACCAAATAGATTCTTTTCATAAAGCAGATATTATTAAGGTATTTCGGACAAAGTTATTATTAACAATTGAAAAACAATAAATAATTCAGTTACCGGATCAAAAAATAAAGCTAAAGGAGTCTTTTTTAAATAACTTATTATCAATCTTTTAACCGAATTTAAAAATTCAGATACCAAGAATTCGTGCATCAACAAAAAACTCAGTAGGCACTTTTCCTTCATGATCCGATAAGATTAATTCGTCGGTTGTTGTATTCAGACGTAACGAAATCTTATCCTTTTTTATATAATCCTTCAAATCAGTATCGTAGGTGCTGCACTGCAAAAAATTACCGACATTATCTGCAATGTTATCAACAGTAGCGATCTCCAATTCAGGCAAACCCTCTGCAGAATTATAAACGGTAGCGGCCTTCAAAAACCCAAATCACTTCCCTGGGGCAATGTCAAGGTAAGTTCTAGTTTGGGAAGAACGATTTTTTCAATCAGGTTTTACAGGTTTCATTTACTTAGTCAGTTCTTTCAGAAGTGTTTGATAATGAAGACTTGAAATGATTAATAAACAACTAAAAATATGCGTTTTATTGTTTCGTCAATTTTGGATTTTAAGAAACTAAACTCCTCTAATATTTTTTGCTCAACTTTTCATATTGTTGATAATAAGGTGTCGTCGATGGCTCAGCTTGAATAAGCTGTTTCCGGGTTTCGACATTTTCCACCCAACGAAACAGCCATGAAAAGCCCCATTGTCCATGATATTTCAAAGGCTGTTGATAAACAGCATCTTGCATTGCTTCGTCCATTGAAATAACACTAAACCCTTCTTCTCGAAAAATTTGAAGTAGCTCATTCAAATACAGCGTATTCAATGTATTGTCATGACAAAGATAAATATGAGGGATGTCTCTTCCATACAACTGAACGGACAAACTATCAAAAAACCTAAGATTAGCGCGGGTTTGACTCAGATATGCCTGTGCAATACGTTCTGCTTCCTGTGGTTGGGAATTATCCATGTAATGCTGAAACAGGTAGTTAAACATCCAGTCGCTGCTTTCCACAGTATAGGGTGTGGCGGTTAACCCCTGATCTTTAAGACACTGTTGCATAGCTAGTTGCTGCACTTCATCTTTACCAAGATCATTATAAGGAAAGCGAAAGTAGGCTACTTTTTTGTTTACCTTCTTAGTTAACTCTCCAATCAGATGGCCTCCTTTGCGGATGTCGTCACAAAACGTTGAAACCTCTGTTGCTGAGCAACGTAAATGACTGAAAGAGTGATTGGCTACCTGTACATAAGGGCTATAGACCCATTGACGTAGCAAATCAAAGTTTTCGGTAAGATGTTCGTTTCCATATACTTTCATCTCGTTTACAAAGATTGTAACCGGTAAATGAAGTGAGTCAATTTGTTGCAACAAGCGTGGTTGAAAATTTTCCGTTAGATACTTCCCTGTATTAGGAACATCATCGATGGTGATGGCAATGCGTTTTTGAGCTTTAGTCAAAGTAAAAAAGAAAAGAAGAGTAATTAACAAATATAAAGATGGATTTATTAGTTTCATATACAATGATTTACATGATAAAAATTAAAAAGCAACACAACACTTGAGATAGTATAAAAGTACAGGAAAGATAGTTATGATGTCCATTTTACAAGTTAAACTGAAAAATCGATGAAAAAGTATTCAAAAAAATGATTTAAACTTTCACTTATTATCGGAGTGAAAGGTCTAATTTTGCTCATAGTTGTGGTCAAAATCAGCCCGAAAATGAATCGTCACTTTCTCCTCCAATCAAAATTATTTCCCTATTTTTTTATCTTTTTGTTTGCCATACTTTTCCAATCTTGCAGCCACACAAATTCAACAGGTCTGAGCAACAGTAACTGGTACATTAACGATGAGAATCAACTTGCAATTCGCTTTGGCAATGGAATTGATTCATTACAAGGTATTTATGTTCTGACTGACAAAGGTATTTCGGACATGAAAACTTTTAAAAGCAAGTGGAATGGTCGCAAACTTATTTTGAAAAGCGAAGGAAAAGAACTGAAAAAAATCAGGGGAAAACTCGAAACAAGTCAAAATTCATTTGTGTTGAAAAGGGCTTTTGCGAAAGATATCCAATTCAGAATGAATGAGTTAAAACCCTATCCTCAAGCGCCTTATCGTTACCGCGACAACATCAGAACAGAGATACATAAATTGGAAACAACCTATGGTAAAGCCCCAGGTTATTACACTTCGTTGAGTATTGAGGACCAGCTACATGTGGAATATTCTCAAATTATTCTGGAAGTTGCAGATAACATTCGAAACAGTATTTTGAAACCCGATCTTGATCTGAAAATGGATTTGTATTATCCTGACTCAGATCCAGAAGCCAAAAGGCCTTTGGTGCTTCTGATTCATGGCGGAGGCTTCATCGCTGGTGATAAAGCTGATAAGCTTCAGGTGGCTTTAGCACAGAATCTTGCCCGAAAAGGTTTCGTGGTTGCGTCGATCAATTACCGGATGGGCTTTGTTTTTTTGCCTGGAGCATATACCAACCTTGAGCGGGCCATGTATCGAAGCGTTCAAGATGCCAGAGCTGCCTTACGCTTCCTTAGCACAAGATCAACAGCCTTTCGTATCGATCCTGAGCAGGTTTTCATTGGGGGGAACAGTGCCGGAGGTTTCATCTCGCTGATGACAGCCTTTCTGGAACAAAACGAAGTTTGGCCAAGTGCCAGGGGAAATCTGATAAAACTCCAGACAGACCTCGGCTGCCTTGATTGCTCTGCAAACAATGAGACAGGCACTTATACCATCAAAGGCGTTATAAATATGTGGGGTGCACTTCCTGAAATCGAAATGCTCGATCCTTACGAAAAGACCCCATTGTTGCTCATTCATGGTGATGAAGATGCTGTTGTACCTTATGATTTCAATTATCCCTTTGCCAATGTTAGTCAGCGTTTGTCCTCATTTTTTACCCAAAAAGTAAATGGTTCTTTACCCATTAGCCGCAGAGCTTCGCTTTTTGGGATTCCTGCAAAACTGTATACATTTACCGGACAAGGACATGAGCCACATATCAACAGCGATAATATCCTGACTCCTGTATACGATTCAATTTCAACCGAAATTTCAACATTTATCCTTGATCAGCTTACACCAAAAATGCCCTTAATTGAAGGCCCCCGCTATTTGTTTAATGACAGTCAAGTATCTGTTTATAAGGCATCAAGATCAGATTACAAGCAGTTATTCTGGGAATGTAACGGTGGACTGCTCTTTTTTGAAGACAATCAAAATGCCAAAGTTGTTTGGTTCAGGGGGCAAAATCAACATCAAATAAAAGTTGCAGGTATTGGCCAAAACGGACAAATTGGTGAAACAACCTTTGAAGTGATACTAAAATAGCTTTGTAACCAAAAAATCAAATTACAGTTGATACCTCAATCTCCAAAGTTCTTATTCAGAACGTATTAGCTTAAGTGTTGTATACGTTCCATCTTTAAAAGAAACATTTATGAAATACATCTGATCTCGAAATTGAGTTAGATCCAAGCGAAATAAAGGAGAAAATGGCGGGAAGTATTCTGTAATTATTTTACCAGAGACATCCATTATTTCGATCCTTAAAATTGATTGATGACTTGTAAGATCCATATTCACCTCGCTGCAAGCAGGATTTGGATACATCCTGATTTCATGTGGTCCGGGAGTCTCATTCACGACAGTCACATTGTAGCATCCAGGAAAAATGTTCTCCATCAAAGCCCTGTATTTGGGAGCAGGTATCAATGCCGTGTCCTGATCCATGGTTTCAAGAATACCCCAACTTCCATAGCGTGCCGACCGCTGACCGATAAAGGAGAAATTCATACAGTGCAGAGACTCATCACCTTGTTGCAGGCTACGCAGAAAGGTAAACCATTCATTGTAAAGGTTGTACATTGTTGTATCACGTTGAATATCAAGCAAAGCCTGTGAATAGGTTGGCTCTACGCCAAAAGGATTTGGTGTGATGTGTTGTCCGCCTTCGTAGAAAGCCATTGGCAATCCAAGCGGTGTTGCAAGTTCATCTTTAATAGCTTGCATCCAGGGTTTTTCGTTTTGATTGCGGCTTTGGCGCACGCGTTGTGCTACATCTGATACAGTAGCTGCCGGGCCTAAAACATCCAATTCTGCTTCTAGTGTTTCATCACTTAATCCAAAATAATATGTCGGCGAAACCAGGTCGAAACTTCCGACTTCCATGTTAAAAGTGATCCTCTGGCTCACATCAAGCCAGGCTGTTTGCACTCCAACCGCTCTTTTAAGTCTGCTGCTGTCAGATCCGAAAATCCCTGTCCAGATATCCATGCAGTTTTGTATATAAGGCACAATCCCTTCGGGCCAACTTATTCCCTGCAACTCGCAACCATAATGATTGAGCCATTGAGTTTGTCCAAACATCCAGTTCCATATCTCATTGCTGTACTCTACCGTAAGTTCACGGTCAGTTTCGAGCTCATTATAAAATAGTTGTGCCATTTGATAGATATAATAATCACCTGCATTGTGAGGCACACATACCCAGCCATCAAGGTTAAAATCGTTCATCAAACGAATCATCATTTCATAGGGTATACCTTTATTATATGCCCATGTGTAATGATCCATTTTCGATCTTTCATCCCATTCGGCCAGTTCAGGATTTTGCCATGACCAGCTTTCACTTTGCCCCCAGTTATTAGTTGCGCCCCAATCCATAAACCTAACTGATTTGAATGAGTTAAGTTTCTCGAGCCAAATTGGATTGAACGGCTGATCTAAATAACTGTTTTCAAAATCAGCATTTATAACTCGGATATTGCGAACCGGATCAGATATTTCTGATTCGAGCAAGGTCATTTCAAGAATACTTCCCAAAGGATTCATGAAATCGAAGGTGAGACGATTGCTTGAAGTTTGCTGAATATTACTGATGCCACCCCAAAAAGACAAGCTGCCAGTGCCATCCCAAAGCACCACATACTGCCCTGACTGCCAGCCATCTGTAATCGCCCATATGGTTGCCACACGCTGAGTATAAGTTCTGCCAGCTATTTCCTGTGGCAAGTGTGTTGGATAACCGTCAGCGCGGTAACTCATGCTGTCAGCTGCACCTGAATCAAAAGGACTATTTGGATTTCCTACGTCTTTTGTGTACCAAATGCGGCTGTGATGCATCATATCGACAAAAGGTAGTTCGGTTCCATAATCCGCTAACCCCCCAAGATTTGTTCCAAAAACCAGCTTACAACTATCGGGTAACTGAGCACTTAAGGAGAGTTTTAAAAAAATAAAAGAAAGTAAAACTGTTAGTCTGAGGTAGTTCATGAGAATCCATTTTTTGTTTGTTTACGCAAATGTATCATAAAATACATCAGGTTACAAGCCAGATAATTAACACATTTATAACTAAACAATTAAAACCGATCAATAATTTAAGATTACTTTTGTTGAAATAAAAACACCTTATGTCAACAAAAACCGCATTAATTACCGGAGCATCATCAGGGATTGGTCTTGAATTTGCCCGTGTGCTTGCCGCTCAAAAAGTCAATCTTATTTTAGTTGCACGAAGCGCTTCAAAACTTGAGGAACTGGCTCAATCACTTCATAATCAGTTTGATGTGGAGGTTAATATACTTACACAAGATTTGAGTGAATATAAAAATGCATTAAGCGTTTTTGAATGGTGTTCATCACACAAATTTCAGGTTGATTATCTTATTAACAATGCTGGTTTTGGTGAATTAGGTAATTTCCATGAAACAGATTGGAATCGTCAGGAACAGATGATAAATTTGAATATGACGACACTGGCATATCTTACACATCTATTTTTACCGGATATGATAAAAAGAAAGAGCGGTAAAATTCTAAATATTGCTTCAACAGCAGCGTTTCAGCCTGGCCCGGGAATGGCTGTTTATTTTGCTACAAAAGCATTTGTTTTGCATTTCAGCGAGGCAATTGGAGCTGAGCTAGCCGGTACAGGAGTAACAGTAACCGCACTCTGTCCAGGGGCTACCGAGTCCAATTTTGCCAAAGAAGCTAAAGCAACCGAAAGCAAACTCTTCAAAGGAAGAAAGCTACCCAGCTCAGCTGAAGTGGCCAAATATGGCATTAATGCCATGATGAAAGGCAAGGCCGTTGCTATTCATGGAAGCCTTAACTATTTCATGGTCAACAGTATACGCTTTGCTCCCAGAAGTATTGTTGTAAAACTTTCCGCAGCGATTATGGGCAAATAAGTCATTTGAATCTAAAGCGAGATAGCTTATAACCATTTAATCACTTTTTCCTTTAATGATCAATCATTCATTCACAAGAGAAGTACGAATGAAAATGGTTTTTAATTAAATGATTTAAACGAAGAACATAACAACACCACCAACACTTATCACAGCTCCTATATAATCGAGTAATGTTACCCGTTGTTTGAATAAAATGGCTGCGGGCGGAATTATTAAAATTGGCACTAAAGCCATGATGGTGCTTGCTATTCCTGTACTCGTATTTTGAATTGCAAGAAGTGAAAAAGACACACCTAAAAACGGTCCAAAAAAGGATCCAATCGTTATTCCTGCAAGTGCTGTTTTATTTTTTAAAGCATTGATCACAAACATTGTTTTGCCTGTAAAAGCAATTATTAAACCAAAACCAACAGCACCGGCAATGATTCTGATTTGTGTGCTTGCAAAAGGACTGTAATCCATCATTCCGTATTTACTCAATACCAATCCTCCTGCTTGTCCTAGCACACCAAAGAATGCATAAAGCAACCCTTTCATTGGATATTTCAACTGGATTTTTTGTCCGTTTGGTTTTGCGAAAATTGTAAGAGCTATTCCAGAAACTGTAAGAGTCATTCCAATCAGGTGCTGAGTCGTCATCATTTCGCCAAGCACTATCCAACCCAAAAAAGCAGTGACAGGTGGAACGAAGGTCATAATTAGCATGGCTATTCGGGAACTGATAAGCCGGTAGCTGTGAAAAAGGAAATAATCGCCGAAAACAAAGCCCACCAAACCACTCAAACTCAACCATAACCATGCATGAGGACTGGCATCAGTTGGGAAAGGTAATCCACGATAAATCCACATGAAGATTGAAAGAAAGACCATTGCAAACACCAGACGTGTGATATTTACAGCAAGCGATCCAATACGTTTGGTTGCTACTTCAAATGATAATGCAGTAATGGTCCAAAAAAAAGCTACTGCAACAGCTGCAAGTTCGCCAGTATAGTTTGTGTAATTCATTCTAAAAATTGAGTTGCCAAAGGTAAAATGTTTCGTTATATATCCTTTATAAATTCCATTCAGTGGTTATTACATTTAAGATTGTGGTAATTCTTGCCAAAACCCGAAAAAATCAAAAAACTACTAGTTTCTAAGTGTGTTTCAAGGGAAGAAAAGTAACTAATAGAGATTGTAACGCTATATAAAGACTGGCATCCATGATAAATGGATTACCAAATTCACTATTTTTACAGGGTAATAAACTGATAAGTAAGCATTAGTATCTCGCAAGAACCATATTCCATTTATGAAATTGTTGTATTTCAAATTGTTATCACTTTTCTTTTGTACTTTTTTCATTTGTATAAGCGAAGGAATTTCTCAGCAGCAGTTTACAGTATTCCACCATCAGAGCACCTCTTATAAAGGAGGAAGTCAAAACTGGGAGATATGTAAAGATGAAAAAGGACGGGTTTTTGTGGCCACGAGCAATGGATTGCTTATGCTCGATGGATCGCAACCACGTATGCTAGAAATGAAAGATAAAACGATCATCCGGTCAGTTAAAAGTATAGGCGACAGAGTTTATATTGGTTCATTTCAGGAATTTGGTTATTGGCAAGAAGTTCAAACAGGCGGGTGGGAATATACTTCATTGATTCCGCTGGTTGATAAGAGCAGGTTTCAAAACGACGAGATTTGGAAAATTGTTGAGGCTGATGGAATGATCTATTTTCAAAGTTTTGGTAACATTTTCAAGTATGATCAAAAAAATGTTGAGCCTTTAGATTTACCCGGTCCGGTTCTGTTCCTACTAAAGAGTGGTGGCAGAATATTTACCCAGGCAATCAACGGGGCACTTTATGAGTTGATTAACAATAAATTACATCTTATTGAAGGGAGCGACTTTTTTGCAACTACCGAAGTAAAATCAATGTTTAAGTTATCCAATGGTCGTTTCGTTATTGGCACAGCATCAATGGGTCTGTATCTATTTGACGGATTAAACTTTACTGCATGGGACGTCCCTTCGAACCAACTCCTTAAAGAATACAAGATAAACGGAGGCACAATGCTCGGTGACAAAATTATTTTAGGCACAATTCTAAAAGGTATTTTTGTTCTTGACCAGCAAGGGGAGTTATTGCAGCATCTCAACAGCTCCAATGGACTGCAAAACAATACCGTATTATCACTTTATGCTGATAAGGATCTAAACTTATGGGTAGGTTTAGATAAGGGATTTGACTTTATCTGGTTTCATTCTCCTGTTGAAAAAAATAACGAACCCGAAATGGGAAGCTCTTACACAGCAGCTCTTTACAAAGGAAAACTTTATGTCGGCACAAATCAGGGAGTATTCTGCTTTGAAACAAATTCCCGGGGCGATTTTATAAAGCGGGAGTTTGTTCAGGGCACGCAAGGTCAGGTTTGGTTTTTAAAAGTACTTAATAATCAGTTATATTGTGGACTAAACAATGGAACATATATTATTGACGAACAAAAACTGAGAAAAGTCAGCAGCATTAACGGAGGCTATAACCTGAAACCATTTCGTGTTGGTGAAGAAGAGTTGATGCTTCAAAGCACATACAATGAAATCGTTGTTTTTAAGAAAGTTGATGACATCTGGACCTTTGCCCGAAGTCTGAATGGTTTTATAGCTCCTGCCCGCTTTCTGGAAGTTGATCATATGGGAAACATGATACTTGGCCATAGTATAAAAGGTTTATACCTCCTAAAAGCAGATCCTTTGTTCGAGACAGTGGTTGAAAACAAGCTTTTAGGGATTGAAGAGGGTCTTAGTTTTCAGACCAACAGAGTTTTTAAAGTGGATAACCGTATCGTAGTTCCTTCAGGTGAACAGCTTTTTGAATGGGATGCCGTATCATGCAAATTTTCACCTTGGGACACCATAAACAAACAATTGGGAAGTTTTGCAAGTGCTGAAACAATTATCCCAATTGGGTTAAACACCTATTGGTTCATTAAAAAGGACGAAATTGGGATGTTTGAGATCAGATTCGATAAAGCCAGACTGATATATAGAATAATTCCAGAAATGTTTGATTTACAATTGGTTGATTTAAATGAAAGCATCGTAGATATTACAAATAACAAGCAACTTATTAGTCTGGAAGATGGATTTGGGATACTTGACCTGACAAAAATGACTCAACTAAATACTGTTTCCAGTCCTCCTGAAATGAAACAAATACTTTTCAGTCAGGCATCCGGAAATAAGAAACTTGTCTTTAACACATTCCTGAAACATAAACCTCAGCTTTCGAACGGGTATAATAACGCAACCTTATCATTTTCAATGACGGAGATGACAGGGCGACTAGCGTATTATCAATATTATCTGGAAGGATTGGAAAATTCATGGTCGAAGTGGAACACCTCCACCAAAATTACATACACACGCCTTCCTTCCGGCAATTACACTTTCAATGTGAGAGGGCTCACATCTGTTGGAATGCCCACTGAAACCACTTCTGTTACTTTCAAAATTCGTCCGCCCTGGTACCTTTCGTGGTATGCATATGCTGGCTATGTAATACTTACTATTGCATTTTTTCTATTGTTATGGCACAGCTACCGGCGCCGGCAATGGCTTCGGCAGGAGAAAGCGCTTAAAGAAGAAAACGAACTGATGAAATCTAAAAGCAGTCAGGCTGAGGCTGAACTATTCAAACTCTCAAATGACAAACTGCATACAGAAATCACAATGAAAAACATGGAGTTGGCAAAAAACACCATGGCCATGATTAAAAAAAACGAGCTTCTTATTGAAATCAGGAAAGAATTAAACCAACAAAAGGAAGAACTTGGCAGTCGGCTTCCAACAAAATACTATTCTAAAATTAGTAAGTTAATCGAAACCAGCATCAACAGCGAGCATGACTGGGAAATGTTCGAATATCTTTTTGACCAGGCTCATGAAAACTTTTTTAAACGGCTCAAACAAGCGTACCCCGAACTGACACCCAGTGATTTCCGGCTCTGTGCTTACTTGCGAATGAACCTCACTTCAAAAGAGATAGCGCCTTTGCTCAATATCACTATAAGAGGTATTGAAGAAAAGCGCTACCGGCTTCGAAAAAAAATCAATTTACAACCTGATCAAAATCTGACAGAATTCATTATTAATTTTTAAAAAA
>CAYXCZ010000022.1:0-25334 GCA_964463695.1 uncultured Lentimicrobiaceae bacterium | reverse complement strand
ATCAATTTACAACCTGATCAAAATCTGACAGAATTCATTATTAATTTTTAAAAAAATTATTCTTTGATGAATTTGGTAGTGTAAACAGCTTTATCCGTTGTAAACTGGAGAATATAAACGCCCTTTTGCAGATAACTGATATCCAACACATTATTATCAAGCTGCATCAAAGTAAGCATCACTCCCTTTAAGTCGAATATCCGAATCTCTCCTGCCTCAGTTCCCCGAACAGTGATAACACCTTTTGCCGGATTAGGATAGATTTCCAAAGGATTTGCATCTGTTTCAACAATACCTGCTGCATCACGCACCAGAGATGGCACTTCCGATGGACTAAAAGCGCGGTTGTATACCCTCACTTCATCAATAACACCTTTAAAATAAGCATTATCACCAGCAACTTTATAACCCATAGTGAATGGCATACTATTTAGATGAATATTACCTGTTAAACTAACCGAATTTTTGAGCACCCCATTCACATAAATACGCTGTTCAGCACCATCATAAACACCGGTTATATGATACCAATTACCTGCAACAGGTTTTATATTGGAATTCAAATTATGTACGCCATCAGTATTCAAATGGAATAAAATAGTACCTGTTCCATCGCAGGCAAATTGTAACCCGTATGCATCACCTCCCTTCATTAATATATCCTCAAAACAGGCTGGTTCCTCGTCATGTCGTATCCAACAAGAGATAGTAAGCTTATTTGTAAGGTTAAAATCTTGATGATGAGGCACTTCAATATAATCATCCGTACCATCAAAGCTATACGCCTGATTTGATGAACCGAAGCGATCGTCAACCAACACTGCCTGATTTGCTGCACCATGATGGTCTCTTCCACCTAAATCCTCCGCATTGCCGTTAAAAGGATAGTAGGCAATAAGTCCATCACGAATAGAACCAACATTCGTGGCTACGATAAAGTCTGATTTCATTTCTTCGTCACTAACAATCCCGTTGCCAACTACAAGCGATACGCTGTAAACTCCGGGATTTTGATAAACTTTCACAGGATTTTGCTCCGTACTGCTGGTTCCATCGCCAAAGTCCCATTGCCATGTAGTCACATTGCGTTGCGCTTTTGGTGGCATTGGGTCTTTATTGTTATCGGGCGAACTTGATTGGATGGTGTTAATGATGGTAATTTGACCTGTACTGCCATCAATATCACATATATACCAATACAATCCTGAACCACTTGTTGGTACCTGAAGGGTATTCAGTAAACCATTCTGGTTATATATCTGTACTACTGCACTCGAAGTTGTGATATCAGGTGAAGTGGAGTAATTATAGATATAATACTTGTAGACCCCCGGATACATCTCATAAATTGTCATTGTTTCAGGGCCATAACTATCTGTGTCGTCATGATCAAGTGCAGCATAAGGTGCGCTGGTGGCACTTCCCTGACTGCTGTAATAAACATGATAGCTGTACCCCTCAATCTCAGGTGTTTGCAAGTGAGAATCGAGATCGGTAGGCAGTGCTCCCCAGTTCAAAACAAAGCGCAGATTTCCTTCGGCCAATGTTTGTGAGAGAGAAATGTTCAGATTGAGCGATTGTCCCTGCTCAATAACGATGTTGTTGTTCACATAGGTTATATACCCAGTTTTTGAACAAACAACAGTACTCGCACCATCACTCGATTGATCAAAGAATTGAACCGAAAGAGGGACTGTTCCCTGACGCGTACTTGCATTAAAGCCTGCTGTTAGCGCTCCTAAAGGAATGTTCTCAATCGTATAATTTCCTGCAGCGTTAGTAACTGCAGAAATACCAGCTATCGTTACAGTTGCACCTTCAATAGGGCTGCCAGTTGCGGCATCGGTAACCATACCGGTTAGAATTGCTGTTCCACCATTAACTGTGATGTAATTCATTTTTGTTTCTGTGTCGCTACCAGTGCCATTTCCAACTGTTAATGACACTGAGTATGTTCCTCCGATTGAATATATCTTATTTGGGCTCTGCTCAGTACTTGTCGTTCCGTCACCAAAATTCCATAACCAGGAAGTAACATTGCGGTTTTCCTTTTTCTTTGGAGGCATTACATCGCTTTTATTTCCTGGAGGCATAGTTTGAATGGTATTTACAATACTGATCTGTCCTGTGGTACCATTAACATCACACACATACCAGTAGAGTCCGTCGCCTTCTGTTGGAATTTGCATCGTGTGTAAAAGTCCGCTCTGATTATAAATTTGAATGACTGCATCAGAAGTTGTTATCGCAGGAGAATTGGAGTAATTATAAATATAATAATTATATGTTCCTGGAAACATCTGGTAAATTGTCATCGTTTCGGGACCATATCCTGTTGTAACATCGTGATCCAGTGCAGCATAAGGAGCTGAAGAAACATAACCTTCATAATTGTAGTAAACATGATAAGATTGACCTTCAATATCGGGAGTCAAAAGATGGGAATCAAGATCAGAAGGTGATGCACCCCAATTGATTACAAACCGAAGTTCGCCTTCGGTCAAAGTTGGTGATAAAGAAATATTTATTGTGAGTGTCTGTCCCTGAGGAACTACAATGTTGTTGTTGCTATATGTGCTATACCCTGTTTTAGAACACGTAAGGGTATGAGATCCATCACTCGACTGATCAAAGAACTGGACTTCGAGTGGAGCATCACCTGAAGTTATACTTGCATTGAAGGCTGCAGTAAGCGCTCCGATCGGGATGTTTGCAATGGAATAGTTACCTGCTGCGTCGGTTGTTGTTGAATAACCAGCAATACTCACCAGTGCTCCTTCAATTGGATTACCATTGAGCGCATCTGTAACCAATCCTGACAGAGTACCTGTTCCTGTTGCTGATGGCAATGTAAAGTTTCTTGTGACAGTAGTTCCTGCAACAAGATCAACCAAATGTGAAATGCTGGTATATCCCGATTTTGAAGCAGTTACATAAACCAAACCAGCCGGTGCTCCACTAAGTGTGTAATTTCCTGATGCGTTGGTCGTTGTTGATACAGCACCACCAGCATCTACTGTAGCACCCGAAATGGGATTTCCGCCTTCATCAGTGACAATACCTGTTACTATGCCAGTGTTTTGAAATCCTGTTGCATTGATGAGAATTTTGATAAAATCAAGCGCAAATCCATCAGGTACATTGTTAACAGGGTCATCGATCAAAATACTTACTGTTCCATCAGCAAAGAGTTGATTAAATTCAGCAGGTAATTGCGCTGTAATTAGTTTACCAATAGGGCCTGTTTGGTTCAAACTATTTATGATACTTTCCAAAATGGGCACGCGCACTCCGTCTATACTTACAAGAAAAACATTTGGTCCAAACACTCCAGCTTGAAAATCATCTACAAAAAGCTGTAAAGTAACTGTTTGAATAGTAACAGATTGTAGATTATAACTGAGAACAACCGGACGCGGAGTGTTTTCAGGTCGGGATGTAGTGCTCGTGTATCCATCTTTTGAAGGTGATGAATAATTGAACCCTGAAATAACCATTATCCTGTCAGTACCATCAGGGTCATCTGCTTCAGGGAAGAATGGAAATCCATGTGCAGGAGTATTTTGTCCGGTAAAAGGATCAAACCCGGCAGGCCAACCAAAACCAAGGTTATCCACATCACCTGTCCGATGCATCAGTGCTGCTTCCGGAGTATTGTATAGTGTAATCGTTGTTGCCGTCCAGTCATCTCCTCCCCCGCTACCGGAAGCTGTTGTAAAAGAAATCTGATTACCATAAGCTGTTCCAGCACTATTGGTTGCATAAGCACGTGCAAAATAAGGAGTATTTGCAGTAAGGCCTGTAAGACTTGAACTGAAACTACCTGTTCCTGTTCCATTGCTGGTTATACCCAAATTACTTGCAATTGTAGGATTTTGAGAAGTGCTCCAAACAACACCACGATTTGTTACTGCAGCTCCGCCATCAGCACTTACATTACCACCCGAAACAGCGGTTGTTTGAGTGATCGAAGTAGCAGCTGACGTAGTTAGAGTGGGCAAGCTTGCCTGAGCAGAGGTAGTAACGCTAAAATCGTCCACCATAAATATAAAAGCATCATTTGACACGCATTGAATCCCAATGTAGACGTTTTGCCCGTTATAGGCGTCAAGATTGAAAGTCTTTTGTTCCCAGGCAGTTGCTGGAGCTGTGAGGTAATTACTACCACTGATAATCGTAAAACTCGAAGGGTTGGTATTCGTTGTTGAAACTCCAACATTATAACGTTCCAATCCATATTGATCGGTGTAAGATTTCACCCAGAACGAAACAGAGGAGTTAGAACCCAGATTCACTTGAGGAGAAATGAGCCAGTCGTTATTAGCACCCTCTGTGGCAGCAAAGCTAGCCGCGAATTTACTTCCGGTATGAGGCAAAATTGCAGCATTGGTTAACGGAGGCGTGGTAACGGCCGGATTAAAAACAATGAATGCCATGGCTTGGCCCGAATTTGGAAAAGTAACTCCTTCAATTCCATAAGTTGATTTTTGATCCACATCAACTGTAGTCCATGGAGCAAAACTTATGTTAAAATCAGGATAGGTTTCAAAGCCATCGGTAAGATTTGAGGTCCCTTCTACAGTTTTATTTACAAATACCTGATGATAAACTGAAGAGGA
The DNA here is from genome assembly GCA_964463695.1 of uncultured Lentimicrobiaceae bacterium. Lineage (GTDB taxonomy): Bacteria > Bacteroidota > Bacteroidia > Bacteroidales > F082 > JALNZU01. Next base: position 20,715 of record CAYXCZ010000022.1, on the reverse strand, counting down.
AGGCTGCACACGTGTTCTGGACAAAAATTGTGCAAAAGTTGCGATCGAAAATACGAGCAACACAACTAACAATACATGTTTTTTCATGATTAAATAATTTGGTTGCCGTAAAATTATACGAAACACTAGTTAAAATCAACTATTCGTAGTAATAAAGAATCGTTATAAATAAGGGAGTTTCAATTCAATGACAGATCAAACTCACTCATGCTTTCAACTTCTAAAAAGCCAGTGCTTATAAAATTAAGTTGTCTAATTTTAAAGTCTTGATGATTGACTTTGTTTTAAATTTCTGCCTCCAAACCCAGTTCATCTTTAAATAGCCTCAGCATCGGACGGTGGGTCGCCATTTTCTCAAATTTCTCTCGGTCGGTATAAGCCTCTTTATCGACTGGAGCTTCAACGAGTACCGGATCGAGGGTAATTAGTGTGTTTTTCAGGCTACTCTTGAGAAAATCAAGCAAAGCATTCATTTTCACTTTATCAGCAAGCAGCAAATTATTATCAACTTTAAAGCGTATGACATAATCTGCTGATATTTCAGGTTCATATTTCAACAAAGCAAGAGCAAAACTTGGTGAAGATTCCTTGTGAGCCTGGGCAAATGAATTCCAAAAATGATTCAGATCAGTCTTCGAGAAACTAGTCTCCAAAACAACCTGAACTTCATCCTTTTTTTCGGCAGCCTCTAATGCTGCATTTATTGAAAACATGCCGGTTTTTGGTTTGACAACGGATTGAGCGATATTCTCTTTCGGGATAACTGTTGCGCTGCCAGTAGGATTGCTACGTATTGAAGGCGTTGGATTTTGAGTGGATTGAACAGAATGTGCAACGGTGGCAGGAGCAGTATTTTTAGAGACAGGAACTGAAGGAGCTACAACATTGACCTGCGGCGTGGCTGGTGCTGCAGCCAAAGGGGTTAGTGTTTTTTGATCATCCGTAGCAGCAGGCTTAGTAATCCCGCAAATCTGAAGCATTGCAATCTCAACGAGCAAACGCTTGCCGCTGCTCCGTGCATAATTTAAGTCGCATTGGTTTTGAATTTCTAAAGCCTTCAATAAAAAAGCACTACTGCAAAAAGCAGCCTGATTTGCATAACGATCGCGTAAGGATTGTGATGTCTCGAGCAAAGAGGTTGTGGCTGGATCTTTACTAACCAGAAGATTTCTTAAATGACTTCCCAATCCTGTCACAAAATGCTGACCATCAAACCCGTTGTCAATAATTTCATTCAACCTTAACAATACGCCGGTGGTGTTATTTTGCAACATATCGGCTGTCATGCTGAAATAATAGTCATAATCCAGCACATTGAGATTCTCAATAACATTTTTGTAAGATATCGAGCTTCCGGAGAAACTCACCATCTGATCAAAAATCGAAAGTGCATCCCGCAGCGCTCCATCAGCTTTCTGTGCAATAATATTAAGCGCATCGTGTTCAGCTTCAACATTCTCCTTTTGAGCCACATAATGAAGATGCTGAACGATATCATCAACTGTTATGCGTTTGAAATCAAAAATCTGACAACGTGATAAGATTGTAGGAATGATTTTATGTTTCTCGGTAGTAGCAAGTATAAATTTTGCGTAGGCAGGAGGCTCTTCCAATGTTTTCAAAAAGGCGTTAAAGGCCGCCGAAGAAAGCATATGAACCTCATCGATGATATAGATTTTATACTTTCCAACCTGCGGAGGAATTCGCACCTGATCAACGAGTGCCCTGATATCATCAACCGAGTTGTTGGAAGCCGCATCAAGCTCATGAATATTAAAAGAAGCAGAATTTCGGAAAGAAACACAGGATTCACATTTATCACAGGCTTCCATTTCAGGACTTGGATTCAAACAATTGATTGTTTTTGCCATGATACGGGCACAGGTTGTTTTTCCAACACCTCTGGGTCCTGTAAATAAAAAAGCCTGTGCAAGTATATTGTTCCTGATAGCATTCTTTAATGTAGAAGTGATAGCAGTTTGACCTACAACCATATCAAAGGTTGCCGGGCGGTATTTACGGGCAGAAACGATAAACTGTTCCATGAAATGAGTCGTGTTTTGACCTTCAAAAGTACAAAAAAGCTGATTCAGGAAATCGTTATCCTGAAAAAGAAAGCATATCGATAAAACACCATTCCTTCAACTCAATTAAATTTTGAATTTGGCTGCTTTCTGTTATTTAAAATGGTTAATTTTGAAGCCTATGGATGCTTTGCTAGTATTAGTCCCAAAAATTACCAACAGGTTGAAATACACCTTTGATTTGGTGCTAAATCAACTTTTAGGCATTAAATATGATTTAACGACTGATTTGGTGCGATTTGAGCAACGCGGGCATCTGCGCATGGTTTATGGTCCGGCACCTGTTGGAAACTATCATTTTTTTAAATCAAACAATCTTTTATTTGAAAGAGAGATCCATCATCAGGAGCTCAAACCATTTGACCATGATGGGATTAAGGTGCTGTTTCCAGTTTTTGACCGCAAGTCGTTATTGCCATATGATTTGTTTTCAGCTACTTTTTATCTGGTGAGCCGTTATGAAGAATATCTGCCTTTTGTTTCAGATCAGCACGGGCGATTTGAAGCCTCATCCAGTTGTTTGTTTCAACATGGAATGCTTCAGCGGCCAGTAGTAAACATTTGGTCAAGACAACTTGGCACACTTTTAAGTCAACTTTTTCCTTCTTTACAACTCCAATTTCCAACCTACACCTTCACTCCTACTTATGATATTGATGCTGCATGGGCATATATGCATAAAGGGCTATACAGGTCTGCGGGAGCCTTTGCGCGTGATCTCATGTACAGGGATTATCATGAAATGAAGCGCAGGCACAATGTTTTACGCGGAAAAGAGAAAGACCCCTTCGATACGTTCGAACTGCAGTTTCAACTTCAAAAAACACATAATCTGCAGCCGGTTTACTTCATCCTCTTTGCTGAATACGGGCTCAACGATAAAAATATTTCAACAAGAAACCCCTCATTCCGACAACTGATAAAACGATTAGGTGATTACGCTTCGGTTGGGATTCATCCTTCATACGGTTCCTTTCAGAATAAAATTAAGCTTCGATCCGAAATTTCGGCGCTTACAGAAGTACTGAACAGGGAAGTTACAAAAAGTCGTCAGCATTTTTTACGTATGAGTCTGCCAGCAACATACCATCATCTTATCGATTTGGATATTACTGACGATTACACCATGGGCTATGCTTCACAGCCAGGCTTCAGAGCCGGAATCGCAAATAGTTTTTTATTTTACGATCTCGATCACGACCTACCTACAAATCTGCGCGTTCATCCGATTACACTTATGGATGGAACTCTTCGTGATTACATGAAACTGGATGGAGATAAAGCCATCGAAACTGCCACGCAACTCTGCAACGAAGTGAAAGCTGTGGGCGGCACATTTGTTACTTTGTGGCACAACGAGACGTTAAGCGACCAGAAACGATGGAAAGGCTGGGTTAAAATCTACGAAGAAATTATTCGAACAGCAATTTCATAATTGCACAATTTGTTATGATAAAATATCTGAAGCACAACGAGATAGATAAGCAGAAGTGGGATAAGTGCATCCGGGAGTCTTTTAATGGCAACGTTTATGGGTGGTCGTGGTATTTAGATATTGTTCATCAAAATTGGGAAGCACTTGTTGAAAATGACTACGAACGGTTGTTCCCGTTAACCGGCAACAGCAGATTTGGCGTTCATTATCTTTTTCAACCATTTTTCGCGCAGCAACTTGGAATTTTTTCCCGAACAATATTAAGTGCCGAAATTGTTGGGACATTCGTTGAAGCAATTCCTAAACACTTCAAGCACATTCAAATAAGACTGAATACACACAACCGAACGGATTCTATCCCATACGAGAGTTTTACTCATCTCAATCACGAGCTCGACCTGATACATTCCTACGAAAGGCTTCAAAAAAAGTACTCCTCCAACACCAAACGAAACCTGAAGAAAGCCGAAGAGGCTAAACTAAATATCGTTCCAAACATACGGCCTGAAGATATCGTTGAAATGTTTCGCAAAAACCGTGGAAGAACAATTAGCCATTGGAATGACAGAGAATACAACAGGTTAATCAAATTGGTTTATGCGGGCATTTACCGCAGTCAGGCAAAATTATACGGAGCTTACACTCCAGAGAATCAGTTATGCGGAGGGGCTATTTTTGTTAAAAGTCATGGAAAACTTGTGTTCCTTTTCTCAGGAGCTACCGACTTTGGCAGGGAAACACATGCGTTAAACCTTATTATTGATCACGTTATCAGAGAATATTCCTCCGGTCCTTTGGTGTTGGATTTTGAAGGATCGGATAATCCAAATCTAGCACGCTTTTACAAAGGCTTCGGAAGTAAAGAAACAACGTATCCGGGAATTTATATTAACCGACTTCCCATGTTGATACGTTTTGGGATGAAAATCATTCGTTTAAGAAAAAAACTTTGAAATTAATTTGTGTTTTGGTGGCATGACACATCTATAATTATCCTTCTTTTAAATAATTTTCGAAAGAAATCAATCAATTTTCAATTTCAAAATTTGACTGAAACATCGTTTTTTCATTTTCAAAGCGTTAAATAAGAATAAAAAAACAGAATTCCTTGTTTAAAAAACGTACTGAGCCAATTATTCTTATTTTTGCTCACACGCAAAAATTCTTCCAATGATCAAAAACTTAGGTGAAATTAATTCTGTTTTTAATCAGTTCATTGCCGAACTGCGCGATATTGACATTCAAAATGACCGTATGCGGTTTCGTAGAAATCTTGAGCGCCTTGGCGAAATATTTGCCTACGAAATAAGCAAAACTTTTGAGTATAAAACTGCTGAAATAACCACGCCCTTAGGAATGGCAGAGATGCAGCTCATGACGGAACAACCTGTACTTGCTACAATTTTAAGAGCCGGATTACCCCTGCACCAGGGCATGTTGAATTACTTTGACAAAGCTGACAATGCATTTATAACGGCATATCGAAAATATGATAAAAACGAAGCATTCGATATTCGTGTTGAATACATCTCAAGTCCGGATATTACAGATAAAATACTGATATTGAGCGATCCTATGCTTGCGACAGGTGCATCAATAGTAAAAACTGTTCGTGGAATGCTTGCCAATGGGCTTCCAAAGCAGATTCATATTGTAGCGGCTTTGGCTAGTAGCGAAGGCATTGATTTCATTCAACGCAACCTCTCACTATATAATGTCTCGGTTTGGGTTGGTGGAATTGACGACGAACTAACAGCTCAGGCATATATTGTTCCTGGTCTTGGTGACGCAGGAGACCTCTCATTCGGAAAAAAAAGTGATCAATAAATAACAAAATGAGTAAAGTACTAACCGAAAACGTTCGAATTTCTTTTGAGTCAATTCGTAGCCATTTGTTACGTACGGTGCTCACGATTGCCATTATTGGTTTCGGCATCATGGCTTTAGTAGGAATCCTTACAGCAATTGATTCCATCAAATACTTTCTGAACGAAAACTTCTCAATGATGGGAGCAAACACATTCAATCTTCGCAACAGGGAGATGAATGTTCATATAGGAGGCCGACGAAACAATGCTGAATCATACAAAAATATCACTTTTCGTCAGGCTCTGGATTTTAAAGACGGATACACTTTTCCAGCTTCAACCAGCATATACACCTATGGTTCAGGAGTTGTGACTATTAAATTTGGTTCTGAGAAAACAAATCCAAATATCCAGATTTTAGGTATAGATGAAAACTACCTGTACAATGCAGGCTTTGAAATCGAAAAGGGGCGAAACTTTACTGCAAGTGAAATTCAAACAGGCTCACATGTTGCAGTAATTGGCAGTTCCATAATAAAAGACTTGTTTAAAAATAATGAAGATCCTATCGGTCAAATAATTACGGTTGGTCCGGGCAAATACCGGATTGTGGGAGTATTAAAAGAAAAAGGCTCAAGCATGGGTTTTAGTGGCGACAGAAACTGTTTAATGCCATTGAATAATGTGCGACAGTATTTTTCCCGTCCTGATATGAACCATACCATAAGTATACGTACAAAATCTGCCGAAGAACTCGAACCAGCAATTGGAGAAGCAATAGGGCTCTTCCGGATAATAAGAGGCGATATGGTAGGTCAGCCCGAAACTTTTAGCATCATCAAAAGTGACAACATTGCCAGCATGCTCATCGGACTAACTGGACAGGTACAAATGGGAGCAACTTTTATCGGACTTATTACACTTTTTGGCGCTGCTATTGGTCTGATGAATATTATGTTAGTATCAGTGACTGAACGAACACAAGAGATTGGAATCAGGAAAGCGATTGGCGCAACACGAAAGACAATCAGAAATCAATTTCTTATTGAAGCTGTTGTAATTGCTCAGATTGGCGGCGTTGTTGGTATTATAGCCGGAATTCTTGTTGGCAATGTCCTTTCTATTTTCATAGGAAGTGCATTTATTATCCCATGGACATGGATTGTGATGGCAGTGATTCTTTGTTTCATTGTAGCATTGGTTTCAGGATATATTCCAGCGAACAAAGCTGCAAGTGTTGACCCTATAGAGTCATTACGATACGAATAGTAATTTTAACATCTATAAATATGCCACTTGAATACCAACATTTGATATCCAATAATAAAAGATGGGCTGCATTGAAAAAATCGGCTGAGCCTGATTATTTCAAACGCCTAAGCTTAGCTCAGCAACCTCATTTTTTATACATAGGTTGTTCCGACAGCAGAATGCCTTTAGATACCTTTACAAGTACTGAACCAGGTGAACTTTTCGTACACCGCAACATTGCAAATCAAGTTTCAATTACTGATATAAATTTTCTTTCAGTGCTCGATTATGCAGTGAATGTTCTCAAAGTAAAACATATCATCGTGTGCGGTCACTATAATTGCGGAGGTGTGACAGCCGCCTATAAAGGTCAAGCTACAGGACTTGTAGGCAACTGGATTAGCCCAATACGGGATCTTGCAAAGGAAAATGCCAAAGAACTGGATAGTATTGAAGATGAGCACCTTCGACTTAACCGGCTAAGCGAACTTAATGTTATAAGACAAGTAGAGAACCTTTACAAAACACATGTTGTGCAGCGTGCCTTACAAAAATGTCACTCTGATTTTCAGATTCACGCCTGGGTTTTAGACCTGGCAACAGGTCACATTTTAGAACTGCCATTACCTGAAGGTTTAGATCACCGGAATGATTAACTCTGATGCAAATTGAGGTTAATTAATGAAGTTTTGAAAGTTATAAAAGTTGTTTTTGAAACGAAAACTTAGAGACAATATAATCCCAACGCTTCAAAAATCTATTTTGAAATCAACTTTAGCCTTAACAGGCATCATTAATCTTTAAATAATTGTTGCAACAAGTTATAAAATTTGAAAAATACCGACTCCCTGCTCTGTCATAAATAGAAAACAAAATGAGAGACTCTCTAAAGGACATATTTCAATTTAGCCGCAGGGAGCAGTCCGCCATCATTATTCTATTTGTTTTAATACTTGCAATGATTTTCGTTAGCATATTCAGCAATCACCTGATCTCCAATAAGCAGCATCAAGTTTTGCTTTCTGATTCATTGTCGGCAAAAGCTATTCCGTCAAAAAATATTATTGAAGAAGACAGGGAATCATATCGCGATAAACCATTTAATAGTTTGCAACCTGAGAAGTCGGCAGCTGAAATACTTTTAACCCCTTTTCCTTTTAATCCAAACAAACTGCCAGATTCTGAATGGAAACGAATGGGAATGAGCGAGCGACAAATTCGTATGATTAAGAATTATGAAGCTAAAGGCGGTAAATTTTATAAGAAAGAAGATTTTGCCAAAATGTATTGTATTAGCAAAGAAGAATTTGCTGTTCTTGAACCCTTTATAAATATTCCACCAATTGATTCGCTTTCTTCCGGACAGCATTCAAAAGAAAAAAAACGTATAGCTGAGTCTGCAGTTATTTCTGAAACTGAACCTGTTCTAACACCTTTACTCATCAATCAGACAGATTCATTGGAATTGATAAAAATCCCCAATCTCAGCCCATGGCTGGCACATCGCATCTTAAAGTACCGGAATTCACTCGGGGGATTTGTAGCACTTGAACAATTGTTTGAGGTTTCTGGTATTGACAGTTTAAAATTTCAACAGGTTTCAGCCTTTTTAATCCTTGATCCTGAACAGATTAAAAAAATAAACATCAACCGGTTAACATTCAAAGAATTGCTCCAGCATCCATATTTGGATTACGATCAAACCAAAAAGATTATCAATTATCGCGACCGTCGTGGTTTTATCCGCACCGATGATGAGTTACAAACCATTGTAGGTTTCACCTCTTCAGAAATGGAAACACTAAAACCATATTTAAACTACAACTAAAGAAGGTGTTTTTAGCTCGTTTGATCCTGGAAATTCTACATTTATAAAATTATAACAAATTGATTATAAATATTATAACACAATTTTCTATCAACTTTTTTAAAAAATGACAATTTTTTCAAAAGCTAACTTGTGTATCTCGAAAAATATCCGTTATTTTGCACTCCCTTTTTGAGGAAGAATGATTTAACACATAAGCGCCATGTCAAAAGTTTGTCAGATAACAGGAAAAAAAGTAATTTCAGGAAACAATGTTTCTCACTCTAACCGTAAAACAAGGAGAACATTTTCTCCAAATCTTCACGTGAAACGTTTCTTTGTTCCGGAAATGGAAGAGTGGATTACTTTGAAAGTAAGTGCAGCCGGTTTGCGTGTTATTAACAAAAAAGGCATTTATGCTGCATTGTTAGACGCCGACAAAAGCGGCAATTTGTACAAGCACTAAATTAAAAGAAACATATGAAAAAGCTGCTGTTGTTATCAATGGCAGCTTTTTTTGTTCATATTTACCGGTAGAAATAATAAAATTGAATTGTGAGAGTTTTCTTCCAATAAACGCCTTACCCTATGAGCAAGCTGACGCTTCAAATTCTGCTCTTCCTTCTGTTTTTATTTCCAGTTGTCCTCATGGCACAGCAAAAAGGAATTGTAAAGGGTGCCGTCACTGATGAAAAAGGAAAGCCGATAGAACTTGCTCATATTGCATTTAAAAACACCCCGGGTGGTATAACAACAGATTCAAGAGGCAGATACGAGATACAGGCAGCTGCTGATACCAATCTTTTAATTTCATTTACTTTTATTGGATATAAAACTTCCACACATAAATTGCGACTTTCACCCGGCGAAACGGTCGTACTTGATGTTATTTTAATGCAAACTGCAACGGTCTTGCCTACCGCTGAGGTAAAGGATGAACGTATGCCTGCCAGCAGTCTTGCCAAGCTAAACCCCAAATCAGCACAGTTGCTGCCAACCATAAGTGGCGGTATTGAGGACCTTATAAAAACATTACCAGGTGTTTCCTCAAATAACGAGCTCAGTTCACAGTATACGGTTCGTGGAGGTAATTTCGATGAAAACCTTGTGTATGTAAATGGCATTGAGATTTATCGTCCATTCCTGATACGCTCAGGGCAACAGGAAGGGCTCAGTTTTTTAAATTCAGCTCTCGTTTCAGGAATTTCCTTCTCTGCCGGGGGATTTGCTGCCGAATATGGAGATAAACTCTCATCTGTTTTAGATATCACCTACAAAAAGCCAAGCGAAAGTGGCGGTTCTGCTTCAGTTAGTTTGCTTGGTGCTGATCTTCATGCCGAAGGAATTGATAAGACGGGCAAATTTTCGTATCTGGTTGGAGCGCGTTACAAAACTACCCAATACGTCCTGAATGCCCTTGAAACCAAAGGACAATACCAACCTAATTTTCTTGATCTTCAAACATTATTGAATTATAAAATTCATGATAAATGGGATCTCTCTTTTTTGGGTTATTATGCCCGCAACCAATATAAGCTGATCCCTGAAACCAGACAAACAGATTTTGGAACACTTAGAGAAGCTTACCGTCTGACAATCTATTTCGACGGTCAGGAGGTTGACCGCTACACAACAGGAATGGGTGCAATGACACTTACCCATCGCCCCAGCACAGATACAGAGCTCAAGCTGATTGCCTCTGCTTACAATTCTTCTGAAACAGAAACCTATGATATTGAAGGTCAATATTGGATTGGCAGACTCGAAACGTCTTTAGGAAGCGAACAGTTTGGGAACGTAATTCAATCACAAGGTGTAGGCACTTTTATTGAACACGCGCGTAACTCATTCAATGCAACAGTTGTAAATATTGAGCATAAAGGCACACGAGCCAGGTTACATGATGTTCTTAAATGGGGAGCCCGCTATCAATTTCAATCGATTAATGACCGGATGAGTGAATGGGAAATGCTTGATTCAGCTGGCTTTACACTTCCGCGACCTGTTGAAGTTCCAGGCAATCCGCAACCTGACAGGTCAGAACTTCTGCTAAATCAGGTAGCCAGAGCCAACAACAAGCTAATGATTCATAATTTCAATGCTTTTGTGCAAAAAAGCTGGAATTATACGAGTTTAAAAAATACTGCTTATACGTTTACAGCCGGCATCAGAACAAATTATTGGGGTTATGGAAATGAGTGGACCTTAAGCCCGCGAATTAGTGCAACAATTAAACCTGAATGGAATAAGAAAATGCTTTTCAGATTTGCTGCCGGAGTTTATTCTCAAGCCCCCTATTATCGCGAGATGCGCATGTTCGACGGATCACTTTTTTCCGACGCACGTTCACAGCGTTCATTTCAGTTGGTAGCAGCAAGCGATCTCGATTTTCAAGCATGGAACAGACCTTTTATTTTCACTTCAGAAATATACTTTAAATACCTCGACAGACTTGTCCCCTATGAAATTGATAATGTGAGAATCAGGTATTATGCCGATCAGGAATCTACTGGTTATGCAACAGGAATCGATTTAAAACTTAACGGTGAATTTGTGAAAGGTGTTGAAAGCTGGGCAAGTCTTTCATTTATGAAGACTGCCGAAGACGTAAAAAACGATTCCTATAATTACTACGTTAACACAGATGGAGAGCGTATCACATTTTTGAGTGAGAACAAAACCATAGCAGATACGGTGACTGTTTTTCCCGGACTTATACCCCGTCCTGCAGATCAACTGGTACAATTTGCAATCTTTTTTCAGGATTATATCCCACGATATCCAACTTTCAGGGTACATTTGAAGCTTGTGTTCGGTTCGCGACTCCCTTTTGGACCGCCCAATACCGAACGTTACCAGCAAACCCGTCGTATGCCTGAGTATCGGCGCGTGGATATTGGATTCAGCAAACAATTATTGAGTGAAGACAGAGCTCCCTCGAAATCTGCTATTGTAAGAAACATCAATAACATGTGGCTAAGCCTCGAAGTATTCAACTTGCTGCAAATAAGCAACACGATTTCATACAACTGGATCAAAGATGTGAACAACATTCAGTATGGTGTACCAAACTACCTGACTCCGCGACAGCTAAACCTCAAATTAGTTGTTGAGTTTTGAACCTTTGATTGTTAATTTTGTTTAATGTTTAAGCCATTATTTAAAACAATTCTAAATAGAGTTGTACATTTGCAGCATTAAAAAAATTAAAACACCCGAATATGTCAAAAGTAAAAGAATTACAGTTTCCTCAATTGCCCTATGCATACACAGCATTAGAGCCACACATTGACGCCATGACAATGGAAATCCATTACACACGTCATCATAAAGCCTACTTTGATAACCTTCAGGCAGCCACAAAAGACAATGAAATGGCTGAGACCTGCTTCAAAGAGTTGCTGAAAAATATCAGTAAATATCCGGCTGTCGTTCGCAACAACGGTGGCGGACATTATAACCACGAATTGTTTTGGAGTGTTATGTCGCCAGATGGAGGTGGAAAACCATCAGGGATTTTGGCCGAAGCAATTGACAAAGCATTTGGTTCGTTTGAAGCAATGCAAGAACAATTCAACACAGCTGCTAAAACCCGTTTCGGTAGCGGTTGGGCCTGGTTATCAGTAAAAGCTGATAAAAGCTTGTGTGTGTGTTCCACTCCAAATCAGGATAATCCATTAATGGATGTTGCTGATTGTCAAGGCACACCAATTCTTGGCCTGGATGTTTGGGAACATGCATATTATTTAAAATATCAGAACAAACGCCCTGACTATGTGTCAGCATTCTGGAATGTTGTTAACTGGGCTGAGGTTTCAGCCAATTTTGACAAGGCGATGAAATAAAAGTAACTCCTAAAAAAAGAGCGCTTTGAAATTCAGAGCGCTCTTTTTTTTTGATTAATTCAGCCTATTGAAAGGCAAGAAAAGATTTTTTGATACGATCAATAGCATCATACAATTGTTCTTCCGTAATTACTAAAGGCGGAGCAAAGCGTATGATATTACCATGTGTTGGTTTAGCTAACACACCATTTTCAGCCATTTTCACACAAATATTCCATGCAGTGTGACTTTGCGGGGAATCATTTACGATAACAGCATTCAGCAACCCTTTACCTCTCACTTTGGTAACCAGTTTTGTTTCGTGAATAAGTTTTTCCATTTCACTGCGGAAAATTTTACCCAAATGTTCGGCTTTATCTGCAAGATTTTCTTCTTTCACCACTTCAAGAGCAGCTATTGCCACACGTGCGGCAATTGGATTACCTCCAAAAGTAGAACCATGCTCGCCTGGTTTTATGCAAAGCATAATTTCATCGTTGGCCAAGACAGCTGAAACTGGATAAACACCACCCGAAAGCGCCTTACCAAGGATAAGAATATCTGGTTTTATTCCCTCATGATCACAAGCTAACAATTTTCCTGTGCGGGCAATACCTGTTTGCACCTCATCAGCGATAAAGAGAACATTTTTCGCTTTACAAAGATCATAAGCGCTTTTTAGGTAGCCATTATCAGGAACAAAAACTCCCGCTTCGCCCTGAATTGGTTCAACTAAAAATCCGGCAACATTTGGATCTTCCAAAGCATTTTCAAGTGCTTTAAGATCATTATATGGAATAGTTATAAAACCAGGAGTATATGGACCAAAGCCGCCGCGTGAATCAGGATCGGTTGACATGCTGATAACGGTAATGGTACGTCCATGGAAATTATCAGCGCAAACGATAATTTTTGCTTCATTCTCAGGCACACCTTTTTTTGTGTATGCCCATTTGCGACAAAGCTTAAGTGCTGTTTCATCGCCCTCAGCTCCCGAATTCATTGGGAGAATTTTATCGTAACCAAAGTATGATGTGGCAAACTTTTCATAAACGCCAAGCACATCATTATAAAACGCGCGGGATGTCAGCGTAAGTGTCTGTGCCTGATCAATAAGTGCATTTATGATTTTTGGGTGACAATGCCCTTGGTTTACAGCAGAATAGGCAGACAGAAAATCAAAATACTCTTTTCCTTCTGCATCCCACACTTTGGCTCCTATTCCTTTTGCCAACACAACCGGTAGCGGATGATAATTGTGTGCGCCATACTTATCTTCAAGTTCCATTGCCTGCTTGGAGGAGATCTTTTCCTTCATAATTGAAACAGCTTTAAGGGTTAATTTTTCTTTGTGAATTTAATAACAATAGAATGCAAAATTAAATCATTTTTCCATGCAAAGGCAAGGATTTATCAAAATAAAAATGACATAAAATACGTTAATTACTGTATTACAGCAAATGACGAAATGGAAGTAGTAACCACTCAAAAAATTTATTGATTAACGACCTGCGTTTCCATTGTTCATAATCGAACAATTCAGAGTTTTCAACCGTTGTAACGATATGTTGCTGAACCTGCAAAGCGAGTGATTTCTCTGAACCTAAAAGTACGATTTCATACATATACCTGAAACTTCGGTAATCGAAGTTTGGTGAACCTATACTAAAGGTGTGACCATCAATAAGCAGTAATTTTGCATGAAGATTATGAGGCATATACATTAAGAACCGAATTCCGGAGTCATGCAACTGTCCGAGGTATTTATTACGTAAGATATCGACCAGGTTGACATCCGATCGTTTTGGGATAATAATTTTTACATCCACCCCCCTTTGGGAAGCTTCAATTAGCGATTTACGTAATTTATATCCAGGCAAAAAGTAAGGTGTTACAATTTCTATCGACAAATGTGCATGGTTTATCATATGAATATAACGCCTCATGATCCGCTGTTTTGTTATGGAGGGCATATCCCTTACAATCTCAAATCCCCCATGCCGAATCATTCTCAGGTAGTTATCCTTAACAAAAACATATTTGTTGTGAATACTGAAATCCTGCTTGAAAATCTTTTTAAACGAGAGAGACAGATTACCTTTTATTCGCAAAACCGATTCACGCCAATTAAGGTTGTATTCGGTTAGGTTGGATGATCCCATATAGGTGATATCGTCATCAATAATGATAAGTTTTCTGTGATTTCGTCGGTGTCCCCTTGTGAAAAAATCACTGTTAAACTTAATCTTTTCGAAGAACCTTACCTCTGCTCCTAAACGTATTAATTCAGAAAAGAAATCTCCTGAAACTGCTGAGCCACCCCAGGCGTCAATAAGTAATTTCACTTCAAGACCTGCACGAAGTTTTTTTCTTAACGCGTCTTTAAAACGAACCCCAACAACATCATTACCAATACGATATGTTTCAATAAAGACATAATCTTTTGCTGCCTCAATATCGTCAATCATTGCATTGTAGTAGCGAATGGGATCGGCAAAAAGATGATACGGTTCGATGTGGGAGTACATAAATATTTAAACAAGTTGTAAAGCTTGAAGAAGACTATTTTTTTTCTCAGGACTGAAGGGAAGTAAACAATGGTCACTTGTTACGATATTGGAAGCACCTGAAGCATCAAAGGTTGAGAAATGACATAGGTTCAACAGATGCAACTTACTTACTTTGAAAAAGTGATGATCAGCCAACATCGACTGGTATTCTTTTAATGGTTTATTGATAATAATCCGCTCATTGCTCTTCAAAAAAAACTTTGTTTGCTGACCAATTGATTCACACCGGATTATGTCATTGATATTGATAAGATAAACACCTGATTCACTTTCGAGAACGATCTTTTTTCTGTTGACAAAATCTGGCATTAAGTTCACGAAAAACGCATTCAATTTCAAACTTGTATTTTCGCTTTTACTTGAGAATGCCAACCTATTTAAGGTGTTTGAAAAGTCGATGGGGTCAACAGGTTTCAAGAAATAACTAATAGCACTGAACTTTATAGCCTCCATGGCATACTTCTCATATGCTGTAACAAAGATAAGTTTGAATCGGATTACTTCCAAAGCCCGCAACAAGTCGAAACCAGAGCCATCGCTCAGATTAATATCCAGAACAACAAAATCCGGGTTGACACTTTTTATTACCTGCAAACCTGTTTCTACACCATCGGCTTCACCAACAACTTCAATACCAGCACAATGAGCTTCAACGATATGCCGAATAACAAATCGCGCACTTTCTTCGTCGTCAATGATAACCAACTTTAACATATTATATTATAAGGTGAAGGTTTGTTTATAGTTACAAAGGTAACTCAAAAAAAGAATTGATACAACAAGCTGACTAAAACTATTCCTAATAAAAAAAGAAAGATTCTAACCTTTGCAAAACATAACAGAAAAACCTGCAGGATTTGATAAATCGTTACATTTGCCTCTCAATGAAGCATAAAGGATGAAGGTTAGCAGTATAGTTTCATTAATAATTACAATCTCGCTTATTATCGCAAGCAGCACTTCAGTTTTTGCGCAAAATGAAAAATCCACTAAAATTGACTCTCTTTTAGCTGTTCTAGACAGAACAGAAACAGACAGTGTAAGAGTACTAACTGCGATAGCAATTTCATCTCATTTTTCGTTAAACCAACCAGTTGAAGCTATGTTTTATAGCGACAAAGCCCTCGAAGTTGCTAATAAAACAGGAAATCAACGAATGATTGGCAACGCGAGTTATAATGCTGGAGTAATTTGTTTTAATGCCGGCCTTCTCGAACAATCGGTAACCCATTTTTATAAATATTTTGAAATCGCACAAGAAAATGGCAAAACTGATGCATTAACAAGGGCTTTGATAAATATAAGTGCGGTCCGACTTCAAATGAAACAATTCGAGAAAGCAGAGGAAACATTGCTTACTGGCTTGGATTTCTTTTTAAAAAAACAACCTGAATCACAAGATTCGTTAAGTCATATTGGTTTGGCAACCATTTATAATAATCTGGGTATCGTTGCAAAAGAGAAAGGCGATTTTACAAAAGCAGTAGAATACTATCAGAAAGGGATGGAGATTGCGCACTTAATGCCTGGTCAATATTACTTAAAAGCCAATCTGCTCAACAACCTTGGAATGGTTTACAGTCTCAACGGCAACTATCCCAAAGCATTGGAATCTATCAGCTTGGCTTTGAAATTACGGCAGGATAACAACGACAAACAAGGTCAGGCCGCTTCTTACCGAAACCTGGCTGTCTATTACGAGAAGACCAAAGACGATAAACTGGCGCAAGAAAATTACTATAAAGCCATTCAGCTTTCTAAAGAAATGGACAGCAAAACACTTCTTGAAGGTATCTATGATAATGTTTATTTTCATTACGAACGTTTAGGTTATCCCGACTCAGCTTTGAAATACCATATTTTGCTAAAGGAGCAAAAAGATTTTTTGAAACTGGAAGAAACCACCAAAGTACTTACGCGCTTAGAACTAACCATGCAATTTCAACAACGCGAAAAACTCCAGAAGGCTGAACAAAAAAGAAAAGAACAACGCTACTTTTTTGTCAGTTTAACATTGGTACTCATAGCCGTTATTATTGGACTGTTATATTTCCTATCACATGCACGCATACGCAGAATGAAGCTCGAACAGATAAATTCGGAACTAGCAAATAGAAACCTGCAACTCTCAAAAAATCAATTGGAAACAGAACTCGAAATAAAGAACAAAGAATTGACTACCAATGTAATACACCAGATTCAGAAGAATGAAATGGTCGAAGGTATCGTTCAAAAACTTTTAAAACACAGTCCTCAGTTCAGAAAAGAAAATCAGGAACTCATTAAAAGCATTATACACGATCTGGAGAAAACGATGGAAGAAAGTGTTTGGAACGAATTTGAATTGCGGTTTCAGCATGTACACAACGACTTTTACAACAAACTGAATGAGGTTAATCAGGATCTCTCGCCTAATGAACGCCGGCTTTGTGCTTTTCTTCGACTCAATATGACAACCAAAGAAATCGCCTCAATAACTGGACAATCCCCACGAAGTATTGAAGTTGCACGCACACGACTTCGTAAAAAACTCAATCTTACCAATTCAGATCAAGGGTTAATTGAGTTTTTGTCACAAATATAACTTATTGATTTTCATTTTTTTAAAGCACTATGTAGCGGTGTTGTAGCGCCAGTAATTGTTCATGTAGCGTTTTTGTGATACCATTATATAGTGTTAATATCATCTGCTAGTTTTATTATTGCAGCTTAAATCAAACTAAATATGTCACAAATTGAACCTGATGAAACGTCGAAATCCGCAAGGAATGATTTGGAGGAAGATCTTCAGCAATTCATTGATAAAAAACAAAACGAGAAGCAAGCTTTGATCAAATTGCTCAACTTTGTGGAGAAACAAGGAAAGTCGAAAGCCAATTCAAAATCATCCATTAAATCAGATAATTCAACAATTCTTTAACTAAAACCTTTTATTATGCGCAAGAAAACTACTTTTAAGTTTTGGTTCGTGGTAACAGCTATCTTTCTTTTGCTGATGCCCGGATTCATGGCAAAAGCTTCAGGAGGTGATGTGCCGCGCACATTTCCTTTGACGGAAGACTTTGAGGCAGCCCTGGTTCCACCTACCGGCTGGAACATATACGATGTTGATGGATTGGGTACCAATTGGGTAGCCTCATATTTTAATCACACTGTAGCAGGTCAGTATTCAGCCTATCACGACTACGGGTCAGGCCAACATGATGGTTGGATGGTAACACCTGCACTTTCTTTTCCAGCAAGTGGTCAAATTGTTTTAAGTTTTTGGAGCCTTATTGTTGATCCCAGTTTTTACGGAAAAAACAGTGTTCTCATCAGTACAACAAGCGGAGATCCGGCAATTGGAAATTTTGTTGAGATTTGGACTCCAACAGCTGTCGGCGCTGAGTGGAGCCAGGTAGTTCTTAATCTGCAGGCTTATGCCGGACAAACAGCATATTTAGCATTCAGGTATGAGGGCAATTTTGCTCATGGCTGGGCAATTGACGACGTTTATGTTGGAGGTGATTTCAACACAAGCCCGGTTATTGCTGTGAATCCAGAGATTTTAAATGCAACAGCACCCATTAATACTCCTGTTACTAAAAATTTAACAGTAGCTAACACAGGCGTTGATAACCTGACATACTCACTTACAATATCTTATGAAGGCACTGCTTCAAACTGGTTATCAATTACACCAATGACTGGCGATGTTGCTGGTGCTGGAAATCTGGCACATTCAGCTAGCTTTAATCCTTCCGGATTGGAACTTGGCACTTACACTGCATCTATTGCAATTGCAAGTAACGACCCTGAGACCCCGTTAAAAACCATCCCGGTTAACTTCAATGTTGTTGAGCCATCAAATGTTGCAATTTACAACATGGTTCAATCATATACTTTCCCCTATGATATTAGTGAAAATGGCGAATATGTTGCTATTTCAGGTTTTGGAAGCGGTGGATGGCTATGGTCAAAAACCAACGGTTTGATACCCGTAAATGGCGAAGAAGTAACTGTTCAGGGTGTTGCTGAAGATGGCGTTATTTCTGGAACTGCAAGAAATCCAGCATACAATATCTCTGGAATGGGTGTATTTATGGCTGGATATTGGCATCCCGTTACCCAAGAATGGACCTTCCTTGGAGTTAATCCTGCTGCAGGAGAGCCCGTTTTTAACGATTACAGTTCAAGTTGGGGTATGACATCTGATGGTTCAACTGTTGTTGGAATGCAATATTTCAACGACTATAGCTACAAAGCTTTTAAGTGGACTCAGGCAGGTGGCTTTGATATGATTGGAAATGTCATTCCTACCGGCAATCGTCCAAACGGTATCAGTAACGATGGAAGCGTAATTTTCGGTTGGGCTGAACTACCAGAAGCATCCAGATCACCAGTTATCTGGCACAATGGCAATTTTATCCAAATAGCCCCAACGCAATGGGGTGAAGCATCTGCAGCTTCCTCCAATGGCGAATATGTTGTTGGAACAGCTGGAAGTGACGCATTTATATGGTCTGCCCAAAATGGTGCAACATTCTTTCCTAACACACTGAACGGTGGCGGGATTTCGCCGGTTGCAGTAATGGATGATGGAACAGCACTTGGATATACAGCTGAAGGATGGCCACCATTTCCGGATACAAGGAGAGGTTTTGCACGTCTGATCACCGGTGAGATGATGACATTTAACGATTATGCAATTAGTCGGGGGATGATTGATGCTGCAGATTGGCTGTTTTACTCAATCAATGGTGTCACCCCTGATGGTAACAAATTTATTGGAGCTGGTATTAATCCCGATGGAGTTACAGTTTCATTCCTTATTGATTTTGGAGCTTCTATTCCTTCAATAGAAATCATCCCAACGTCATTGATCGAAAATCTTGATCCAGGCGCAAGTTCAACTCAAAACCTTACCATTAACAACACTGGAAATGCTGATTTGAATTATGATTTAACAATCAATTTCAATCAGGGAAATAAAAAAAGTGTTGCTTCAATAATCCCTATTGGACCTCGTCCAGTTACTGCCGGAATGAAACTTTCCAGCAAAGCAACCAATGGGACCAATACACTTACTGTAAAATCAAAAGAAACATTTGTCCTTAATTATGACGGAACAAATGTTGATGCTATCGGTTTAACTGCCGGAGGAACATTTTATAATGCTGTAAGATTTCCTCAGGAACTAACTACTCCTTTTGCCGGTGCATCCATCAATTCGATTGATGTTTATATCAATAATTTACCAAGCAGTGCTAGCTTATTAATATGGGAGGGTGGTACAACCACTACCCCAGGGACATTAATTCATGAGCAAGTCATAACTCCAACGGCCACCTCATGGAATACCATCACTTTATCAAGTCCGGTCGCACTGGATGGCAACGATCTTTGGGTTGGATTTACCTATACACATGATGCTGGTTTATTTATTGCTGGAATTGACGGAGGCCCACTTAATGATAATGGCGACTTCCTTTCAGCTGACGGAAATAATTGGGAAAGATTATCAAACTATGGTTTCGTATCTAACTGGAACATTCGTGCAAATCTCGAACTTGGAAGTGGTAACTGGTTATCTGTTAATCCTTTAACCGGATCTGTTCCTGCTGAAGGATCGCAGGATGTTGTGGTGAGCTTTGATGCAACAACTCTCAATAACGGTCTTTACAATGCAACTATTATTGTTAGAAGCAACGACCCTGATATGCCATTAGCATTTGTTCCAACAAGTTTATTAGTTGGTTCGGAAACACCTTGCTACCCCAGCCCACGTAACCTCACCGGCACCAACCAGGGACAAGACGTAACCCTTGCATGGCAAGCCCCTGACTTCAGCGGCGGCGGCGGTGGCACCACCCAGGACTTTGTCGAAGGCTTCGAAGCAGGCACCCTTCCAACAGGCTGGATGACCTACAACGTAGACGGCGACGCCTATGACTGGG
>CAYXCZ010000021.1:0-82809 GCA_964463695.1 uncultured Lentimicrobiaceae bacterium | reverse complement strand
TTCCGTTTGGTCCGGCGAGGTATGTCAGGGTGTAAGTGTTAATTGCAAAACTTGCATGGATGTTGTGATTGGCTGTAACATTCACAAACTGATAGTTGGAAACTGTGCCTACACTAACACCGTTAACCAGAACATCTGCAATGTGATAGCCTGCATCTGGTGTGATAGTAAAGCTTTGATTCTGTCCATGACCAACAGCAATATTCCCTGTGGGTGTGATACTTCCGTTGGCTCCGGCTGTTGCAGCGATTGTGTATGTATTCAGCGCAAAATTGGCCGTAACCGTCAAATTTGCTGTTACATTCACATCCGTTCTTGGATTCGCTGTGCTTAAGTCGCTCCAGTTTACAAACTGATAACCAGCATTCGGAACGGCTGTAACGGCAGTTCCATTGCCACCATGATTCACTGTTTGAACAGTCTGACCTGTGATTGTTCCATTTGTTCCGGCAAGGTAAGTCAAAGTGTAGGTGTTGATTGCAAAACTTGCATGGATGCTGTGATTGGCTGTGACATTCACAAACTGATAGTTTGAAACTGCGCCTACACTAACACCGTTAACCAGCACATCTGCAATGTGGTAGCCTGCATCAGGTGTGATAGCGAAGCTTTGGTTTCCTCCGACGGGCACAGAAATTAGACCATATGGACTGATGGTTCCGTTTAGGTCAGAGGTTGCATTAATTTGACGGGAAACAATCGGAAAGCTTTGCTGAAATCCTGCACTGAGTCTAAACCCATTGGCTGAGAAATCTCCAGCCACAACCTCACCCAATGTTACGCTTAGTGAACCAGTTTCGGTATTAAAATAGGCACCTGACGAAGAAACAACAGAAGATTGAATTGATTGTCCAATAATGGTTTCAGTGAATAACACAATCGGAAGTAGGAAGATTAGTAGTGCTCTTTTCATGGCTTTCTCGTTTTTGCTTCTGCTTTTTCAAGTCTGTTTATAATATCTGCATGCTGTTTTAGGAGCTCTATGATAACAAGTCTTTGATCCTCAATAATTTTCTGTTGTTCTTGAATTGATTTTACCAAGGGGGCAATAAAATCTGTGTACCTTAATCCATAAAATCCCATATCATCAATGGAAACAAGTCCTTTTGAAATACTGATACCAGATGCAACTAAAGCTGTTTCAACTTCCTGAGCAATGAAGCCATATTCAGGGGTTTCAGACGAATCAGATCCACGACTGTAAACGACTGGATGAAGCTTCATGATGAAGTCCAGGCCAAGAGGTGAAGTGTGTATGTTTGTTTTGACCCGCCGGTCGGAAGTCGTTGTCCAGGGAACTTCAACACCCGCATAACTGATGCTGCTATTACCGATGCGTACCTGATTGTTTCCGGTTGCTGAGGGCACATTGGCCTGAAAGCCTATACCAATATTATTAGAGCCAGTAGTGCTAAGGCTCAGCGCATCGTGGCCGAGTGCCGTGTTATAGCTTCCGGAAGCACTGGCATTAAGCGCATTATACCCGAAAGCACTGTTGTAAATACCGGAAACATTCCCATACATTGCCAATCCACCTGTTGCCGTATTATAGCTGCCAATGGTGTTAAAATAGAGGCTGCTACCCCCAATTGCCACATTGTTACTGCCAGTGCTGTTAAGTCGAAGTGAGAAAGTTCCTACTGCATTATTATCCGACCCTGTACTATTATTATGTAATGAGGTGTACCCTAGAGCAATATTTCCTGAACCGGTTGAATTGCCGTATAATGCGCCAACTCCCAAAGCCGAATTTCTATTACCAGTGTCGTTGAAGCGGAGGGCATCAGTGCCAATTGCGAGATTCTCAAAACCGGTAGTATTGGTTTGCAAAGCCATTGTTCCAAAAGCTATATTGTCATTGCCGGTGGAGTTATCGCGTAAGGCTTCAAATCCCATGGCTGTATTGCGTGCGCCACTTGTATTCATGCGCAGTGCCCTGTATCCCATTGCTGTAGAGTTAGTGGCGGTGTTGTTTTCGCCGGCTTGAAAGCCAAAAAACTGCTGGCCCGAGGATGTGATTCTTCCAGCAGGCATATTATTCACTCTGAAATTTAGTGGGGTATTATCAAGATTTCCAATAAAGTTTGTTGCAGTATTTCCTGTGTTACCACTTGTCTGCCAGCCTGATGTATTTCCTGAAGTTTCGGCATACAAAGCGTAGGGAACTGACAAAAGCTGGCTTGTACCATAAATCTGAAAAGCACTTCCACCGCTGGGATCTATGCTCATTTGAACAAAATACTGATTGCTTCCCCAATTAACAGATGACAGGCTCCCCGGGGAATCAGGTACTCCTGATCCAATAGTAAGCGTGCCCTGTCCAAAAGCATTGGTTGTCGTCTGATGCGTCTCGGAATAAACGATCGGTCCGGAGGAATGCTCTGAGAGAATGCGAATTCTCACCGAGATATCCTGGTTAACAATCAAATTATCGCTGGCATCTCTTGCCATGAACTGAAAATTGAAAAGGTGGGGAGTTTGTGCATTTACTAAGATGGTAAAACAAATTATTAAACTGATGATCAAAGATTTTCTCATTTTGCAATGTATTTATTTAGATTAGAGAGAATTTAATTTTCAGATTGATTTTGCATTGTTGCATTTGAATGTATTTTATTTTGTTTATCATCTTTGGAGGATTCCTGAAGCTTTCCTACTTTGCCTGAAAGCTCTTCTATCAGTTTTGTCATATTTTGGAGGGCTGCTTCCTGGTTTTCCACTACCCCATGCAATGTTTCTATTTGTCCCTGCAATTCTTGTACAGCATTGATCAATGGGATTACAAAAACTTCATAAGAAAGATTAAGGGTTTGATCAGGGTCATCATCCTGCATCAACGCAGAGAATTCAAGATTCAGTTCTTTCAGTGCTTTTTCCACATCCTGTGCAATCAGGCCATCCCTGCGCAATTTATTCTGATCCTCAATATAATTATAGCTGGCGGTTTTTAGCTTCAGAATAAAAGAAAGCCCTGCATCCTTTTGGTAATGAATATTTTCTTTCAGCCGTTTGTCTGAGTAATTTGTCCAGGATGCATAACCCCCAACGGATGTTACATTAGAATTTCCCAGCACCATTTTATTATTTGAATTCACCTTTGCATTTGCACCAATGGCGGCAGCATTTGTAAGATCAGGCGTTATAGGTGAGGGTGTTGCATTGTAGCCTACGAAGGTATTCATCGACCCAACACTGTTCCAGCCAGCATCATTACCTATGCCAACATTCTGATTTCCAGCAGCATTGTTCCTTAAGGCGTTATTGCCAAGTGCTGCATTATCGTTGCCGTTTACATTATTTATCAAACTGAAAGCACCAACAGTCGTGTTTCGTGTTCCGGTCGTGTTCAAGTCAAGTGCCCTGAATCCAATGGCAACTTGTTGCAACCCCGTGGTATTATTATACATGGCTTTGCTACCAATTGCCGTGTTCTCAGGGCTTGTTGTATAAAACATAGCATCATTGCCGATGGCTGTATTGTCAGAAGCACTATAGTTGTTGTACATTGCACGGTAACCAGCTGCAGTGTTGCGGTTGCCATCATATAAAAAATATGCTGACCGGTATCCCAAGGCTGAATTGTGTGTGCCGCTGGCATTCATCTGCATCGAAGAGCTCCCTATAGCAGTATTAAAACTAGCAGTTGTTGCAAAGAGTGTATAAGAACCTAAAGCCGTATTGTTGCTACCGCTTACATTCCAAATCAGACTTGCTGCACCAACAGCTGTATTGTCGCTCCCACTTTGATTCATCTGGAGCGAAAATGCACCTGTTGCAGTGTTATTATTACTGTTCACAGTATTGGCAAGGGCGCTTCTGCCTATGCCTGTATTGCTTTGTCCACTGCCCATGCCCCTCAGGCTGTTGTTACCAAAACCAGTATTGTCCTGTCCGGTTGTTGAAAGGTTACCAGAAAGCTTGCCGATAAATAAGCTTTCGTATCCGCTTGAATGCAAAAACAGCTCATTGTTCTTATAAATGTTTCCAGCATTAGGAGTTGAGGCTGGTAAAGCGAAATTCTGTGTAATCTCGAGCTGGTAGTAAGGCCACTCCGTACCAATACCAATTCGTTCGCCAGTGTTCGTTAGTAAACTGCTGGCCACCCATGCTGTTCCATCGTGTCGAAGTGTGTTCTTGTTATTTCCGGCAGGTATTGTACCTCCACCACCGCCCGAAACCTCATCGCTTCCGGGTGCCCAACTACTTCCACTCCACTTGAGCACCTGACCTGTTGCAGGTGCTGCCGGCGACACATCCATTCCCTGCAAGCGAACCACCGTAAGGGCAGTACCACCCACTGCATCACCTGTGTGTGTAGCGTTTGGCATGGTGTTGTTTATCACCTGACCGGTTATATCAATCCCTGTGCCTGCTGTATACGAAGTTCCTCCCCCGCCCTGGCCGCTGGTATTTGCGTAAAGAGCGTAAGGCACTGACAACAGTTGGGCTGTACCCATGCCATTGTACATGGTTCCGCCTGTGGGATCCAGTCCGGTTTTAATATAAAAGCTGTTTAAGCCCCAATCGATGTCCGAAAAACTACCCAGAAGCACATTACCGTTTCCAACAATCAAACTTGCCTGACCAAAAGGATTGGTTGTTACAGAATGTGATTCAATATAAATGGTTGGCCCACCTTCCCAACCTTTAACAATACTTATCAGAAATGAAACATTTTGATTGGCAATCAGATTGCCGGAAGCATCTCTTGCAACTACCTGATAATTAAATTTTGAAGGGGCCTGACCAAAAGTAAAAAGCACAAAATTGAAAATGATGATTAATAAGGAAATTCTTTTCATAGATGTTATTTTGCCTGGATTAGTGTATTTCTTTATATTATGACGGCTAATTGATTTTCAGCAAAATTACTTTTGACTCACCAGATGGATACCCTAAAAAAACGCCAATTCAAGGTAAAAACACGTCATTCATAAGCTTTTTTACTTCACTGAATAGTGGCGCATTTTTACCTGTTGAATAATACTACAGACTTATATTTCTAGTTATTAATTACTTACGCAAAATACCCAGTCATTAGGCTCCACCCAAAATTGACTGTATATCTATTAATGAAACAATTATATCTTTGTGAAAAGGATATATTTGCATGAAGCTTCTGATATACAATATATTATGTATTATTACTTTGTTAACTATCAAACTTGAAGGTGTTTCACAGTCGAACAACAGACTGCAAATACCCTACAACAATTGGAACCTAGTTATAGATGGTCTGATAAACGACTGGCCTGATAAACCCCTTACTTCCTTCCATACTTCAGGCAATGCAGATAATAATACCTGTCAACTTCGGATGCTTTGGGACGAAAGTTATCTATATGTGAGTATATATATTGAAGATAGCTTCCTTGTGGCGCTCGAGCCTTCAGATGATCCCGACAGAATTCATCTTAACGACGGTTTTGAATTGTATATCGATTCTCAGAATGATAGTGGTGACAAGTTTGACATCAATGATTTCCAGTTCATTTTTGACATAAGCGGCGGACGTGCACTTTTCAGAGGCGACCGTTTGAATCAGGAACTCAATCATCAGGTACCCAAAGATACAAGGGTTGCAAAAATCATTTATTACTCCAAAGTAAGCACCGATGGTAGCATTAATGATAATGCTGATTTCGATAAAGGTTATACAGTCGAATGTAAGATTCCATGGACAGCTCTGGGGATGAGTCCTTCTGCAGGTATGGTTTTCAAAGCCGATTTTTGTATTAACGACAACGACACCTTGCAAGATATGCGTTCAGTTCCTGAAGGCCCTGTGCATAATTACAGCGGAACATCTATGCTTGGTTTTGCTGATTATGGTTTTCCAACACAATGGCCGGTGATTGAGCTAACAGGCTCCGCAGGCTTAACCAAACGTTTGGAAAGTTTAATTTCAGATTTCTGGATAGTAATCATTCTGCTCCTGATAGGGTTTGTGATTTTGGGATCTGTTGTTTTCTATCTATTGATCAGCACTTTGCGTAAGATTCCTAATCGCGAAGCACAAAAAGACCTTCCACTTGTGCAATATGTAATAACTGAAAACGAAAACTTTTCAAACGAAGCAGGCAAACATCCATACATTCACAAGGTCCGCGAAATTGTACTTAGTAACCTTGATAAGCAAATCAGAACTGAAGAGCTGGCCAATGAACTGGCTACAAGCGTCCGGCAGCTGCAAAGAGTGTTTAAGCAAGAATTCAATACTACGCCCAAAATTTTTGTAATTACTATCAAAATTGAACTGGCAGCCCACATGCTGCTCGATCCGGCCAACAACATCTCTGAGGTTGCATATGCACTTGGGTTTTCTGATCCCTCTTATTTCAGCAAGGTGTTCAAAAAATATTATTCATTATCACCTACCGAATACCAGGCTGGTTCTGGTCAGGGAGGCAGACGAACGTACAATGAAACAGACTGATATGAAGTAGCATGCAAATCTGAAATCAAATAATTGCTAACCTATTGCTAAACAATTATTCTTGTCGCGTCAGCTACAAAATACATTTAGCTTTTTGTTATATACAACTGTATTTATCTGTGACTTATAAGCTAATTTACTTGTTCAAGGATATTATTTGTAGCAAAAGATTCTTCAATCTATCCTGATTTCAGGTTTTTGTTTAATAACTGACAATTTCACCCATTGCTTCGGTGCCTTCTCTGAACATGGGTGCCAATAAAGGATAACAGTGAATTATGCCTTTTCCGGGCGTGAAAGTTGCATCGACTCAAGCTTCTTTTGCTTTAAGGTAAAATTTTTCTCCATCTTCAAATAGTTCATCATCAACACCCGCAATAGTAAAAATTGGAGGTAATCCCTTTAAATCCCCAAACAGTGGTGAGATCAATGGAAAATCTGCTTATGGTCTCCAGCATAATACTTACTGAAAACCATCCATGAATTCAATGGTGCAGGTGACACCTTGTTTTTCGTTCTGTATGAATCACTTGAGCAGGTCAGGTCAGTCCAGGGTGAAATGGCAACGGCGGCGGGCTGGCAAAGAACATTTCTTTCTTTCAAGGCAAGAGGCGTTGCCAGACATAATCCACCGCCGGCAGACTCACCTGCAATAACTATGTTTTCTGGCTTATATCCTGTCAAAAGCAGCCACTGATATACCGTGATTGAATCTTTCAGGGCAGATGAAAAAGGGCTTTGAAGTCCCCCCGTTGGCGAGGATTCCAAGCTTGAAGAAACATAAAGAAAATTAAGGAGCTAACAATGTTGTTAGATAGATTTTATAATCCGTGCCGGTACAATTATCTACCCCCCTACTGGACCGTTATTGCTCAAAAAAAAATTATATCCATCAAAATCCGGTAGAGGAAGGATTGGTTTTTCGGGCCGAAGATTATGTTTATAGCAATGCAATTGATTATGCAAGAGGAAAAAGGATGCTGGAATTATTTGTAATTAGCTGAAAATGAAAAGTATTTTGTGGCACGGATTACAAATCCGTGCCAGCGGGGGGCTGTTAATTACTGCTGATTGTCGTATGACGATGAAGAAGTCACATTTTTAATCAGGTCTAAACCCTTTGCGCCCCCGACAGCTGTCGGGATCTCGCTCTCTGCGGTTAAACAATGTTAGCATTGATTATCAATATTTTGCTAAAATAATCTATGCTTTTATACTATCATTCCATTAATATCCTTTCACCTGTTATTGGATGGTAAATGGAAATGAAGCTATTTTTCAAGCATCCCGAAGTTTTTCAGCAGACCCTACTTAAGCACTCAAAAAAAATCATACACTTGCATCCGGTGAAAAAAAATTAATCATTCAGGCAACCTTTCGCTAATAATGCATTTTAATGTTACTGTATGGAGCGTAACAAAGACACATTAGTAACCCGATTAAAAAAAGGCGATAAAAAAGCGATGGAAGCGTTGTTTGACACCTATTCCCCTACCCTCTTCAGCATCACCATGCGATATGCAGCATGTCGTGAAGACGCCGAAGACATGCTTCAGGAGTCAATGATCAACATCCTGAACGGCATACAGCGTTTTCAGGAAACCTTCGATGGTTCTTTTGAAGCCTGGATGAAGCGCGTCACAATGAACCATTGCCTTGGGAGTCTTCGGAAAAAAATCGGAAAAATATCCGTTGAGCTTCCGGGTAATATAAATGATGAAACCTTCGATTCTGATGATCACGACCTGAGTTTATCAGAGCTCGATCCCGACAAGGTGATTGAATTGATACAGGAATTGCCGGCTGGCTACCGAACTGTGTTGAACCTTTACGTTTTTGAACAAAGGCCACACAAAGAAATCGCTCAACTTTTGCAAATAAGCGAAAACACCTCAAAATCGCAGCTCTCAAAAGCCCGGATGCTCCTTAAAAAGAAAGTGACACAAACAATGATATATCAAACCCAGCAACAATGAACCGGAATGAAGAAATAGACAAGCTCTTGCGTAAGTCGCTTGAAAGCTACAAGCCTTCGCCGGATGCTATTCAGCGTCAACGATTCCTTGAGGCCGCTGCTGCCAGCCCTGTGGCCTCGTCGAACAAAACAAGATATGTTCTGCTTGGTTTAACAGCTCTTTTACTTATGATCAGTTCAGCAGGCTGGTTTTTCTTAGCAGACACAACAGCTGAAACCGAACTTAACCCTCAACTAACAAACACCGCTTCGGAAATCGCTTTAGCAACACAAACAGACAAACTGCCTGAACAAACTTCCTTAATGGTTAAAGCAGAAACACTACCTATTAATGATCAAAAAAGCAGCAGTTTTTCTGAAACCGAAAATAAATCAGAGACCCAATTGGCAATAATTTCTGAAACGGCTATCACCGAAAAAGCAACACCTCCTGTAGAACAGGCTGTACCAGAATCAACTAACCGACTTCAAACAGTTGAAGATAATCAGACGACCCAAAGTTTTTCAGAAAATCTGCCGGACAACATAACGACTGAAGCACCACCAGCACTTGAGCAGGAAGCTCCTTCAACTGATGAAACAGCAAATGAATCACCTCAATCTGAAGTAAAAAAGCGGCAAAAACAACGAGGTCCCGGAACAAATCAGCTTAGCTTGTATTACCGGCCAGAAATGATTTTTAATATCATCGAAAATGAGAAACTGATACACACTTTTGGAGTCGAGTTCAATCACAGGCTTTTTGACCAGAAATTTTTAATCGGAACAGGCATTGGTCTTTCCATCAGCAAAGGATATTACGAATATGCCATTGCTTACAATGAATTTCTGGGCACTTATCAAAAACTTGATTCGATCAGTTTTCAATTCAATCAGGAAAGTTTTGAAATGGTCCACACCATCCATACTACTGAATTGCAGGTGTTTGACGAAGAAACAAAGTTGGATTATGCCAAAGTGTACCGGCAATTTGTTTATCTTGAAATTCCATTGCTATTGGGTTATGATTTTATCAGAAAGCCTAGATACACTCTGGGATTCAGGTTTGCACCGATACTATCTGTTTTGTTAACAAATAAAGCTGAAAACTTAATCTACGACGGTGGGTTGAATCAAATTATTCAAATCAATAAAATAACTCCCGAGCGAGTTCAAACCAATTGGCAACTCAGTACAGGTATCAATTACACCCGAAAAGCAGGGAATCATTTAAGTTTTGAAATTGAACCTCAGTTTGGTTATTACTTCAATTCGGTTTATCAAAAGTCGGACCATACCGATCTGCCATACAGTATTGGTTTACGCCTGGCCATTGGATTTAGATAATGTTATAACATAAATATAATCAGTCATTTACAATTAAATCAATCATCATGAAAAAAATCATCACTCTCCTTATCTTTCTGCTGTCGCTGGGAGCTTCGGCCCAGATTATGGTAGAAGTTTCAGGGCATGTCATCAATCAACAAACTGGAAATCCGGTCGCCAATCACGAGATAGTGATTTCTATTATTATCGGAAACGATTCGCTTGACGGCACGACTACAGCTATTTACACCGATCCTTTGGGAAACTATGGTTACAATGCTATTTTAAACGCCCAACAAGGAATCATGCAGATTTCAACTTCCAATTGCGATGGAACTGCTCCTCAAGGCGAAACCGTTGTTTTGGGAGCTAACATCCCGAATATCTTTGTGTTCGATTTTGCTGTTACCTGCCAACCAGCCAGTTGTCAGGCACTTTATAATTACACATTTACGGATTTACTGGCAGTTCAGTTTCAAAACCAATCGTTTGGCGAGGATCTGAACTTCTATTGGGATTTTAATGATGGCACAGGTTCGTCAGAAGAAAACCCCTTGAAGGTTTATGATTTTCCTGGAATTTACGACGTGAAACTAACCGTCGTGAAACAGGATATGAGTTGCAGTTCCGATTTCACCAGCACCGTTTTTGTTGGCGACACCTTGATAAACAATTGTTTCGCCATGTTTTACCATACACTTAACCCAAACAGTAATACCGTCTCATTTTATGATTACTCCATGGGAAATCCAACTGTTTGGGAATGGAATTTTGGGGATGGCACAACATCTGCTGAGCAAAATCCAATTCATTCATACGCTGAAAATGGAGTATATGAGGTGAATCTCCAAATTGAAAATCCTGCAACACAATGCATCAGTTCATTTATGTCGTATGTATATGTTGGTGATACCATTGTGAACCCATGTCAGGCAATGTTTGGAACTTTTCCGGGATCGAATCCTTTTGAAATTGTTTTTGTTGATAAATCGATGGGTGATATAGCATCATGGGTATGGGATTTTGGTGATGGAGCAGTTTCAACTGAACAGAATCCAATACATGTTTATGGTGCAAGTGGCATCTATTTTGTAACCTTGTCCATCCAAACGAGCGACAGCAGTTGCACATCCGTATATACACAGGAAGTTTTTGTTGGAAACACACCAGGATGCATGGCTTTTTTTGAAGCACTGCCTGCCCCTGACTCGAATGCGACCTTCCTTTTTCAAAACCTCTCGATGGGAAATATCGACACTTATTATTGGGATTTTGGCGACGGAAACACTTCAACCGAAATGAGCCCTGTATATAGCTTCTCAGGACCAGGTTTTTATAATGTTTGTCTCACAGTGCAATCTGTTGACAGCAGTTGCTTTGATATGATTTGTCAAACCATAGTTGTTGGCGAAAGCATGAATTGCCAGGCAAAATTCAGCTATTACCCCGACTCGACCAACACACAACTATCCCTTCAATTTATTGATTTTTCTTTTGGACAAATTACTTCGTGGATGTGGACTTTTGGCGATGGTGGAAGCTCTACCGAGGCTAATCCGGTTCATCTTTTTGCTGAGGCAGGAACATATAACGTTTGCCTGATGGTTTCCGGTGTTAGTCCAAATGGAGAACTTTGCCAAAGCACCTGGTGCGAAGATGTATATGTTGGAACAACTATCAATGATTGTTTTAATTATTTCACCTATACGACAGCAGGAAATACCGTACAATTTGAAGGATTCCATTCAACCGACATACCCGCTTCTTATCAATGGGATTTTGGAACAGGTGTTGTAACGCTTGGAAATCCTGTTACGAATGTTTATCCCGGACCAGGCGTTTATTATGTAAAACTTACCACCTGGGACGACAACAACTGCACTGCAAGCTCGTCTCAAACCATTGTCATTGGCGACTCGATTGCCTTTAATCAGGTTTATGGCCAGGTATTTGAAGGTACTTTCCCTTCAACTGATGGCATGGCGATGATATTCTCAATCGAACAAGACACGAACTATTTTCCTTTTATGGCCATTTCTCCTGTTGCAGAAGCAGGGGTGTATATGTTCCCCTTTGTCCCAAATGGTGAGTTCACGATTTTGGCAATACCGGCTTCAAACAACGGCTTCCTCCCAACTTATTACGGAAACACACTTTTCTGGGAAGAGGCCACTGCAGTAATCCCTGGTACAACTCAAAATCCTTACAATATCGAACTGATTGCTCCAACGGCTAATGCCAACACAGGCACCGGATCGATAAGCGGTTTCATCAACCAGAATTCGGTCAGATCAGGTTACATCGACAAGATTAATGTGTTACTTGCAGACCAAAGTCACAGTCCAATTACATTCCAACCTGTTGCTTCTGATGGCTCATTTATCTTTACAGGTCTTGGCAATGGCACTTATTATATCTATCCTGAACTCTCGGGAATGAACAGCGACTTTATGCAGGTGGATCTCACCGAAGGTCAAAACCAATTTGTTGTAAATATGACAATGAATGGCAATAGTTTCCTTGGAACATCTGAAAACATTTCATCGCTCTCCATAGGGACTATTTACCCTAACCCTGTGACAGATGAGGTTAATTTCGAGTTGAACAGTGTATCTGGAGGCATAGTCAGGCTGATGGTTTACGACCTCACTTCAAGAGCCGTAGCTGAACACACCTACGACCTAAGAGCAGGTTCAGCATCCATACGTTTTTCAATGGCAAACCTCCCTGCAGGTTTTTATATGGTACAACTTGTTGGTGAAAACGGTTCACAAACAAGCCGTAAGATTTTGAAGAAATAAGCGATTAATTCTGAAAATGAAAGGCGGTCTGAGATTTTCATGACCGCCTTTTTTGTGTTATCATGTGAAAAATCACCTTTCAAATGAAAAATACTTCTTTTGTTGTTTAGAAACTTTCGTTTTCAAATCAAAAAAGAAATACTTTTTCAACAAATTGCGAAGCAGCAATTCACATATCCCTTACATTTACACCCTGTTAACCATTTAAAACGAAACTTATGAAATCATCCTTATTTGTGGTTTTACTCGCACTTTCCTTTAGCATGTTAAGCGCTCAAAACCTAAAACCTTACATTCTTGCTATCGAAACAACAGAAACTATTGCTGATGTCAAATCAAAAGTTGAGACACAACTTCTGCAAAATGGTTTTGTAATTGCCGGACAGTACCAACCCGCTGAAGACAAAAACAGGTGGATCATGATTATAACGTCCTCCGACCTGGAGACTGCCGTTCAAAAGGTAGGCGGTCTCACCGGTTTCGCCGCAACTTTACGCATCGGTTTCACCTCTGAAAACGGAAAGACATTCGTAAGCTACACCAATCCAACCTATTGGGGTAATGCCTATTTTCAAAAAGAATTCGACAAGGTAGCTGCCAATTATTCCAAATTCAACGAACAGTTGGAAAAAGCATTCAAAGCATCAGGTAATTTTGCCGGAACAGGTTTTGGTTCTGAAAAAGGCTTATCAAAAGAAGATTTGCGGGAGTATCACTACATGATGGGGATGCCCTATTTCGACGACACATTTGAACTGGAGGAATTTACGAGTTATCAGGTAGCTGTTGCAAAAATTGATGCTGCGGTAAAGGCAGGCAAACCCAATTTGAAACTGATCTATAAGATAGCAATTCCGGGTAAAGAGCTGACCTTGTATGGTTTTTCTTTATCAGGCCCTAAAGGCGAATCGAAGTTCTTACCTATTGTTGACCTGGGCAGCCCAAAACATACCGCTTTCCTGCCATACGAAATCTTAGTTTCGGGAAAAGAAGTCCACATGCTTCATGGTCGTTATCGCATCGCTTTATCTTTCCCCGACTTAACGATGGGAACTTTCAGCAAGATCATGTCGACACCTGGAGATATAGAAGATTTGTTAAAACAATTGGTTGAATAACCGATTCGAAAAAGAAAAAAAGCCTGTGAGTCGATTGATTCACAGGCTTTTTGTTTTAAGCGACAGGTTTATCAGAAGCAGCTTCCTTATCGGAAGGAGGAAACATGAGTGAAACAACGATTGAGATAATCAGGATGCCCAAAATAATCAAGAGTGACAATACTATTGGGAAGTGGAAAAAACCGGCGATACTCATTTTCACACCAACGAAAACCAGAATTGCTGCAAGTCCATATTTTAAATAACTGAAATACTTTGTTATTCCGGCCAGAGCAAAATACAAAGCTCTAAGTCCTAAAATGGCGAAAACATTCGATGAAAAGATGATAAAAGGATCATGGGATATTGCCAAAATTGCAGGTATAGAATCAGTTGCAAAAATAAGGTCGGTAAATTCGATGATAATCAACACAACGAAAAGTGGCGTAGCATAAGTTTTATGGTTAATCTTAACAAAAAATTTGCCCCCATGCATTTCATGCGTCACAGGGAAGAATTTTTTAAATAAACGTACAAGGGGGTTCTTCTCCGGATCGATGCCCTCCTCTTTGTGGAAAAGCATTTTGATACCTGTATAGATGAGGAATGCCCCAAAAACATAGATAATCCAATGAAACCTGTTGATGAGTGCCACTCCGGCAAAAATAAAGATCGCTCTCATTATCAAAGCTCCCAAAATACCCCAAAACAGGACCTTATGCTGATATTTTGGTTCAATCTTAAACATGCTGAACAGCATGATAAACACAAAAAGGTTATCAACACTAAGAGCTTTCTCGATCAGATAACCGGTTAAAAACTCCAGCCCTTTCTCCTTTCCGTAAAAATGATACACTCCATAGTTAAAAATTAACGCTAAGCTAATCCAAACAAGACTCCAGATCAGCGCTTCACGTATCCCAACATCATGCGATTTTCGGTGAAAAACGCCTAAATCGAGCGCCAACATTACAAAAACAAAAACTAAAAATCCAATCCAAACAGTTGCTGAAATTTCCATCATAAAAAGTAGTTTTTAAGGGTCAAAAGTACTTCTTTTCTCCGAAGAGCCTGAGAGTTCTTCACCAATAAGCTTATTATAAATGGGTTAAAGGTTAATTTACTTTATACACATGCTTCCGCGTTTTACGTTTGGGTGTCATTTTAAAAAAAGGGGACTTGTAAAAGTGTGTGCTGAATTATTGACCCGGTAAAGTTGCAGTTCGCTTATGTATCAATAAACGATTAATGTCAAGTTATAACAAAATCAATATCAGCTGCCTAAAAATAATATTTAGCATAAAATCCAATTTAGAAATCGATAAATATGAAAGTATATTTAACCCTGAATCAATGTATGCATTTAATAATGAATTATTTAAACAATACCTGTGTATCTCGGATATAATAAACTACTTTTGCCGCCGCATTATTCTCATGCAGCATGTCCAAACAAACACACAATCACCTTTCAAAACTAACGCTGGCTGGCGTAATTGTTTCACTTGGAATCATATATGGAGACATTGGAACATCGCCTCTTTATGTTTTAAAGGCCATACTGAAGTCAGTTGAAGTCGTTAATGAGACCTTGATTTTAGGAGCGCTTTCCAGTATATTCTGGACATTGACGCTTCAAACTACCATTAAATATGTACTGATTACGCTTCAGGCTGATAACAAAGGTGAAGGAGGTATCTTTTCACTTTTCACACTTCTGCGTAAAGATCATCGGTGGTTAAGCACTTTTGCCATAATCGGAGGCAGCACCCTTTTGGCTGACGGTATCATAACACCTTCAATTACTGTAACTTCTGCAGTAGAAGGGTTAACGCTTTTTAAACCAGATGTCCCGGTAATACCCATTGTTTTAATAATCATCACTGGTTTATTCTTTGTACAACAGTTTGGAACACTTAAGGTTGGAAAAGCATTTGGTCCACTTATGTTCGCCTGGTTTATCATGCTGGGGGTTTTAGGATTTAGCCAATTGATTAAATACCCTTTTGTATTTAAAGCCTTAAATCCTTACTATGCATATGTTTTATTATCGGAATATCCCGGAGGCATATTGTTGTTAGGGGCTGTATTTCTGGCTACTACGGGAGCTGAAGCGCTTTATACTGATTTAGGGCACTGCGGCTTAAAAAACATTCGAATAAGCTGGATTTTTGTTAAAACAATGTTGGTTGTCAACTATCTGGGACAGGGAGCCTGGATTCTACAACATTTAGATGACGTTAAAAGCATCACAAATCCCTTTTATAATATCATGCCGGTTTGGTTTCTCCCGGCAGGGATTGTAATGGCTACTACCGCTGCTGTTGTTGCCAGTCAGGCGCTCATAACAGGATCTTATACACTTATCAGTGAAGCAATTTCTCTTAATTTTTGGCCAAAGATACGTATCAAATACCCTTCGCTGGCTAAAGGTCAGATGTATATCCCTGCCATAAATTGGATACTTTATGCTTCGTGTATCTTCGTAATCCTTATTTTTCAAAGTTCGGAAAATATGGAGGCAGCTTATGGGCTGTCGATTACCTTTACGATGCTTATGACTTCCATTTTGATGGTGTTTTATTTAAAATCTAAAAAGACACCCCTTGTTCTAATTGTCCTTTTCGCACTTATTTATTTTACGATCGAAGCTGCTTTCCTGGTAGCAAACCTGCAAAAATTTGCACATGGGGGATGGTTCACTGTTGTAGCTGCTTCAATAATTGCATTTATCATGTTGGTAATGTATCGGGGCAGACAAATCAGGAATAGGTTTATCTCGTTCTTAGAGGTAAAAAAATATCTGCCAATCATTAATGACCTTAGTCATGACCTCACGATACCAAAATATTCCAGTCAATTGGTTTACACTACACATGCTGATCGCTTAACTGATATTGAAGAAAAAACAATTTATTCGATAATAAAGCGGCAACCCAAACGAGCGGATGTCTATTGGTTTTTGCATGTAGACATTCTTGATGATCCGAATACACTGGAATATAAAGTCACAGAATTGTATGATAAAAAAATATACCGCATTGATTTCTACCTCGGTTTTAAGGTTCAGCCGAAAATAGCAGAGTATTTTGGTCAGGTTTTAACATGTTTAAAGGAAGAGGGCCGTATTGATTTGATTAGTAAATACCCATCACTTCGTAGCTATGAGATTCCAGCTGATTTCCGCTTTGTGCATCTTGACCGTCGTGTTAACAGAACGATAGATTTACCACTCATAGAAAAGATAACTCTGAATCTTTATTACACGCTGAAACGTATTGGCATCGGCGATGTTAAGGCTTATGGACTTGATGTAACGATGGTAACTGTGGAGATGATCCCATTGACAATACCTTCTAAGACAAATGCATTGTTCATCAAACAACGTATGACTGAAAGCGAGGAGTAAAAGCTCAATAGGGTTAACCAAATGCAATATCATTAAAGTCACAATCAGACCATGTTGCATTGGACTATTTTATGACATCAGATTTTATCATTGTCATAAAATACCACGTAAGTGTTGATAATCAACTTATACTATCGTACTACTTTGAATCTTTCTTAAATCTTGCCTGAACAAAGGCATACACCATTGGAAGCAATGAGATGATTATTATTGAAAATACAACAATCGTGAAGTTTTGTTTTACAACAGGTATGTTACCAAAAAAATAGCCCGCAAAACTAAAAGCTACCACCCATAACACTCCGCCAACAATATTAAAACTCACAAATCGCTTGAATGACATCTCACCAACACCTGCCACAAAGGGTGCAAAGGTTCGGATAATAGGCATGAACCTTGCGATGATGATGGTTTTTCCACCATGCTTTTCATAAAACTCATGTGTTTTTAATAGATGCTCCTTTTTAATGAATCTATAATCGCGTTCGTAAACTTTGTGACCTAACAATTTCCCAATCTCATAATTTACGCTATCACCTATTATTGCAGCAACAATTAATACCAAAACCAAAACAAATATATTAAGCGGGTTACCCTCCATTGCAGCTATTGCACCTGCAGCAAATAAAAGAGAATCACCTGGTAAAAAAGGTGTAACAACCAAACCAGTTTCGCAGAAAATAATTACGAACAAGATTAAATAAGTCCAGAATTGGTATTGACTTACAATTTCAAACAAATGTTTATCAATATGAATGATAAAATCAATGATGTATTGAATGTATTCCATAGGGCAATTTTATCGGAAGTGAGTTTTAATTTCGGCTGCAAATGTAAGATAATATACTGCCTTAATTCTATGTCTAATTATTCATTGCACTGGTTTTAAACTCAAAATGCCAATTAATTTTTATCTCATTGTTAATCAATTATATAAATTCATTTTTTGAATTGAATCATATGTCAGCATATTGAATAGATGCTTAAAAAAACACTCAGCCAGAAGCATAAATCTATTCCAAAAACTGGCTTCCAAAATTGTTAGATGCTGGTTTCTATTACCAATGGATTTCTTTGGACCCACTAACATAAACCCAGGAAATGTTTCTGGTTCTTGCTGTATCAATTCTATTAATTACAGAACAAGTAGATGGGTTCACATCTGGCAGCAATATACTTCAATGCATATGTTTCCAGTCATCTTCAATCATTGCATAAACAACATCATCAACCCAATGATCATTTAAAAACAAACTTTTAATAAAGTGCGCCTCTTTCCGAAAACCAATTTTTTCCAGCAGAGTGATGGAGTTTTCATTCTGTGGATCGGTCGAGGCAATAATCCTATGCTTATCCAAATCTTTAAATAAATATTCTACGATTCTTTCAACCGATTCTTTGGCGTAACCTTTTTTCTGAAAAGCTTTATTTAACGTAAATCCAATTTCGGCTTGTTTGTTTTCTTCACCAAAAAAGTGAATCCCTATATCACCAATCAGCTTTTGGCTTTCTTTTTCAATCAAAACTACCTGAAACCAGGTTTCAGGTTCATCTGGTTGCTTTGAAACTCCATCAATAAATAGTTCAACATCAGCTATTGATTTCGGAACCCACCCCTGATATTTATTTGTTTCAGCATCGGAGCGATATTCGAAAAGCTCATATTTGTCATCAGGTTTTATTGGTCTGATTATTAACCGCCCTGTTTCTAACTTCATACGCGTAACTTTCAAAATATTTTACAATAGAATTAAACCAAAGTCCCTATAACTTCTTATAAAACAAGTAATTTCCACTCAACAAACCCCAAATCACAGGTTTATGGGCAAATTTACCGATTTGTTTTTGAATAAGCTTTAGCACAACTGATTTTCTATTCGATGGGTTATAATGACCATCCAGCGAAAGCCATTGCAAACTATTCTCGCTTACAGTTTTAATAAATCCAGCAGAACCAGCAAAAAGCTTGAATGTAATTTCCAAATTCATTTTTTTCTTTTAACCGCAGAGGGCGCGAAGAAGGCGCAGAGAACGCAGAGAAATCATGCTTTTAGAAGAAAATCTTTACTTTCAGTTCTACTGTGAATATCTGTTGATTGTCAGATGACGGTGAAGAAATCACAATTTTAATCACGTGTAAACCCTTTGCGCCCTCTGCGTCTCCATTGCGCCCTCTGCGGTTAAACACTTTTAGTACAGAATACCAATACTTTAACAAGGATAATCTTCACTAATATAAGACTATCTATTCATTATTGTCCTTGCACCAGCTTTTAGCCGGTAAATAGAAATGTAGGTCTTTTTCAAGCGTCAGGGAGTTTTTCAGAAGACCCTACTTTTACTTAATGAAACTTGTTCTGTTTTCAACCAGTTGATATGCCTTTTCCTATCTTCGCAACTAAAAAAAAGATGGACATTTTCATTATCGCCCTCGTCGCTTTTGCAGCTTCAATGCTTACCTTCTTTTCGGGTTTTGGACTTGGAACGCTCTTAGCACCGGTATTTATGCTGTTCTTCCCGGTAGAATTAGCTATAGCGCTTACAGGAGTAGTTCATTTTTTTAACAACCTCTTCAAACTGACTCTTGTAGCTCGTTATGCTAATAAAGATGTGTTACTTCGCTTTGGTGTTCCGGCTGTTTTTGCAGCTTTTGCTGGTTCATGGCTTTTGTTGCAACTATCTGACCTTAAACCTCTTTACAGTTATCAGTTTGGACAAAAATCGTTTGAAGTGTTCCCACTTAATTTTGTGATGGCACTTTTGCTCATCTTTTTTTCGTTGATGGACTTGCTTCCATCCTTAAAAAAACTTCAGTTTGGAAGAGAAAAACTACCAATCGGAGGCTTACTCAGTGGCTTTTTCGGAGGATTGTCGGGAAATCAGGGGGCATTGCGGTCGGCCTTCCTTATCAAAGCCGGACTTTCAAAAGAGGCCTTTATCGGAACCGGAGTGGTGATTGCAGCCTTTATTGATGTTACCCGATTGAGTGTTTATGCAACAAAATTCAGTCAGTCGGGACTGAATGAAAACCTTCAACTTGTTATTATCGCAACCCTTGCTGCCATGGCAGGAGCTTTTATTGGTAACAAACTCCTGAAAAAGGTAACGCTGGCTTTTGTACAAACATTTGTTGCCATCATGTTGATGGGCATCGCTTTGGCATTGGGTTTGGGATTCATTGGATAGCAACCGTTTGCGGTTTGATAAAAACCTCTAACTTTGTCGAAAGTAATCACGGATGGATGGATTAAATGCTGCACATGAAACATGGCTTACCGGTCAATTGAAATCGGGGGACATCGAAGCATTTAAGACAATCTACCGCGAACAGTTTCCACATTTGTTGCGCTTTGCTTTTGGTATCATACGCAACAAAACTGCAGCAGAAGAAATCACCCAGGAAACACTGACCCACCTTTGGGAAATCAGGGAAAGTCTTACAATCACTTTTTCATTGAAATCCTATCTGATGAAAGCTGTCAGAAACAAATGTATTGACTACCTGCGACATCGTCAGATTGTGGAACGACATGCTGCCGCACAGCACAAGGAACTTTTGCTGACACAGGATATTACCGATGAGTTCATTCAGTTCAGTCAATTGCAGCAAGCTTTGGATAAAGCGCTGGAAACCATACCACAGGAATATGCTGATGCGTTTAGGAAAAACCGCTTCGAAGCCAAATCTTATCAGGAAATTGCTGAAGAGGCCGGCATTTCTGTCCGAACAGTTGAATACCACATCAGCAAAGCCATTGGTCTTTTACGAAATAAACTCGGTGATTTTCTGGTCGACTCAGAATAACAAAAAATATTTACTAAAAATATACTCTTTCTTTGTGGTTATTCTTTTCTTAAACGTCTTACCAACACTATGGAACATTACTCAAACACTGAACATCCGTCCGTTGATCTGTTGATTGCCCGCGTTTTGGGCGATACAGCCACTGCTGATGAATGCCGGCAACTCGAAAACTGGATAGCTGAAGCTGATGAAAACCTCACTTATTACAAACAATCTAAAGCGCTGTGGGATACATCACTACATATAGATACAGCGCTTGAAAAATCGTTGGAAAGTGTATTAACACAAATTAAACCCAGGCCTGCCAAAAGAAGAATTTTACCAATACTGCAGAAAATTGCCGCTGTTTTTTTCTTGCCTTTACTGCTTGGAACAT
Organism: uncultured Lentimicrobiaceae bacterium; assembly: GCA_964463695.1. Lineage (GTDB taxonomy): Bacteria > Bacteroidota > Bacteroidia > Bacteroidales > F082 > JALNZU01. Next base: position 61,602 of record CAYXCZ010000021.1, on the reverse strand, counting down.
TGGTTTTGCTGTATCAGTTGCAGGAAAATCGTATTAGCACCAACAGCTGGATTCAAACTACAGCTGCATTTGGTTCACTGAGTCAACTCCAATTGCCTGATGGCACAAAGGTTTGGTTAAACGCAGGAAGCACCATTAGCTACCCTGAAAAATTTACTTCAGGCGAACGAACAATAAAACTTGAGGGCGAAGCTTATTTTGAGGTGACTTCTGATGTGAAAAATCCATTCGTTGTTCATACGGATCATTTCACCGTTACTGCCACCGGTACCCGATTTAATATAATGGCTTATAAGGAGTTAACAAACTGTCAGGTGACTCTGGCTGAAGGAAAGGTTGCTGTTGGAGGGATGAAAAACACCTCCGAAATCCAGATGAAGCCCAACCAAAATCTTAGGATTGACGTGTTAAAAGGGCAAACAAGTCTTGAAGATGCAGATGCTTATAAGTACTTCGCGTGGAAAGATGGAAAAATCATTTTCAGAAATGACTGTCTCGGGGATATTGCAAACCGTCTTAGCCTTCAATACAATGCTGATATCGAAATTCAAGGCGATATCAAAGACCTTAGGTTCAGAGCCACCTTTGAAAACGAAACACTTGGTGAAGTATTGACCTTGCTTAAGTTGGCTTCTCCTTTTGTTTATGAAGAACGTGCTCCTCAATATCAGGCTGACGGAACATTCACCAAGAGAAAAATCATTATCAAAGCTACTTCAAACCAAAAATAAAATAAGACCATGAATCACCTGCAAGCCTTCGAAGCTGAACCTCCATAAATCTGGCTATTCCCGGAAATAACAGCATTTATTTCCTTTTTCATTTCTTTCACTTTTCTTTCAGTACGACACTGGTTTTTTCGGTGTCAGGATATGATTTTGTCGAAACAAAAACCGAATACTAATCTATGAAAATGAAACATTTACTTCTCATCTTGTTGTTTTACAACATTTTAACATCATCACTTTTCGCACAAACAGAGAAGATAACGCTTAAGATGGAAGATGTCACCATCAACGAGGTGCTTACTTCAATTGAGTCAAAAAGTGACTACAAATTTCTGGTTAACGAACGCACCATTGACCTCAAGCAAAAAACGACTGTCAACTTTGTTGACATGACAATTTCCGATATCCTCGAAAAGCTTTTTGACACTTCCAAAACAAGTATTTTGGTAAAGGACCGTCAAATTATCATCGCGCCTAAAACCGTTAAAGAAGAAAGTGGCCCGGTTAAAGGCAAAGTGATTGACAGCAAAATCAAAGAACCCATGCCCGGTGCTACTGTGTTGATAAAGAGCACCGGAAATGGAACAATCACTTCAATCGACGGCACTTTTGAACTTCAGGTTACCGGCGAAAATGAGGTGATTTCGATATCTTATATTGGTTACACTCCCATGGAATTTGTAGTAAAACCCGGCATGCAACTCGATGTCCAAATGGCAGAAAGCAATATCATGATGGGCGATGTTGTTGTCACCGCACTTGGTATCAAACGCGAGGAGAAAGCAGTAGGTTATGCCATTCAGAAAATGGATGGTGATAAAATCCAGACTGTTAAGCATTCAAACCCAACAACAACATTAACAGGTAAAGTTGCGGGTTTAACCATTTTCAACAGCACCAATTTTGGCCAGGAACCGGTTATGCTGCTAAGGGGTGAGAGTCCTCTGATTGTTATTGATGGTATACCCAATGCAAACACCACACTTGACGATATCAGTCCTGATGACATTAAAAGCATTGACGTGTTGAAAGGTGCCACAGCATCAGCACTTTACGGTTCGCGGGGAGCAAACGGTGCAATAATGGTTACTACCATCAAAGGCAATAAGGAAAAGGGACTTTCTGTTTCACTCAATAGCTCAACCATGTTTAACATGGGTTTCGTTACTTATCCGGAGACACAAAAATCATACTCCTCAGGTGAACATGGTAAATACAGCGATGACTATGTTTGGGGCGATAAGCTTGACATTGGACGCACCACAACTTTATGGGACCCCTTCGAGATGATCTGGAAAGACAGTGTTCCTCTGGTTTCCAAAGGGAAAGACAATCTGAAAAATTTCCAGGAACTTGGTATGATTACCAATAACAACATTAACATCACTAATCAGGGTGAAAACGGAAGCATAAGAGCTTCCATTTCACATGTATACGAAAAAGGGCAATTTCCAAACCAAAAACTCAACAAAGCAACCTATTCCTTAAGTGGTGAAATGAAACTCAATGATTTTACCCTTGAATCGGGGATAACCTATTCGAAACACATTTCACCTAACATCAGGGGAAACCAGTATTCCGGAGGTTTTTTGTACAACCTTGTTGGATGGGTTGGCGCAGAATGGGATATCAACGAATACGAGAACTACTGGATGGAAAAAGATATTTCTCAAAACTGGTTTAACACTGTGTGGTATGACAATCCGTGGTATCTGGCAAATGAAGTAACCACAACTGCTGACCGCGATATCATGAGTGGTTTTGTTTCAGCATCATATCAGCTCAAACCATGGATGAAAGTTTTATTCAGAAGTGGACTTGACTCGTATCTGAACCGGCACATTTCACGCAATCCCATCAGTTCACGCAATGCATGGAGCTCGTACGGTTATTATTCAGAAGAAAAAACAACCGGATATAGTCTGAACAACGACTTGCTCTTAAGTTTAGATAAAACTTTTGGTGATTTTCAAATCGAAGGATTAGCCGGTGGTACTATATATTTTAAAAAGGATGACTACTTTCAGGCAAACACCCAGGGAGGCCTATCAATCCCCGGATTTTATTCGCTAAGGGCCTCGAAAAACCCAATTGAATGGAACACTGACCTTACACGTCAGCAAGTAAATAGTTTATTCGGTCGTGTTGGTATTAGTTACAAGCGTATGGCCTATTTAGATGTAACAGGTAGAAACGACTGGAATTCAACACTTTCAGAAGCTGAGAGATCTTATTTCTATCCATCAGTTTCAGGAAGCTTTATACTTTCCGAGATTTTACCCACCATACAATGGCTTGATTTCTGGAAACTGCGTTCATCATGGACGGTAACCAAAGCAACGCCTGGCATTTATGACATAGCAACAAATTTTACAGTGCAAAATGAGGTTTGGGGAGGATATAATTCTGCTTATTTTCCTGTCGATCTGCGTGGAAGTGATATTGAACCTACAACTTCTCAGACATTTGAGGTGGGTACGGCAGCCGTCTTTTTTGGCAATAAGATGAAATTTGATTTGACGTATTACCAAAAACGCAGATACAATTTGATTGACTTTGCCGACCTTAGTGAAGCAACCGGCTTTTATCAAAAATATGTAAACATTGACACTGAAACTACCAAAAAAGGTCTGGAACTAACACTGGGAGTAACTCCAGTTTCTACCCGTGACTGGAAATGGAATGTCAACTTCAACTGGGCCAAAGATATCACCTATTACACCAAACTCGACTCTACCTATGCTGAAGATCTTCCATGGATTAAGGTTGGAAACAGAATTGATGCTTACACCGTTTACGACTGGCAACGTGATGCTGATGGCAATATTATTCATCAAAATGGTATGCCGATAATTTCAGATTATGAAACGGTGCATGGATACAGCAATCCTGACTGGGTTTGGGGAGTTAATTCAGACTTGCAATATAAAAGCCTTACGTTGGGTTTCTCAGTTGACGGCCGTGTAGGTGGATTGTCTTTTTCACGCCTCGACGCATTGCTTTGGCATTCCGGCGCACATATCGATACCGACAACCAATGGCGTTATGATGAAGTTGTAAATGGGTTAACGAATTATATTGGCCCCGGAGTGAAAGTTGTTTCTGGCAGTGTCGAATTCGATACGTACGGTCAGGTTATTTCCGATACGCGGGTTTTTGAACCAAACGATGTTGAGGTATCATATGAAGGCTATACACGCAGGTATCATACAGGGGCATGGTCGTGGAGAAGCCAAAACATTCTGGATGAGACATTTATCAAGCTCCGAGAACTCTACATTACATGGAAAGTTCCATCCAAAACTTCATTAAAAATAGGCCTTAAAGACTTGAATATTTCCATTGTGGGTCAAAATCTTTTGTATTGGGGAAAAGAATATAAAATGACTGACCCTGACTATGGTTCATCATGGGATCTCGTTTCTCCCTCAGTACGCTATTTTGGACTTAACCTTAAGACAAACTTTTAATCTTGCAAGCCATGAAAAAAATAATCATTATCTTCCTGTTGATCAGCGTCTCATGGTCATTTAATGCCTGTTCAAAATTCGACGATATCAATACCGACCCCAATCAGACATCAGAAGTGAGTCCATCATTGTTGGCAACAAACCTGATTCTTCAATCGATGCAGTACCCGCATGTGGGTGTCGACTTCCTTTATAAAGATATGCTGGCCAAATACATTTCTTATATGGAAGGGGCTAACAACTATCAGTACAACAAGCTTGACCGCACCTATTTCTCTTCTTTGGTAAAACTAACCAATGTACAAAAGATGCAAGAGGCTGCAGCTGGCTCTGTGACTGAAAGCACCTACCGGGCACTTGGGCATTTTATCCGCGCGTACACCTTTTTTAATCTCACTTTAGCTGTAGGGGATATTCCTTATAGCGAAGCATTGAGGGGAGAGGAAGGTATCATAAACCCGAAATACGACACTCAAAAAGAAGTATTTATTGGCATTTTGAGCGAATTGGACTCAGCTGCAAAGTATTTTGGATCAGGCCGTAATTTTGATGGTGATCCGGTGTATAAAGGCAAAATTGCCAAATGGCAAGCTGCGACCAACAGCCTCAGCCTAAAGGTATTGACACACCTCTGGAAAAAAACATCTGACCCTGATCTGGATGTCGTCAACAGATTTAATAACATTGTTACCAACGGTCCGCTTTTTCAATCGAACAACGATAACTTTCAGACAGTTTACTCAACGCTGGAAGTTGAAAATTACCCATTTTACAACAGTAATTTCAGGAAATATCCAATCATGAGTACTACCCTCATAGATAAAATGAAGGAGCTCAACGACTATCGGATGTTTTATTTTGCAGAACCGGCTTTGGCACAGATTAATGGAGGAGAAACGCCTATGAGCTGGGATGCATATGTGGGAGTGGATCCTTCCGACAATTACAGTTCAATTGCAGCGCGGTATGTTGCCAATCAGATCAGTGGAATAAATCCACGCTATTATGCCCTTGCACAAGGCGAACCTACCTTTTTGCTTAGTTATTCCGAGCAGTGTTTTATCATTGCAGAAGGCATATTAAGAGGTTGGACAGCCGGCGATGCTTCGGATATCTATAAAAAAGGAGTCATAGCTGCTATGCAATTCACCGCGCTAAACACTCCTGATGATCCAAAATACCATCATGGCATGAAAATTACCACTGCCATTATCAATAGTTATGTTGCCCAACCATCTGTTGCACTGAGCGGAAGTACAGATGAGCAACTCCAAAAGATCTGGCAACAACGCTATTTCATTGGTTTTATGCAAAATGGTTGGAACACCTATTATGAATATCGCAGGACAGGTTATCCTGTTTTACCTATCAATTCTGCAACTAATCTAAACAGCATCCCTACACAAATTCCTTTAAGGTGGCTATATCCTTCAAAAGAATTGTCATATAACAGAGAAAATGTTGAAGCAGCTCTAAACAGGCAATTCAACGGCAATGACGATACCAATGAACGTATGTGGATTTTACAAGATTAACAAACCATTCAAATAACCCATATTAATCACTTAAACTACTGTTATGAAAAAAAATCTATTCTTTTTGCTTTTTGCTCTGCTGTTTGGCAGCGCTGTTTTTTCCAGTGTACCTGAAAGGGTAGGCTGGTGGAAGTTTGACGATCCTATGGATATGCTCGCACCCACCATTGGAAATCCTCTGGTGTTAACAGGAACTCAAACCTCCGTTAACGGACCGGTTGATGGCAACCTTGCTACTGAACTTTCTTTGGGAAGCCATCTGATTATGACCCACGGCATCAGCCCAAATGGTGGCGGAACGCTTGTGAATGAGTATTCGCTGCAAATGGACATCCTGATGCCAACAGCATCACTATGGCATGCCATTTATCAAACAGCATCTGACAACTCGAATGATGCTGAAATGTTTATCAACACCGACAATTTCATTGGTGCCTGGAGGTTTGGATATTCTGCCAATGCCGTTGCCGAAAACACCTGGTACCGTATGGTTGTTTCTGTTCAAAACGGTGGATTCTTCAAAATTTTTATGAACGGCGAACTTTGGGTTGATGGTGTTGGTCAGGATCTCGATGGCCGTGATGCCCTTGAAAGTGTTCTTTTGCTCTTTGCCGACGAAGATGGTGAAGACAATACGATGCTTTGCTCAGAAGTTGGAATCTGGAATGTAGCCTTAACTGCTGAGCAAGCCATTGAGCTTGGCGATGCAACAACAGGTGCACCTATCGGAGGTTTTCCTGAGAAAAAAGGTCATTGGATGTTTGATGATGCTCTGGATATGCTAAAAGCTGAAGTTGGCAGCCCACTTACCCTTACCGGAACGCAGGAATCTGTTGCCGGACCTATGGACAATAATCTTGCAACTCAGATTGGTCTAGGAAGTTATCTTACTATGGTTCACGGAATTGCAGCTAATGGCGGTGGTGCTAAGGTGAATGAATATACGTTCCAATTCGACTTTTCAGTTCCGGCAGTTGATACCTGGCATGCATTCTTCCAATTAACGCCCGATAACAGCGATGATGCTGATCTGTTTACAAACACCTCTAACTCAATTGGTGTTTGGGAAACAGGATACAGCGTCAACACCATCACTGCAGATTCATGGTACAGAATGATCGTCAGCGTTAAAAATGGCGAATTCTTCCGTATTTATATCAATGGTGAACTGTGGTTGGAAGCTGAAGGCAGAGAAATTGACGGAAGATACGGGCTTCTGGAATCATTGCTGATCTTTGGCGACAATGATGGTGATGATGCATTAATCAAATGTTCCGAACTTGCTATCTGGGATGTGGCTCTCACATCTGATCAGGCTGCTTTACTTGGCGACGCATCAACATATACAGGTATTGGCCAATTTGAAGGAAAAAAAGTGGCTGATTTAGGTCAAAACTATCCTAATCCATGTGTGAACTCAACGACATTCCCTTATCAAGTTGTTGAAAACGGCAATGTTAGCATTCAGGTTTCAGATTATACCGGACGCGTAATCCGTAATGTAACTATTGGTCACAAAACTGTAGGCTCTTATACTTATGAGATGCAGACAAGCGACCTTTCATCAGGAATTTACTATACACAACTTACAGTGAATCACCGTGTAAGCACAAAGAAAATGATTATTGTAAAATAATCGTGACAGTTGGTTTGTAATTGTTTAGCACCTCCTTCGGGAGGTGCTTTTTTTATGAGTGATAATTGACTATCCTCCAATAAAACAAGTTGTTATTTAGTTGATTAATTGGCTGCAATCGAATTTGTGAGAATCTAGGCATTCTTATTTATCGCTTTTGACCTGAACTATGGCTGGCTTTTAATAATACCGACTTGATATATGTTCAATCCACACTGGTTTCAAATCAAATATGCGTTTAAGTTAAAGGCTTAATAGTGTGAAAGACTAAATGCGGCCACATAAGATAGACTTGTTTATGCAACAATAATAAGCACGTAATTAGTTCAACTATTTTACTATCAGCATCTTTCGTGTAACACTATAATCATCTGTGATTAATTGATAATAATATACACCCTCTTCTAACTGAGAACCATTAAAGGGCACATCAAAATTTCCTGCAGATAATTTTTCATCTAAAATAGTAGCCACTCTATGACCTTTTAAGTCATTAATTACCAACATAACTTCACGTGGCTGAGTAAGAACAAAACGAATATGAGTTTCGGTTGTAAATGGGTTGGGTTTGTTTTGGTATAAAAATGACCCATCACCACTGTTTTCATCCAAACCCTGAGGATCAAGGTAGACAAAGGATTTTTCATCGGACCATGCGCTCCATCGAAGGTTTTGGTCGCGATACCTCATTCGGGCATAATAAATTTTCCCATTTTCAAGTTGACCATGCGGCACTTTACACTGACTTAAATCAATACCTGCATTTCGATCTATTGGTTCAAACGAGTTGGTAACCAAATAGATATTTTGCCAGTTGGTGCTTTTGTCCAGGAGAGGCTGTGAAAAGTTTCCACTCATATTACTTATCTGAAATTGTGAAGACATACAATCATCTTCTCCAATAAAATTATTGGCTTGTAAAAGCAGACTCAAATCAGGCTGATTTGCAATATCCAAGAGCGTTGGTTTCGCTGGTGGGGATTGATTAAGCCGACGGTGCCAACTATCAGCGATTTCATTGGTGGCAGTAACATTGGTATTACCCAAATCATACATTTGTCCTGTATAAGAGAGGTCACCAAGATTGATATCATACATCACATAAAAATAATGATCAAGTGCGATGTGAATTTCCGGGTAATCGGTATTTGTGTACTCACCCCAGCGGTCGCGGTTACCGCCACCTCCACCTACACAGCTTATACGAAAATCACCCAAATCCGTATCTGATTTTATCACACCTCTTTCATAAGCATGTGTATGTCCGTATGATAGCTGTTGTACTTTACTGTATTTTTTTAAGATTGGCAGAATTTCATCGTGAACATAAGCAGTATTTCCTTCTCCCCAAAGCTCACTCATAGGTGGGTGATGAAGAAAACAAAAAACAAAATGTATAGAATTATCCTGTTGTGCTTCAGCAAGTTTTGTATCCAGCCAAGTTTTCTGAGTATTACCAAAATTGTTTATCATGTTGGTATTTAAGCCAATAAAAAGCGTTCCCGGCATTCGATATGACCACACTTTCTCGAAAAGAGCATGTCCGGAGGGAAAAGCTGAGAAATCATCATATTTGATGTATTTATAATAATTCTGATGTTCAAGTTCATGATTACCAGCCACTGACATAAAAGGAATACCCGTCGTCAAAGGCGAAAATGGTCGTAGAAACTCATCCGTCCATTGGGTGATGGTACTTCCACTACCAACGATATCGCCTGTATGCATCATCAGCTGAATGCTGTCAGTAAAGTTTTCTCCAAAAAGTTGCAGCATTTTATCTCTTGCCGATCTAACTACAAAGCCAGTTGCTGCTGAATCATCTTGTGTGTCGCTGAAAAGAAGAAATCGAATATGTCCTTGATAATCAGCATCAGGAATGGTAGTAAAGTCGAAAACAGCTGAAGTTCCACTACCCGAAACCAAACGATAATAATATTTTGTGTTTGCTTGAAGGTTGGTTAATTTTACGTTGTGCCATCTATAATTCGCCGCAACTATCTCATTTGTTCCGGATGCCGCACTGCCAAGAGCTTCAGTAAGTCCATATTCAACTGTTGTGTTGGTTGTTTGTGGATCGTGCCAGCAAACATACACCGAGTTTGTTGAGAGTGATTGAATAAATGGATGAAGTATAAGCTGGCCGGCTGGAGGCAAGATATGTGAAAATCCTCCCAGAGCCTCCACTTCAAAGGGCGAGAGGTTATAATCCCAGATTCCAACCTCCGACACATAAATATCGTTGTCTTCTGCATCCTCATCGGCAAAAAGCAGTAACGCATTTGCAAGGGCAAATCTTCCGTCCACATCTTGAACAGCGCCTTGCATAATAAGTTCTCCATCAAGATAAACATTAAAAGAAGTGCCATTATCAACCGAAATTACAAGGCGATACCACTCACCTGCATTGATGGATTGTGGAGAATAACCGACTGCTGCAACTCCTAATTGTCCTGATGGATTGATAAAGAAGTCAGCATCGTTGTTATTTTGGGGTGTGGTTTGAAAAAAACTGTGCCAGACATTTACGGAAGCAACCTTAAAATCAATCTGTAAGCTATATTCATTGATATAACTCCCGCCACCATTGGCACCGATTCCATGTGTCATTTTATAATAACTTCCTACTCCAATTTTCACTGCATAGTCGTTAGCTTCAGGACCGTTTGCAAGCTGATGCGTTCCTGTAAGAACTAAAGGCTGACCGTAACCTGCGACAGGAGCAGTAAGATTCGAAACATCATTAAAATTCCACCAACCAACACGCTGAGCCTGAAGTGAAGAAACATTAAATCCTAAGAATTGAACTATTACAATAAAAACAAAAACGGATCTTTTCATAAAAACAACTATTAAAGAGGAATTATTTCACCATATTCCACTTGTGCTACGTTTGCAGACAGAATGTTAAAAGTGCTATGATTCAATACACTAACAATTTGTAAATATCGTGAAAAAACAAATAGGAACACTAATAAAAATGTGAAAAATATCAAAAAAAAGAAAGCTCAATTCAAATTATAATTCTAACCTTAATTTATTGACTATATGCATATTACATGACTATTAGTTATTCTCGCAGAATCAGAAATATAAAGCAACTTAAACTACTTCCAAAATAGCATAATTCTTCATTGTTTTCTTAAATCAAAACCAGTCTAAATCTTGACTTAGACGACACCAATATCGTATCTTTATAAAAATTTTTGGTATGAAAAAGTACTATAATTGGTACCGTATACTTCATATTCTTGCAATAGTTTTTATTTTGGTAGGGACCATCGATCCGCTTGAAGGATCAGTACTTATCGTCATTGGTAGTATTCTGCTTGCTGCTGTTGCCTATCTCCGAAATGACAGACATCGTAGGATATTTCTATTGTCAGCTATTTTCATTGTAGTTGGAGTAGTTTATTTGTTTTGGATTTCATCACTTGGAGGATTCGGAGGCACTTCGGAGCTGTCATGGTGGTGGGGAGCTCCAATCCTTCCCTATCCCATCGGATGGTTGGTATTGATCATCACATTAATTAGCCGCCTTATCAGAAAGAATAAGCTAACGACTTCAAATTAAATTATTTAGGTGTTTTGAATTAATGAAATCTGTTAATTCACGTTTTTAGATTTCCGGCAGGAAGCAATCAAAAAATAAAGATTATTCTTTGTTATTCATATTTACATCCATTTGAGGGAAAGGAATTTGCACGCCATGCTCCTTGAAAATGTTGTAAATACCAACCCCGACTTCACTTTTTGTTCCCAGACTCTGATCATAAGGTGTCCAAAAAAGCAATCGGAAATTCAGCGCACTATCGCCAAAGCCTTCGAAAAGCGCCCATGGGGCAGGCTCTTTAAGCACCATCGGGTGCTCAGATGGTACTTTTGTAAGCAGTTTTAGTATTTCGTTAGGATCACTTCCATAAGCCGCACCAACTTTTATTTCAATACGGCGAACATTATCTGTTAAAGTCCAGTTAATCAATTGATCTGAAACCAGATTACCATTAGGAACAACCACCTCCGCACCATCAAAAGTACGCACATTGGATGACCTGATTCCGATTCTGTTTACAACTCCCAGCAGGTTTTTAATCTCAATTGTATCACCAACCTGTAAAGGCCTTTCATATAAAAGGATAAGTCCTGAAATAAAATTGTTGACAATATTTTGCAAACCAAAGCCAATACCGACACCTAATGCTCCTGCAATAAAACCAAATTTACCAAGATCAATGCCAGCAGCAGTTATGGCAAGTAAGAATCCGGCAACAACAATAAAATAACCTACTGTAACCGAAATTGCGACCGGAACACCACGTGGTAACCTTGCCTTTTTCAACAACTTTTCAATCAGGAACTTAAGAAGACTTGTTAAAACAAAGGTAATAACAAGGATTAAAATGAATGACAAAACGCTTCCATATGTAATCTCAAGCAAGCCAAAGTTGCGTTCCTTTTCTAAAAACTCTGTGAAATTATTAATTAACAGTCTGTTCACCTGAAAAGAAACAGTTAAAGAGAAAAACCAGTAAATAACTGCCAGCGTTTTGATTGTGTTAAGGGTTTTTCGTTCATAGCGGGCATACTTCTCATATGCGCTAATTGTGTGTTTCGATCGCTGATAACGGATAAGTGCTTGTGCAAACGACCCGGTAATAAGGTACAACCCATACAATAATACGGTAAACTCAGGAACATGAATTCCAACTGTTACGAGTAGTATTGCCAGGTCGTAATATCCCAGTAAGTTGGAAAAAAAGGCTGCCAGGTAGAAGAAAAAAATCAGGTTCGCAAGAATCAGCCTCGTTTGACTGATATACTTCTGCTCTTTGAAATTTTGCCACAAAACCGGTCGTAAATACTTAAGTGATAGCAGTATACCCAGTAAAGACTCGAAAAGAATATAGTGCCGGGCTACGTCACCAAAGTACCAGACAACTATTTCAAAATCGTTAACAATCAATAGTATAATCAATCGAAAAATAAAGTGTCGCGTATCGCTATCAATAAACTTCTTCAATATAAAGTACATATTGATAAGAAGGATCAGCGTTATAAGGTGATTGAGAATCAATGGATAAAAAGGATAAAATAAATGGAAAAACACCATTACCATTGTTAAGCTTGTCACAACCGGATAACCCTTAAAAATCCTTAGTATGGTTTTATGCCCACGTTCCGAAATATCGGTTTCCATTCTTAAATAATTTCGTCTAACCATTATAAAAAAGACAAGAAAGACGATCGAGAATAAGATAAAGAAAACGAAATTCTGAGTGCCGAAATAGTTTTCGATGGTTTTAAAGCTCTCCTTGAAGGATCGTAAAAAACGTGGTTTTATGGGCTTGTAATCAGAGCTATCCACATATACATGAATTAGCGGCGGATCTTTGGCAATTAAAAGACTATCGCGGCTATTTTCCTGCAGCGCATTTACTTCGATAAGAATTTGATTAACAAAAGCAATCTGATCTGTAATCTCATCTTCGAGCAGAATATATTTTCTTTTCAAAAGGTGGAGTTTGCTACGGTATTCGTTCGCTTTATCAATAAGATCAGTAATTCGGATTTTTAAATTATTCGGCACCAACTCATAATCCTTTGATGCTAAAGTAAGCTGCCAAAGAGCAATTGATTCATCGAGTACACCAATATTATATTGGACATTTTTTATTCGTTTATTCATGTCCAATTGCCAAAGTCCTAATTTAAAATAAAAGCCTCCCCAAAGACGGTAGGAGCTTTCAAGGAAATATTTCGAGAGGCTATTAGGGTTAAACGAATGAAAACTGCCAGCTTCTTGTAGTAGTTCCTCACGATAAAGTCTGAAAAGTGAGTCTATTTCAAAAAAACCCTTATCAGGCTGAAGCAGAACATCCATCTTGAAAAAAATCTTGTAGGTACGCTCTATTTCATAATTGGCGTCAATAACCGGAATTACTTCTACGTCAAGAACTTTCGACGGGATCGTATCTCTTTCTCTTACCTGAGCTACAATATAATTTGCTGAAATAAGCAGAAAAAATAAAATGAAACTGCGTAAAAATTGCTTTTTCATAAGCTGTAAAAGATGATTTATTTTTCCATTACCAATACTGTCAGGTGCGACAGGATCATCAAAAATAGCATTTTCTTATTTCTTATTTAAAAAAAACTGTGCAGTCAGCTTTTCTAACTTAATACCGTATAAACAATAACCATTATAAGCTGAAATTGTGTAATTTACAGAATTATGACTTCAAGAAATGGGACTTAGGCCGTAATAGGTATTTTATAAAATGTTGTCAACAAACTTTTTTATATCATATTTTTCGTTGAATACTTTCCATAATTCAAACATCAGCGGATAATCCATCGGATCTGTTTTTTCACGTTGCAAAAGATCGTAAAAAACATTCACTGCAATACGCCCTTCAAGAACGACTTTATCTGAAATCCCCTGAGTGAAAAAGCCTTTACCAATCAGCAGTCCAAGCGTTCGGTTGCGGCTAAGATCGTTTAATGCTGTTAACGAAAAATCGCCAAAACCGCAGTAGTTAAAAATAGTCTCGTTGTTTCCTCCAAACCGCTGCATGAGACTACGCATTTCGTTAATGGCCCTCGAAAGCACCAAAGAACGCAAGTTGGGAGAATCGAAATTGGCATCAACAATACCAATCACGATCGCATAAATGTTTTTGAGAATACTGGCAAACTCAACACCTTTCACATCAGTACTAAAATCCAGGTAGATGGAAGTACCTTCAAAAAGTTCGCTAAAAGTTGCAAATTGACTTTCGTTGCCTGAGGCGATGGTAAAAGCAGTCGGCTGCCTGTTAATTATCTCACGGGCAAAAGAAGGTCCTTTCATTACCAAAACAGGATTTGGCATAAATCCTTCAACTACTTCCGGAATCAGCTTATGGTCAGGGCCAAAGCCTTTCGCCAGATTAACCAAAAGTGCAGCCGAAGATATAAATGCCTTGTTTTCGTACAGATAACTTACGATAGATGTAGAAGGAATTCCAAGAAAAATTATATCAGCATTAGTCATAACTGCCTTGTCATCAGTAGCTTTGAGCAGTGGATTAAGCTGAAAATTAGGGAAATAGCTGCTGTTAATATGCTGCTCATTAATGGATTGGATCACTTCCTTTTCGATTGAAAGCAACCAGACATTCACATCTTCATCTGAAGCTAAAATATTACCCAAGGCTGTTGCTATAGCTCCACTTCCTACAAAAACAACGGTTGTCTGGATTTTTGATGTGTTCATATTGTACTCAATCATAATGGATAAGTTTGCGAAAATAGACATTTTTTACAGCAATAAACCATTTTCAAGTTAAGGTCGGATTCATACCTTTTATTCATTTTCTAATGTCTAAACTATTTTATTTAGTTTTGTCACATTGGGCTAAAGTTAATTTTCACGCAACAGGTCGAACTTAATTCTATTACATCTATGAAAAAGAATCTTTTCACATTGTTTATAATACTGTCAATGAGCCTCTTATCTCATTCTCAAAATATTGATATTCAGTATGACAGCGTACTTGCACAGAAACTGGGTGCTGATGTTTATGGTATGAAGTCATACTTCTTTGTATTGTTAAAAACTGGCAGTTTTGTCACTAATGACAAGGTTGTACTCGACAGTCTTTTCAGAGGGCACATGAAAAATATCTCTCGATTGGCTGAGTTGAATAAATTGGTAGTTGCCGGGCCTTATGGTAAAAACGATTTGAAATACAGGGGACTTTTCATTCTTAATGTCACTGAATTAGCAGAGGCAAAGGAGCTTTTAGAAGGAGATCCTGCTATCAGCAGTGGATTATTCGATATTGAAATCGTACCCTGGTATGGCTCAGCAGCATTGCCTGTTTATCTGGATACACACAAGAAAATCGCTGCACAAAACCCTTAAAAGCTGTTCAGGTATCCTTTTATGTAGCTTATCTGCTTTGATCGGCTCATAGAAAAAGCTTATTTTTGCACTCCTTATTCATTCAAACTTGATATGATAGCTTTATTTCTCAAGGAAATAAGAAGTTTCCTCAGCTCATTGATCGGTTATTTGGTGATAGCAGTGTTTTTGCTTATCAACGGGCTTTTTTTGTGGGTGTTCTCAACTGATTTCAACATCCTTGATTTTGGCTATGCCAGTCTCGACGGGCTTTTTATCCTTGCCCCTTTTGTGTTTCTCTTTCTGGTCCCTGCAGTGACGATGCGTTCTTTCGCGGAGGAAAATCGCACCGGAACAATGGAGTTGCTGCTCACAAAGCCTTTGACTGATATTCAAATAATTGCTGCGAAATTTTTGGCTGGAGTCACCCTTGTGTTATTTTCACTGATACCTACCCTATTATATTACCTAACAGTATACAATCTCGGACTTCCTTCGGGAAACCTCGACACAGGTGGTATCATTGGCGCTTATATCGGCTTGTTTCTTTTGGCAGCTTCTTTTGTTGCCATCGGTCTTTTCAGTAGCAGTCTCACTGATAACCAAATCATTGCATTCATTCTTGCGGTTGTAATGAGCGGATTTATGTATATCGGCTTTGATTTTATTTTCTCTTTGGCATGGTTTGGCCCTGTTGACCTTCTGATACAACAATTAGGCATTGAGGCTCATTACAAATCCATCAGCCGGGGAGTTATCGACACCCGCGATCTTATTTATTTCGTGAGTGTTATTGCATTTTTTCTTAGTCTGAACAAATTATCATTATCCACCAGAAAATGGTAACCATCATGAAGAAAAGCCGTGCCACAAAAAATATACGAAAAACTGAGTTGATTTCATTTGCTATGATACTTGCTATCATACTTGCTGTAAACGTGATAGGAGGATTTATCTTTACCCGTATTGACCTAACCTCAGAGAAACGATACACACTTTCACCAGCCACTAAAGACTTGCTTTCCGACCTTGACGATTATGTGTATTTCAAAATTTACCTTGAGGGGGAGTTTCCTGCCGGATTTAAAAAGCTGAGAAAAGAAACAAAAGAAATGTTAGATGAATTCAGGGCTTACAACAAATTTGTTGCCTATGAATTTATCAACCCCCTCGAAAACGTAAGTAATCAGGAGCGTACTGAAACCATTAAAGAATTGGCAGAGCGTGGTATCGAACCTACCGAATTGCAGGTTCGCACGACAGATGGAATGGAACAAAAAGTGATTTTCCCAGGTGCACTTGTCATGTACCGTGATATGGAGTTACCTCTCGATTTACTTGATAATCAAATCAATGTTGCACCTGAGAATGTTCTTAACAACTCTATTCAAAATCTCGAGTTCAAGCTTGCTGACATTATCAGAAAACTCTCACAATTACAAAAACCTCAAATCGCCTTTATTACCGGACATGGTGAATTATCCGAATCAGAAACCTATGATATCGCTCTGACACTCAAACAAAATTATATGGTCGAGCGCATCAACCTCAATGGGCAAATAGGCTCCCTTACCCGTCGTTCTGAACCTGATGCAGCCGGAAATGTGCGAATTGTCCCCAACTTTGCAGCTATTATCATCGCCCGCCCAACGCTGCCATTCGACGAAAAAGACAAATTCATTATCGATCAGTATGTGATGTATGGAGGCAAGGTTCTTTGGCTTATTGATCCTGTCTTAGCAAGCATGGATAGCCTGCAAATGAACGAGTCAACGGTTGGTGTCGACATGCCACTTGGCCTTGATGATCAACTTTTTAAATATGGAGTCAGGTTTAATAAAAATCTTGTGTTGGATTTAAATAGCGCTTCCATACCACTTCGGACCGGACAAGTCGGGGGTCAGGCACAAATTGAATTTTTCCGATGGAATTACTTCCCATTGCTCAATCAGGCTTCCAACCATCCTATCGTGCGTAATATCAATAGTATCAAAGCTGATTTTGTTTCCAGCGTTGACACGACTTCGGTTGATCTTGTTAAAAAAACACCTTTACTCAAAACATCTGATTATTCACGGCTGTCAGGGACGCCCGTTCTGATCAGCCTGGCTCTTTTACGCGAAAAAGCTGATGAACGGCTCTATAACAGAAAAGGTCAAGATGTTGCTTGGTTACTCGAAGGGCAATTCAGCTCATTGTATACCAATCGTATTTCACCGGAAATTGCTGATAATAAAGAAATTGGCTTTCTTCAGCAGAGCGAACCTACTGCAATGATTGTGGTCGCTGATGGCGACATTATCCGTAATCAGTTTCATGTACCGCAAGGTTATCCGCTCCCTCTTGGTTTTGATCAGTATACGCGCCGCACTTTTGGGAATAAAGATTTCATTCTCAACGCTATCAGTTATCTGGCTGATGAAACAGGATTGGTTAGTATTCGCTCACGGGAATTGAAAAACAGGTTGCTCGATCCGCAAAAAGTGAAGGATGACAAGCTTTTCTGGCAGATAACCAACACTGTTGTACCCGTATTACTTGTCGTTATTTTCGGCATTCTGCTCACTGTCATTCGCAAACGTACCTATGCCCGAAAGGCATCCTAAAGAATTTAACTCATGAAAAATAACCGTCTGGCTATTCTCTTAACCTCTGGTCTGCTGTTGATTGCGCTATTTCTTATTTTGAATCAACGTAGCACAGGAACACTTTCCCAAGATGCAGAATTTGCTGTTTATGACACGAACAGCGTCACAAAAATATTCATTGCCGGCATGGACGATCGCGAAGTGCTCCTTGAACGCGAACCGAATGGCTGGAAACTCAATAAGGAGTTTAAGGCGCAGCAACGTAAGGTGAGTGATTTACTTAACACCATGATGAAACTCAGGGTTCGCACTCCTGTTGCTCAAGCCGCACACGACAACGTTATCACCCGCATGGCAGGTTTAGCTGTTAAAGTTGAGGTTTATCAAGTGCTGCCACGCATTAATCTATTTGACAAGATTAAATTATTTCCAAGAGAAACGCGCAGCTTGGTCTATTATGTGGGAGATTCTCCAAAAGACAATATGGGTACTTTTATGCTCAAAGAGGGAGCTGAAACTGCCTATATCATGCAAATCACCGGATTTAAAGGCTTTTTATCCACACGGTATTCACCGGTAGCTGACGACTGGAGAGATCATGCTGTTTTCAATACCAATCTGGGAGAAATACGTTCGATAGAGGTTGAATTTAATGAAGATCCATCAAAAAGTTACAGTGTTAATCGCAGCGACCGTCATAATTATATACTCAAAAGGATTCAGGATCAGTACGTTTATGAAAACTATGACACCTTGAGGTTACTCAATTTTCTTACTGCTTTCAGTGATATTCGTTTCGAAGCATTGTTGAACAATCTTCCTCAGCAACGTATCGACTCGATTGTAAACTCACCGTTTTTACACCGTGTCACCCTTACCGACGAAAAAGGAATGTCATATAGTATCACCACATTCACCAAGAAGAAACTGGAACAAAATATGGTTGACAACGAAACGCTGCAACCTGTCGACCTCGACCGTATGTATGCATTGGTGAATGATGGACGTGATTTTGTGCTGATACAATATTTCGTATTTGATAAAGTATTGCGCCCAGTAACCTATTTTGAACCTGGATCTCCTGAATTATAGCCGCTTAGCGACCTAAAAAAGCATTAGGGCAAAACCAAAATATCTTTTCGGATCAGCTGATTTACTCCTGGGTTTATAATTTCCAACTTGATTGTTCCAAGGCTGTCAGCTTTAAGTTGGAGGTTTTGACCGTTAAGCATTGGAAGCAGTTCAGGACAAATAAGGTTATCACCTACCTCACGTAAACCAATTGCCTGAATACGAAACTTCATACCTGTTCGTTCGGTGTAAAATCGTGAAAAGCGATAGCATCCGTTTTCACCCACAATTCCAAAAAAATCAATTTGAAACATCTGATTAAGTTGCACTGTGTCAACTGTTTCAATACTATCAACTTTTATTACATATTCTTCTTCCGTAATTTTTGCTTTCTTATCGCATGAGCTAAAACTGATAACTGCAACAACAATTAAGAAGAAAAAAGTTATCTTGATGTTCATTCTTATCATAAGGATTTTTTTTGATTTAATGCAATTTTCATGCCTCAAATAGGGGCTAATACCCATAAGCCCGGCCTTCCAATCTGGTTGGAGACACTTTCATTACAGCGACATTTTTCACAGCAGGCTCGCTGAAACGATAAGCCTCATCCGTATATTGTTGCATTATACAATCGAGGGCAGCTTCTTTCTCATCAAAATCAGTAATAAAACTGACCTTACCATAAAACAAAACCGATCTGTACTTCATCGAATAACTGCATGCTACATCGCTGCTTTGCCACCTGAGAACATGGTCGGTGCTGAAAGTGATACAAACTTCCGGTTTTTCCTTCAGGATTTCAATCTTCTTTCCTTCGGGCCCTGAATGTAAGAAGATGACGCCTTCATGATAACCAAAATTCATTGGAACAGCATAGGGCATTCCTTCGGTATCAACCATTGAAACAACACAATAGCTGCATTTCTTGATGATAGCATCCAGCTCAGGGCCAAAGGTAAGTATACGATTTTTCATTCCTTAAAATTTGAGATAAAAGTAATCAAACCTCAGTACAAAGCTGAGAAATTGATGCCTAAAAGTGCTTCAGGAACCCAATCTCCGTATGCATCCCTGTAAATCAATCGAAAACCAATGTCAAAAGGAGCAGGTATATTGAAAAAATGCCAGTCGCTGTGCAATTCAATTCCTGTTGATATCAAATTAGAGGTTGATCCTGAATAGTTGCCCTGTAGGTAGTCGAAGAAAACACCACCTCTAAATCTTTTAAGGTAACATACTGCAGGCCAATTCCATTCGGGATACCAGACAGGGAAAACATAATCCGATTTAAATGCAAAAACTTCCGAAAAAGACAAACTTGTGTATCCACGCGGGTACGCTGCCAGATTACTGAAATTAAAAAAACCACTTTGCTCCTGTTGAAATGCACCAAACAACTTGATGCCGTGTTGATTCATTAAACCGGGGATGAACAGGTTCATCCCGGCATAAAACTGCGATGCTGGTTGTTTATCGAATGGAGCATGACGGTAAAGCACCTGAAATGTCTGACCCCACTTTGGATAAATATCGCGGTGTGCCAATCTTGTCTGATTGTAGATATAAAATCCATAGCTGATGGAGGCGGTAGTTGCTTCCTGAAAGCTCAAAGGCATCCCAGGCTCCATTTTGCGGTGAATCTGTCTGAAGGTGAGTGTCGGATAAAAACCCCGAAGCCAGCGGTCGCGGCTAAGATTGAAGGGAATAGTAGCCGAAATACTCCAATCTGCTTCATACCATTTAAGATCGTACTCCTTTTCTTCATACATGGCTTTGCTTCGCCGCAATCCATAGCCGAATCCAAGGCTTAGCTCGGGATAAAATCCAAGGTAACTCACATTTCCAAGCATACGTCCTGTTTGCTCATTCCTATCGTATTTAAAGCCAATTTCTGTTACCATTGTGCTTAAGGCATTTTGAGAAAACAAACTAATACCTGGTTCAAATTGCTGATTATCTGCTTCAATGTATATTGGCGACCAGCTATGAAACTGAAATAAATGAGCTGCTTTCTGGTATTTTTTAACCGGGAAAACAGTTGTTGTCTCCTTTGATTTGTCCAGATTGAAGGTGGTGTTTTGAGCAAGTTTATCTGCGATAAGGTAGTTTGGCTGCTGTTTGAAGTCTGTTGTTTCACCTTTAAAATCACCCGTTGCAATAGCACGCAGCTTAAAGCCCGAACTTGAATAGTCAGCAAAAATGAGGCTATCCCCCGAAGGAGAAAGCTGAGGTTCAGTGCCTCCAAAGCGGGAAGATTGAATCAAACGAAGCGATCTGTCATCAAACCGAAAGAAATAAACAGCGCTGTTCCCTTTCCAGTCACCCTGAAGAAATACACCCTCTGATGTTGCATCAGAAAGTGAGAAATCTGTATAGGTAAAAGGTGTTAGTTGTAGCAAACTGCTATCATTCGGGTTGAAACGTAGGATACATTTTCCTTCATTTCCAAGGGCCACACAAACAAACTCATTCGTTCCGGGAATCCATCTTGGTGTCATGAAAAAAAGGCTGTCATTTTGAAGTCGGAATAATTCTTCTCCGGTTTCAACCTTCAAAACAACAAGAGCCGACCCTTCATTTTCATCCGATTCAACAGCAACTATTTTTGAGTTATCTGACAGAATATCAGGAGCAAAAAACTTACTTTTTGTCGTAAGTTGTTTGATTATACCGGTTTGAATATCCCCTGTTTTGATAACACTAAAATTACGGTTCGACCACCGGAGGTCAGGTTGAAACTCACTCCAAACAACATACCGATCAGAAACCGATAACCAATTATGCAACATAGGACCTTGACGGAACAAAACTTCTTCCTTACCATCACGTATTGAAACGATGGCAGAAACATCATCAAGTTGCTGCCTGATTGCAATAACACTTCCATCAGAAAGGAAGTGTGGAGAGCGATAGTTGGTAAATACTTGTTTATCAGCATTTACCTGTGTCAATGAATCAGAATGAAACAAGCTGTCTTCTTGCTTCCAAAGTTCACTCATGGCTTTCATGGTTGATTTGTAAAGCTGATTCTTGTTCATCCCTGTAACATGTTTTATTCCACCTGAGAACGGATTCAGCTGCCAGGGGCGTCGCGCAACGCGATCGAGGGCGCTTGACCACACTTCTTTACCATGCTTCATTTGATTGTAACCTACCATCACATATCCCAGTTCGTACACATCAGGGACATGATCTTTGAAAGAACCAAAATAGGCTTTGTCGTATGAAAAGGGGCCTCGCTCAACAACTTGAGCTTTCAGACCAGCTTCGAAGAGGGATTGCCTTCCCCTTCCTGAGGATGAAAAAACCGTTTCTGTTACTACAGCATCTCCCTCAATAAACCATAATGGCACAAAAACACCCATTACACCTGCCGTTCCTTGTTGTCCTGTTAACACACTGATGACTTTTCCAAAGCCTTTATCAAGACTGCTGAATTGAATGATATGCCTCAATTCGTGCAAGCTAAGTTGCTTGTACCACTCCTGTGAATAGCTATCCTGAGGCGGAGTATGATAAAAATCGAGTCGCCTTGGTGCCCAGGCAGCTGAGGCATTCGAAATAACACTATGTGTATGAAGGATAAGATTAGTTTTTCGAATCGAAGTGCCAAAATCATTTCTCAGATGAGGATAACTCATTTCCAACAAATTAGCAATCCGTTGTGCTTCATGCTCCTGCGTTTTTGGGAAAATTATACGGAAATTTGCCGATTGCAGCTGCTTCCATCGTATGTTGGAAGGATCTTGTCCACTTAAATAATACTGACCAAAGCTATTTGAAATAAAGGCTAAACAGAAAAACAGCAACAAAATGATTTTTCTCATCCATACCATTTTTTGAAGGTGACGTGCTGGCAAAGCTATTGAAAATAATGCTTGTCGATGGTTGAAGCAAAAATATCCCAGTGCTGAATACCTTTACCTGGCAGAGCGCTGACAATCAATTCTTTTCCTGTTACCGGGTGAATAAACTTCAGGCGCAAAGCATGCAAGGCGATAGAAGAATCGGCAAGAGAACGTTTATCGCCATACTTTAAATCACCCAAAATAGGGCATCCAATCGCTGCAAACTGCGCCCTTATCTGGTGATGCCGACCGGTATGTAAATGCACTTCGAGTAAAGTAAACGAAGCTGATTTGTCAATGATGCGATAATCAAGTTTTGCAAGCTTAGCCCCTTTCCTCGTTGAATCAACAACATAGGATTTATTTTGCGCCTCATTCTTTAAGAGCCAGTGTTCCAGCGAAGCCTCTTCTTCCTTTGGTTGGATTCGCACAATAGCCAGATAGGTTTTTTGAACATCCCTGTCTTTAACCAATTCAGTCATTCTGGAAAGTGCCTTACTTGTCTTGGCAAAGATCACTGCCCCACCCACAGGCCGATCGATGCGATGCACCAGACCAGCAAAAATATTTCCGGGTTTGTTATAAATGAACTTAAGATATTGCTTAACATCTTCAATCAAACTCGTATCTCCGGTCTTATCACCCTGAACTATCTCGGAAGGTAATTTGTTGACAATCAGCAAGTGATTATCTTCGTAAAGCACCCTTTCGGATAAAGGAGTCATCGACATAGCTTAATATTGTTCCCGTTCAGAGGGGAAACTACCTGACTTTACATCGCCAATGTAATTTCCTACAGAACCTCTGATTTCGTCGTAAAGGTTGTTGTACCTGCGTAAGAAACGAGGAGAAAATTGCTGGTTGATCCCTAGCATATCGTGTAAAACAAGTACCTGACCATCAACGCCTCCGCCTGCACCGATTCCAATTGTAGGAATTCTTGAAGATAAGGTTACTTCAGTTGCAAGACTTGATGGAATTTTTTCGAGTACGATTCCAAAACAACCTGATTCTTCAAGAATTTTTGCATCACGCCTCAATTTATCCGCTTCCCTTTCTTCTGTAGCCCTTACTACATAGGTCCCAAACTTATTGATACTCTGAGGTGTAAGACCAAGATGTCCTAAGATCGGTATTCCTGCACTTAAAATCCTGTCGATTGATTCCCTGATTTCTTCTCCACCTTCCATTTTAACTGCGTTGGCACCCGATTCTTTCATGATACGGATGGCCGAAAGCAACGCCTCTTTTGAATTTCCCTGGTAAGTTCCAAAAGGCATATCAACAACCACAAGGCTTCGGGTTACAGCCCTCATAACAGACGAAGCATGATAAATCATCTCGTTGAGTGTGATGGGCAAAGTGGTCTTGTGCCCGGCCATCACGTTTGATGCACTGTCACCAACCAAAATAACATCAATACCCGATTCGTCCAAAATTTTGGCCATCGAATAGTCATAGGCTGTCAGCATAGCTATCTTCTCACCTTTTAGCTTCATTTCCTGAAGCACATGGGTGGTAATTTTTGGAATACTTCCTGAAAGATACATGATTGAAAAATTAGGTTCATTTTCAAATGAAGGGCAAAGGTAAACGTTTTTAGCGCCGATGTCAAAAAATGAAATGACCTAAGATTATAGATTCCGATGAAAGGTGCATCATGTCATCTTGTGGTAACTATTTATTGACAGACTATTAAGTTACACGTAACATCCCCCAATTTCAAATAATTGAGCGACACATATGTTGAAGACTCATTTTGAAAAGAATGTTATTCTGAAAAGAAGGCATATTTCAACCTCAGAAAATTCAATTATATAAATTATCACCTTCATCCAAACACTAATTATACTTTTTCATTCTTATAATTTCATATTCGCAACATCAAACACTTTCATGCGTTTAGATTGTTTACTTTTGTGCTCAAATTTAGAATTATCATGCGTATATTTTTAAGAATATTAATTGGTGTTGTACTTGTTTTACCATTCATTTCATGCAACACTGATGTTGACAACTATGCTGATTACAAAGATATTACAATTGTTTACGGCTTACTTGAGACCAATTCCGATACCACTTTTATCAAAATAACCAAAGCTTATCTTGGACCGGGTAACGCTTTAGTAATGGCGCTTAATCCCGATTCAAGTAATTATGCCGGCAAGCTTGATGCCCGGTTAACCGGTGTAAAAAACTCCATCGACTTACCTGAAATAATTTTAGATACCATCACCAAAAAGAACAAACTTGCTGGTGATTCCATCTTTTATTTTCCACAGCAAAAACTCTATTACACAACAGCAACTATTGATCCTGCTGCGACTTACACCTTAAAAGTTAATCGCAATGTGCATGTAGTTGAAGCATCAACTAAACTTGTTCAGGATTTTACGATACTTCAACCCACAAACAGATTCAATTTCGCTGCCACAGCCGCCACCTCAGTAAAATGGAGAGCAGCTCTCAATGGAAAAAGGCATGAAGTTATAATTGTTTTCAATTACGAAGAGCTGTGGCCCGGATCAGCCGATACGCTTAAGAAAACAATGGTTTGGAATATGGGCACTAAATCCTCACAAGGGTTGGATGGTACTGACGAACTTGAAATTTTCTACAATGGCGAAGATTTTTATACACGTTTAGCCTCAGTAATTGATGTTAATGCGCTTAACGTTAGACGTTTTGCTGGAAACATTGATGTTTTCATTTCCGGTGGCGGAGGTGATTTGTCAACCTATATTGAGGTAAATGCTCCAAGCAATAGCATCGTTCAGGAAGTTCCTCAATTCTCTAATATCTCAAATGGTTTTGGCATTTTTTCCTCGCGTAAAACCATGAAACGCTCATATAAGATGACCGTTCAAAGTGAAATCAAACTAGTTGAAAATTACCCTTGGGGATTTGAAATTAAACTGATACCCTAACCTTTGCTTTTATTTCTATGGTAAAACTCGAAATCTGTGCCGATGGCCTTGCTTCAGCCCTAATAGCTGAAAAGGCTGGTGCAGACAGAATTGAGTTGTGCGCAAATCTCGAATCAGGCGGACTTACACCTTCCCATGGAATGTTGAGAAGAGTGCGTGATGAAGTAAAAATTCCTGTTCATGTTTTGATACGACCCCGTAGAGGTGATTATGTGTACGACGAACAGTACCTCGATGTCATGTTACACGACATCAACCACATAAAAATGCTAGGTTTTGAAGGTGTTGTTATTGGCACTTTAAACCAAAACGGTGAACTGGCAGTTGATCAGTTGAAAGAAATGATAGCAGCAGCAAATGGAATGAGCATTACTTTTCACCGGGCAATAGATGTAGCTGCTGATCCATTCAAAGTAATCGGGCAATTAATAGAACTAGGTGTGCACAGGCTTCTTACTTCCGGCAGTCAGCTCACTGCATGGGAAGGAAGGATGCAAATCCAGAAATACCAGCAGTTCTTTGGGTCAGACATCAGCATTATGGCAGGTAGCGGTGTTAACAGCAATAACATTCTTCCTTTATTACATACAACGGGAGTAACTGAGGTGCATGCCTCGGCAAAAAAAATTGTTCAATCCACAAAGAATCATTCCCCTCTTCCCGAACTTGTGGAAGAAGATTGGTATTACGAGTCTGATTTTCAAGAAATAAAGGAAATGCTTTCTGTTTTAAAGAAAGCATAGAATACAACTCAACTAAAATTTAGTGATCTATAATTTCTGAATCTTTTGTTGATGCCTATTGTTGCCCTGTTTCAGGATAACCATATAATAGCCGGCTTTAAGTTCAGAGATATCTAACTGATCACCTGCTACATTCTTGAAGACCAAAATTTCTTTCCCACTAATATCCAAAATATTTATATCAACATTTTGATTACCATTTCCTTGCACATACAAAAAGTTATTAGCAGGATTTGGAAAAACAGAAATTCTATCTGTTACATTCTCTCCGATGCCTGAAATAAGTTCCAGAGCAACTACAACTGAAAGGTTTTCATTCGTCACCACAAAACTACCTGAAGCTGGCTCATATAAAGCTTTTGTAACTGTGTATTCATATGTGCCAGGAAGTACTGCTGTAAAAACAGTAATACCATCAGCACCAGTAGTTTGAGTTGCCAATCCTTGAATATTCACTTCAGCACCCGCTAAAGGCACAGCACTCAAATCGTTGACACTGAATGTGACATCAAACACTGAAAGATCCATAGTTACAAGTACCTCAACAGGTTCATCAATAACTTCAACTTCTCCGCTAAGTGACACATAGCCATCTTTTACAACAGAATAAGGATAAAGTCCGGGTAAGATATCCGGAAATACATAAACACCTGCCCCATTTGTTACTCCACCAAGTGTGATAATAGCATCAACTATATCATTACCCTGCTGATCTTTTACAATGAAATTTACAGGATAAACCTTTGGATTAAGCACAACCGATACATTTACGTTCGCATCGGTTACCACAACACTTCCAAAAGCAGTAACATATTCAGGATGTGATACTTCATAAGGATAATTTCCGGGTAAGACTGAATTTATAACATAGACACCCTGAGGCAAATCAACTCCGGCAAATTGTAAAACTGCATCAGTAACAGCAACTCCATCCGAGTTTTTCACGTCAAACAGAACTGAAAAAGTAGCAATTTCCACTTCAACTGTAACTGTATAAACAGCTGTTAGCCCGTGAGGAGTTGTGATCGTGTAATTGACAGGAGCAGAAAAATCAGTGGCGACACCTCCTTGTGGATCAGAAACTACTGCAACCGGCAGGGTAATCTGAGGAATAAGTGAATTTACATTCGTTCCGGCTGGTACGATTAACGATATACTGTGATTTTGCTGATCAATTGTTCCAATCACATTTGTTGTCAAATCGGGGTTTTCGTCAGCAAGAAAAACAAAACTTTCAATAACAGGCTCAAGCGTCATCAAAGGTAAATATGTTACCAACCCAAGGCTAGCCTGATCAGGTTGATGAAATATAACATTCTCAGCTTCAACAGGATCGTTTGTCCCCCAATAATTTCCAATTGCCGTAATTGGTAAGGTTGTATTGTTGTATAAGGCATAGATTACACCGGTATTACCATTTTCGTAAAACACATTACCACCCGGATCGTCAGTTGTTCCAACATTAGGTTGAGCTGTTCCTTGTATTGTGATACCCCATAAGTTGCCTTTAATGATGTTGTTACGAACTAAAGCCGTGTTTCCGCTTCCGGATGCCTGGAAGTTGATCCCACTTCCTCCGAGATTCGGCTGATTTTGAATATTGTTGTCAATAAAGTCGTTATTTTCAATTACCGAACTGATGTTGCTGCCAATCTGAGCAAAGCCATAACGATTGTTTACTACATAATTATTTCTGATAACTGCCTTTGTATTTCCGGTTGCCAACAAATTACTGATTCCAATACCTCCTGCATTGTTGTTGATACCTTCGACATAATTTCCCACAATATACACTGTATCTGTTGATCCCGGACCAATATTGATCTGTGGACGATTGGAATTGTCGGTAGTATTGTGATAGATAATATTATTCAAAATTTTAGGTGATCCTGAAACGTTTGCTCCTGACCCGACGGCAGAACGGGCATTTTCAACAAATACACACCCGTCAATTATGGGATCACAACCACTGTAAGTGATTACTGCAGAAACGTTAGAAGATCCGTTTTTCCTGAAATTACAGTTTTCAAACACAACATCAGAACTAATCAATTGGATTCCACCTCCATACGAAACTGTCGTATTGGTAAATACATTTGATGGAGAATCTTCAAACCGAAATCCTTTGAAATTCGTTGAGGTTGTTGTTGTGTCAGCAGCAGTAAAAATCACCTGTCCTTCAGCGGGGTCAGAAATAATTGTACCACTGATTTCCAGCCGGATACCAGTCGAAACACGCACAACAGCGGCCTGCTCAATGCGCAATGTGTCAGTTGCTGAAATCGTAAGTGTATTATTTATAAAATAGGTCCCATTAGAAAAGCTTACAACACCACCTGATAAAGTAACTAGCTGATCCAATGATAAACTCAGTTGATTTCCTGGGGTGATGTACTGCGAGAAGGCAAACTGACTGAAAGTTAAGAAAGCTATCAGCAGCATTGAGTGAATTTTTTTCATCTTAAGAAGGTTTTTGTTATACAGTTAAGAACTCACAAAGTTAATGAATATGCAGTCATACAAGGGTTATTGATGAATAATTAACGAAAAACTTCTTCCCACCTCCTTTGAATTTTTGTATCTTTGGACAAGTTGAATCAATTAAAATTCAGATATCATGAAAATTCAATTTTTGGGCGGTGCAGGAGAAGTGACAGGTAGTAAGCACCTGATTACAACGCAAAAAGGGAAAAAAATCCTGTTAGATTGTGGTAGTTTTCAAGGTAAAGGCCTTGAAACAGATAAGATGAACCGCAACCCGGGAATCGATCCTGCTGAAATTGATCATATTATCCTGACGCATGCACATATTGATCATTCGGGTTTGATACCATTTTTCTACAGAAATGGTTTCAGAGGATCAGTAATTTGTACGCATGCAACCCGCGATTTGTGCTCCATCATGCTTTCCGACAGCGGGTTCATTCAAGAACATGATACGCAATGGTTCAATAAAAAAAGAGCTCGGCAGGGACTTCCTCCTGTAGAACCACTCTATACCCAAAAAGATGCCATCGCCTGTATGGAGTTGTTTATCGGGGTAGCAACAAGTCGTAAGTTCAACATTGACAGCAATATACGACTCAAATTTACCAATACCGGGCACATGTTAGGCAGTGCTGCTGTATCACTTGATATAACAGAAGATGATAAAATCACCCGAATTGCCTACACAGGTGATATAGGCAGACCAAAACATTATTTACTCCGTTCGCCAAATCCATTTCCACAATGCGATTACCTCATCACTGAGTCTACCTATGGCAATCGGTTGCATCAGGATAGAAAAGGAGCAGAAGAAACACTGCTTCAGGTTGTACAACATACCTGTGTCGAAAAAAAGGGAAAACTCATCATCCCATCTTTTGCAATTGGACGAACTCAAGAGATTGTTTATGTATTGAATAATTTTTACAATGAGGGTCGTTTACCCCGAATTCCCGTTTATGTTGACAGTCCTCTGGCTGTGAATGCAACTGATATTTTCAGGATGCACCTGGCTGAATTGAATAGAGAAGTTCAGCATGTGCTTGAAAATGACCCCGATCCGTTTGGTTTTAACACCCTTCATTACATTAAAGATGTTGAGGCATCGAAAGCCCTCAACGATTCAAAACAGCCATGTATTATTATCTCCGCATCAGGGATGATGGAGGCAGGAAGAATAAAACATCATCTTGCAAACAGCATCGACAATCTCCGAAACAGTGTTTTGGTAGTTGGATACTGCTCCCCCTCAACCCTGGGTGCACGTATCATAGAGCGAAAAAGTATCATTTCAATTTTTGGAAAAGAACACCACCTCAACGCAGAAGTGTTTCAGATTGATGCTTTTAGCGGACATGGCGATTATGAAGAGATGAAAAGTTACCTGCAATGTCAGGATAAAAAAGTCGTGAAAACAGTCTTTTTGGTTCATGGCGATCCTTTAGCTTCCTTAGCGTACCAAAAAGTGCTTAAGGATGATGGTTTTACTGACGTAATGATTCCGCAAGCAGGAGAAGTCGTTGAAC
Organism: uncultured Lentimicrobiaceae bacterium; assembly: GCA_964463695.1. Classification (GTDB taxonomy): domain Bacteria; phylum Bacteroidota; class Bacteroidia; order Bacteroidales; family F082; genus JALNZU01. The sequence goes on along the minus strand of CAYXCZ010000021.1, from coordinate 31,155 downwards.
TTATTTAGCTAAGTGGTTTGTGTATATGGCTTTATGAAAGAGGATAAGCACTATTTTGAGCGGATAAATTTTTTCCCTTCGGGTGAGAAGGTGACCTTCTCCTTTTCATATTCCATCTCAATTTTTATCACTGAGTCATTGAACATGCTACCATCATGATTGCAAAGAGTACTTAACGTAAGTTGTAATGCTGTGCCCCCGGGAATTTCATCGTAATTAACCTGAAACATCTTGTGAGCATCATCGGTTATTATGATCATGATATTGCATTTCTTTGATCGGCTATTGTTGTAGACAATAAGATTGCCACTTTTTGGTTCATGGTGCTGATAGGATACATCCAGAAAGTTTAGAACCTTTCTTTTTTTGCCTAAGTTGAAAATGATAAGGCTTATAGACATTTGTTTTGTAGAGTTTGGTTGATCAAAAAAATAACTGGCTAAAAAAACTTAACTTATCAGTTATTTCGTTTACAAATGTACATGGTTTTACTTACCTAAAAGTAATTACAACATTAATTTTTTGAAACATCACTTTTTCAAATAATCTCAAAATCAATTCATTTTTATAGTACTTAATAATTTATTTACTCGCTATTTGAGACGTGTTACTGGCAGAAAATATATGCAAAAACTAAGTCACTTTTAATTGAATCCATTAATCGGAATATCGTTGACAAGGTCGAGTAATCACTTGTCAAGTAACTAGGTATTTGTTGCCAATGAGTTGAATAAATTGAATTATAAGGTCAAAAAAAATCAGTTTCTGAAACTAAATAATCACAAATTCTATGAGTGGATACTAAAGTTAATTGAGTTCAACAATCAATTCACCCTCAAATTTTTTGTTGGTAGAGAAGCAACGTTTCATTTTCATCCAATCCGCCATAGGCTTTGTTGAGCCATAAAATCCAATCAGGGGCACTTTGCTTGATGCATTCAAAATTAATCTTCTCCAGCTGTTGAAGACACTCTTTTTTATTCAAATCAATTTTTCGAATTACGAGTAAATTCGTTGTGTTTGGAAGAATAAGAGAGTCATTCAAAGCACAAAGATTCTTTATTTCAGTTGCCTTCATATTACCCTCGAGGTAAAATTTTACAGGAATACTCTGCCATGGATTATAAGGGTTACCCCAGGTGCAGTAGATAAGATGAATTGGTTTTCCGGGATATTGATAATGAATAAATTGAGTTAATTCCATACGTCCGATTCCTGCTGGTTTTACCATCATTGCTACCAAAGCAGGAAGATTCATCAAAAATAGAACAATCATTGTAAGCTTCAATAACCTAAGCCAATGTACTGATTTTAAGAAGCTAATGAAAATTTCATAGCCACTCAACAAAACAAAAGGGACAAGGAAAGCTATTGGAAAAAGGAACCTTTCTTCCTTATGCGGAACAAGTGAATGGAAAACTACAAAAGGTAAAATCACCCAAACTACCGGTTGCATTGGTTTTCGAAAAATTAAAAAAAGCAGGGAAATAAGAAATGGCAGACCAATAAAAATACCAGGATAGGTTAGCATCTTCACAAGATAAAAATACCAGGGAGAGGTGCCAAAACCTGTACCATCTGATTCCACAACCGACTTAAAATACACATACGGTGTAAACACACTATTGCCGTAAAACCATGTGTCAATCAAAAAACCCATCAAAATAACCGATATAAAAACAGCTCCTGATTTGGCAAAAAACACAAAATTTTGACGTCTGTCCACTACAAGCCAAACGAACAACCCAATACCGGCAAAAGCAATCTGGAAACGGAACAAAAACGAAATACCTAACAATAAACCCATCCAAATTGGTCTGTTTTTTCGATCTTGACCACTGTAAACAAATGAAAGTGCCCACAGAAAGAAAAGTGCCGACCATGTTTCGGAGGAAAAGCGAACGCTCAGAAATGGAATAAACCAAAGGAAATAAAAAAGTATCGGATAGATAATTTGCGCTGATGTTTCCTTAAAAAGGTGTTTGGTGGCCTGAATAAAGAAAGAAAAAACAAGTACTGCCAGCACTCCCGAAAGTAATCTTAAAACGAACATCTGATGGTATGGATCATTGATGCTAAATACTTTAAGCAGCTTTAGAACAACAAAAGCAACAGCTGGCTGGAATGCAGGCCGCATCTGCTCCTTGAATTCCCAGGGCAAATCAGCGGTTGTGTTTGTTCCAAGTTTCAATTGTGCGAATTCAATAAGCTGATAATGCTCATCAGCATGATAATAACCACTGCTATTCCAAGCAGTAATCAAATAAACTGCTACAACAATAAAAAAAAGTGATTTCCGGAAAGTGGCAAAATGCTTCAAAACATTGGATTATTGAAAGGCAAAAGTAATCACAATCAACTTTACCTACAATCGAAATAAACTACTTGATACACAAGATCAATGAACCATAGACATTGACGCTTATTGGCAAACAGTGCTGCACTGATTTACATGTGCTACTATGCTTTCAACCGTTTTAATTTCACCACTTTAAAAACATCCCCAAATTAAATTCATATCTGGAATAGGTGTGTTTTGAGGGTTTTATCTTTTCAACTTGTTTGTTATCCCAAGTCCATGCTTGAGTCGTCCGGATATAATTTATACTCCTTTTGGAATAGAAATATGTTGAATTCAGCATAAAGCCAAAAGTAGCTTCTTTGATTTTGAAAGCTTTCAATCTTATATTAATTTTCCTCTTTTTAAATTGAATACTGGACTCTGACCATCATATTCTGAGGAGAACATTATTGTATCGTTTCTTTTCAATAATTCTACCTAGGTTCCGCTTATTGGACTAGTTTTTAGTTCCAGTTTTTGACAATAAGTGCAATTAGAAAGAATAAAAAAGAGGAAAATTGGTATAAAAGCTTTAAAGATTTTCATGCTTCTGATTTTGGTGATAAGATTGACTTCCTTTTAAAATTTCTGACTAACTTAATCATAACCAACTGTATTCGTAAACTTTACAATTTGCCAATTTGTAGGTCATCTATAGTCATGACAAATTTATCGATTTGTTTTTGAATAGGCTTTACAAGTCCAAGCTTTCTTTTTTGATCCAAAAACAGATAGCTTGGGGGTTGTCATAAGGTTTTCTTTGACTACCAAATTCTTATCGTGGGATTTCAGCAAATGAGGGACAGGGTCAGTACGACGCACAGAGACCTATTCATTGCTACCAGTATTTGTTTCATAATCTGTAGTTTATCCCAAGTCCAAGGTTAATATAACTGTATGGTAAACTCCGATTAGTATTCGTGAACTTATAAATCATTGTACCACCTAATTTCACACTAAATTTCAGTTTTTGTCCACCCATTCTGACAAAGCCGACCGGTTCAAATAACAAACTTTTATCATGATAGGTTTTATATGGCCCTGTCTCTGAAATCCAGTTGTAATAATTTTTGTCAGTCAAATCTGAGTATAAATATCCTGTTTTAATTCCAAATCCAATCTCAAAGTTTGACAATTCGTTTGCTATTTTTCCATAATTTAATTGTCCAAAATATAGTTGATAGTCACCAAGTAAATTTCCCGGGTTTGCATCTTTGTATGCATTCCCATATCCATATCCAAATCCGGCATATAATTCTAATACTCGGCTATTTCCCATTTTATTAAAAAGTCCGGTTGCTGCTTGAAAATAGTATCTATTATCTGAACCAATGCTTCCAAAGCCCTGAATTGCTATCTTATGTGTCAATCCATATGAAATAGTGGCGTGAGCTGATGGGATTATTGAAACTCCTGCATCTACTCTTAAATCATTTTTCTTGTTAATCAAAGGGATATCGACTGTCTGTGTTTGATAAACAATACAACTTGACATCATCAGTGATAGAAAAATACCAAAAATTATTGCTCGAATTTTCATTTATGCGGTTTTTTTTAATTCTGACTAAAGATTCCCTAACCAACTGTATTCGTCTAATTTACAATTTGCCGATTTGTAAATCATCAGTTGTCAGGGCAAATTTATCAATTTGTTTTTGAATACACTTTACAAGTCCAAGCTTTCTTTCCTGATCAAAAAACAGATAGGCTGTGGGGTTGTTGTGAGGTGATCTGGTTGGCACGCTCCCCAACAAAAAAAAACAAAACCGCTCTCTTTAATACTGGAACAACCTTGCAAAAGACGATAGAAAGCACAAAATCCTGCAATTCTTATAAGAACTTCTGTTCAAATATCTGGCAAAAAACACCAAAAACGGTTAATAAGTGTCTAAGACCTTCTTGTTCTGGGTGGGTGCGATGCATTGCGATGCCCTGAGCCTGTCGATGGGAGCTTGTCGAAATGCAGTTCAATCCGCCGTGGCAGCCTGTACCATGCGTGGCACTCAGAGTTCTATTAGTAATGTGCCGCTTTTCTTTCATACAAATAATTCAATTTTTACAATTTATTTTGACAATAATTTGGTTCAACTCCAATAAGTTCAAGACTGTAGCACTTTCCATTAATGAACTGTATATCAATCCAAACAAACCCAAACTTTTCGTTAAAAAGCATCGATGAATGGAAGATTTTTCCTCTGTTTCGCGTCTTTATGCTAATCTTTTTGCATGTTACAGCTTCATCCTTAAATCTGACAAGTGTATCTTTTACTACAGTAAATTTGTTTCTTGCCCAAATGATTTTCTTTCCCGATATTTTTGGATTATCATTCGCAATTATAGCAGCATTTCTCCACCTCTTCTGTCCATATCTGTACTCAAAAAAAGGTGAGGATTGAACCTCGTCAATTAAGCTCCGTGGTGGATGTATCCATACTAATTTCTTGCTCTCAATCAGTCCGGTCGTCTCATAATTGAACAATGAGTCATTTAATAAGTATTCATATCTAACCATTGTCTGGTCATAGAAACATCCTGGAAGAATTTTAAGTTTAAGTATTATCGGTCCTTGAAATTTATCTAATGGATATGGGTCCTTATAATAACTGTAATCTTTTGGATCGACACTAGTTTGAAGTAGAAATGTGTACTCTTTATATGCCTGATAAATTGAATTATCACTATTATAACTACAAAATATTGCAGTATCGCACCCATCGCTATTGAAATGATTAGTTTGGCAGAGGCTGTTCTTTGGATAAAATGTTAAACAAAATAGCATTAAGAACATTGCTTTTGATAATAAAGCGCCGTATTGAAAATTATAGTAAGAATTCATCTCTGAGTTTTATTAGAAATAGTAATACTGTACAACATAATTTATCTCACTTAAAATTCTGACTAACAATTTCCTAAACAATTGTATTCGTGTAATTTACTAATTCGGAAATCATAACTAATCATGACAAATTTAACGATTTGTTTTTGAATACACTTTACAAGTCCAAGTTTTCTTTTCTGATCAAAAAACAGGTAGCCTGTGGGGTTGTTGCGTAGGTTGTTAACCTCCAAATTCTAATTACTTGATTCCGGCATAAGGAGGGACAGTATTTGCGCGCAGCTCAGAGTCCTGTTTATTATCAAAAGTTGCTATTTCATTTCTATATTTAATATTCCTTCTCCGTCTTTTCCTAAATATTTAACAAGTATTTCTGCAAATACATCGGTTCCGTTATCACCATTTGTGAAAATTAATAGTGCTTGTTTTGTCTTAGGAACAATAAACGCAATGGTATGAACACCAATATCGTCACCACCGTGAACAAGAGCAAAATCTTTATTATCATTTATATTTTCGTCAACCCACCAACCTAAACCAAAGTGTTTGTAATCATTAATCCTGACTTGGTCTGCAATCATTTCTTTATATAATTTGTCGGATAAGCCAGCCCCATTCAATAAATAAACCAAAAATTTAGAATAATCTTCAACGGTTGTAAGCAAATTGTCTGCTGCATTGGCAGTTGTATTTTTATGGGTTTCATAAAGTTCACCTTTTTCATTATGCCACTTTGCAAACCTTGTTGAATCCATTTTGTCATCCCAAATAAATCTGGTGTCCTTCATTTTTAGAGGTTTAAAAATCAATTCGCTTGCTAACTGTTCCAATGATTTCTTAAACTTCTTTTCTAAGGCTTTTCGTAAGTATTCGTAACCTTCACCCGAATATTGATATTTTGTTCCGGGCTCAAATTCAAAGGATAATTTTCCGTCAATATTATTCCCTCTCCAATTAGGAAAACCGGTTTGATGGCTCAAGATTATTCTTGTGGTCAATAACCTGGCTCTTGGGTCGTTTGCAATATCGGGGTCGGCAAAATAGTTATAAACAGGTTCGTCTAAATCCCATTTTCCAGCATTTATTAATTTTAAAGCAACAATTGCAGTAATTGGTTTTGTCATTGATGCTACATTCCATATTGCATTTGTTGGTGCAGGTTTGTTTGTCTGTAAATCTCCAAACACACTTACTTGGGCAATTTTACCATCTTTAATAAAACCAATGCCTAATGCAGGAATATTTTTTTGTTTCAGCCATCTTTCTGTTTCGTTTTTATCGGTAAACAAAAGCGCTTCATCAAATGGTTTTTCAAAATCTTTATGATCGTAACTTAATCCTTTTGTAAATTTGAATTCTCCATTCTCTAAAATCCAAACATGCGTAAATTTTGCAATGCTTGTTAGGTATTCAGATTTATTATCTTCAACTGCATAAAAATTGTGAATTCCTGTTTGAATAGCACCATATAAAACATCATTTCTTTCTAATGGATAAACTTCCATTTTATTCTCGGCTAATAATCTTATGGGTTTATAGGTTAATTTGCAAAGTCCGTTTTGAATTCCTGAAATAAACCCTGCTTTTGAATTTGTGATTCCGGCCTGGTCGTGATAGAATTCAAAATTCTCACTTATAAGATTTTCAAATTGGCTGATGTCGCAGGTGTTGAATCCAACATTAAAAAGAAGGCTGTCTTTTTCTTTAATGGATTTATACAATTCGGATGTTTCTTCAACTTGTCCAATTGATGTAATAGTTAAAATTATTAGAAAGAATACTATTAATTGTCTTTTCATTTTTGATTGTTCTTAAGTTCTCTGCGGTTTGTTACAATTCTGACCAAGGCCTGACGCCAAAACCCATGTGGACTCCAACGTTGCTTTGCCAGCGAGTGTTAGTATATTTATTTTATTTATCGTTTGTCAGGTTGAGAAAGCCCCCATGGTATTAAGCATATGTTGAACCCAATCCCCTCTCAGGTGGTTAGCCTTCTCAAAATTACCCTATTTTATTCAAATTTTGTAAATTATTCACAAAAAAGATTTAGTGATAAGAGAAAAAAATCGGGTTTAAACATTGTTGAACAAGCAATTGTGCGCATTTACAACATTCTTGCTTTAGGGTGGATGTACGTCAATATGGACTCATCGGTGGGCGCTGTGCAACGCTCAGAGTCCTAATTATTGTATTTAGTTATTCTTTCTTCAACTCAATTTCACAATTACTTCCTTTAAGTTTAAGAATATCATTTAGAACCTGATACGATGTGATTAATACTATTGTTTTTGCTACATCTTCATCAAAATCACTATCACAACAAATTTCTGTTGTTCCAAAAGATTCAAAAGTGATCATCCCCATGTAAGGAATTTTAAATGTTCCTCCTCCATAATTAATTCCTAAATCTAAGTTAAATTCAGAGTCATTTTGAAAAATTAATTTATATGAATTGTCATTTGAAATAGAATTCCCATGATAATCTATATTTGGAGTTTTTGTTTTATCTCCATCAACAGTTATACTTTCTATTTTCCACGAAAACTGTGTAATATCAATTGTATCTGTTAAATCTTCTTTCTTGCACCCATTACAAAAAATTGCAGGAAACAATACCAAAAGGAATACTATCTTTTTCATAATCATTGGTTTTATTGTTGAATAATCATTTTTTATAATTAAACATAACTCCCCGCTAACCACCACTCTATTGCATTTAGAAATCCATTTTTCCTTTGTAAATGCATTAGTTACCTTGTCCAACCACTTCAAATTCCTTTTAATAAACCAAATATTCATGTCAATTTTTATTAAAGACCAAATCCTCAAAACGCCAAAAGAGCCATACAGAAACCCTTCCAGCATCCATCATAGCCCTTTATCTTTCTTTAACCAAATTGTAAAACGACGCAAGCAGCGTGTCACAAAACAAGACTCTAAAGATATGCTAAGTAGCAGCAAGTGCAATAGATTAAGTGAAATTTAGAATTATTCTAAGAAAGAAAAGTGCAAAAAATATCATAGGGCTGTGGGATGAGGTATGGTGGAGTTAATTTTCCCTTGCTCTTAGTTAACATTACTCTGCTCTATGTTAGTTGCAACCCCTCCCCTGCCACTGTTGCCAAAGGATTTCTCTATTCGGCCAAATAACACTAATCCGGATGTGGGCAAAAAAAATTCGACCCCAACTGAGGTCGAATCTCTTTTCTTGTTTCGTGTTCTATCTGTTTGTCTTCTTTTCAAGAAACTCAAACAGCATGTTATATCATGTTAATCAACTGATTCAAGCGAGAGTTTTTCGTAAATCTCATAGGTGTCAGTTGCAATCATCAACTCTTCGTCGGTGGGAACCACAATTACCTTCACCTTCGATTCAGGTGTGCTGATGAGCATTTCTTTGCCCCGAGATTTTAAAGCTACTTCCTCGTTGATATTTACACCAATGAACTCGAGGCCATCCAACGACCGTGTACGTGTGATGGTATCGTTTTCGCCAATGCCACCGGTAAATACAATCACGTCAACGCCACCCATTGCAGCAGCATAGGCACCGATATACTTCCGAACCCTATATTGATACATTTCCATTGAAACTTTGGCACGTTCGTTGCCCGCTTCAGCAGCAATCTCGATATCACGCATATCCGATGAGACACCAGAGACACCTAACATACCCGAAAACTTATTAACTAATGTGCTGGTATACTGTATACTTGTTTCTTCTTTATTTGCAATAAACAACAATGCACCCACATCCAGGTCACCTGTGCGTGTTCCCATGATCAGTCCTTCTATCGGTGTCATTCCCATTGAGGTATCAACCGATTTTCCGTTGCAAATAGCAGCCATTGAAGCTCCATTACCTAAATGGCAGGTGATAATTTTTTGCTTTTCAATATCCAGACCCAGAATTTCACAAGCCCTTTGAGAAACATATTTATGACTTGTTCCATGGAAACCATATCTTCTGACCCGATATTTCTCATATAAAGAATAAGGGATTCCATATAAATATGCTTTCGGTGGCATAGTTTGATGAAAAGCTGTATCAAAAACACCCACTTGTGGCACTTCCGGAAGAAGTTCCTTCATGGCATAGATACCCTTGAGGTTTGGGGGATTATGCAACGGAGCAAGATCAATACATTCTTCGAGTGCGCCAATTACCTCTTCTGTAATATAAACACTACCGCTATATTTTTCACCGGCATGCACTACCCTGTGTCCAACTGCATCAAGTTCCTCTAAAGTTCGGATACTACCGTATTTTTCACTGATCAGAATCCCCAACAAATACTCAATACCCGATTGATGGTCAAGTATTTCGCCCTCTATTTTAGCTTCAACTCCATCGCTTCGTTTATGTTTTATAGAAGCTCCCTTGAGCCCGATTTTATCTACCAACCCTTTTGCCAACACGTTCTTTGAAGGCATTTCAAAAAGCTGGTACTTGATGGATGAGCTTCCACAATTTAGAACTATTATTTTCATTTCCTTAATATTTTATGGTTGAAAAGAAGCTTACGCTCCTGTTTTTTAAGAATTTGTAATCTATTTTATTACAGCACAGGTTACAGTTTGATCAACTGGACGCCCCGATTTATAATTATAAAATCCCCTGCTCGTAATACGTCCAAGATAATTCGCTCTAACAAGTCGTTTGATAATAGGCGATGGTTTGTACTGTTTGTCACCAAATTCCTGATACAGGTTATCCATATACTTCAGCACCTTATCCAGTCCGATTCGGTCGGCCATTTCAAATGGTCCGAAAAGATAGCCGGATTCGCGCATAGCCATATCAATGTCACTCACCGAAGCAACACCCTCCATAAGGATTTCACAAGCCTCATTGATGGTTGTCACCAACATGCGTGTCACAATATTTCCGGGTGATTCATTCAGACGGATAATCTTTTTATTTATCATCCCTGCAAATTTCGCTGCTTGTTCAAAAGCTTCATCTGATGAGTTAATGCCTTTAACTATCTCAACGACATTGCTTTTGTTGATTGGAAGAATAAAATGAATTCCGATAGCTCTTTCAGGATGTTTTAAAACAGATGATAAATCCGAGATCATTAACGTCACAATATTGGAAGAAATGATAGCGTCTTGCCTGACAACTGCTTCGATATTTCTGAATATTTCTTTCCTAATCTCGAGGCTGGTACCTTTTTTACGTGAACTTATAGACTCAACAACCAGGTCACAATCGGCCAGGTCGCTATATTCAGTCGTGCCTTTGATACGACTTAAAATGGCTCTTTTTTCACCGGGTGTCAATCCCCAATGGTTTATTGTTTCATCCAGTTGTGCACTAATTTGTACGATAGCATCTTGTACCCGTTCCTCTGTGAGATCGAGAAAAATGACATCAATACCGTATTCACTCACAGTGCGTGTTATTTCCTGACCCACAGCACCGCAGCCCACAACACCCACTTTATGAATCATTCCCTTCGTCTTGGGGCGTTTGCCAAGGCTGAAGTCTTCAAGTGTTTCGCTCATAATTACTTTTATTTGTTAGATTATATTTGTCGATTATAAAACCCCATTAAAAAAGAGTGTAAACAGAATCTGTTCTACTTTTTCAATCCATTAACCTGATTAACAGTTATAGCAACAAGGTTAACGATATCCTCCACCGAACAACCTCTGGATAAATCATTGATTGGAGCTGCCATCCCTTGTAAAACAGGGCCGATAGCTTCAGCATTTGCAAGGCGCTGCACCAGTTTATATGCAATATTACCCGACTCAAGAGAAGGGAAAACAAGTACATTAGCTTTACCTGCGATAAGTGATCCCGGGGCTTTCTTTTTTCCAATGGCCTCAATAATAGCAGCATCCGCCTGTAACTCACCTTCAATTAAAAGAGTAGGATCCATTTCTTTGGCGAGTGCTGTTGCGGCAATAACCTTATCAGCTTTTTCATGTTTTGCGCTTCCTTTCGTTGAAAAGCTTAACATGGCAACTCTGGGTTCAATACCTGCAATACTTCTTGCGGTTTGAGCCGATGCAACAGCAATTTCGGCAAGTTCTTTAACAGTGGGATCAGGGTTAACAGCACAATCTGCAAAAACCAGCACGCCATCATCGCCATACTGTTTATCTGGAACGATCATGATAAAAGCACCTGAAACAGCACTGAAACCTGGTTGAGTTTTAACTATCTGAAAAGCAGGCCGAAGCACATCGCCCGTTGAGTTATTAGCACCTGCTACCTCACCATCGGCATCACCATTCTTAATTAATAAAACAGCAAGGTATAGCGGATCTTCTACCATTTTAAAAGCCTGTTCTGCAGTTAATCCCTTGGATTTTCGCATTTCAAAAAGCATGTCGGCAAAATACTGCTTTCGCGGATGATCAACAGGATCGATACATATTGCTTTATGAATGTGTTTTAGGTTCCAATGTTTGGCATTTTCATGCATTTCTGCGAGATTACCTAATAATATGATGTCAGCCAATTCCTCTTCGAGGATAATATCAGCAGCACGCATAGTTCGCTCTTCAGTTCCTTCGGGAAGTACAATACGTTTATGACTTCCTTTTGCCCTGTCTCTGATTGTTTGAATAAGATTCATGAATAGTTATCAGTATGGTAATTTAATTTCGGGCGCAAAATTACCGTTTTTTTTCGAAAGCATCCTGTTTGTGTTAAGACATTCACATTTGAAAGAAAAACATTAATCTATTGTTTATCAATTATATAACAATTTTATCCTCTTTATAATGAATATAAATTACTACTTTTGCATGTTTTTTAATCACCATGCAATATAATACCTCTGAATCACAGCCCATTTACAACGAAAGCATCCTAAAGATGAAGGAGGTAGCTATTATTGCCTCTGATCGAAAGGAGCGGTTTGGACTTGAGAACGACACTATTATTACGCATTGTTACATGCCATCGAAGATGGAAAAAGACCTCTTCCTTTCTGTCGGAAGAAAGCCGGTGAGCCTTCAGGAAAAACTTCTGGCACAAGAAACCTCTTTTTCAGGGTCGCTCATTAGCCTTTTGCCATTGATCATGTTTGCATCGATCGTTCTAACAAAAGCCATCTATCCGCGAAGATTTTTCCAGATGATATCTGCTTCCTTCAGCAATAATGCACAATGGCAACTTTTGCGCGAATGGTATCCACTAAATAACGGGTTAACCTACCTTTATACCTTTTTGTATTTTATTGGTTTTGCTCTCCTGATTCAATCCATTGCTGAGCAAACGGGTGGTGGTCTGTTTATCACAGGCAATAATTATCTGGATCTGCTTCTTTTATTTGGAGGTGTTTCGTTTATTATTAGTGGTAAGTACATCACTATTATGGCTTTAGCAATAATTTTTAATTCCAGGGAAAGTGGCGAACGTTATTTGACAAACCAGATTACTTTCACACTTATATCGGTGCTGCTTATGATCCCTATCATATTGGTGCTGAATTTTCAAACGAATGAATGGAGTCTAATTGGAAGTATTGTTTTGTTAGGCTTAGCTCAATTGGCACGTATTATACGTAGCATGCGAGTTGGTTTGACGGAGAAGGCCTTCGGTTTGCTTTATTTATTTTTATATCTTTGCGCCCTGGAAATCGTACCCCTGCTGGTTTTGGTAAAAGTATTCCTACTAATAACTAATGGAGAGGCTTTCGGTTGATAATGAATGAATTAGAACTTTAAATACTGTTTATTAAACATTTCTTAAACTTCAAAAAGCATTCAGACTTTGGTTCCCTACGTATAAAAAAGAGATAGATAATAACACATTGACGATAAATACCCGGAGCGATGAAGATAAAGTCATTACTTGTTTCACAACCGAAACCTGTTGATTTTGAGAAGTCACCTTATGGTGAATTAGCAAAAAAACACAGCCTTACCATCGATTTTCACAAATTCATTACCATTGAAGGGGTTCCTGCAAGAGACTTCCGTCAGGATCGAATCTCATTGGCTGAGCAAACTGCTGTTATTATGACGAGCCGTAATTCAGTAGATCATTTTTTTCGTATTGCCAAAGAGATGAGGTTTGAAGTGCCGGAAACTATGAAATACTTTTGTATTTCTGAATCAACGGCTTATTACCTTCAGAAATATGTTCAATTCAGGAAACGGAAAATCTTCCACGGGAAACAAAGCTTTAACGACCTGATCGAAATCATTCGTAAACACAAAGAAGAGAAGTACCTACTTCCTTGCTCCGACATTCACAAGGAAAGTATGGTAGACCTTCTTGAGCAAAATAAAATTGAGTTTACCAAAGCAATACTTTATAGAACAATTGCCAGCAATCTCAGCGGTGTAAAGCTTGAGAATTACGATATGGTTATCTTTTTCAGTCCGGCAGGTATTAAGTCGCTTCAAAAAAACTTCCCCAAGTTCAAACAAGGCGAGAAGATTTTCGGTGGTTTCGGCGAATCAACCTGCGATGCAATTAAAGAGGCTGGATTTAAACTACATATCGAAGCTCCAAGTAAGACGAGTCCTTCGATGACAATGGCAATCGAAGAATTTATTGAAGCTGAAAACAAAAAAGCTCGAAAAAAAGTATAGCTCGAAGTCTCTAAAGTTTTGATTCACATTAATTTGTGAGTATTGTTTCTACATTATTTTTCTTTTCTTCTTTCTTTTAGGTGTGATGATATACATTATTTAATATCATTGCAATATGAGAACACATAAAATCATACTTATCGCGCTTTTCTTAACCGGAACCTTAAATGTTAAGGCGCAATCAAAATCTGACAAATTTTTAGTAGCTGACTCAACCTTTTTGGAACTTATTAAGCCTGAGTCGAAGTTAGAAATCCTGGATTCTACATTTCAGTTTACTGAAGGGCCTGTGTGGAGCAAAAATGGCTGCCTTCTCTTTTCAGATATCCCTGGAAACAAAATTATTCGCTGGAGCGAAAAAGAAGGCTTTTCTGACTTTTTAAATCCTTCAAATCATACCAATGGCCTTACTTTTAATCACAATGAAGACCTAATCATGTGCTCTCACGGAGCCCGATCGGTTTTGCGTTTAAAAAAAGATAATGAATTAGAAATTATCGCTGACCGTTTTAACGGTAAACGTTTCAACAGTCCAAACGACTTGGTATTCAGTGCCTCAGGTAACCTCTATTTTACCGATCCTTGCTGGGGGCTCAATGCGCAGGAGCAATCACCCGACAAAGAACTTCCTTATAACGGTGTATATTTGATTCACAAAGACAGTTTGATGCTGATCGACAGCACACTCTGGAGACCTAACGGCATAGTGTTGTCACCCGACCAAAAATCATTGTATGTGAGTGATATGTTTACCGATAACAGCGATGAAGTAAAAACCCTTTATCGCTATCAACTCGATCACGATGGCATTCCGGTTAAGAGGGAATTGCTGACAGTGTCACAACCTCCACACAAAATTCTTGGTCGTATTAATGGTTTCGATGGTTTAAAAGCTGATGTTAAAGGTAACATTTATTGCACCGGACCTCATGGCATGGTTGTGTTAAACCCTGATGGCAAATACCTGGGAACTATCACAACTCCTTTATCCCCTGCAAATTGTGCCTGGGGTGATGATGATTTCCAGACGCTGTACATTACAGCACGCAGGCATCTGTATCGCTTCCGCTTAAATGTAAAAGGCTTCTCACCAAAATGAAAAAGGCTGCCCTTTTGAAGGCAGCCAATTTCAAATTGTCTTGAGTTGAATTACTTCACTTCTACTTTACTTATTTCCCAGGTTGAAGCCACTGAGCTTGTCGACCGGTAACGGAAAGCTACATAAACAGTTGCTTGGCCATCATATGCTGAAATATCAATATCTCCTGAATCAACAAAAGTCCAGTTCGATCCTGTTGGCATCGTTGGAACAGTAAGTTCTGTCCAGGTGCCCTGTGTAGTTGGGTTGCTGCTTCCATCATAATTTGATGAAATCATCACTTGCAGGAACTCCCATTGACTACTAACAAAATTCGCTGCCTGACGAACATTGAGCTTAGAGGCGGTATGACTTGACAAGTCGATAGCCGGAGAAATAAGCCAATCTTCATTAGGGAATCTGTCAGGATTAACAAACCCTGACATTACGGTGCAGCCACCATCGAAGGTTCCCCAACCCCAAACCTGAGCGCCTTCAACTGTGTAGGCCGTAAAAGTACCGAGGCTGGAAACAAAGTCTTCGGTGAAGATTGGGTCGCCCCCTCCACCGCCGCCGCCGCCTTCAAACACGAAATCAGCCGTAGTTCCCAAGTTATCTCTTAACCCTGCAACACCAAAATAAGTTCTGAGTGTTCCTGTGGCTTTGAGCAATTTACCCAGATTGCCTGGGTTATCAAGCAGGTTAACCTGAGAGCGGAAATCGCTGCCAGCAACCATATTTACAATAACACACTGTGCAAAGTCATTTGCAGTAGGAGAAGTTGCGATCAATACATTGGTAGATGATGTAAAAGGAGCTGCCCAATGAATGTCATCATTTGAAACAACAGAGCTAACACCTTGTTTTACTGAACCTACAATATATCCTGAAACCCAGCCAACTACATAAGGAGTAGCATTTTGCTTCTCGATGGCTTGTTCCACAGTGTAAGGGTTGTCGATGGTTCCGGCATCACCGCCGCCACCGCCGCCACTCTCGGTGCCGATGTATACATTGTCGACACGCATAGAAGTTGATTGCGTTCCACTGCCAACATATTTGAAAGCAACAGCCAATTTTTCTTCTGACATGAAAGGAGTAAGGTCAATATCACCTGATTCAATCCATGCGTTATCTGCATCACTCTGGCCTGCAACAGTCGCAGTTATAGGTGTCCATGAAGCAGCTGCAACATTAACTCCATCGAAATTAGAGGAGACAAGCACTGTCAATGGCACATCGCTGCCATGTTCCCAATAAGCTTTTGCTGTACGGAAACGAAGTTTCTTGGCTTGATCCATTTTTACATTTGGAGTAATCAACCAGGTAACCATGCTGGTCAGGTTCGAATTATATCCCGAAGCCTGTGCATATCCATCATTAGAGAAAATTTTACCTTGCCATTTACGTGTACCTGCTTCTGCAATATTGGTCCAGCCAGCAAAAGCGATATCGGTGTTATCCTGGGCAGCTGCAAAGTCTTCATCAACTTCATCCACGGGGTCGGTTCCGCCACCGCCACCGCCGCCGCAACGGGTACTATCCATCATAACTTCTGCACTTGTTCTCACATAAAGCTGCCATGTTGAATTAAAAACCCCTGCAATAGCAATAAGACTCCCTTTTCCATTAGGCAGGTTTTCATTGAAGAAACCAGCAAAATTACTTGTTCTAACGATTATAGATTTCCCGTCACAATCTTCAATGGTCCGGTTTGTAGAAGCATCAGCAGCTGCATAAGTTAATGCTGTATCACCTGCAACAAACTGCACATTCTCCAGCTTTACAAGTTTAGCCTGATAAGTGCCGCTTAAAATCTGACTTATTGTAACCACTTCAGGTTCAATAAATTTTTTGTTTGCCAGAATGATAATATTGCTGTCATTCTGCACATTATCAAGCTGAAACAGATTGTTATAGGTCGAAAGAATCACATTCTTAAGATACACACGTACGGAATCACCAACACGTAATCCACCTGACTCTTTAAGGCGCAGGTTTATGGCACCGCTTGCATCCTGGATGTAAGCTGCTTTATAAATATTACCTGAAACTTCATCCATCGTAACAACGCCATAAACAGAGGCGTCCTTGTTGAACTGAGTAGCTCCGGATGTATTGTAAAGTGCTTTTAACTCTCCGATAGTGTATACATCACCTACCGGGATATTGGTAATGGGTGGCCTGTCGAATTCCTGTTTAACACAGGATGCCACAAAGGCAACCATCACCATCAAACTTAATAATTGAAATAACCTTTTCATTTTCATTGATATATTAATTGTTCTTTATTTTTTTACAAACGGAAAGTGAGACTGATGTAATATGTTGTTCCGTAACCATAAGAATACTTTTCGGGGAAACGTCCCGGGTCGCTGAGATCAGTTCTTAACTGCTCATAACCCCAGATGATCATATCCTTGTTGTTGAGGAGATTGTTAACGCTCACATTTAAAGCCACATAATGACCATCAATGATCCATGATTTTCCACCGAAAAAGTCGAGTGTGAAACCCGGATCGAGCTTTGGCTGGTCGAGTATTTGTTCAATGCGCACGTCTCCCTCTTTGTAAGCAGCAAGGATTTCAGCAGTATGATTATCAGGATTTGGTTCGAGGTATGCGTCAGCGAAATAGTTTGCTGTGACTCCTGCGAACCAGTATTTAGGAGAATTATAGCGCAAGCCTGCTGAAGCAATAGTTTGAGGAGCGCCACCCACATAATAATTTTTAAGGTAAACAACCCTGTTCTCAGCCAATAGTGCTGCATCATTATCAATAGAAATTGATACAACGGGGCGGTTAGTGTAGATGTTCATGCTTTTCCCAAAAATTGCATGACCTGAGATGGTAGGAGATAAATTGGCTTCGATTCCCAATTCAACACCCTGTGTTATCTGATCAACATCCTTCATAATGTAATTGATGAAGTTATTCAGGTCTTCATGGTAATAACTCCTCACCCACAAACCGTCATGCACCTGTGTATGGTATAAGGTGGCACGAGCTTTTAGATTCGGGGCACGAAGAACATAGCTGATGTCTCCAGCCATTACTTTTTCACTTACGAGTCCGTCAACAGCATAATCGCGTGTTCTGGGGGAAATGTATGCATCTCTGAAGTTTGGTGCGCGATGTAGATATGCCCCGTTGGCAACCACATAGTTACGACCGTTGATTGCATAAGTAATCCCGGCTTTTGCAGCCCCGTTCAGGAAGTCGTTTTTATCTGAATCTCCATAGGAGTTATCAGGGAAGCGACCATTCTGCATCTTTCCTGTACGCCAGAAACTGGTATAATTTAGTTCGCCTGCAGCATACACTTCAAACTTATTGAACTTATATTCAAACTGTGACCAAAGACGGGCACTGTTTACATTGGCCAGATAATCGTAGCCGTAGACATCACCAACTTTCACAATTTTATTTGGGTGTAACAGGTCATTCTGCGACTCATCACTGATTGTCATAGAAACTTGATCAGCATATTTATCGATATCAAGCCAGAAATCGCCACCTAAAAGGTCGACCATTCTTTTGTGATGTCTGGTTTTTGAGCTTGAGGCTATAAGTCCTCCAGTAATCCTTGAGCCAGCATTCAACTGGTGTTGCAGGTTGATGTTCAGCCCTTTTTGATTCTTATCCATTCTGCGGTCTTCAACCACATATTTAGATTTATTTCCTGTGAAGGAAGTTCCACTTCCATTAGCATTGTCGATTGTTGTTAGCTGGTCGCTGTTAGCAAAAAAGAAATGGTCCCAGTTAATCTGACGGAAGGAATCGTTGTTTTGCCATAAATTGGAATATTTCTCAAAGTTGACTATATCGCTGTTGCTCAGGTAGAAGCTGGGCAAATTTCGATAATAATCAGGCCTTGGGTCGTTGGCTTCTGTCCAATCGAGAGCAGTAGCACCGCCACGACCAAACCAGTAGTATGCCGTTGTTTGGATCTTTGTTTTTTCCGAAGGAGTCCAGTAATGGCTCAACTGCAGCATGGGCTGGTTGTAATTGCTGACACGTGCATTGCGAACTTCACCATTTTGGTAGCCCCAGTTGGAATTGTAAAAATTATCTCCACTCAGGTCGTATGCTTCCTGAACCGAAACTCCTGAATAGCCACGTTTGGTTGGAGCAGCAAAGCCAATGAAACCAATACTATGACGGTTGTTAATCTTTTTCTCGATGGAGGCAAAATAAGCCCATGCATCATAAAATGTTCCCGGAACATAACCTTCCTGCGCCCATCTTCGTGAGCCTGAAAGTGCTATTGACCAGCCATTTTCCTGCATCCCGGTAGCATAAAGGAACATGATACGGTTGTTGTAGCTTCTGTTGGAAGCAGCGTAACTGATGCTTGCTGTTTTTCGGTAGCTGCTGGCACGTGTCAGGATGTTTGTGACCCCGCCAATGCCTCCAAAAGCCCAATCCGAAGCAGAGACCATACTATTGATCTCGGTGTTTCGAACAGCATCGTTGAGACCGCCCCAGCTTGACCAGGATGCGCGACCTGTTTCGTTGTCATTCATCATGATGCCATTGATCAGCACATGAGTATTTTCTGAGTCCAGGCCACGCATGCGGTAGCGGACCGAACCGAAATTAAAGCCGGCAGTCGAAACAAAAATATCCCTTGACGACTGCAAAAGCCCGGAAATTTCGTTTGAGGAACTGCTTTCATCAAATTCCGATTCCGATAAAGTCACAGTCGGCAAGTTCGATGGCAGCACTTGTCTGCTCGTATCGCTTTGCCCGATTGTTGTTATCGCAATCAGAAGTCCTCCAATTAATAATAGAACTTTGTGCATAAAATAAAATTAATGAATATGTATAATATTATTCTTCAGATGATTATAAAAAAACAAAGTGAAAATCTAAATATTCCCATCCAATACCAGCCATACGTATTTTGACCGACCTTATTAAAGGGGGCACAAAGTTAACTTTTAAACCATTTGACAATCAGAAATGCTGGTTGTTTTATCTTACTTTTGTGTGAAATTTCAGTTATTTTCCAATAAATCCAATAAAGTATCGGAAATTTGCATCTTGATATTTTTATTTAGCTGTTTCCTTTTGGATTCTAAACTTTTTAATTTTCGCTTTCATGACCACAATCCGTTTCAAGTTCGTATTAACCTTAAGTATTATTCTGGTTTTATTTCAGTTTTCAATAAAAGCTCAGGATCAACGTAGCTTTAAAGTTGGTTGCATTGCATTTTATAATGTTGAAAATCTTTTCGATACAATCAACGACCCTGAAAAAAATGACGAAGAATATCTTCCCTCCGGTGATATCCGCTGGAACAGTAAAAAATACCTTGAGAAATTAGATCGCCTTTCAGAAGCAATTGTTGGCATTGGAACCGACATCACACCTGATGGTGCTGCTATTCTTGGGGTTTCTGAAATAGAAAACAAGGAAGTTTTACTTGATTTAGCTGCAACAGAAAGGCTGAAAGGAAGAAATTATCAGGTCATTCATTACCAAAGCCCTGACGTTCGTGGGGTTGACGTTGCTTTGATGTATCAACCTAAGTATTTTAAACCAACAGCGTCGAAATCCTATCGCCTTAATGTTGAAGGCCGACCGGATTTTATTACCCGTGATCAGCTTATCGTTTCTGGTCTTTTTGATGGTGAGGAAATGCATTTTATAGTAAATCACTGGCCTTCAAGACGTGGTGGCGAAAAACGCTCGCTCCCATTCCGTATGGCTGCTGCGAAACTTTCACGACATATTGTTGATTCACTTCTTGCTATCAATGCACAAGCTAAAATTGTTGTAATGGGCGACCTGAACGACAATCCTTCCAATAAAAGTCTCACTGAAGGTTTGAAAGCCAAAGGCAGTATTGATGAACTGCAGCCAGGTGATATGTATAATGTTATGTATAGTTTATACAAAAAAGGTATTGGCAGCAATGCATGGCGCGATACATGGAGCTTATTCGACCAACAAATTGTGAGTCAGGGTTTTCTTGGAAAAGATTTTTCAACGTATAAGTTTTACACCGCCAAAGTGTATAACAAAGTTGATCTGACACAAAAAAGCGGGCGGTTTAAAGGTTACCCATGGCGCACTTATGTTGGTGGTGAGTATCACGGTGGATACAGCGACCATTTTCCTTCATATATTATTGTTGCAAAAGAACTGCCTTAATTTAACCTAAATACAGTTTTTTTTACACATCTATTTTCTTCTGACTTCGATAGCTGTTGACGCTTCTTTCATATTATTTGAAGTAACTGTCAGTTTCATAGATCCTTCCTTTTCATGTGATTGAAGCAGAATCATGGCTTTGCCGTAAAACAAAGGAATTGTGGTAGCCCTGAATGGCACCAAAGATTGAGGATCACCATTACAAACTCCGGCTAAACTACCCTCCCCTTCTAATTTCAGACTGATTTCGTCCATTGCAAGCGGGCACAAAAGTCCGTTTTTATCTCTTGCTTCAACCAAAATGTAGGAGAGGTCTTCCCCATCAGCTGTAAGCTGCGTCCTGTCGGGAGTAAGAACAATCTGATAAGGATCTTTGGCAGTTTGAACCACTTTTTGTCCAATTTCCACACCTTCTTTGTAAGCTATTACCTTCAATTCGCCCGGTTGATAGACAACATCTTTCCACATCAAACGAAAACGCTCAACAGAATTTTTTGAAGTTGGCTGCTTACACTTCAACCCTTGAGATTTACCATTAACAAACAACTCAGCACAATCGCCGCTTGTGTACACAAATACCGGCACATTCCTTCCTTCCATGCCCTTCCAGTTCCAGTGTGGCAACATATGAATGGTTGTGTCAGATTTATTCCAGTAACTTTTATAAAGAAAATAACGATCTTTTGGTATGCCACATAAGTCAACGATTCCAAAATAAGAACTGTGTGATGCCTCCAAATCAGTTAGTCCATTCGCTTTTGCCCATTCATTTGTGTAAGGTGTTGGCTCGCCAAGATAGTCGAAACCTGTCCAAACAAACTCACCGGCAACATATGGTTCTTCTTGCTGCCACATGAAATCATCATCTGCCAGTTCGGCCCATTCAGGAGCATTCAAATCATAGGAACTAACCTGAAGATTCTTAGTGAAATCAGTTGGATTCTGCGGCAGAGGTAAAGCATAATACCCTCTGGTGCTTACCGTTGAAGCTGATTCGCTGATGATGACAGCTTTATTTGGTTCCATTTGACGGGCAAGGCGATACCTTCTTCCATAATTCCAACTGTGGATGTCGTAAAGGTCAAAATGCCGCAAGGCCGCACTTTCGTAGCTGTCGCAAACCAGGGTCACAGGTCGTGAAGGATCATATTTTCTGAATGCATTCACTACAGTATTTAACCGGTCGAATCCACGATTGATATTCCATTGCACATCAGGGATTTCGTTTCCGGCACTCCATAAAAAAACCGAAGGATGATTGGCATCCCTTCTTACAAAATTGCGTATGTTACGATCCACAAAGTGTTCAAAATCTGTTGAATCGGTGATATCAGCTGTTGCATCATATTTATCGAAAGCTTCGTTAAAAACCAAAAGGCCCATTTTATCACAAAGTTCAAGAAGTTCAGGAGCTGAGATATTATGGCTTCCCCGCACTGCATTAACGCCCATAGCTTTCATAATTTCGAGCTGACGTTCCATTGCTCTGTAATTAAAAGCTGCACCAAGCGGGCCATGGTCATGATGAAGGTTAACACCCTTCAGCTGAACCCTACGATCGTTTAAATAAAAACCGTGATCAGCAGTGAAGCGCATTTCGCGAATTCCGAAAGAGGTTTCATAACGGTCAGTAACTACTTCATCTTCTATTAGTTCAACAACATATTTATACAAAGCAGGCTGATCTATACCCCATCTTTGAGGATCAGTTAAGGTGAATGTGGCCTCCGCCTTGTTGCTGCCAGGCCTTAACGAAATACTGTCGAATAATTGCTCTTTCACAAGAAACCCTGCCGGAGAAAAAATGGAATGTTTGATCTGCAATAACCTGCTTTCACTCAAATGATTCGAAATCCTTAAACCAACTCTCACATCTGCTGAATGTGTCTTAATAACAGGAACAGAAACCGTTGCACCCCAAACATCTATATGTATATTATTGGTAACCAACAACTTTACTTTTCTGTATATTCCTGCTCCGGGATACCATCTGCTTCGGTGATTGCGGGTATCTGCATGCACGGCAACAACATTTTTTGCGTTGTGATTTAAAAATGAAGTAATATCAAAATAAAACGAATTGTAACCATAATCCCATTTTCCAACCAGTTTTCCATTTACAAAAACTTCCGGAAAAGCCATTACGCCATCAAAAAGGAGGAAAAAACGCTTGTTTTCGCTACCATTAGGCAGTTGTATTTCAAGGCGATACCAACCTTCTCCTTTCCATGGCAACTTTCCAGTATTTCCATCTCCATCAGGAATAAAGTCCTGGCTTATTGCCCAATCGTGCGGAATAACAACTTTTTCCCAGCCTGAATCATCAAAGTCAGTTTGGATAGCATCAGGGTGATTTCCCAAAGCGAATGTCCATCCATTGCGCAGTTCAATTTGCTCTCTGATTTGAGAAAAGGATACTTCGTGAAGCATCAGGATCACTATGATGGTTGCTGAATAGACTGAAAACAATGACTTTCTTTGCATGTTACGGGAGATTTTTCACACTCCAAATATAGTTGAAAAAAGTCCTTATTTAAAACCAAAAACCGGCCATCTGCAAGAGAAAGACCGGTTCATTGGTTTTCGTTAGTGAGTATTTATAGTGATTGATTAGTGTACGAACAGTAGATTATGTAGTGTTGATAGTAGTTTAGTATTATTTAGCTGTGCTTTAGATCATTAGATTTTCATACCAATATAGGTTAAGAGCTCCTCGCGTGTTTTTTCCTGCAAAAAGATTCCGGAATACTCTGCAGTAAGTGTTGTGCTACTCTGATCCATAATTCCTCTTGATGCTACACACATATGCTTGGCATCAATCACAACAGCCACATCCTCAGTATTTAAAACTTTCTTCAGTTCATTAGCAATTTGAACAGTCAAACGCTCCTGAACCTGTGGACGTCGCGCGAAATAATCAACGATCCTATTCAGTTTCGACAATCCAATTACTTTATCCTTAGCCACATAAGCAATATGGGCTTTCCCAAAAATGGGTAAAAAGTGATGCTCACAGGTGGTGTTTAGGTTGATATTTTTCTCGACAAGCATTTGTCCGTAACGAAACTTGTTATCAAAAACCGAGATAGAAGGTTTATTCTCAGGTTTTAATCCGTGAAAAATCTCCTTAACAAACATTTTAGCTACACGGTGTGGTGTTCCTTTCAAACTATCGTCACTCATATCCAGACCTAATGTTTCCATTATTTGATGAAAATGATCTTCTATAATAGCCATTTTAGTAGCATCGGTAAGTTCAAAGGCATCATCACGCAAAGGAGTTTCTATATTTGTTGCATGATGCTCATCTCCTAGCATATCTGCTTCTTCCCATAAATTCAACGCATGCATATTTCCGTTGATACCATTTACTCCGTTTATCTTAACAGGCTCAAGAACCTTCAATCCATTTCCATTTAGTTTCATAATGTAGATTTTTAATCTTTTATGAATACTAAACAGTATGTTTTCACTTTTGTTTAATGTTTTATTATAAATATTAAACAATATTTTTTAAAGCAATAGATATCAACGGATTGAAAATGTTAAAAAATCACATGGGAACAGCAGTCTTTATAGAAAACTGTTGGATAGATTCTTTTTTGAGAAAATGAAAAAGTGAGAAATCAGCCTTCAAACTGTTTCATCTGTTGTAAAGTTGAAAGTGCCTGATTAACTGAAGAAACCGCACTTATATACATCATCAGCTTTTCATTACTTTCCTTGATGCGACACGATTTTGGATTAGCTTGCAAAAATTTGAGGATATTTGTAAATACAGATGTTTGGTAAAATGCTGATTGTTGATCACTTACGAAATAACCAATGAGTGTTTTATTGCGAAGAACAATTTTTTCAAAACCGAGGTCACGGGCTATCCAACGTAAACGGATGGTGTTTATAAGATCATTTGCTTCGCGCGGAACAGGTCCAAACTGATCAATAAGTCTTTCAGTAAATTTTTGCAGAAGTTCTTCTGTCTGTATGTTATCAAGTTCATTGTAGAGGCTTATCCTTTTGGATGAAGCGTCAACATACTGCGGTGGCATAAGGATTTCCATATCGGATTCGATCACACAATCGCGAACAAAATGCTTTGGTTTATCGAGTTTGAACACATCGGCAAACTCGCTTTCTTTAAGCTCCTGAATGGCTTCG
This sequence comes from uncultured Lentimicrobiaceae bacterium, assembly GCA_964463695.1. Lineage (GTDB taxonomy): Bacteria > Bacteroidota > Bacteroidia > Bacteroidales > F082 > JALNZU01. Next base: position 6,021 of record CAYXCZ010000021.1, on the reverse strand, counting down.
TCCAAAATTTTATGAAACATTTCATAGCCAATATCGCTGATAAAACCACTTTGTTCACCACCAAGCAGGTTGCCTGCACCTCTTATGTCGAGGTCGCGCATGGCAATATTAAAACCACTTCCCAAGCCTGAAAAATCTTCAATTGCACGAAGTCGTTTCTGAGCTTCACTTGTTAATGTTGCCATAGGTGGTGCAAGCAAATAGCAAAAAGCTTTTTTATTTGAGCGCCCGACCCTGCCACGCAACTGATGAAGATCGCTTAAGCCATAATGATGTGCATCGTTGATAATGATGGTGTTAGCATTAGGAATATCTAATCCTGATTCAATGATTGTGGTAGCAAGCAGTACATCATAATCACCTTCGATGAAGGTCATCATCACTTTTTCCAGGCGATCACCATCCATTTGTCCGTGAGCAATCCCGATCCGTAAGCCGGGTACAAATCGCAGCAGCATATCGTAAACATCCATGATATTCTGAACACGGTTGTGCACAAAAAACGCCTGTCCACCTCTTGCCACTTCAAAAAGTAGTGCTTCTTTTATGACTTCTTCGTTAAAAGACCTCAACTCGGTCTGCACCGGGAAACGGTTTGGAGGAGGCGTATTGATGATGCTTAAATCGCGTGCTCCCATCATTGAAAACTGCAGTGTTCGCGGGATGGGTGTCGCTGTAAGTGTCAAGGTATCTACATTGGATTTGATTTGTTTCAGCTTTTCTTTGGCCGACACACCAAACTTCTGCTCTTCATCAATCACCAAAAGACCCAAATCTTTAAATTGAACGTCTTTACTAATAATACGGTGTGTCCCGATAAGGATATCAATTTTACCGGCCAGCAATTGATCAAGCGTTTCTTTTTGTTGAGCTGCCGATTTAAATCTGTTGATATAATCTACTTTGACGGGAAAATCGGCCAGGCGTGCGCTAAATGTTTTGTAATGCTGCAGTGCCAGAATCGTTGTTGGAACCAAAATGGCTACCTGTTTTGAGTCGTTAACAGCCTTAAATGCAGCACGTATCGCTATCTCTGTTTTTCCAAATCCAACATCGCCGCAAACAAGGCGATCCATTGGAGATTCTGATTCCATGTCGGCCTTAACATCGATTGTTGATTTGATCTGGTCAGGCGTATCTTCATATATAAATGAAGCTTCCAATTCATTCTGAAGATAGGTATCAGGCATAAACTGAAACCCTTTGCTTGCCTTGCGTTTAGCATAAAGTTTAATCAAATCACGCGCTATATCCTTAACCCTGCTTTTGGTTTTATTCTTAAGTTTATTCCATGCGTTTGACCCCAGTTTGTTCAAAACAGGTTCTGCACCATCTTTGCCACTAAATTTGGCGATTCGGTGAAGCGAGTGTATGCTTACATATAATATGTCGTCATTTTTATAGATCAACCGAATGGCTTCCTGATTCTTACCATTATTATCAATGATTTCCAATCCATCAAACCGGCCTATTCCATGATCGATATGACTCACATAATCACCTGGTTTTAAATCGTATAACTCACTTATCGAAAGCGCCTCTTTTCCTGCAAAACCTTCTCTAAGGTGAAATTTGTGATACCTTTCGAAAATCTGATGATCTGTGTAAACGGCTACTTTTAGCTCTTGATCGGTAAAACCTGCATGCAAACTGTGATAAACCGGTTGAAAGAGTGGTTTCTCTTTGTTTTTTCCGGAAGGGAGTAAATCCTCAAAAATTGCAAACAATCGCTCCATCTGTTTGGGATTATCCGAGAGCATAAACACCTGATAACCTTTCGATTGCTTCAAAAGCAGATCGTCAAGAAGGAGTTTGAAATTTTTGTTGAATGAAGTTTGAACCTGCGTATCGAAAACTGCACTAAAGCTTGCCTTAAAAATACTCTTCTGTCCAAGTTCAATTGTTCTTAGTTTCGATAGTTCTTCGATCAGTTCCGAAGCTGTTGCAAATAATATATCAGGTTGAACAACAGCACGTTCATCACCAATTTTTTCAAAAATAGTTTGGGCTTTATCCCATTCGGCTGCTATTCGATCTTCCAAAGCATAAGCCTCGTCAATCCAAATCACTGTAGCTTTTGGGATGTATTCGAGAAACGACTGCCGAACCGTCTCAATATTACGATCCTGAATATTTGGCAACAGATTGATGCGTTGCAATGGCTGCACCGAAAGCTGTGTAACAGGATCGAAGCTGCGTATCGATTCAACCTCTTCGCCAAAAAATTCAATCCGGTAAGGGTAATCATTGCTAAAAGAAAACACATCAAGCAAACCTCCCCTTATTGAAAACTGACCCGGCTCTACCACAAAATCGACCCGTTCAAAATTATACTCCGAAAGTACGTCAGCGACAAAATCAAGGGAAACACGTTCTGTTACCTTTAGTTTCAACGTATTACGATTCAAATAGTTACGGGTAACTACTTTTTCACAAAGTGCCTCAGGATAGGTTACAACAATAGTTTTTCGCTCACTTACCGACCATCGTCCCAGCACCTCGGCCCGTGAAAGAATATAGGTGTTATCTGGTTTTTCAGGCTCGTAGGGTTTCTTATAGGAAGTAGGGTAAAATAGAACCTGTTTCTTGTTAAAATCCATGTTCCGCTCATCGAAAAGGCTCTCGATATCGTTGTAAAAATAAGCTGCAGATTCTTTATCTGCACAAATTACAAGATGCTGGCCACCAATTATTTCTGAAAAAGCAGAGAGGTATCCCGATTTGGAAGAACCAGACAATCCCTGAAGTAATAAATGGTTCTCGCTTTGAAGGGCTTCATGAGCCAGTTTGAGTACCGGATGACGATGAAATACAGATTTGAGTGAAAACTGAGTCACTAGTGGTGATTTTTAAGCGTGCAAAGATACGGAAAGTATGGTTTTTTTTCTTTCAGAATATGGGCTAAATCTTATTTTGATGCGCAGTGGATTGTCTATATTGATTCTGAAACCAATATCTCTTTGTGATTCTTTGTAGAATCTTTGTGGATCTTTGTGCTATAGCTGTTGCACAAAGCGCCACCAAGCAGGCAAGAAGTTACACAAAGAAAAACCTATCTCAGTTAATTATAAAGAAGTTAAGCTTGATCAAGGCAATAGGATCGATTTGCAAATCGAGGAAAAGGTGGTAGTAGAAATTAAAACTGTTGAGGCATTTAGCGATGTCATTCTGCTACAATTAAAATTGGGATTAAGATAATCACAATTTGAAGCTAGCACATCAAAATGAGATTTAACCAGAATAATTTTTCGAATGGTTCGTTATGCCTTCAGTTTTTGTAAATTGCAGCACAAAAAAATTAAAAACAAAAAAAATATCTTCTATGACCGTTGAAAAAGAATACTTTGCACATGAATCGGCTATTATTGATGAAGGTGCTATGATAGGAAAAGGCACCAAGATCTGGCATTTTTCGCATATTATGTCCAACTGTGTCATTGGTGAAGGATGTAATATTGGTCAAAATGTAGTCATTTCTCCTCAAGTGACATTGGGTAAAAACGTTAAGGTACAGAACAATGTTTCAATTTACACCGGTGTAATTTGCGAGGATGATGTATTCCTTGGCCCGTCGATGGTTTTCACAAATGTTATCAATCCCCGATCGGCTGTAAACCGCAAAAATGAATATGCACAAACGTTAGTAAAAAAAGGAGCAAGTATTGGTGCGAATGCGACGATCGTTTGCGGACATGATATTGGTGAATTTGCCTTCATTGGCGCTGGTGCCGTTGTAACAAAAGAGGTTGCAGCCTATGCACTGGTTATAGGCAACCCTGCACGACAATCAGGTTGGATGAGCGAGTTTGGTCATAAACTCCATTTCGACAGCAATGGGATAGCTGTTTGTCCGGAAAGCAAGCAAACCTATGTGCTTGAAAATGGGAAAGTTTCGAAGAAAATTTAAATATATAAGTCGTAAGTAACTGAAAACAAACTATTTGTTATTTTATGATCTAAAATTTGTATTTTGTTTGTATTGACATTAAATTTGAAAAAAATAAAAACATGAAAATCCTCGTTACCGGTGGAACCGGTTATATCGGATCTCATACCGTTGTTGAATTACAACAGCAAGGTTTTGAGGTAGTTATTGTTGACAACCTATCTAATTCGCAGGTTTCTGTGATTGACTCCATTGAAAAAATTACCGGCAAGAGGCCACATTTTGAAGAATTTGATCTGGTTGACAGAGCCAAAACTCTTGACTTCTTCAGCAGACATTCCGATTTGAAAGGAGTCATACATTTTGCGGCATTCAAAGCTGTTGGCGAATCCGTTGAAAAACCTTTGGTTTATTATCGAAACAACCTCGTTTCGTTGATGAATATTCTGGAAGCAATGATAAGTAGCAAGGTTGAAAATCTTGTTTTTTCATCTTCCTGTACGGTCTACGGTCAACCCGATGTGTTGCCCGTGAGCGAGAAAGCCCCTATAAAAAAGGCTGAGTCACCTTATGGTAATACCAAACAAATTTCGGAAGAAATCATTCAGGACACGTTGAAATCATCGCATTTAAAAGCTATTGCTTTGCGTTATTTCAACCCCATAGGCGCTCACGAATCAGCATTAATTGGGGAACTTCCGCTAGGTGTACCCAACAATCTTGTACCGTTTATTACGCAAACAGCTATTGGATTACGTAAACAACTCAGTGTTTTCGGTGATGATTATAACACTCCTGATGGAACGGCAGTGCGCGACTATATCCATGTTGTAGATTTGGCTCAGGCTCATGTGGTTGCAGTGAAGCGTATGATCGAATCAAAAATGAAGCATAATTTTGAGATCTTCAACCTGGGAACGGGGAATGGTTACTCAGTACTTGAAGTTATTAAGTCGTTCGAAAAGGTTGCAGGAATGCCTTTGAATTACCAAATCGTGAGTCGCAGGGCTGGCGATGTCGAACAGGTTTGGGCTGATCCCAGCTGGTCGAACAATGAGCTTGGCTGGAAAGCTAAAAAAAGCCTCGATGAAATGAATGCCTCCGCCTGGAAATGGGAAAAAGCTTTCAGAGGTAAGGATTTGTAACTTTCACTATAATTCAAAGTCGAAAATTCCATCGACCTATGACCGAGAATCGAATTTCGAACGAGATAATAAAATGTGCTATTGAGGTTCACAAAGCACTTGGTCCTGGCCTGCTGGAAGGCGCCTACTTGGATTGTTTGGCTTATGAAATAGCGAAAAGTGGTTTGTTTATTGAAAGGCAAAAAGCTTTACCTTTGGTTTATAAGGAAGTTAAACTTGATGCAGGCTATCGAATTGATCTACTTGTTGAGCATAAGGTTATCATAGAATTAAAATCCGTAGAGGCTTTGAATGACGTTCATACTGCTCAGGTTTTAACTTATTTAAAGCTATCTGGATGCAAACTTGGATTGTTGATAAATTTTAATGTTGTGAAACTTATGAATGGAATCAAACGACTCGTGAATCATCTGGATGATTAACTTATACATTTTTGAAAAATAAAAACTATTAAATGAAAAATAATTGAACCGCAAAGAACGCAAAGAAGGCGCAAAGAACGCAAAGGGTTGACACAAGACGAAGAATATTAAATCCAAATAAACCTATGCGTTCTTATCGAATATATTTGCATTCTGCGGTTAAAAAAATGTTCAAATGAAAAATAATTGAACCGCAAAGAGCGCAAAGAAGGCGCAAAGAACGCTAGGGGTTGACACAAGACGAAGAATATTCAATCAAAATAAACCTATGCGTTCTTATCGAATATATTTGCATTTTGCGGTTAAAAAAATGTTCAAATGAAAAATAATTGAACCGCAAAGAACGCAAAGAAGGCGCAAAGAACGCAAAGGGTTGACACAAGACGAAGAATATTAAATCCAAATAAACCTATGCGTTCTTATCGAATATATTTGCATTCTGCGGTTAAAAAAATGTTCAAATGAAAAATAATTGAACCGCAAAGAGCGCAAAGAAGGCGCAAAGAACGCTAGGGGTTGACACAAGACGAAGAATATTCAATCAAAATAAACCTATGCGTTCTTATCG
>CAYXCZ010000020.1:0-88748 GCA_964463695.1 uncultured Lentimicrobiaceae bacterium | reverse complement strand
AACTCTGGCAACATTTTACTATTCCTGATCCGCAATAAAAATAAACAGCTCTGTCAGCGCTTCAAACCACACTTTGTCAATGGATGACCTTTCGATAGATCAGTTTTCGAAACACTTGTTCTGGGATGTTGACCCTAACCAGCTTGACAGTTCGAACGATAAAGCCTATATCATCAAGCAAGTGCTTGAATATGGATTGTTGCACGATTGGGTTTTGATTCAAAAATACTACGGCATTGAGCAGATTGCACAAACTGCCAAAACGTTCAGAGAGCTCGACAAAAAAGCCCTTTCATTCATTTCATTACTTTCACATAGCCCCAAAAAAGATTTCAGATGCTTTACCTGGCAGCAATCGACACCCCGACATTGGGACTTTTAAATAAGCTCCTTATTTCATCAAGCTTTTAACAGCAGCTTCAATTTGCTGGTCGTGGCCTGTTGCCAACACACCGGGATCATTGGCAACTTTGATGTCGGGTTCAAACTGGGTGTTTTCGCAGAATTTACCATCCATCATACGCCATCCGCCCATCGGGATGCCAAACACAAGTGTAGGATCGATCTGGCCTTCCCACCAAACAAAAGTTCCTGTACCCGGAACCGGCATTCCGACAGTTTGCCCAATTTCTTTGGCACGGTATGCCACCGGAAACAAATGGGCATCGCTGTAACAACTTTCGCTGATCAGCACAACGGATGGTTTAACCCACTTATCAAGTGGCTCTGAACCAATGTATTGGCCATGAGGAACGATGTCAACATACTTTTTACCACTTAGAAAATCCGACAACTGCTCATGAATATTTCCTCCCCCGTTGAAACGTGTATCTACAACAATCGCTTCTTTGGTGAAATTCCTGCCGAGAGCCTCTTCCATCATCACACGCATGCTTGCATCATCCATTGAGCGCACATGCACATACCCGATTTTGCCATCAGAAAGTTTTTCTACTTCAGCGCGGCGGTTTTTCACCCAGCGCTTGTAAAGCAACTCATTGGTTTCTCCCAGATTCACCGGTTTTAAGCTTTCTTCCCATCGCGAACCTGATTGTGGATCGTACAAAGAAAGAAGAGTAAGTTTTCCAATCTTTCGGTTGAGCAGGGCGTAAAAATCTTTGTCAGCAGGAATGGGTTCTCCGTCAATTTTCTCTATGATACAGCCAGCCTTTGCTTTGGAGACAGCTTTGTTAAGCGGGCCACCTTCAATCACCTCAGCAATTTTTAGTCCCTGTCCTTCATAGCTTTGATCATAAATAACACCGAGGTCAGCAGTCTGATCACCGTTTGGTTTTGCTGAACGGTAGCCGCAGCCGGTGTGTGAAGCATTGAGTTCGCCAAGCATTTCGCTCAGCATCTCAGCAAAGTCGTAATTATTGGTGATGAAGGGTAAAAACTTTTTATAAGCTCCTTTGTAAAACTCCCAGTCAACGCCATGAAGGTCTTCAACATAGAATTTTTCACGTACCTGTCGCCATGCATGGTCAAAGATATAGCTCCGCTCAGCAGCAGGTTGCAGAAGCATCTCCCCGCTGGTTTTCAAGCCTTCGGTTTTACCATCCTCCACATCGATTTTCATGGGTTTTCCATCAGCTAAAACGAACAGAAACTTTCCATCTTTGGATAGTTCAAGTCCAAGGCGGTTTACACCCATCTTGGCCAGAATCTTGGTTTCTTTTGTGCGCAAGTCGGTCACCCAAAGGTCATTACCTTTTTCAAAACTTGTAAAGTAAAACAGTTTCTCGTTATCCTTCGAAATAACCCAATCGTTTATTCGCGAAGTGTTTACAGTGAGTTTAGCCTTGCGTTCGGTCAAACCATCAAAGTCAATCTTTACTTTTAATGAGTCTTTTTTCTCATCATCATCCTTGTCTTTTTTCGCCTCTTTCTTCTTGTCTTTTTCATCTTTCTCCTTTTTTTCTTTTTCGGCTTTTTCTTTTTCGGCTTTTTCTTCCTGTTCTTTAAGAAGGGCATATTCCTCCTTGCTCAATTTGAAACGGTCGAAAGCCTCTGTAGTGAAAAACATGGCATACACATCGGCAGTTGAGATATAACCGCCTTGGGCATGATCGCCGTTACGGTTATTTCCCCAAATCATCATTTTTCCATCGGTACTCCATTTGGGAGCGTAATCATCATATCCACTGAGTGTTAGGTTGATGATTTCACCTTTTCCATCGGCAGAAACCAAACCTGCCTCAGGACTGAATATCCTGTCAGGAAATGCAAAATTGATGAGAAACCACTTCCCGTCGGGCGACCATTGGTAGTATTGGTCGCCATCGGCATAGGAGTAGTTGACATTGGCAGGGGTGATGGCTCGCGTGGCTTTGCTGTCCAGATTGATAACTTTCAATACAACACGATTTTCGAGATAGGCCACTTCTTTTCCATCGGGTGAATATTCGGGTTGAAACTCCTCGGCATCTGTCGCAATCAGCGTTTCGGTTTTCAGAAGCGTGGAAGCATAAAAGTAAGGTTCTTCTTTGCGCACGATCGTTGTGGTGTAGAGATTCCAGCTGTTATCAACTTCGGCAGCATAAACGAGCGTGCGTCCATCGGGACTAAAACTGACGCTACGTTCCTGAAAGGGTGTATTGGTAATGCGTTTGGTGTAGCCACCATCCATGCTGCTAACAAATATTTCACCACGGAAGATGTAAGCAAATTCTTTGCCATTTGACGATAAGCGACCTTCGGTAAAGCCTTCATTCACCGGGACAATTTTGTCTTCTGGCACTCCTGCACTTCCTTTGATACTGATGGCAACTTTCTCAGCTTTTACACCTGGTTTCTGAAGGTAAAGTTCTCCATCAAAAGAATAACAGAGAGTATTGTCTTTGGCAACACTCAGGAACCTGACAGGGTGCTGCCTAAAGAATGACAATTGTTCGGAAACTTTGGGATTTGAAATCGAGCTTTTATACACATTGAAAGAACCACTCTTTTCGCTTAAAAAGTAAAAATCTGTTCCATTTGGTGCAAAAACGGGGTTGCGGTCTTCTCCCTCAAAGGTACTCAGCTGTTTATATTGCTGTTTGCTGACATCCACCATCCATATGTCGCGTGTTACGGAAGAAGTGTGATGTTTTCTCCACTCGTTTTCATATCCTTTGAGATCTTCATAAAGTATGAGATTACCATCAGGATGGTAACTGGCCTGAAGTGCAACATTGGGAAGCAACTGAGTCACCTTGCCACCAATGACGGGAACGGCATACAGTTCGCCCATGCCCCCTACAGGATATTGTGCGTTGGTTGCTATGTCCTGTCGGTTAGAAGGGAAAAGTATCTGCTTGTCATCGGGACTGAAGCTGCAAGGCACTTCGCGGGCGGAGCTGAAAGTGAGTCTGCGGGCTTCACCTCCTTGAGCAGGCATCACAAAAACATCGAAATTGCCATTCCGATCCGATGCAAAAGCAATCATGCTGCCATCATGACTCCATACCGGTGCGTATTCATAGGATTCGGCCATTGTAAGCGCTGTGGCTGTTCCGCCTGTGGAAGGTACAGTCCAAATCTCATCCTGGTAGCAGAAGGCAATGGTTTTTCCATCGGGAGAAAGCGCCGGATAACGTATCCATAAGCTGTTTTCCTGTGCGCTGACAAACAGCCCGGTCATCATTAGGACCAGTAAAAATATGTTGCGATTTTTCATATAAAAAGCGTTGAAGGTAATGAAATCAATAAAATTTTAATAGCCAAAGGCCTGTTTTTTCAATGCGTAAAAGTATCAAATAATATTAGTTTGTCGCTTTTCAAGTCTGATTTTGAAAAAAAAGTCTTGTTGGCAAATACAAATTTATAAAGTTCTGATAATCAATATATTAACAGAATTACCAAGAGATCTTCTCATGAACAAAGTAAAGGAAGTAGTAATGAGAATGCATGGGCTTCCCTGGCGAAGGGTTGGTTTATCGCAGACTTAGGTTGATTGGCGCTTCTGTAATAGCACCTGTTTTTTAGTGTTTTAAACTCCTAATTCCACGCTTACCAATTTCTTGCCTGATCGGTGTCGATGATCACGAAGTCGAGCTTTTTGCGGGCGAGATCCACTTTTTTCACTTTGATGGTCACTGAATCGCCCAGGCGGTAAATCTTGCCAAAGCTTTGGCCAATCACACGGTAGTTGTCTTCGTCGAGGTAGTAATAGTCGCCGGGCATCTCGTTGTAGCGCACCATTCCTTCGCATTTGCTTTGTTTCAGCTCGACAAAAATGCCCCATTTGCTCACACCTGAAATTAATCCGTCGAAAACCTTACCAACTTTATCTGAAAGGTATTCGGCTTGTTTATATTTTATACTTTCGCGTTCCATCTCAGCGGCACGGCGTTCCATTTCCGAAGCATGCTTACACACAGGCTCAAGGTTTTCGGCACTTACAGTATCTTTGTTTTCAAGTAGATAACGTTCAAGCAGGCGATGTACAATCAAGTCGGGATACCGGCGTATGGGCGAAGTAAAATGGGTGTAGAACTTAAACGCCAGACCATAATGCCCTATGTTGGTTGTGCTATATTCGGCCTTGGCCATGGTGCGGATGGCCACTGTTTCCACCAGGTTTTTCTCGCCTTTGCCATCTACAGCTTTGAAAAGGTCGTTATAGGATTTTACCAGTTTCTCGCGCGTGCTGATGTTCATACTGTAGCCTAGTTTGCCAATAAACTGCAGAAAAGTGTTGAGTTTTTCGGGATTGGGCTCGTCGTGAATGCGGTAAACAAAGGTCTTGACTTTCTTCTTCCCGAGTGGTTTTCCAATGCGTTCGGCTACGGTTCGGTTGGCAAGTAGCATAAAATCTTCGATAAGCATATGGCTCTCCTGCTGTACTTTAACGTAAGTATCAATCGGTTTGCCAGCTTCGTCAAGGATAAATTTCACCTCTTCGGAATGGAAGTTGATCGAGCCGGCTTTCATACGCATCGCCCTGAGTTTGGAGGCGAGTCCATGAAGCACCATGATCTCGTTTTTGTAATCGCCCTCACCACCTTCTATCACAGCTTGAACCTCCTCGTATGCGTAGCGCCTTGCCGATTTGATCACCGTTTTGCCAATCCATTCGTTGAGTATTTCGGCTTCTTCGTTCATCTCGAACACCGCAGCAAAACATAATTTTTCTTCGTTGGGACGCAAGGAACAAATGTTGTTCGAGAGTTTTTCAGGAAGCATGGGAATGGTGCGGTCAACCAAATAGATGGACGTGCCTCGGTTTTGTGCCTCGATATCGGTGGAACTGCCTTCGTGCACATAATGGGCCACATCGGCAATATGTACCCCCACTTCCCAATTTCCGTTGTCGAGTTTGCGCAACGAAAGGGCATCGTCGAAGTCTTTAGCATCTCCCGGGTCAACGGTTACGGTAAGCACCTCACGGAAGTCGCGCCGGCGGGCAATCTCAGCTTCTGTAATGCCATGCCCCATCTTCTCAACCTCTTTTTCAACTTCTTTTGGAAACTCGAGCGGGAAGTTGTATTCGGCTAAAATGGATTGCATCTCCACGTTGTTATCACCCGGCATGCCAAGCACCTTGATCACTTCACCAAAAGGATTTTTCGATTCCTCCGGCCATTCGGTGATGCGTACAATGACTTTCTCGCCATTTTTGGCTTTGTTGAGTGCCTCTTTAGGAACAAATATATCCACAGGCATGGTGTTGCTGTCGGGTACAAGAAATCCAAACTGCTTTGAGATGGAGATAACACCCACATAATCTGTCTTCCTTCTCTCGATGATTTCAACAATCTGGCCTTCGGTTTTATGGTTTTTACGTTTCGGAAACAGATACACTTTCACCTGATCGTCGTGCAGCGCCTGACCTGTGTTATTGGCCGCGATAAAGATATCCTCGCCTGCTTTTTCTGTTATGACATAGGCTTTTCCGGTACTTTTCATATCCACCCTGCCGGTGACAAACTCTTTTTTCTCGCCATACTCCTGAATCATGGCTTTGCTGAGGGTATAACGATAGGGTTTGTCTTCGATCAGCTTTCCTTCCTTGGCCAGTTCAATCAGTATGTTATGGATAAGATCCTTTCCGGCTTTATCCTTCATGCTCAGCGATTTGCTGATCTGTTTGTAATTCAGCGGTTTAAACGGACTCGATCCAAAGATACTCAGGATGGTGGCTGCAAGGGTGCTTTTAACTCCACTTGGTACAGGCTTCTTTTTTGGCATAACACGATTGATTGATGGAATACGGTGTCAAAGTTAATGCATTCAGACGTGCAAAAGGGAGGAAATTTGTAAAGAAAGGACTTTGTCATGGATAGCTGACCTGCTAATGGGAAAGAAACTACATAACCAAAGCCACATCATGTTTTACTTAACCTATTAACATGATCCGTTATTAGAGGTACACATTATATGAAAGCAAAAGTCCTCTCGTTTGGTTGTTAGATTAACCAAACTATTCAACTAAGAACATTGGGAGTTAATTTATTAATCATCAATCCGCTAACCCCCAACACCTGCTATACAAGCTGCTCAAACTGTTTCAAAAAGCGCAAATCGTTCTCGAAAAACAGACGCAGGTCGTTTATTTGGTATTTCATCATGGTGATGCGCTCGATGCCCATCCCAAAAGCATAGCCGCTGTAAACATTGCTGTCTATTCCACAGGCTTTCAACACATTGGGATCAACCATGCCACAGCCGAGAATCTCAACCCATCCGCTGTATTTGCAGATGTTGCAGCCTTTTCCACCGCAAATGTTGCACGAAACATCCATCTCGGCCGAAGTTTCGGTGAATGGGAAGTAAGAAGGGCGGAAACGTATTTTTGTTTCAGGGCCAAAGAATTCTCTGGCAAAGAAGTAAAGGGTCTGTTTCAGGTCGGCAAAAGAAACGTCTTTGTCGATGTACAAGCCTTCGATCTGATGGAAGATACAATGTGCCCGGGCTGAGATGGCTTCATTACGGAAAACACGTCCGGGAGCGATGATGCGGATAGGCAGCTTTCCCTGCTCCATCACCCGAACCTGAACACTCGAAGTGTGTGTGCGTAAGGCCACATCAGGCGACTTGCTGATGAAAAAAGTATCCTGCATATCGCGGGCAGGGTGTTCTTCAGGGAAATTTAACGCAGTAAAATTGTGGAAATCATCTTCTATTTCCGGACCTTCGGCTATTTTGAAGCCCAAACGTTCGAAAATGCTGTTGATATCACGTCGTACCAAAGAAATTGGATGACGGCCACCCGTCATTTTTTTAGGCGGTAAGCTACTGTCTATTTGTGCCTTTTCCTCCTTTACTCCTGCAAAACGGGTCTGCTGAATATCCAACATCTCCTGAGCTTTCTGCTTGAGTTCGTTCAAGAGGATGCCCATTTCCTTTCTGTCCTCAGGCAGCACCTGTTTAAAATCATTGAAAAGCGAAGGAATTACTCCCTTTTTGCTCAGGTATTTAAGTCGGAAATCTTCAATATGATCTTTGCTTTCAGCTTCAAATCGTTGTATTTCGGATAATAATTCGGAAATTCTGTTTTTCATGGAAAAGGCTTGTAATAAACAACTTAGGGTTACTCAAGAATCTCAATACGCATAGTGACAGGTGTCACAGGTTTATCACCCGGGCCTGTTTGAACAGCGGCAATTTTATCAATTACATCAAACCCATCGACTACTTCACCAAAAATGGTGTAAGTGCCATCAAGATGCGGTGTTCCTCCCAAAGTTGCATAGGTATTTTTTTGTTCTTCGGTATAATTTAATCCTGAACGTTGTGCTGCTGCGGCAAAATTTTGTTGGTCATATTTCTGTCCCTGAACGATATAAAACTGCGACCCGGATGATTTCCTCTCGGGATTCACTTGATCGCCCATTCGTGCAGCTGCAAGAGCTCCTTTTTTATGGATGTATTGCGGCCTGAATTCAGCATCTACGGTATAGCCGGGATCTGTTTTACCATCTTTGTTACCACCACCCTGAATCATGAAATTTTTGATGACCCTATGGAAAGGTGAGTCGTTGTACCATCCCTGCTTCACCAGCTTGATAAAGTTGTCACGATGCTTGGGGGTGTCATTATACAGTTTTGCTGTAATGTTTCCATAACTGGTTTTGATCAGCACCAGTGTTTCTGATTTTTTCTGAGCTGCCAAACTTAGGCTCAGGCCCATTATTAAGGTAATTAAGATGATTCTCATAGTTGTTAGGTATTAAATTCAAGGCACAAAAGTAATAAAAGCCTTTTAGAAAAGTGAAATCACCTTAGCAGAGCTGCATCACCTTTTCAAACTACTTCAAAAATGATTTGTTTTTTATGGTTTTGCTTTTGCTGCCAAAACTGCTCTGGCTTTGTTGAAACAGACTCTGCACAGCGGCTCGTAGCTTTCCGTTTCACCAAGCAGAACCAGTTTTTCTCCATCTACAATACGGTGTGAAACATGTGCCAGATTTCCACATTGCATACAAATAGCATGAACTTTAGTAACATATTCGGCTATCGAAAGCAGCTGAGGCATTGGACCAAAGGGGTTTCCAAGAAAATCCATATCCAAACCGGCCACAATCACCCTTACGCCCTGATTGGCTAATTGGGTGCAAACAGAGGTGAGCTCACTGTCGAAAAACTGCGCCTCGTCGATGCCAATCACATCGAATTCGTTGGCATAAAATAAAATCTGTGACGCACTCTCCACAGGAATTGACCGGATAGCATTGGCATTATGCGATACAACATCTTCCTCGCTGTAGCGTTTGTCGATATGTGGTTTGAAAATTTCCACCTTCTGACGGGCAATGCGGGCTCGCTTCAACCTGCGGATAAGTTCTTCGGTCTTGCCGGAAAACATCGATCCGCAAATGACTTCGATCCAGCCACCGCGGTTTTTTATGTTGGTATCTTTTTCGAGAAACATGTCTGATGGTGTTTCTGTTCTTGTTAATTTTACAAGCCACAAAAATAGCTATTCTGAACAAGATTAAAAATAAAATGGATACGATTAAAAATATCAATTTGCTAAGTAAGCTGCAAGGCAAAGCAAAATCTTTAGTGCTTCAGATCGAGCGACTTGAAAATGATGGTGGAGTAATACATCCCATCGAAGCTGATATCATGCGCGAAAAAACCCGTGCAATTTACGAACTTCTTCTTGAAATTCAGGAAGATAGGTCTGTTTCAAATGTGTCATTTATGGCAGCAAACATTCCTCCCCTGGAAATAGAAACAGCACATCCTGAACCGGCTTTTGAACGTGAAAAGCCTGTGATGGGGGTGTTTGACTGGGTTGAAAAAGAAGATACCAATGATCCTCATAGTTTTGAAATTTATTCTTCAGAACCGGTAGAAATGACAGAAACCGGCCCAAATGCTATCCCAGATCGGGTTGAAGATGTCGAATCAGGTGACAATGTTTTGGAAGAAAAACACCTGTACTCAAAACAAGTTGACGAACCTAAACGCTTTTCGTTTCAAAAAGAGTCTTCAGGAAGTACGTTTGATCTGTTTGGCGAGAGTGAAATTGTTGCCGATAAACTCAGCTCACCCGACAAAAGTGTGGCATCACGTATCGAAAAATCGAAAATTCAGGATCTGCGACAAGCAATTGGTATCAATGATAAATTTCTGCTTATCAATGAGTTATTTGAAGGAAACATCAGCTATTACAACAAGGCTATCGACGAACTGAACAGTTTTCAGAGCTTAAACGGAGCCAAAACCTATCTTATTGAGTTAAGTGTACAGCACCAATGGTTAATTGAATCTGCTGCTGTTGAAAAAATAAATCTGTTGGTCGAAAGAAAATTCAACGCATGAGAAAGATCTGTTTTCGCAAGATGACGCTGCTGCTACTTGTGTTATTTTCCGTTTCGGCTTTTGCTCAAGACCGTCCCTATGTACACAAAATTGCTCGGGATCTGTCTTCCCCTCAAATGTTTGGACGTGGATATGTTAAAAATGGTGACCGCAAGGCAGCAGAATATCTTCAAAAAGAGATGAAGAAAATCGGGCTGACACCTTTTTTTCAAAATTATGTGCAAGAATATCAATTCGATATTCAAACACATCCCGGCAAGCTAAAAGTAAAAACTGACAACGAAACGTTGATGCCCGGAAGAGATTTTGTTGTTAACGCAGCAACTCAAAGCATTGATAAAACATTTCAGCTCGTTTGGCTGCCCGATACGCTCACGCAGTTGGCACAGGTTTACGCATTCATCGACACCACTTCTGCATTGCTAATCGATCAAATGATTGTTGTGCCATCGGGTATAAAAAACGCATGGCGCAATGGAATCCCTGGAGTTAAATCATTGATTCAAAGAGACAAAGGAGCAATGTGGTGGCATGTATCTCGTAAGCAATTACCGGTGGGCACTGCCATTTTAAAAGTTGTTCCCGAGAAACTTCCGCCCAATGCTACGAAACTCCAAATAAAACTTGAATCAACGTTTGAGGAGGCTCATACCGCCATTAATCTGGCAGGTTTTGTAAAAGGGAGCACTTGCCCCGATAGCCTGATTGTGTTTGTGGCGCACTACGATCATCTTGGTATGATGGGCCGAAAAACGATGTTCCCGGGTGCCAGCGATAATGCAAGCGGCACTGCTTTTGTGCTTGATCTGGCTCGATATTACGCATCGAATCCCGAAAAAGCTTTTTATACAATGGCTTTTATTTTGGTTTCGGGCGAAGAGGCTGGTCTGTTGGGGTCCCGTTATTTTACCGATCATGCCCCTTTTGCACTGGATAAGGTCGTTTTTGCTATCAATTTCGATATGGTTGGCACAGGCAGCGAAGGTATTACGGTTGTGAATGCCAAGCAATTTCCCGAAGCCTTTTCAATTATTAGTAATATAAACTCCACAAACAACTACCTTTCAAAAGTGGTAGAGCGAGGGGAATCGTGCAACAGCGACCATTGTCCTTTCTACGAAAAAGGTGTTCCTTCATTTTTCATTCATACACAAGGGCCTGAAAACCAACATTATCATACGATTTACGACAAGGCTGCCAGTCTTCCTTTTACAAAACATGAGGCTTTTTTCAGTCTGATAACGGCTTTTGTGCATCAGTTGAAATCAACACCTGTTAACAAAAAATGATAGATGGAACTTCTTTTAATTATCTTTACAGCATTGGTTGTTATCATTTTCACTGTCATCTCATTCTATACTTCTGTTAATAGTGGTGCTGAGCATTTTGAAAAATGGATAACCCGATGGAATAAACCACGCAAGAAATAACCCTATGTCGAAGCTTTACCTGGTTCCAACACCGATCGGAAATTTGGAAGACATCACCTTAAGAGCCCTGAGGATTCTTAAAGATGAAGTGGAGCTTGTTGTTGCCGAGGACACGCGCAAGACCGGAATGTTGCTTAAACATTATGGTATCAGCAAGCCAATGGCTGCTTTTCATCAACATAATGAGCACCGGATGATTGATCAGCTTGTGGCCCGATTACTTTCAGGCGAACGTATGGCGCTTGTTACTGATGCAGGCACTCCTGCCATCTCCGATCCTGGTTTTCTGCTTGTCAGAGCTGCCATTGAATCGGCTGTTGAAATAGAATGTCTGCCGGGTGCAACTGCTTTTGTTCCGGCGTTGGTCAATTCGGGTTTGCCTTCCGACAGATTTGTTTTTGAAGGTTTTTTACCGCATAAAAAAGGCCGGCAGAAACGAATTCTGGCTATGGCCGAATATCCATATACCATCATTCTTTATGAATCACCCCATAGGTTGGTAAAAACCCTCGAACAGCTTGCATCTGTTCTTGGCGGACATCGAAAAGCTTCTGTTGCACGCGAGCTCACCAAACTTTTTGAGGAAAACCGGCGAGGCACCCTTAATGAGCTTTTGATTCATTACAGCAAGCAAGAAGTAAAAGGTGAAATTGTACTTATTGTTGAAGGTCTTTCCTCTTCATCAAAAGAAAAAGATGATGAAGAAGATTAGCTATAAAAACCCGTTAACAATAAGAAAATTGGTGTTTTATAGAAATCATACTTACTGAGAATCAATTTTTTAATAAATAAAGTTGTTTAATTTGTAGCAATTAATTTACTTTGCACCCCTGTTTAACTAAAAACATTTAAAGTTATGTCAGAAATCAGAGACAAAATCGTATCCATTATTGTGGACAAGCTTGGCGTAGAAGCCGCAGAAGTTACTAATGAAGCCAGCTTCACCAATGATCTGGGAGCGGACTCCCTCGACACTGTTGAGTTGATCATGGAATTTGAAAAAGAATTCAATATCGCTATTCCCGACGATCAAGCTGAGAAAATTGCCACAGTAGGCGATGCAATCAGGTATATTGAAGAGAAAAAAGGTTAAAAAAGTTTTTTTATGGAGCTGAAACGAGTAGTAGTAACAGGTTTAGGTGCTATCACACCGATTGGTAATAATGTCGCTTCCTATTGGGAGGGGCTAGTCAATGGCGTGAATGGCGCTGCTGATATTACCCGCTTTGACGCCTCCAAGTTTAAGACCCGCTTTGCCTGCGAGGTTAAGAATTACGACTATAAAGATCATTTCGACCGGAAGGACGTGCGCAAGTACGACCTGTATGCGCAGTTCGGATTGATAGCCTCCGATGAGGCTATCGCTGATTCGGGCCTGATCAACGGAAATACTGATCTTGATGAAGTAGGCGTAATCTGGTCATCAGGCATAGGCGGGCTTATCACCTTTTCTGAGGAGGTAACCGCGTTTGCCACCGGTGACGGTACACCACGTTTTAATCCTTTCTTTATTCCTAAAATGATTGCCGATATCACGGCAGGTCATATTTCCATCAAACATGGTTTCAGAGGACCCAACTTTGCCACTGTATCTGCATGTGCTTCCTCAGCCAACAGTATTGTTGATGCTTTCAACTATATAAGGCTAGGGAAAGCTGTTGCATTTGTAACAGGTGGTTCAGAAGCGTCAATTGCTCCGGCCGGTGTTGGTGGATTTAATGCCATGCACGCGATCTCAACAAGAAACGACGACCCACAAACAGGATCACGGCCTTTTGACAAAGATCGCGATGGTTTTGTAATGGGTGAAGGTGGTGGTGGCATCATTCTCGAAGAATTGGAGCATGCCCTGGCAAGAGGAGCTAAAATTTATGCCGAATTGGTAGGATGCGGATTATCAGCCGATGCAAATCATATGACCTCCCCTCACCCGGAAGGCCTTGGTGCTAAGCTGAGTATGATGCGCGCCCTCTCCGATGCCGGTATTCGCCTTGAAGACATTGACCATATCAACACACACGGCACTTCAACTCCTCAGGGAGATATTGCCGAACCAAAATCTATTGTCAGTTTATTTGGTGAACATGCCTACAAAATAAGCATCAACTCTACCAAATCAATGACAGGTCATCTCCTGGGTGGTGCAGGTGTTATCGAAGCTGTAGCAACAATCCTTGCAGTTCAAAACGATATCATCCCTCCTACCATCAATCATTTTACTGATGATCCGGAAATTGACAATGCACTTGACTTCACATTCTGGAAGGCCAGAAAAAGAACTGTCAATTATGCATTAACCAATACATTTGGGTTTGGTGGTCACAACGCTTCGATCATCTTCAAAAAATATGTGCCTTAAACTCAGTTAAAGGTATTTTTGAAACTTATCGATTCGAAACCTGATAAAAACAACAAACACGTTAACAGTAGTTTAACCTTAAAAACGAACTAGTTTGTTTTTTGCAGATTCATTAAGAGCTTTTTTTTCAGCAGATAAAGACCTTAGTTATGCTATTAAAAATATTTTCGGGTTTGTTCCTGGAAATATTTTTTTATACCAACTGGCTTTCCGGCATAAGTCGGTAGCCAACGAAAGTATTAATGGCCATAAACTTAGCAACGAACGACTTGAATACCTTGGCGATGCTATTCTCAGTGCTATCGTAGCTGATTACCTCTTCAAGAAATTTCCCTATAAAAACGAAGGCTTTCTCACCGAAATGCGTTCCAAAATCGTCAGCCGGGCATCCCTAAACAAGCTTTCGCAAAAAATGGGTGTCGACAAACTCGTCAACTTTAATGGCGATGGAAAATCGGTATTTAAATCAGCAAACGGTGACGCTTTTGAGGCATTAATAGGAGCTATTTACCTCGATAAAGGTTTCCTTTTTACCCGAACTATCATCATCAAACGCATTATCGATCTTCACCTTGATATTGATATCCTTCAAAACAGCGATTTCAACTTTAAAAGCAAGTTGCTCGAATGGGGTCAAAAAGAAAAACAAATTGTTGAGTTTACCGTTGCCGGTGAATTGGGCGAAGGATTTAAAAAACAGTACCTCATTCAGATTCGTGTTAATGGTGAAGTTTTAGCCGAAGCCAAAGATTTTTCAATTAAAGGTGCTGAACAGCTAGCCGCTGAAAAAACCTGGATTTCACTTAATGAATTGAAGCAAGAAGCATAAAAACACTTTTGGTTGTTTTTACCGTTTTCCATTTATTGAATTCTACACTGTGGCTTTAATTTGCCTGGAAAGGCCTGTATGTTAATCATCTTTCGAAAAAACCGATATCGCTTTTTATCTTTTCTCTTCTAAAAAAACTTTCCTTGGGGAATTCAGCTTAATTTTGCAACAGGATTTCATTCCACTTATTTTATTCGATCTGCCGTGGCACAAAAGAAAAAAACTTTACACATAAACCCCTTCGATGATCTTTGTATTGTTGCTTTGACAACAACGCTCAAAGATTATAAGTTGGCATGGCATCTGAACGAATCGCTTCGGCTCGACCTTAAAAAAATGGCCGGCTTCGTTTTGAATGAAACCGACCCTTCTCCATTTTCATTTTATTACTTTGATGCAGGCGAAAATCTGAATGTGTTTAATCTTCTTCAGCTACAATCTGATGGCGTGCGTTTACTTAAATTTTCTCTGCCGGTTGATTTTTTGCTTATTATTCGCAATACCATTCCCGAAGGAAAACAAGATGAGTGGATATCAATGATCCGCAAAATACCCGGTCTCACGCATGCTTTTATACTTGATATAGAAAAAAATAAGCAACTTGATCCATTGCTCGAAATGATCGAATTACATGAGTTCACACTGCTGCGCGGCCCTTCTGTTAGACGTCAATCCTTGTATAAATAGAGCTTAGTGATTAAAAATCAAGCTCCCTTTTCAGGTCTTTAATACGACTTTTGCTTACACTTACCGAATTACCATTCTTTAAAATCAGCAGATAGCTTTCTTTTCCATATTGTTCGATACGCTGAATCTGATTGATGTTGACGATATGCGAACGATGAATTCTTAGAAACTGTTCTTCTGGAAGACTTTGCTCCATGACACTCATTGTTTCCTTTTTCATAAAACGACCTTCAGGCGCGTGTATCATTACATAATCATCTTGAGCCTCAATCTGTTCAATCTGATCAACAGGGATAACATGAATCTTTGAACCTGATTTTACCACTATCCGTTCCAGTGGTTTGCTGCGTTCCTGCATTTGCTCAACAAGCTTCTGTACTGTTTCGCCGGAAGTTGTCTTAAGCCGGAAGCGCTCCACCACCTTATCTACTGCTTGACGCAGCCGCTGTTTCGAAAAAGGTTTCATTAGGTAGTCAACAGCATTGAGTTCAAAGGCTTTTAGGGCAAACTCGTCGTAGGCAGTAGTGAAAATAATTTCGGGGTACACATCCAATAGCTCCAGCAACTCGAAACCTGTTAGCCTTGGCATTTGAATATCCAAAAAAATGAGGTCAGGCTGCAACTCATTGATCGCTTTCAATCCACTGAAACCATCACTGCATTCGCCAATGAGGTTGATCTCTTCGAAACCGGATAAAAATGTTTTCAGTAAGTTACGTGCCGGTTCTTCATCTTCAATAATTAAAGTTCGTATCTTTTGGATCATGCTACATTGATTTTCGGAATGCGTAAAATTACTTCAAATTCAATTTTCCCCATCTTTACTTCAAATAAATCATTCCTGTGGTATAACAACTGAAGCCTGTTGCGAATATTCTTCAGACCAATTCCTTCGCCTTTAGGCCTTACAGCCTCAGGATCGAAATCGTTAAGGACGTGTAGCTCAGCAAATTCATCTGTTATAACACATGTCAAATCTATTAATACCTCCTCCGTACTGTTATGAACGCCATGTTTGATAGCATTCTCGAGCAATGGCTGCAATATCATATTCGGTATTTGCTGATCGAGGCAGCCGTTGGGGATGTTCGAAACATACCTTAGCCGCTTCCCAAAGCGAATTTTTTCGATATCCAGGTAGCGTTCAGTATTTTCAAGTTCGTGCCTGAGTGTAGTGGTTTCGTGCCTGTCGTGGCTAAGGGAATAGCGCAAAAAGTCGGAGAGTTTTATAACCATTTCCTGCGCTTTTTCAGGATCTGTCATGGTAAGTGAGCTGATGGAGTTGAGACTGTTAAACAAAAAGTGAGGGTTAATTTGTGATTTTAACGCATTCAGTTCAGCTTCTCTTACCAGATTGTTCAACTCTGATTCGATCTTCAGCTTCTGTTGTAAATCCTCATAATAAAGTATCATATAATAAATGAGGATAAAAATCAGATAGAAAAATGTGCCGATGATGGCTCTCCAGGGGAGCGAAAGCTGAAGGAAATTTAAATATTCTACGTCATTGGCCTCCAAAAAACTCATGATATAATAGCCGCTTCCCATCCAAATTGCAATTGTTACAATACCCGTAATAAGATGGTTGATGACCAGATCAAAAGTGCTGTGTTGTTCCTTGATATTAAACCTAAGAATGTACCACAAACTAAAGCCAATAATTGCCAAAATGAAATTAAAAACTCCCGAATCGGTGATGCTAATCAATAAATCAAGATCCTGATAATAATTCAAAATGGCTGTCTGAATGATTGCAACAACCATCCAGACAGTCAAATACATAATAAGATATCTTCTGTTTTTTATAAATGGATTCAGCATTTGATTGTTTTTTGTGTGTTGGACGAAAATCTATGCTTAGTGTTACACTTTAGCTGATAACTGATGATTTGGTGAATCAGTTTCAGGCTTAATAGCTTTTCAATTCAACTCCGCCAAACAACACAAGTCCTTTGATAACAACCAATTTTTCAGCATTGGTTTTTACCGGTAACATACGTTTGTCAGAAAAACCACCAAAAATGGATACAATTTCTGACTTTACCTGCCAGTCATCCGGAATGATCAGGTTGTTGCCGCCAAAAATTACGAGTACATCAATCACACAGCCTTCTTGCGAAGGAACAGTGTTCATCATATTCAGATCAGAACCACCAAATATGGCTGTCAATTTTCCGCCTCTGAAGTTGGTTGAGGTGAATTTTGTGTTTCCACCTCCAAAAATAGCTGTGTCTTCAACAAATTCCTGAGAACTTTCGGTTGCATTATCACTTCCGCGAAAGGCATTGAAGGTTTTTTCGGCTCCTTCAGGAGTTTTGTGTCCCCTGCGGGTAATGATGATTAATCCGATACCGATAAGGATAGCTGGCCAAAAAATGGTACTGAGCCTGATACGGTAATCAATTAATTCCGGTAGCCAGAACATGACTCCCAAACCAATCAAAATGATACCAGTAGTTCTTTTCTCCTGATTCGAAAGGGTAATGATACCTATGAAAATCAAAAGTGTTTTCCATGAAATAAGGTAATGACGCAAATCGAATGAAATCATTCCAAGTGTGTCGAGAAGTAATAAACCGCCTGCAAGGATTAGCAATAAACCAGCGACCAGGCGTCTGTCGAGTGAGGTGTTTTTAGTTTCCATGTCTATGAATTTTTAAATGAATATTATTTTCTTTAAAATCTGAAGCAAATATATAATGGTGCTGCTATGTTGACAAGAGGTTTTCGGCCAATGGGGGAAACATGTCGGTGAATGGAGGCGAAATGTCGGGAAAAATAAGCATACACATCAAACAAAATGATTCATAAGCTGTTAATAACCTCAGGAGGTGCAAAAAATGCCAGTTGTTGAGTTTAATGATATAAAATTTGTTTGTCGTAAAGGAGCCCTTTTGCGCAATGTGCTTATAAATAACGATGCTTCACCACATAATGGTGCAGCGAAATTTCTTAACTGTTTCGGGCTTGGAACTTGTGGTACGTGCACGGTCAGAATAACCGGTGAAACCCATGAACTTACATCCGTTGAGCGAGTTAGGCTAAATCTTCCTCCTCATAAACAGGAAGATGGTCTTCGTTTATCTTGTCAGGTAAGGGTTCAATCAGATATCAAGGTAGAAAAGTTTGAAGGTTTCTGGGGACAAGAAATTCCAAAATAATCGGAAAACCTTCGTTATAAACCTTCAATCAGGCTGTTCATTATTTCCTTCAGCGGACGAACTTTTTTAACATAATCTATTGAAGGACCTGCAACCCAAACTGTTTGGTAAGTTGCAGAAAATGCCGACTTTTCAATTTTTCTCATTCCATTAACGAAAATCAGCATTTTAATATATTTCTTTAACCATTTATTGCGCTTCATCAATCGCTCGAGTAAACCTGCTTTTGTGCCAATCTGTTGTACATATGGGGTGTTAATAACGGTTAGCGGACTTCCAGAAAGCTTGCTGCTCAGCACAATATCTCTGGCTGTAAAATGAACCAAGGCTTGCTTATATTCTTCCGAAACAGGCGCTTCGGTCGAAGCAATGAAAACAGTTCCTACAGAAACCCCGGCTGCACCAAGTTCCAACATCTCTTTAACCTGACGGGCCTCACCAATCCCTCCGGCTGCAATCACAGGAATATTACAATGTTTTACGAGCTCTGGAACAAGTTTTTTATTCGAAACAGGACCGCAATGTCCTCCGGCTTCGCTCCCAACTGCGATCACAGCATCAGCACCTAAAGCTTCAACTTTTAAAGCATAATCAAGATTTACGACGTCGCAAAACACTTTGATGCCCAATGGCTTACACTTTTTTATAACCTCCTCCGGACTTCCAAGAGAAGTTATGATAAAATCTACTTTTAATTCACAAAGGGTTTGAAGTTGCCCTTTGTATTTCGGATTCGACTTGTTTACTATTAAATTAAAACCAAAAGGCTTGTTGCTTTTATTACGTATCTCTGCAATTGCTTTGCGCATAGCTTCGTCGGTGCGATAGTTCAAAGCAGGAATAGCTGCAGTTGCACCCGCTTCGAGCGCCTCAATAACCATGGCAGCATTTGAAATTAAAAACATCGGGGCAACCAATACCGGAAACTGAATTCCAAGCAATTTGCTGAGGGGATTGTGTGTCATCGTTATGGAATTTTGAATTTAAAAACTTTTTTTACCGCAACTTTTTTCTTCGAATAAAATTAACTAAAAAATCTTTTCATGCTTCAAGCCTTGTTTTCATGCGGCTTTCAGCTAGTTTGCATCGTGTTGTGAAAAATAAACAATGTTATTTTTTCACAGCAAACGGTTGCGTAAAAGTATAAAATGCTTTTATATTTGCAATGCGTGCATAACATATTTATTTATGAAGATACAGGAAAGTGTTGATTACCATATTCGGGGGACGCTCTTTGCAATGCGGAGAATGTATAATTTACTGGCAGCAGAAATAGGTACAACTCAAGGCGTAGCATATGTGCTGATCAGTGTTCCAAAGGAAGGCGTGCCTGCAACACGTATTGCCCCAATGATGGGCATGGGTGTTACCAGTTTATCGCGCTTACTTAAAACAATGGAGGATGATGGACTTATTTATCGCGAGAAAAATGATACTGACAAGCGTGGAGTGAACATTCATCTTACCGACAAAGGCGTTTCGACACGAAAAAAAGTTCGTCAGGTCGTCATCGATTTCAACAAGAAAGTCCAGCCTTTGATCACTGATGAGGAGATGCAATCCTTCATTAAGGTATGCGATGTTATCAAGCAGGAGGTTTGCAAGGAAATTATTCGTTTCACCGGACATGACTGTATTGAAACGGGTGGTGATTAGTATCAAATGATGGACTTTCCAAAGGTGTTTGTTGAAATACATGCACATCATATTACGCTTAAAACATTACAAAATATTTAACATTCACATGAAACTTCCGCCACGCGGACATTAAAACAAAAGAAGAATATGACACGAAGGATTAAAAAAGTTGCAGTGCTTGGCTCAGGAGTGATGGGCTCGGGTATTGCCTGTCATTTTGCTAATATTGGTCTGCAGGTGCTGCTGATTGATATTGTTCCTAAAGAGCCAACAGAAGAAGAAAAGTCAAAAGGCTTGGGGATGAACGACAAACAAGTGCGAAACAGGATAGTTAACACCGCTCTTGCTACTGCCCTCAAATCAAAACCCTCACCTATTTACAAACAATCATTTGCCAGCCGCATCACTACAGGCAATTTTGATGATGACCTACCGGGAATTAAAGAGTGCGACTGGGTGATCGAAGTTGTTGTTGAAAGACTCGACATCAAACAACAGGTTTTTGAAAAAGTTGATGCACTTCGTAAGCCGGGTACGTTGGTAACTTCAAACACTTCCGGTATATCCGTTGAAAAAATGGCAGAAGGTCGAAGCGATGATTTTAAGAAGCATTTTTGTGGCACACACTTTTTCAACCCCCCCAGATACCTTCAGCTGTTTGAAATTATTCCAACCTCGTTCACCTCGCCCGAAGTAATACGTTTTCTTACCGTTTATGCATCCAAATATCTTGGAAAAACTGCTGTCATTGCAAAAGACACTCCAGCATTTATTGCCAACAGAGTAGGTACATTTTCCATTATGGAGCTTTTCAACCACGTTGTTGAATTAGGGTTGACCATTCCTGAAATCGATAAACTTACCGGCCCTGTTATCGGGCGAGCCAAATCAGCAACTTTCCGTACCGCTGATATCGTGGGATTGGACACTTTGGTTCATGTTGCAAACAATATCAGGGAGTTGACGAAAGATGAATCGAACGATGCGTTTGCCATTCCGGAGTACCTACATAGAATGTTGGAAAATAAATGGCTGGGTGACAAAACGAAACAAGGATTTTTTAAAAAAGTAACAGAAAACGGCGAAAAGAAATTTCTTTCACTGAATTTCAGCACCCTCACATATGAGGAAGCTCCCAAGCCAAAATTCTCTGTTTTTGAAAAAACAAAAGGGATAGATAATATTGCCCAACGAATGCCTGTGCTTTTAGCTGACAAAGGTAAAGCGGGCGAATTTTACAGAAGTTCCTTCTACAGCCTGTTTCGTTTTGTTTCCAATCGTATTCCCGAAATTACTGATGCAATCTACAAAGTTGATGATGCCCTAAATGCTGGTTTTGGATGGAAGCTTGGACCATTTCAAACCTGGGATGCTGTAGGAGTTGAAAAAACTGTTCATGCAATGGAAGAAGCAGGCAAGCCTGCGGCCGATTGGGTGAAAACCATGCTTTCATTGGGAATCAGCTCTTTTTACAAATTAGAAAATGGACGTAAATATTATTACGATATAGAGCAAAAATCCTATCAACTCATTCCCGGTCAGGAAAGCACACTTTCTCTCGAAGCCATGCGTGGTTCCAATGTTTTATGGGAAAACAACGATACCACCATTTTTGATATTGGAGATGGGGTTCTCAATATCGAGTTTCATACAAAAATGAACACCATCGGGGCTGGAGTACTTGAAGGATTAAACAAAGCCCTAGATCTGGCTGAAGCTGAATACAATGCGTTGATTATCTCTAACGAAGGAGAACATTTTTCGGCTGGAGCTAATGTGGGTATGATCTATATGTTTGCCATCGAGCAGGAATATGAAGATTTGGATATGGCAGTGCAATGGTTTCAAAAAACGACCATGCGCCTAAGATATTCTTCTATCCCAGTTATTGCTGCACCACATGGAATGACTCTGGGAGGCGGCTGCGAAGTGTGCATGCATGCTGATAAAGTTATTGCTCATGCCGAAACCTATATGGGTTTGGTTGAATTTGGTGTTGGTTTGATTCCAGGTGGCGGAGGCGTAAAAGAGTTTGCCCTTCGACTTTCAGATGAACTCAAAGAAGGCGATGTTCGCACAAATGCATTCTTGCAAAGATACCTGAGCATCGGCCAAGCCAAAGTTTCGACATCGGCTTACGAAGCGTTCGATCTTGGGTATCTGCGTACTGGAATTGATGAAGTTGTAGTGAGCCGCAGTCACCAGTTGGCATATGCAAAAAAAGTAGCTTTAAATATGGTAGAAAAAGGTTACACCCGACCAGTTGAGCGCACAGATGTAAAAGTGATGGGACGTGAAGCACTGGGCATGGTATATGTTGGTGCTGATGGGTTTACAACCGCTGAATACATGAGTGAACACGATAAGCTCATTGCCGAAAAGCTGGGATATGTTATGGCAGGAGGTGAAATATCTCAGTCCATGACAGAAGTTTCGGAACAATACCTGCTAAACCTTGAGCGTAAAGCCTTTCTGGAGCTTTGCATGCAGCGCAAAACACTCGAAAGAATGCAGAGTCTGATTGTTTCAGGAAAAATCTTGCGTAATTAAACCATTATCCATAAAAAAGAAATTACAACTATGAATGCATATATTGTTGGAGGATACCGCTCAGCTATAGGAAAAGCACCGCGTGGAAGCCTTCGTTTTGTTAGACCCGATGACATTGCCGTTGCTGTTATCAGAAAGCTGATGGCCGATTTTCCCATGCTCGAAACGCGTCTTATCGATGATTTGGTAGTTGGAAATGCGTTTCCTGAAGCCGAAACCGGGTTTAATATGGGCCGTCTTCTTTCACTGATGGCTCTTGATACTGTTGAGGTGCCAGGCTCAACAATCAACCGCTACTGCGCTTCGGGTCTTGAGTCGATTGCCATTGCCACAGCAAAGATCAAAGCGGGAATGGCTGATGTTATTATTGCCGGAGGTGCTGAAACCATGTCTATGATTAATATGGGTGGCTGGCGTCAGGTACCTAATCCTGATGCTGCTATGCATCACCCTAAATGGTTCATGGGCATGGGTCTTACTTCCGAAATGGTAGCAAAAGAGTATCAGGTAAGCCGCGATGAACAGGATGTTTTTGCTGTTGCCTCTCATGACAAAGCGCTAAAAGCACAAGCTGATGGAAAGTTCAGAGAAGAGATTGTTGGCATCGAAGTGAAGGAAAACTATTACGAAGACGGCAAAATGAAAAGTCGTAATTATACCTTTGACACTGACGAAGGTCCTCGAAAAGGAACAACTGTTGAAGGATTAGCGAAGCTGAAACCTGCTTTTGCTGCCAATGGCACTTCAACTGCAGGAAACTCCTCGCAGATGTCGGATGGTGCAGCTTTTGTGCTGGTAGTATCGGAGAAAATTCTTAAACAATACAACCTTAAACCTATAGCGCGTTTGGTCGACTATCAGGTGGCTGGTGTTGAACCGTACAAAATGGGGGTAGGTCCAATTGCCGCAATTCCCAAAGTGTTGAAGCACAGTGGTATAAATCAGAATGAGATTGACCTCTTCGAATTGAACGAAGCTTTTGCCACCCAAAGTATTGCAGTGATTCGCGAGCTGAATCTTGACCCCGAAAAAGTAAATGTGAATGGTGGCGCTATCGCATTGGGCCACCCGCTGGGAGCAACCGGCAGCAAGCTCACTGTTCAGATTTTAAACGAACTCAAACGCCGGCAAGCCAAATATGGCATGGTAACCATGTGTATCGGTACCGGTCAGGGGGCAGCAGGAATCTTCGAGCGCTTATAATAATCGCAATATTAAACTCAAAAAAATATACAGCTATGTCAGAAAAACAAATGCTTAAAGGGGGAGAATTTTTGGTAAAAGAAACCCTTGCTCAGGATGTTTTTATTCCAGAGGAATTTAATGAAGAACAGCGGATGATGGCACAAAGCTGCCGTGAATTTACCGAAACACAGGTGGTTCCGCAAATGGATCAGCTCGAAAAGCATGATCGGAAATTACTTACTTCACTACTCAAAGAGGCCGGACAGCTGGGTTTGCTCGGCATTGCGATTCCGGAAGAGTATGAAGGATTTGGGCAGAATTTTGTCACTTCAATGCTCACAACAGAAGAGATGGGCAAAGGATTTAGCTTTGCAGTTGCTTTTGCGGCACATACCGGCATAGGCACATTACCAATTCTTTATTATGGCACTGAGGCTCAAAAGAAAAAATACATTCCAAAACTTGCTTCAGGTGAGTTCATTGGTGCATATTGCCTCACCGAAGCTGAGGCAGGGTCAGACGCCAACTCGGGTAAATCGAAAGCTGTACTGAGTGCCGATGGAAGTTATTACACCCTTAACGGTGTCAAAATATGGATCACAAATGGCGGTGTAGCAGATCTTTTGATCGTTTTTGCAAAGATCGATGATGATAAAAACCTAAGTGCATTCATCGTTGAAACAGCTTCGAAAGGAGTAACTCTGGGTCCCGACGAAGAAAAGATGGGTATAAAAGGTTCTTCAACTGTACAGATATATTTTGAGGACGTGAAAGTTCCTGTAGAAAATTTGCTGGGAGAGCGCAACGGAGGCTTCAAGATTGCCCTTAATATCCTCAACCTTGGACGAATCAAACTTTCAGGCGCAACAGTTGGTGCAGGTAAAGCTGTGATCAAACATGCTGTTGCTTATGCCAATGAACGCAAGCAATTTGGAACATCGCTGGCAACTTTTGGTGCGATCAAACACAAACTTGCCGAGATGAACATCCGCAATTACGCTTCAGAATCACTCACTTATAGAGCGAGTCAAAATATTGATGATGCTTCCGTTTCACTTGTAGCCGGTGGCATGGACAAAGGTTTAGCCTCAGTTGAAGCAATGCGCCAATATGCCATTGAAGCATCCATTGCAAAAGTGTATGGTTCGGAAGTACTTGATTTTATTGTAGATGAAGGCGTACAAACCTATGGTGGTATGGGTTACTCAGCTGAAACTGCTGTTGAAAGGGCTTATCGCGACTCGCGCATCAACAGGATTTTTGAAGGTACTAACGAAATAAACCGTATGGTGATTGTTGGCGAACTACTCAAGCGTGCTATGAAAGGCGAAATTGACCTCCTAAGTCCGGCAATGGCAGTTGCAAAAGAGTTGATGGGGATTCCGGATTTTGGAACCACATCTACCGATTATTTTGAAGCCAAAAAGAAAATGATCACAAATTTCAAGAAAGCTATCCTGATGGTTTCTGGAGCTGCTGTCCAAACTTTTATGGATAAGTTTGCCAACGAACAAGAGATTATGCTACATCTGGCTGATATGATTATTTACACATATGCAGCAGAGTCGATGTTGTTACGCATTGAAAAACAACAAAATTCAGCATCAGCTGAACAGCTTTTGCTATTGAAAGATGTTGCTGATGTTTATTTTTATGATGTTGCATCTTTGATTCACAAACATGGCAATGATGCGGTAAATGCCTTTGCCAAAGCCGATGAGCGTCAGGCGATGCTTATGGGAATGAAACGTTTTACAAAATCGGAACAAGTTAACACCGTTGCAGCCCGCAGGCGTATTGCAGATAAAGTTATAGAAGTGGGGAATTATATTTTCTAATTGAAGATGAGTGCCGGTTGGCCAAAAAAAAATCCGGAGGTTTGTCCTATGATGAATCTCCGGCTTTTTTAGGCGATATATTGCTTTTGCGGTAAATGTAAGTGATCACAACAAAAACACCTTGCGAATTGTGAACATATTAAGATTTTATCATATTTTTACGCAGGTTCTTTTTGCATTTGAAAGATTATCAATGTTTTCTGAACCGAAATCTAACTAAGAGCACACATTTTTTGACTTCAAAATTGTTATTCGACAAAGGAAAGAGTAATAAATGAACTACGAAACCGAACTAAACAAAAAATTCGTTTCGCTTGTAAAAAGCAAATGGAAAATGAAGGTATATATGCTTTCGAAACTTCCATTGGCTTTTGTTGCAGGCTTAAGAGTTGAGCGCTTCGATTTGTTTGGCGCTACTGTTTCAGTCCCTTTTCGTTTTTTAACCAAAAATCCTTTTGGATCCATCTATTTTGCCCCCTTAAGCATGGCAGCCGAACTCTCTTCTGGTTTGCTGGCTTTGGAAGCTGTAAAAAGTGCTGGACGTCCTGTTTCAATGTTGGTGCTTCAAATGAATGCTGAATACTATAAAAAAGCCAAAACACGTATCTTTTTTAGCTGTAACGACCGTAAGCAATTACATGCTTCTGTCCTTAAAGCTATTGAAACATCAGTAGGTCAAACCTTTGAGTCGATAATTGAAGGCGTTGATCTTAATGGAGATCTCATAGCTCGCTTCCGTGTCAACTGGACATTTAAATCGAAATAATCAGTATAAACCCTCAAAAATCACCCCCATGGAAATTTTTAGAACATTCGACATCCTTGGCAAAATGCTTGCCGATTTTCCAAAAGAAGACGCCCTTGCTGTAAAACGAAACGGCACCTGGGAGAAATTTTCAACCAAAGCCTACCGTGAATATGCGGATAATTTCAGTTATGGCTTAATGGCCATGGGTGTGAAAAAAGGCGATAAAATCTTTACTATCTCCAATAATCGTCCCGAATGGAATATGATGGATATGGGAATGAGCCAGGTTGGCGCAGTTCATGTCCCCGTTTATCCCAACAATAGCGATGATGAATACCTTCACATTTTATCCCATTCCGATGCGCGTTTTGTTATCGTTTCATCCCAGATTTTTTACGACAAAATACTTCCGTTAGCCGGCCAAACTCCTAATGTGGAGAAAGTTTTTACTATCGATAAAGTTGAAGGTGCAGCAAACTGGATGGAAATTCTTGATCTTGGTGCAAAAAACAAGTCGCCTGAAAGGCTCAAAGAAATATCTGATAGTATTGATCCTGAAGATCTTGTATCAATTATATATACATCAGGAACTACAGGTCGCTCAAAAGGTGTGATGCTGAGTCATAAAAACTTTATGTCGAATGTGAAAGCAAGCTTTCATCTGCTGCCTGTTGACCATACCGGACGCTTTTTGAGTTTCCTCCCGTTATGCCACGTTTTTGAACGCATGGTAAACTACTTGATTCAGCATCAAGGTGTATCAGTGTACTATGCTGAAAGCACCGAAACCATTGGCGACAACCTGCGTGAAGTCAATCCTGACGGCTTTGCTGCTGTTCCCAGGGTTATTGAGAAATTGTATGACAAATTGCTGCTAAAAGGTAAGGAGTTAACCGGAATTAAAAGAGGATTGTTTTTCTGGGCTGTTGATATTGCGCTGAAATATGAGTTGAATGGAGTTAATGGGCCAGTTTATGAGATGAAGCGTAAAATTGCCGACAAACTCATCTTTAGCAAGTGGCGTGTTGCACTTGGTGGAAATGTTAAAGTCGTTGTTTCGGGCGGGGCTGCCTTACAGCCTAGGCTTGCAAGGGTGTTCTGCTGTGCCGGACTGACTATTCAGGAAGGTTACGGACTCACCGAAACATCGCCCGTTATCGCTGTAAATCATGCCAAATGGCCTGGTATGCGCTTTGGAACTGTTGGCCCTGTGCTCGAAAATGTTCAGGTGAAAATTGCCGAAGATGGTGAAATATTGATGAAAGGCCCAAGCTTGATGATGGGTTATTATAAAGATACTGAAAAAACTGCCGAAGTAATTGATGCTGAGGGTTGGTTTCATACCGGTGATATAGGCGAGCTTCAAGATCACAATATTCTTAAAATCACTGATAGGAAGAAAGAAATTTTCAAGCTCTCAACGGGAAAATATGTTGCCCCACAGGTGATTGAAAACATTTTTAAAGAATCACAATTCATTGAGCAAATCATGGTTGTGGGTGCTGATGAGAAATTTACAGCAGCCATTGTTTGCCCTTCATTCCACTTCCTGAATGGATGGGCTTTTCTCCACCATGTAAAATATCGTGATACCAAGGCACTTATTAAGCATCCAAAGGTTATCGAACGCTTCCAGCAAGAAATTGACCGTATCAATGCCAGCCTCAATCCACATGAGCAAATAAAACAATTTGAACTAACCTGCACAGAGTGGACACCCGAGACAGGAGAACTTTCGCCAACACTCAAGCTTCGGAGAAATGTGGTAAAACAAAAATATAAAGTGCTGCTTGATCGTATTTATGGTTATACCAATGCCGATGGCCATTTACAAACACCAAAGGAAAATCCTGAATTTCAGGAATAAAGCGTAAATAAGGTGGGGGAAGATGTCATTTTGATCTTTCCCCATCTTTAACTTAAATAAACTTACATCTGGTTCATCATTATGATTTCGGAAACCCGTATTCAATCGCTATTTGGTATTCGTTACCCAATTATTCAGGGTGGGATGATTTGGTGCAGCGGTTGGAAACTTGCCTCAGCTGTTAGCAATGCAGGCGGATTAGGCCTTATTGGAGCTGGTTCGATGTATCCTTCTGTTCTTGAAGAACATATTCAAAAATGCAAAAATGCCACAATTCATCCTTTTGGTGTAAATCTGCCTTTGCTTTATCCGCAAATTGATGAGCTTATTGAGATAGTTTTACGTGAAAAAGTCCCAATTGTGTTCACTTCAGCAGGCAGTCCGGCCAAATATACCTCCATTTTGAAAAGCCATGGAGTTATTGTAGCACATGTTGTTGCTAATATTAAATTTGCCATGAAGGCGGTTGATGCAGGTGTGGATGCTATTGTTGCTGAAGGTTTTGAAGCAGGAGGCCACAATGGCTTTGAGGAAACCACCACCATGACACTCATCCCATTGATAAGAAGAAAGGTACACCTTCCTTTAATTGCCGCTGGAGGCATCGCAACAGGAAGTCAAATGTTGGCTGCTCTGGCTTTGGGAGCAGATGGAATTCAGATCGGATCACGCTTTGCGGCAAGCGAAGAATCATCGGCACATCCTGCCTTTAAGCAAAAAATTGTTGAAGCAGGTGATGGGGATACTGCTTTTATGATGAAAAAAGTAGTGCCTGTGCGCCTTCTCAAAAATAATTTTTACGAAAAAATAAAATTAGCTGAATCGGAAGGTGCTGACATAATGAAACTTAAGGCAATTCTTGGACACGGACGATCAAAAAAAGGAATGTTTGAAGGTGATGTTGAAGAAGGTGAACTTGAAATCGGGCAAGTGTCTGCTCTGATCGATGAAATCAAACCTGTTGAAGCAATTTTCGTTGAAATTCTTCAGGAATTTGAAAACGCACAAAAGAGGCTCATCAGCGCGATTTCTTTTTAAAGGATGAACTACAATTCATTATTTTTGTAATTAATGCTAACGAACATATATTTTACAACAATCCTTATTAAACTACTGAAAACATGAACTTTGAATTCTCTGAAGAGCAACTGATGATTCAACAGGCAGCCCGTGACTATGCCCAGCGGGAATTGATTAAAGATGTAATAGAGCGTGATACCCATGCTATTTTCCCCACACAGCATGTAAAAGCTTTGGCCAAGCTCGGCTTCATGGGGATGATGGTAAGTCCGGATTATGATGGTGGTGGAATGGATGCAATTTCATATGTGCTTGCTGTTGAAGAACTTAGTAAAGTAGATGCATCAGCCAGTGTAATAGTATCGGTAAATAACTCACTCGTTTGCTATGGTTTAGAGAAATTTGGCAATGAAGGTCAAAAACAGAAATACCTACGCCCGCTGGCAAGTGGAAAAAAGATTGGGGCTTTTTTGTTATCTGAACCCGAAGCTGGTTCTGATGCCACAAGTCAACGAACAACAGCCGAGGACAAAGGTGATTATTACCTGGTGAATGGAACCAAAAACTGGATCACCAATGCTAACAGCGCTTCAACATATAT
Organism: uncultured Lentimicrobiaceae bacterium; assembly: GCA_964463695.1. Classification (GTDB taxonomy): domain Bacteria; phylum Bacteroidota; class Bacteroidia; order Bacteroidales; family F082; genus JALNZU01. The sequence continues at coordinate 59,082 of CAYXCZ010000020.1, read as the reverse complement.
TCTCATTGCACAAACCAACGCGTCGAAAAAACACAAAGGAATCACTGCACTTATTGTTGAAAAAGATAGTCCCGGCATCACCCTCGGACCTCACGAAGATAAAATGGGTATGCGCAGTAGCGACACTCATTCGGTAATGTTTAACGACGTAAAAGTGCCTAAAGAAAATCGCATCGGTGAAGAAGGTTTCGGTTTCACTTTTGCCATGAAAGTACTCGAAGGCGGTCGCATTGGAATCGCATCTCAGGCTGTTGGGCTTGCTGCCGGAGCACTGGAAAGAGCTACTGCTTATGCCAAGGAACGTAAGGCTTTTGGAACAGTGATTGCCAACCATCAAGCCATTGCTTTTAAACTGGCAGATATGGCGGTGAAAGTTGAAAACGCACGCAATCTCTGCCTTAAAGCCGCCTGGCTGAAAGATCAGGGCAAGCCCTATGGAATTGCAAGCGCTATGGCTAAACAATATGCTGCCGATATGGCTATGGAAGTAACAACAGAGGCTGTTCAGATTCACGGAGGTTATGGCTATGTGAAAGAATACCACGTTGAACGACTGATGCGTGAAGCCAAGCTGACTCAAATTTATGAAGGCACGAGTGAGGTTCAAAAGATCATTATTTCGCGTGATTTACTTAAATAACCCAAGCTGCAGGAGTTGATTGGTTTGAAAAAGCAACCCTTCGCGTAAAGATTACTATTTTTGCATAAAATTGAGATACTAAATTCAAATCCCTATGAAAATACTTGTTCTGATCGGGAATGTCCCCGATACTACCACAAAAATTAAATTCAATGCTGACAAAACCTTGTTTGATGCCACTGGTGTTCAGTGGATTATAAATCCTTGGGATGAGTTGGCGCTGACACGTGCCATGGAGCTGAAAGAAACAGCTGGAAGTGGAGTTGAAACAATTACAGTTGCCAATGTTGGCCGTCAGGAAACCGAAGCCACATTGCGTAAAGCGTTGGCAATTGGTGCCGATAAAGCCATTCGTGTGGATGCTGATGCTAAAGACGCCTTTTATGTTGCCAGTCAGCTTGCATTGGTAAGTCAGGGTTATGACCTCATCTTCGCAGGAGTGGAAGCCTCCGACTATAACGGAGCAGCTGTTGGTGGAATGTTAGCCGAATTACTTGGAATTCAATCTGTTTCATCTGTTTCAGGACTGCAAATTGATGGCGGATTGGTAAAAATTACCCGTGAAATCGAAGGCGGAAGCCAGGCACTTAGTGTGGCTGCACCGGTAATGGCAATTGTTCAGAAAGGCATTGCCAAAGAGCCTCGTATCCCTGCCATGCGTGGTATCATGATGGCTCGCAGTAAACCGCTTGAAGTTGTTCAACCTGCAGAAACAGAGATAAGAATGAGCTTCGAAGCGTTTGATTTACCTCCTGCCAAAGCTGCTTGTAAAAAGTTTACCGAGGAGCAAGCTAAAGAACTTATCCATGCTTTGAGAGAAGAAGCAAAAGTATTATAATCAGTAATGGCTTTTTAATAACGAATAAAACTATAACACATGTCAGTACTCATATATATTGATAATCAAGAAGGAAAAATTAAAAAAGCAGGCTTTGAAGCTGCTTCTTATGGTGTTGCTTTAGCAAAAGAAGCAGGTGTTGCCGCAGTTGCTGTTTCATTGGGAAATGTGGATGAAAGCGAGTTGGCAAAACTTGGGAATTATGGTATCACCAAAGTTCTTTCCTGCACTGATGCACGTTTTGCTACTCTTGATAACAGCGCTATTGCTAAAGCATTGGCTGTAGCAGCAAACCAATCAAATGCAACCATCGTTGTTTTAGCTCATAATAACTTAGGCAAGGCTGTTGCTCCAAGGTTAGCCGTGAAGCTTAAAGCAGGTTTGGTGTCGAATGTGACCGGTCTCCCGATAAGTCTTCAACCTTTTAAAGTGAATAAAAATGTTTTCACCGGTAAGGCTATTGGTCACGCCCTTATCTATACAGAAAAAAAAGTATTAACCCTTTCATACAACAGCTTTGGTGTAATTGAACAAGCTGCTTCTGCTGTGATTGAGTCATTTGATCCGGGTTTGAATGCAAGTGACTTCGGATTAACAGTAGAACAAACTCAAAAAGTGACCGGTAAAATTCTTTTGAGTGAAGCTGAAATCGTTGTTGCAGGTGGACGTGGCATGAAAGGCCCTGAAAATTGGACAGGTATCGAACAACTTGCTGAAGAACTGGGTGCAGGAACAGCTTGTTCGCGCCCTGTTTCTGATGAAGGCTGGCGTCCTCATGGAGAACATGTTGGACAAACTGGGAAAATCATTGCCCCTAATTTATATTTTGCATTTGGAATCTCTGGCGCAATCCAACATTTGGGTGGTGTAAGCGGTTCAAAAGTCATTGTGGCAGTCAATAAAGATCCCGATGCTCCTATCTTTGAAGCAGCCGATTATGGCATTGTCGGCGATGCAATGAAAGTATTACCCCAATTTATCGAAGCTGTGAAAGAGCTCAAAGCCTGATATTCACCTCTTGACAAATTCTACCGGGACAGCCTAAAGTTGTTCCGGTTTTGTTTGCCAATACAATGCCTCAATAACATGATATGTACTGTAAAAACCCATTTATAAAGCTATTCAGATCGATAAATCATTATAAAAGGAAGAGTAAATAACTAAAATTTTGACCGTTCTGTTTGAATCAAAGTTTCCTTAACACGCGATTCTGAACCCAAAGACATTCTGTTTTTTGAGCAACAATTATTTCCTTTGGAAGGACAGCAAAAATGGGTTAACTAACTCAAGTCAGATAAACAAAATCTTTTTACCTTTACCAATGGAACAGCGCTGTTGCTGATTGTCTAACACATTTATAATCATGGGCATAAAGATTCGATTAACAATCATGAACTTCCTTCAATTCTTTATTTGGGGTTCATGGCTTATTACAATTGGGGCATATTGGTTTCAAACAAAGCAATGGTCGGGAGCCGAATTTGGGGCAATTTTCTCAACAATGGGTATTTCCTCGCTGTTTATGCCTGCAATAGCCGGAATCATTGCTGACCGTTGGGTTAGCGCACAAAAACTATACGGAATTTTTCATCTTTTGGGAGCTGTTATGCTTGCCATTATTCCCCGGATCGACGATCCAACTACCTTTTTTTGGTTGATGCTTGTGAATATGATGTTTTATATGCCAACTATCGCACTTTCGATAACAGTTGCCTATTCCTCACTAAAAAAAGATGGTTTGGATGTTGTAAAAAATTATCCGCCCATCCGGGTTTGGGGAACTGTAGGGTTTATTGTTGCAATGTGGGTGGTGAGTTTATTTCATTTTGAGGTTTCAGCGGTGCAATTTTATGTAGCTTCGGCTGCCTCCGTGTTATTAGGTTTGTATGCTTTCAGCCTGCCCGATTGCCCACCTTCGCCTCAACAAACCGAAAAAAAATCATTTCTCAATGCTTTGGGCCTAAATGCTTTCGCCTTGTTGAAAGATTCAAAAATGGCTCTGTTTTTCATCTTCGCGATGTTACTTGGTGGAGCGCTTCAACTTACAAATATGTATGGCGATACTTTCCTTCACGATTTTAAAAACATACCTGCTTACCAAGACCTTATTGCAGTCAAATACCCTGCAATCATCATGTCGATCTCACAAATTTCAGAAACCTTGTTTATCCTCACCATCCCCTTTTTCTTAAAGCGATTTGGAATTAAAAACGTGATGTTATTCAGTATGATAGCATGGGTTTTACGCTTTGGCTTGTTTGGATTGGGAAACCCGGCTGAAGGTTTATGGATGATCATTTTGTCATGCATCATTTACGGAATGGCTTTCGATTTCTTCAATATTTCAGGTTCACTCTACGTTGAAACACAAAGCGATCCTAGAATACGTGCCAGTGCACAGGGTCTATTCATGATGATGACCAATGGTTTTGGAGCCTTTTTAGGAAGTTATTCGAGTGGTATTATCATCGACGCTTACTTCCTCAACCCCGACGGATCAAAGCAATGGCCGGAAATATGGTATGCTTTTGCCGGATACGCATTGGTTGTTGCCATATTATTTGCAATTTTCTTTAAACACAAACACAATCCAAACGAGTTACAGCATATAAACCATTAATCAAAGGGGAATAAAGCTTGAATTCCTGAGTAGGAAAGCTCTTCTTTAAATTGAGATCATAATTCGATCGTGAATAAATTGTGCTGCAAATTTCCGTTTGTGTTCATTACGAACCAAAGATAGAAGTGCTTTTGAAGCTGGTTTTTCAGGTTGGTGGATGCAGGCGCTTGCTGAACCACTCCCTGACTTTCTCCATGTTTTTCTGCTGATAAGGTGGCGCTTTGCGTTTACAGCTCGCTCTTTCATCACTGTTTTCTGGCGCACCCCAGCGAATTTCAGCACAATCATTTGGATTATAGCCCATTTCAAATGCTTCGCGGCGCTTGAGTAAGTCGTTAAGGCTGAGTTGTTGCTGATTTCCGTCCGACCGCGTATAGGTAATCGTCAAGGTCATCGCTTTTTGTTCGAGTAACTGTTGAAGTTTCTGCTTAATTTCTGCACCTGAACCCGAAAAGGATAGTTTGTATTCTGAAGGATTTGCAGCAACTTTTTCAGGAAAAGACATCACAGCATCCATTGCAATTAAGAGGCGCAGGTCGCGGTTGGGAGTGGAGTAATCTTCCCATAATCCAAGGGTTTGAAAAACGCCCTTAGCACTCGACGGCATGGGAATTACCGCTCCGGGATGGGCTTGCATGTAAGCCTCACCATTGGCCACCGATTTCACCCTTACTAACGATTGTTCATGTAAAGCGTTGATCAGATCTCCGAGTTGGGCCTCAGCTTCACGTGGTTGGGGATTAATTAGTTTCTCAACCGCATTGTAAAAAGCCTCTTGGTCCATCTTTTGCTGCACCATTGAAAATGGCGCAAAACCAGTTTCAGCCGAGAGCTCCGTGTTTTTAAGCAGCCGCAACTTTCCATTTTCAAAAGCAATTGGCCTGAAAGCTTTAAAACCCGGTTCGCCAATCACCTCATGGGTAGTAAAAAGAAAATTACCTTTCCAAAAGCGTTTAATGGCTATTGTGCCGTCGGGTTGTGCGTCGGTAGCCAGCAGCTTTCCTGCATTGGCTTTGGTTTGAGTAATCCAGCTCACCAACGTAAAGGTATGTCCATAAGGGTCGGCAAAAACAGTACCGGGTTGCAGGCCATGACGGTTCAGCTCAACAGGGTAATAATCTGCGTTTTCATTTTCAAAACTTGCCCTGGCAGTGCCAGAGTGCACACCGTCCATAACCATTCGCATGAATGAATTGAAGGCCAAAACAGGGTTTGTTTTTGAAGTAGCCGACTCATTGGTAACCCATTTTCCTGTGGATGGGCTTTTCCCAAGATAACCACGATCAGAAATATGATAACCAAAAGGCAACCCCAATTTCCAGGCAAAATAAGCCCTTAAAAAGTAAGGGTTGTCGGCGCAATCGGGTTCCATGATCACTTTTATCTTCGCTGTTGAATCATCTTCTTGAAGTGAAAGGGAGTTGTATAAAAAATTCCGTTCTTTGTTTTGAGTCACTTCATGAAGAGAAGTCCAGCTTGTTTGCTCATCACTTCCCATAAATAAGGCATTGATCCAGGCCGAATAAAGCGTTTCTGTTGCACTATCCCAGCCACGAAGTGTTTTCCAAAACCCTCCCTTTGGCAAAGTCAGAGGTTGCTTTGCTACGTTAAACTCAACAGCAGCGAGAGTTGTTTCTCCTTCCAAAAGAATCGCTTTATAGTCTCCTTCCGGCAATCCATCGAATGTTTCAACACGCCAAAAAGGCATCTCGTTGCCACTACTGTTCAAGCGAGTCTTAAATCTTCCGGAAGGTCCTTCGATAAGAACGGTGCTTTGCAAAATGCTGTACGGACCTGCTGCCACAAGTCTGAAATCCCGTCCGTCAACAGGTTGCGAAGGGACAACGATTATTGTCGCAGGCGCTTCCCAAGCTTCATTCCATGTTTCATCCAATACCTGATCCTTTGAATCTGAGCTTCCTTTATAATAGGTTTGATGCCCATCGCAAGAAATAGTCAAAACAGCAACAACAAGTATTGAAATCAATAAAATGTGATAATGTGATTTTAGTTTCTCCATTTTTTTTGACAAATAAGAACAAACAAAAAGTGTCGGCTATTTGATCCTGTTATACCATGGATGGTCCTTTACTGGTGTGATACCTTCATTGCCTATTGCTGTAACAACACGACGTGCAGCAACATAGTTTCTCGACGGTAAATACTTGGCATTCAATGGATCAATGCTGCTGATAAGCACCCTTCCTGATGCATGGATAAAATCACCTTTACCAAGATAAACGCCTGTATGGCTTATCCGTTTTGCTGAACTACCAAAAAAAAGCAGGTCACCTCGTTGAAGAATGTTCACATTTGTGTGATCAATCACTTCTCCATAACGTGCCTGTTGCGAAGCGTCGCGGGCAAGAATCACTGCCTGACTGTAAAAAAGCAGCTTGACAAAACCCGAACAATCAACAGCTTTTGCTGAAGTGCCTCCCCAAAGATAGGGCGAACCCATCATTTGTGATGCAAAATCCAGCAAAGCCTCAATGTCAGGCTGTGTACCTACCCAATCGGAATAGGAAATACAATCTGAATTCTTTACGTAACCTGATCTGCCATCGGGAAGGCTGATTTTTAGATACCCTCTTTTACTTTTTCCAGCTTCAAAAAGATCTCCAAGCACCAAATCAGTGACAACGGAAGCTTTTCTAGAAGGTTTATCGTAAACATATCCTGATAATTTATTGAACATGAATCGATTGGATTCCTTCCATTGATTCAGTTCCTCTAATGTAAAACGTTGTAAACCGGAACCATCGATCCAACCGATATAATGCTCGGGGGTCTGTACCCTAAACCAATTCTTGCTTTGTTCCAGTACCTTCATTGGTGTTCCCATCATGACCTGTGTGACAAGTTCAGCGGCATCATCAGGCTTTGAGCGAAGTGTGGAAACCGATAATGAGGCTAAAGCCCAGGTTTGACTTCCCAACGAAACAGAAGGAAGTAGTATGAGAGAGTCAACAAAAGCAATGTTTTTAGCTTTTAATAACTGCAAGAGTTGGCTTCGGGCATCAGGTAAATCGGTTTTCCCAGTAAGGATTAATGGGAATTGAAGCGTGTCTTTTAAATCAACATTAAAGATAGCCACCCTACTATCCGGAACAAACTGTTTCTGCAACTGCTGTATTTCCTCGATCAGAGGTTTATAATTGATGGTCTGTGCTTCAATCAGGCCAGCAGAAAACAAGCTAACAATCAATATAACAGCCTGTTGAAAAATCTTTTTCATAGAATGAAACGGTTTAGAAGAAACAAAAGTAAGGGTTTGTTTCCAGTCGGGTGTCATTTTCAGGTTTTTATGGTTGCAGGTACCAATTAAACCCACTTTTATCAAAAAACAAACATCATTTTCGCGTAAACAATTTCCTGCGTAGAAGATAAACAGGGATGCCGCATAAAATCAACACCAGCCCAATTGCTGCCTCTCTGGGTCTTGAATAAAGCGTGTTTGCCAAAAAAAGTAAACAAAAAAGAATATAGAAAGCCGGAATATAGGGATAACCCCAAACTTTATAGGGTCGATGGAGGTCAGGCATTTTAATCCTCAAAATAAAAACACCCAAGGTTGTTGCGCCATAAAAAATAAAAACAGCAAATACAATCATATCCGTCAGCTGGTCGAAAGTCCCTGATAAAACAAGTACAGAAGACCATATGCCTTGCCAAAGCAACGATTGGGCAGGAACATTTGCTTTATTGAGTCGGGTAAAAGAATTAAAAAATAATTGCTCCCCTGCCATCGCATAATGCGGCCTTGCTCCGGTAAGAATGCTGGCGTGGGTGCAGCCTAAAGTGGTGAGCAGGATTAAAAGTGAAATAAAAATAACCCCTGATTGCCCCCAGAAACTTCTTACAGCTTCAATAGCAGCTATCTGATTACCAGAAACATAGATTTTTTCTAAAGCCGGAATTGAAAGCAGAGCCATATAAGTTACATTGACAAGCAAATAGATTAAAATAACAACAAACACCCCTGTTATAATGCCTTTGGGAAGATTTTTGTTGGGATTGTGAACTTCTCCTCCGATGAAACCAACTGAAACCCATCCCTGATAAGCCCAAAATGCCGCCAGCATGGCCGTAAAAAAGGAGGTTGGAGACACCAAGCCTTTGGTGAGATCTTGTGGATTAAGGAAATTATCCGGTAAAGTTTTTATGTGCATAAGTCCGAAAACGACAATCACAGTAAGCCCTGCCATAACAAGCCAGAAAATGATTTTGCCTGTTATTGCTCCTTTTTTTAATCCGCTGATATTTAAAACTGTAAGTATCATAATCAATAGAATAGCAACACTTTTTATGTTGAAATCCTGGAAAGGAAAGAAAACCCCGCCCAAAGTAAAATGCTCAAGTGAAGTCAGTACCTCAGGCAACGGAAAAATGCTGTTAAGTGATTGAGAAAAAACATAGGCAAGCGATGCGATTGTTGCTGTTTGAATTACAGTGAAAAGCGACCAACCATATAAAAAAGCAAAGAAACGGTTATAAATTTTTTTGAAATAAACAAACTCTCCGCCTGTGCCCGCAAGCATTCCGGCAACTTCCGCGTTACTCAATGCTCCAAAAATGGTTATGATTCCGGCTGCCAGCCATGCCAAAAGTACCCAGGCAGAAGAATGAAGCTCAGCCGCCATTGGTGCGATCTTTTTGTAAACGCCTGAACCAATGATGTTTGCGATTACAAAAATGACTACATAACCAAAACCAAGCGTCCTGACCAGATTTCTTTGTCCTGCCATAACTGAAGTGTGTATTTAATTGTCTTCATTTGTATGTCAACTGTTTTAGAAACTTGCTCTCCTGAAAATCTAAACAGTCGAAAATTTCGGGCAATAATACAGTAATTAATCACAAAAGTTGTGAAAAGTTATATAAATCCATTGGTTTGAAAGTATCCAATCGCTTTAGTCTTTTTAAGTGTCCTGAATAAAACTTCGTAACAACAACACCGGTTTAGTGCACTAATTAGACAAAAGCAGTTGTTTTTTGTATCTTTGGCTAACACATTCAAAACATTCTCTCATGAAACAATTTGCACTTATTTGTTTGATTTTTTTGTCTTTAACGTTCAACCTATCCTCTCAACCCTGGGTTTTGCAAAACAGTATCTTTAACCCCAGCGGTGTCCCAAGTCTGCCATTTTCACAACCCCGCTTTGCAGATATTGATGCAGATGGCGACCATGATATGATCATAGGTAACACTTCAGGGAAACCCTTTTTTGTTGAAAACACAGGCACAGCATCAAGTCCTGCCTTCAATGCAGGTCCCGATATCTTTAGTGTTGTTGATCCGCTCGATGCAGAAATGGGAGTTTTTTATGATCTTGATGCTGATGGCGACCTTGATTTCATTTCAGGAGGCTTCACCGGCTTGAATCTGTTTAACAATATCGGTGATGCCAATAATCCTGTCTTTGAGAAGGTATCAGGTTTTTTCAGTGGACTTAATGTAGGTCAAATACCTGTGCCTGACCTGGCCGATGTGGATGCTGACGGTGATGCAGACATGATTGTGGGCTTCAGTGAGAGTGGGCTTTTACGGTTATATCTGAATGTGGGTTCGGCTGTTTCAGCTAGTTTTTCCGAAGCAAATGGTGTTGATGTTGATGATGTAGGATTATATGCTTATCCCGTTTTCTGCGACCTTGATGCAGATGGCGATTTCGACCTCATAAGTGGCAGAGACGGTCACAGTCTGTGGTTTTACGAAAATACCGGAACAATTCAAATTCCGCAGTGGAATCTGAACACTCTCTTTTTTAATGATATCGGTTCCCAAACATACTGGAATTCACCCAGTTTCGTTGATCTTAATGGAGACGAAACCTACGACCTTGTTTATGGCACTGCTGATGGCCCACTAAATTATTATGTTAATTCAGGAACTCCTGAGCTGGCAGCATGGACGATGAATACCTCACTTTTTGGAGGTGTGCTCGATCCCGGAGGGGCAAGTAACCCCTGTTTGTATGATTTCGATAATGATGGCGATCTCGACCTGCTCACTGGAAGTCAACTGGGAAATATTTACTATTACGAAAACACAGGCACAGCTAGCGCTCCTGCCTGGGATGAAAACAGTGCTTATTTTGCCTCTATAGATCATTCCATTTATAGCGCTGTAGCTGCCGGCGATGTTAATTCTGATGGTTTGCCTGATGTGATTGTTGGTGATCTTAGCGGGAAACTCTATTATCATAGAAACACAAGTCTGGGTTTTGAACTTGTAACTGACGTCTTGCAATCAATCACCTTAAGTGGTTGGTCGTCACCACGTCTACTTGACCTGGACCAGGATGGTGATTTGGATATTATTGCAGGTGAAGAAAACGGGAAGCTAAGCTACCTTCGCAACAACGGAACAGCACTTTCTCCTGATTGGCAACTCATTGCAGGATTCTTTGGTTCTTTTGACATCGGCTCCAATTGTGTGCCGGCTTTGACAGATCTCGATTTTGATGGAGATATCGATATCCTATGCGGAGGAATGTTTGGTGACTTGAAATATCTTCAAAACAACAATGGTGTGTGGACACAGAACAATATGGTAATCATTGGGTTAAATGCAGAACAGAATGCAGCTCCTTTTTTTGGCGATCTGGATAATGATGGTGATGCAGACCTTGTTTTGGGAGAATATAGTGGTGTGTTCAGTTACTACCGAAATGACTTTCTGTTTGTTACTATACCTGAAAAAACCCTTTCGACTGAGAGCGTAAAAGCATTTCCAAATCCGGTTTCTAATGAAGTAACTGTCGAATTTAATCTTGAACAAACAAGTAGTATTGAATTACAACTTATCGATTATACCGGAAAAGTGATCTGGAAAAAACCTGCTGAGACACGATTAAAAGGTAAACACTCTATCCAAATAAAGGTTGGAGATTTCCCTAAAGGCATCAATATCTTGCAATTAAACTCAGGAAAACGATCTGAAGTGATAAAAATTCTTCGGTTCTAATAAGCGCAAAAAGTAGTGCTCTTTTCTGGGTAATAAATCTATAGCTTCTTTTCACTAAGAAGCTTTCCGGACTCGTCCCACATGAACCACGATCCTGTCTTTTTGCCATTTTCGTAGTTCATCTCGTAACGGAGGATTCCTTTTTCATCCCAGATGAACCATTTGCCATGTTTATTATTGTTGTAATAATTGGCTTCACCTGTTTTTATTCCTGAGTTGGTATAGGTAAACCATGTGCCATGTTTTTTTCCATTGCTCCAGGCACGTTTCTCAATCAAAGCTCCGGTTGAATCATAATATTGCGACATTCCATCTTCCAATCCCCGTATGAATGTGCGCTCTGAAGCAAGCTTATTATTTGAAAAAAAAGTAGTAAACGTGCCGTTAAATAACTGACCGTCTTTATAATAACCATCGGGTTTTTGCTCCAGCTCTTGTGCTGAGACGAGGTTAGTTGAAAAAAACAGAAGCCATATCAGGATGGCACTCTTCCAAATAGCTTTCATTACTTTCATCGTTTTTATCGTTCGATTAACTGACAGTTGAACTTACAGGTGTAAGAAGATTTCATTTCGTTCCTGTTTCGTTTCAAAAATACGACAACTTTATTAAACTGTTAACCTGATTTCTAAAAATTAATATTGATCAATTCTTGCTCTGGTTGATCTATTTATATTATTTTCAGCATATTAGACAATAAAAAAGACAAACTTCCGGGTTTGTCTTAATCATTATTCTTGAAATAAAAGTCGAATATTATTTCGATTGCAAGGTGATATCCACGTTATTATTCCTGGAATCTACTTTTACCGATTCAACTTTTTTATCTTCGTAAGAGATGTATTTTACTTTCAATACGTAAGTGCCACTTTGCACGTTATTGATGCTGAACTGACCTTCAAGATCCGTAAATACGCTCACATCAACGCCTTCAACTTCAACAACTGCGCCAACTAAAGCCTCGCCGGTAATGGCATCAAGAACTTTACCCGAAATTGACACTGCTGTTGCAGGCGCATCAGGTGTGTTTGTTTTATCGTTTGAAGCAAAAGTTGCTGATTGTGCGAAAATTGCTGTGAAAACTACAAGTGCTATGATAATTTTTTTCATGTTCATATTATTTTGTTCGGCAAAAATAGTATGAATCAATGCTTTAGGTGGTTAAAATAGACTTAAGTTTAGTTTAGGTTTACGTTAACTTAATGTTAAGTCGGCTTGAAATCTCATGGAATTATTCGGACAAAAGCAGGAGTTGTTATTTCGTTACTTACGTTTAATGCCCGGTCAACTAGTTTTACTGTGAAACGAATGGTATCAAAACTGGAAGTAGGGTCATATATAAACAACTCATTTTCAATGATTCCTTTAATACTTTTCTGTTGATCTTTGGGAATCAGAGGGGGGATTCTGGCACTGAAATTAAATGGCAGCTCAACAAACTCGCCATTTTGCAATTCCGACAACGTAATAATAAGATTGTAGTAATACTCTCCATCTATCTGGTAAGGAAACAACGTGTCTTCCTGTTCCAAACCTATGTCACCATCACCATCGCGGTAACTGATACTCAAAATCCCTTTTTCACTTATTCCTGTTTCTTCATTAATCAAATAAACAAAATCGTTGAAAGAAATTTCAGGAACAGGAGGGTATTCCTCAAACTTGCGGCATGAACCAAAGCCTGCAGCAATGAGTAAAACACATGTGATGAAAAAGATTCCTATTTTTGCCATATCCTTAATGAAAGATGTAAAATTACATCAATACAAGGTGTAAAATTAATAGTTTTCTCCATATCGAGCCAATGGCAAACGCAGCCCCTTCAATCGAGCGGATTTTTTCCATCACTAACGAATTGCAGTTCAATCAGCTTGCTATCGAAATTTTCCATTTTCAGTACAGTCACAATAAGGTCTATAGACAATTTTGCGACCTTGTGCATATTGATCCAATGGCTATTACCTACTATGATCAAATTCCATTTTTACCTGTCGGGTTTTTCAAAACTCATAAAATAACTACTGGAGATAAGCCTTCAGCTATTGTCTTCAGCTCTTCAGGAACAACAGGTGATCAAACAAGCAGACATCACGTAGTTGATCTCCAGTTATATAATGAAAGTTTTAAGCGTGGATTTGAACTGTTTTACAAATCTCCGTCGAAGGTTTGTATTTTAGCACTCCTGCCCTCCTATCTTGAGCGATCAGGATCCTCGCTGATATATATGGCTGAGAAACTAATTGCCGAAAGTGGTCATCCTGATAGCGGTTTTTACCTTCACAACACGGCAGAGTTATCGCAAAAATTACGGGAATTAAACGCTTCTGGTCAAAAAACTATTTTGCTTGGAGTAACCTATGCCCTTTTGGATCTTGTTGAGCAACAATCATTTCATTTTCCCCAACTTATTGTGATGGAAACTGGTGGAATGAAAGGAAAACGTCGCGAGATGATCAGAGAAGAAGTTCATGAATTGCTCAAAAAAGGATTTGGTGTTTCCGCTATCCATTCAGAATATGGCATGACCGAATTGCTTTCTCAGGCCTATTCATCAGGGGAAGGTCTTTTTCGGTGTCCTCCATGGATGAAAATTCTTATCAGAGACACCAACGACCCGTTCTCTCTTGTCTTACATGGAAAAAGCGGGGGCATCAATGTGATTGATCTGGCAAACCTGAACAGTTGTTCTTTTATACAGGTGCAGGATTTGGGAAAATTGCATGAGGACGGTAGTTTCGAGGTACTTGGACGTTTTGATAACAGTCAGGTGCGTGGATGCAACCTTATGATTAGCTAGATAATTGTATAACAACACTTTAATTATTTTTATTTGAAAAGAATGTTTTTTTTTCCATAATACACTCTGTAGCATTGTGGATTCATTGATTTTAAACAAACCACTGTATAATTATTACCTATTTAAGGTCACTATAAAAAATTGAGTCGTTAAAAACTTAAAATTTTCTCATATGAAAAGAAGTACATTTTTGAAAATGACAGCTTTAACTGGAACAGCGTTCAGTGTAATGCCATCAAAAGTCGTGTTTGGTAATCCATCAGGCAGGTTGCGCATTGGCATCATTGGAACAGGGATGCGTGGTCAGGAGCTCCTTCGCCTGAGTCTGCAAAGAGATGACACCGATGTAACTTCTATATGTGATATACAACAAGTTATGCTCGATGATGCACTGCAATTATTTGAAAAGGCCGGCAAGCCAAAACCAGCTATTTATACTGGCAGCCAATATGTTTATAAAGAACTGCTTGAAAAAGAAGACATTGACGCAGTGATCATCGCCACACCCTGGGAATGGCATTATCCAATGGCCATGGATGCAATGGATGCAGGCAAGCATGTAGGTTGCGAAGTGATGATGGGCACTACTGTTCAGGAACATTGGGATATTGTTAAAAAGTCGCAAAGTTCAGGCAAACAATACATGATGCTCGAAAATGTTTGCTACCGCCGCGATGTGATGGCTGCATTGCAAATGGTAAGACAAGGTATTTTTGGCGAATTGGTGCATTTGCAAGGTGGCTACCAGCACGATTTGCGCGAAGTTAAATTCAATGATGGAAAGCAGCCTTATGGCGGAGGTGTTGAATTTGGTGAAAAAGGATTTTCTGAAGCCCAGTGGAGGACACAACATTCGGTGGAAAGAAACGGTGACCTCTATCCGACACATGGCATCGGACCTCTTTCAAAAATGCTTGATATACATGCCGGTAACCGTTTCACCTCGCTTGTATCAATGGCTTCCAAATCCCGGGGCCTGCATGAATATATTGTGAAAACCGGCGGTGAAACTCACCCTAATGCAAAAGTTAATTTCAAGCTTGGAGATGTAGTCACTACGATGATCAGCACCGCTAATGGTGAGACGATTTTACTTCAACACGATACAAGTCTGCCACGTCCTTACTCACTTGGCTTCAGAGTGCAGGGCACAAAAGGCCTTTGGATGGACATCAACAAATCCATCCATGTTGAAGGCATTTCACAGCCACATCGTTGGGAGGACGCAAAAGATTGGCTCATACAGTTTGATCATCCGCTTTGGCAAAAATATGGTTCTGATGCTCAAGGTGCAGGACATGGCGGAATGGATTTCTTTGTCGTTCATGCGTTTCTGGAAGCAATAAAAAGATCTGAGCCAACACCTATAAGTGTTTATGATTCAGCTGCATGGAGTGTAATTACCCCACTTTCTGAATGGTCGGTGGCCAACAATAATAATAGCATCGCATTTCCCGACTTCACAAATGGGGAATGGAAAACCGGGAAACAGATTTTTGCTAACAGCGATCACTATTGATTTTTTGCTGAACAAATTATGATGGAAAACAACTTTTCAACGATTCTACAAGCATATGGAATATCGCTTGATTATGAAAGCATTCAACCATATGGTTCAGGCAATATCAACAAAACATTCCTTGTAAAAACAGAACAAGGCACAAAATTCATTCTTCAGCAAATAAACACTTCCGTCTTTAAAGAGCCATTGCATATTGTTGAAAATTGGCTACTTGCAAAAAATCACCTTCAAAAAAACCATCCCGGTTACTCAATGATGGAATACTTACCAACACTTAGCGGGAAGTGGTTTTATAAAGATAACCATCAAAAATATTGGAGATTAATATTCTATGTAGATCAAAGTCAATGTCTTGAAACTGTTTCTTCCGAAAAACAGGCAATACTGGCAGCTGCAGCATTTGCTGAATTTACCTCGCTTCTTCGTGGTATAGATGCCAGCCAATTTCATACGATATTGAATGATTTTCACAATCTTGCCTGGAGACAACAGCAATTTGATGATGCTTTAAAAACAGCATCTACCGAAAGACTTGAATCTGCATCCGCAACTTTATCAGAACTTCATGCAAACAGATGGATAACCGACCATTACGTTTCTATCATTCATCATCTCCCATTGCGCATCGTTCATATGGATGCCAAAATAAGTAACCTCTTATTCGACACAAAAGGAGAAAATGTAAAATGTGTAATTGATCTGGACACGATGATGCCCGGAACACTACTTTCTGATTTAGGTGATATGATTCGAAGCATGGCATCCCCTGTTGGTGAGGATGAGCGTGACACATCCAAAATCATCATACGCAGAGAAATCCTCGAAGGATTAATATTTAATTACATATCTGGTATTAAAGATATTACACCTATAGAAAAAGAAAACGCCTCTTTTGCAGGATTGATGCTCGTATATATGCAGGCACTAAGATTTATGACAGATTTTTTACAAAACGATAGTTATTACACAATAAAATATCCAATGCACAATCTTGACAGGGCTAAAAATCAAGCATGTTTGTTAAAGCGTTTACTCGAAGAACCGATCTATAACGGGCATTATTGCTAGTTGTTTAGCCCCGTAACGATATTTCCTGAAGTGTTTCCAGTTTTAAAATATTAACTGATTTTCCTTCTAGTTTTAAAATTGCTTCCGATTCAAATTCTTTCAGAATACGGGTAACGCTCTCTTTTGTCATATTCGACATCTCACCTAGCTCAAGACGCGTAATTGGTAAATTAAACGATTTGTTATGAAATATTTCTGTGTTCAGATACAGCAGCGTGTCAGCGAGTCTGCCAGGCATTTGTTTTTGCGTTAAGCTGATCAATCTGTCGAAGTTTGCTGCACTATTACGATTACAATGCCTCAAAATAGATTCTGCAAAATCTGGGTTAGTCCGTATAACTTGCCTGACATTATCCGCAGCAATAAAACATGCGGTTGACTCTTGTAGTGCTACAACGCTGTAATGGTAACGCATGTCGGTAAATAAACCCGGGCCACCGAACAATTTCCAAGGTAAAATCAGGTCAAGAATAAGGTTGCGCTTGTCAATTCCTTCAAGAAAAAGCTTGGCTATTCCCTGGGTAAGTACCATCATATGATTGGCAGAAGTGCCTTGTTTAACAATTGTTTCACCGGCTTCAAAATGAACCTCAAAACGACCTGCATTCATCACCGATAACTCATCTTTGGTCAGGAGACTAAACAATGGTGAGCGTTCGTTGCAAATTTCACAGCTGATACATTTATCTGATTTTATATTAATCATTGAATATTTCTATTAATAAGAATTGATCTAAAGTACAAAAATAGTTGATTTATGTCAATAAGTGGTAATTTTAGATATCACTATTTTAAATCATTCTAAATTCTGCAAATCAGATATTGCTGTCCAAAAAAATGTCATTCAAAAAAGAATAAAGTTGAATTATTGAAAAATTTGTTTCTACGCTATTGAAACGTATAGCAATAATTGCAATGCAGTTTAAACAAAATTTTGAACGAAAATACCTGACTCAGTTCGAAAACTCTTCATAAAAAAAGCAAAAACAAGGTTTGAACGGGAAAAACAATTAATTTTGCTTCAAATTCACTGAAAATGTCAACAAAAAACACTAAACCGGTTTCAACCGAACCCGCAGATGAACGTCAATTTGCTTTTGATCGTGAAAATTACAAATGGGTGATCATAGGTTTGGCATTTATCGTTATTGGTTTTTTACTCATGGCAGGTGGTGGCTCAAATGATCCCGATGTTTTTAGCAAAGGTATCTTTAGTTTCCAGCGTCTTACATTAGCTCCTTTACTTGTTCTTGCAGGCTATGTCATCGAGATATATGCCATTATGAAGAAGCCAAAGAACTGATTATGAGTATTTTTGAAGCCATTATTATTGCTATTGTCGAAGGCCTGACAGAATTTCTTCCGGTTTCTTCTACTGGCCATATGATTATTACACAGGAGTTGCTTGGAATGGAAATCAATGATTTTGTCAAAGCATTTACTGTAAATATTCAGTTTGGAGCCATTTTGGCTGTGGTAGTGTTATATTGGAAACGGTTTTTTCAGAGCATGAAGTTTTACTACACGCTTTTTATAGCTTTCATTCCAGCCGCAGTTATTGGTTTTCTTGCAAGTGATTTTATTGATCAAATGCTTGAAAATGTGGTTGTGGTTGCTGTTATGCTTGTATTGGGCGGTATTGTATTGGTTTTTGTTGACAAATGGTTTCAAAAACCAGCTAAAAGCCAACAAATTAGTTACCCTTCAGCTTTTAAAATCGGGCTTTACCAGTGCATTGCCATGATACCAGGTGTATCGAGGTCAGCAGCTACCATTATTGGCGGTATGACTCAAAATCTCGACCGAAAAACAGCCGCCGAATTTTCATTCTTTCTTGCCGTACCAACGATGTTTGCCGCTGCCGGATACAAGCTCCTGCAAAATTATCAAAGCATCGAAGCATCACATATCAACATCCTTCTTTTGGGTAATCTGGTTGCTTTTGTGGTAGCATTAATTGCCATCAAAACTTTCATCAGCCTTCTTACCCGTTATGGATTCAAGTATTTTGGTTATTACAGAATTATTGTTGGTCTTATCATTCTCCTAATGGTAGCCCTTGGTTATGAATTAAGTGTTGTTTAATGCAGTTTGATTTTGAAGCGGGCGAACTATTGCTCATTGACAAGCCCGTTGGCTGGACTTCCTTTGATGTTGTAAATCATTTAAGAGTACTCATTCGCAGGCACTTACACATTCCAAAACTTAAAGTTGGGCATGCAGGAACACTTGATCCTCTTGCCACCGGACTGCTCATCGTCTGTACAGGAAAGATGACAAAACAGATTCAATCGTTTCAGGATCAGGATAAAACTTATACCGGTACCTTACGTCTTGGGATGACAACCCCTTCCTTTGATCTGGAAACTGAAGCTGATGAAACCTTCCCGACCGACCACCTGACACAAGAATCACTTCAGCAAGCCAGAAAAATTTTCACTGGTACCATCTCCCAGTTTCCACCAATTTTTTCGGCCATAAAAATTGATGGAAAAAGGGCTTTCAATTATGCTCGAAAACAGCAAGAGGTAAAGTTACAACCTCGTGTTGTCACCATAAGCCGCTTTGAACTGGATAACATTCAAATTCCTGATGTTGATTTTGTAATTGACTGTACTAAAGGAACATATATAAGAAGCCTGGCACATGATTTTGGTAAATCACTTCAAAATGGAGCCTGCCTGACTGCACTTCGCCGCACCCATATTGGTAAATTCTCTGTTGAAAATGCCCTTAGCCTCGAGCAGTTAAGAGAGTTGTTAGCCTCTCAAAACCCACAAAATATTGCTGGGCAAGAAACGGTTTCAGCTTCAGAAAATGGATCTTCTTTGACATAAGTTCCAAGTGATCAAGCCATTTTTTACATTCTCCTCTTGACATCGCCTCTCTGCTGAATTACCTTTGCGGCCTTCACTCCTTAAAATGCTTAAAAAAGTTGGTGGATTTTTTTAAAATCAAGTTGGTAAATTAAAGATTAAGCAAATGAAACTATCTCAATTCAGGTTTAACCTGCCCGCAAATCTTATTGCAAGTCACCCTCCAAAAAACAGAGATGAGTCACGGCTCATGGTTTTGAATCGTAAAGATCAAACCATTGAACACCGCATCTTTAAAGACATCCTGGAATACTTCAGAGATGGCGACATCTTCGTTTTGAACAACACAAAGGTATTTCCTGCCCGTTTGTATGGCGAAAAGGAAAAAACTGGTGCAAAAATCGAAGTGTTCCTTTTGCGGGAACTCAACCGCGAAAGCCGCTTATGGGATGTGCTCGTTGATCCTGCACGTAAAATCCGTATCGGCAACAAACTCTATTTCGGCGATGACGAATCGTTAGTTGCCGAAGTTATTGACAACACAACTTCCCGTGGAAGGACACTGCGTTTCTTATTCGATGGCCCTTACGAAGAATTTAAGAAAACAATCTATTCACTTGGCAAAACACCCTTGCCCAAAATTCATGAAAGAGAAGTTGAACCAGAAGATGCCGAACGCTATCAAACTATTTTTGCCAAACACGAAGGCGCAATTGCTGCCCCAACTGCAGGTCTGCACTTCAGCCGCGAACTGATGAAAAGACTCGAGCTTATTGGTGTTTCTTTTGCCGAAGTAACACTTCACACGGGGATGGGCAACTTCCGAACCATTGAGGTTGAAGACCTTACAAAACATAAAATGGATTCTGAAGAAATGTATATCGATGAAACAAACGCTCAGGCTATTAATGAAGGTAAGGCCCGCGGCAACAGCATTGTTGCAGTTGGGACAACCACAATGAAGGCTCTTGAGACGGCAGTTACGATTGCAGGTCGTATCAAACCATACAAAGGCTGGACGAATCGTTTTATCTTTCCTCCTTACGATTTCGGTATGGCTGATGCTATGGTAACAAATTTCCATATGCCAAAATCACCTATGATGATGCAAGTGGCCGCTTTCGCGGATTACGATTTCCTGATGCGTGCCTACAAAGAAGCTGTTGCCGAAAAGTATCGCTTTTTCACATACGGCGACGCTATGCTCATTCTGTAATTACCTCCAAAAGTATAAATTCAAAAGCCGGGCAAATTGTTCCGGCTTTTTTGTTGTAATCAAGGTTTTTTTTACAAATTGCTATGATATTGTTTTGTAGCATCTTATATTCAAAAACCTTGCTAAGTCTCTCAATCTACCATACTATCAGTTTCGTGCTGCTTTGTGTTTTCCCGGTTGAAAGGACTAACAAATAAAGCCCCTTTTCAAGTGGTTCTGGATTATAGAAGGCTTTACCGTTACTAAAATTAATTTGGCGCGAAACTCTCAGTCTTCCATGAATATCAACAATTTTCAATGTTGCTTCGGTGGCATCGCAAAAAAGAGAAAGCAAGCCGCTACTATAAGGATTTGGTGTTACTGTAAACGGTTGCTTACCGTGAAATGTAGTAATCCCAACCGGGGAACTCAAACTAAAGCGACTCAAAAAAGTCCATATCTCAGCTGAAGCGCTTATATCCATATTTGTTATTCCAATGCCTCCTGAGCCTGAATTTCCAGGCCAAGTATGGCCTCCATTAATGATTCTCAACAACCTGTTTTCTGTTTCATTATTACATGAATCCCAAACTGATGCCTCTACTGTCGATCCTTCTGAAACGATATCAGGGTAGGTAAATAACGTGGGATCCGATGGACAACCGTTCTGTGTGTTCCAGTATTCCATAGTTGCATTTACCGATTGAAAACTGCCATTTCCGTTGTAAGGCACAATAAAATCGCTGGTCCCATGTATATGCATAACCGGAACAGCCCTCTCGGCAAAACATGCGTTTGCGGTTGCAACGGCCATCGTACCTGCAACAGAGGCTATTGCAGCAATCCTTGTTGAAGCCTCGCAAGCAAGACGGTACGACATGAATCCCCCGTTGGAAAAACCAGTTGCATATACCCTATTCTGGTCAATCGTTGTTTTCATGGCTATACTGTCAATCAACACACTTAAAAAACCAACATCATCTGCGGTTGAACCTCCGGTAACTCCAACATTCCAAGATGTTCCAACACCGTAAGGATAAGCCACCACGAAATTATATTCACTTGCAAGATCATTGAAACCAGAAAGTTGCATCATAGTTTGTCCGTTTTGAGTAAAGCCATGCAAAGCCAGTAACAGTGGCATAGCCTCTCCTTTTACATTGTTTTCTGGAACAAATAAAATATAGGTGCGGTTAATTCCATTATGTTGAAAGCTAAAGGTTGTTTGGCAAAAAACGGTTGTCTGATAAAACAACAAGAGAATTAAGCTTGTTAAATAGAATTTTTTCATGTTGTGGTTGTTTAATATTAGTCTGAAATAGTTAGTAGTGGGCTTTATTATATATCGAAACTCACAAGTGTAAAAATCGATTCAAACAACATCCTGCGAAGGCTTTTTGTATGCCTTTCTTACGCTTCTTCTTATAAGCAACATCAGAAGACTAAACAAAATCAAACCAATAATAGCAGCTGTTAAATAATTGTAGGTCCGTAGTTTATGATTGATTTTTTCATTCTCTTCTCTTCTTGAATCCGACAATTGTTGCAGCTCCTCTGAAAGCAGCCGAAACTTTGCTTCTTTGGCCTGGAGCTGATTATAAGCATCTTCAAGACTGTCTTTTTCTGCTTTGTACTGTTGAAAATAGGTCTGAAAAGCAGCGAAGTCGTTCAATGCTATATAGTTTTGCATTATGAGGTCCGTTGCAATGGAATTGTAGGAGATAATTCCAAATTGCTGAGCTTTGGAGAGGCATTTTTCCAGATGTTGATTGGAAAGTTTGTATTCTTTATTATCATGATGTGCCTCACCAAGATGAAAATGGGTGCGCACAATACCTTGAACCGCATTGGAAGAATCATAAATTTTCAGGGCGCGACCATAATTCTGAAAAGCCTCCTGAAAGTTTTTTTGTGCAACATAAACATTGGCAATATTCACCAGAATATTTGCGATAGGTATTGGATATCCTTTCTGTTCCCTAATGTTCAACGCTTTTGAATAATAATCCAAAGCGAGGCTGTAATTGCCTTCATCATAGTAATAAATCAAACCAAGATTAGTATACGCTTTTGAAAGGATTTCCAATTGCTGATGACGTTCAGCTATACCAATTGAAGTTAGAAGTTTTTCTACAGCTTCATCGTTTTGGTCCCACTGCCATAAAACCTGACTCATATTCATCACCGATTGTGCATAAGGAATGGAATCCTTCAGCTTTGCAAATAAAATAGAAGCTCTGTAAAACGCATCATGGGCTTCGTTGAGCCTGCCGGTTTCAAACCACGCAATGCCCCTATTCTGGAATGAAGCTCCGATTAGTGTATCGTTACCCAGTTCATTAGCAAGAGAATTAACTTTTTCGAAATAAACTAAGGCAGTATCATACTCGGAGGTATTATTCTTCAAATCGCCCATCATGTTATAAATGTGAGCCATTCCCGACCGATTGTTTAAACGACTGTAATTGTCGAGTGATTTCTGATAATAATCAAAGGCAAGATCAAAGTCACCAGCCCATTGAGCGCTTTGGCCAAGCGTGCGTAAAACCAGTGCCTTCATCTCTGTCAAGCCCTGTACATCAGCATAATTAACAGCTTCGTTCCCTGTTTTCAAACTCTCATCATAACTCACAAGGCGATAAGCTTCTGTGAGCACAATAAGCGATTTCAATCGTTCCTGTCCAGTTTGGTTTTTGATGAGTTGATTCAAACTATCAATCTTTCGCATCTCATCCGCTGACTGTGCAGGCAGGAATAAGACCAGACTAAATAAAAAAATCAGGAAAGCTTGTGCAATTCTTTTCATAGCAATGGCAATATTACAATTTTTTTGACTTCGCAAAGTGCCAGAGTGGCCGAAGCTGATAAAGTATTTAAACAACTGATATATATGTGTTTATAAAAAAACTCTATCAAATCCATTAAAAAATCTGAAAAATGACAGCAAATGCATCTTTGTTGTCCAGCCTCTCAATTCATGTATATTTGCCAAAAACTGAGAAGTATGATACGTTCGATGACAGGTTATGGAAAACAGCAACAGCAAGTGGGGTCTGGGAAAATCACAGTGGAAATTAAATCACTCAACAGTAAGCAGTTAGATTTAAACCTACGCCTACCTGCCGATTTGAAACAATTGGAGTTTGATTTACGAAACAGAATTTCTGAAAGTGTCAGAAGAGGAAAAGTTGACTTTTATGTTACAATTGAAGATTCCGATTTAAAAAAAGTTGGGCGTATCGATAGGGAAGTTGCTGCAGCAGCTTTTGAGCAACTCAATGAAATGGCCTATGCGCTTCGAATTCAATTACCGCAGGATATGGCTTCATTATTGCTAAAATTTCCAGGCGTGATTGCGAATGGTGACGGAGATGTCATGTTGCCTGAATCTTTGTCAAAGGCTCTCACCTCCACAGCTTTGTCAGTTCTCCATGAATTCGATGCTTTTCGTATGCAGGAAGGTCAGGCATTAAAGCTTGATATCCTAAGTCATATAAATTTGATCATCAGTCTTTTAGATGAAGTAACTCCTTTTGAAAACCAGCGAACAGAGCTGCTTAAAAACCGCTTGATGAAAAACGTATCGGAGGTTAGCGACCATCTGAAATTCGATCCAAACCGTTTTGAGCAAGAGCTCATATATTATCTTGAAAAGTTAGACATCAGCGAAGAAAAAGTGCGTCTCAGGCAACATTGTAACTACTTCATGGAAGCTATTGATGAGGATTATGCCGGTAAAAAATTGGGTTTCATCGTGCAGGAAATTGGTCGTGAAATAAACACTTTAGGATCAAAAGCCAATGATGCCCAAATACAACGTATCGTAGTGCAAATGAAGGACGAACTTGAGAAAATTAAGGAACAACTTTTTAATGTGCTTTAAAATGACATCCACTTCAAAAGGAAAAATGTTGGTTGTTTCAGCCCCTTCAGGCGCAGGTAAAACAACACTTGTAAAACATCTGCTGAACCAAATTCCTTCACTGGCATTCTCGGTTTCGGCTACCTCACGCCCCAAAAGAGACAATGAAGTTCATGGCAAGGATTATTTCTTTTTAACGAAGGAGGATTTCAAACAACGGATAGATAATGGTGAATTTCTGGAATGGGAGGAGGTATATGAAGGTGTTTTTTATGGTACGCTGCTCGAAGAAGTTGACAAAGCGCTCAGTAATGGAAAACATTTGATATTTGATGTAGATGTTGTTGGTGGGATAAATATAAAAAAACACTTTGGAGAAATCGCTTACAGCATTTTCATTCAAGCCCCTTCGATTCAGGTTCTTGAACAACGACTTCGCAACCGCTGCAGCGATGCCGAAGACAGTATCCATGAGCGTGTTCAAAAAGCAGCTCAGGAAATGACATACGCTCCACAATTCGACCTGGTTTTCATAAACGATGATTTAAATATTGCCCGCGAACAACTTACAATTCTTGTAAAAGATTTCCTTGAAAAGCCATGAAAATCTCTTATCCATTCACATATCAGGTAGCTGAATTACCAGTCTATAACATAAACACCCTCAGAGCTTTACTTAGCATTCGAGTGGTAGAACGCAGCTTGAAATCGTTGCCTGCCGGAGCTCTTTTAGTCAAGATGGAAGCAGCACCCTGTAATCCCTCCGATATCGCTTTTATGCAAGGAGGTTACAATGTGATTAAAACATTGCCTGCAGTGCCGGGCTTTGAAGGCTGTGGCATTATAGTGGACACTGGCGAAGGTGTGGATGCCTCCAAATGGATTGGAAAGCGGGTATCTTGTTTTGCTCAGGGCGATAGTGACGGGACATGGGCCGAATACATGCTTGCAAGTCCTGAACAATTACTTCCTGCGCATGATCAGTTTACGCCGGAGCAGGCTGCTGTTTTTTTTGTCAACCCATTTACAGCCTACGGACTGATGCAGGCAGCACGCAATAATAAGAGTAAAACAATTCTGGTAAATGCTGCCGGCAGCAGAGTAAGTGAATACCTTCTTGCATTGAGTAAAATGTATGGAATTGATGTGGTAGCTATTGTTCGGCGTAAACAAACTGCCGAAATGCTTTCCGGTAAGGGATTCAAAGCTATAATCGTTTCTTCTGAACCTACTTTTGAGGAAGAGATTGCGGCCACATTGCAAACCTATCAACCTACCACATTTTTTGATGCTGTTGCCGGCGAACAAACTGGCATCATAGCCAAAAACCTTCCTGAAAACAGTCAGATCATCGTTTATGGCGGCCTCTCAGGAAAAGAGATTTCGGGGATCAATGCATTACAACTGATCTTTAAAAAGCTAACGATTATGGGCTTCGATCTTAATGTGTGGTTTGCCCGCAACAACCTTCAAACCCTTAAAGAAGCGAGTGAACTGCTAACCAAATTGATCCTCTCACAGGAGGTTTTAAATCCTGTTGGTATTCAGGTGAGTTTGAATGAACTGGTAAAAGGACTACGACATTATCTCGGGTCAATGTCGGAAGGTAAAATGCTGATTCGTTTCTAAATAATTGAAGATGAAGAATGTTGGTCTGTTTTTCGGCTCGTTCAATCCGGTGCACAACGGCCACCTGATGCTGGCCAATTATTTGCTCGAATACACTTCTTTGGATGAAATATGGTTCATTGTTTCACCTCATAATCCATTGAAAGCACAAACTGATCTCATGCCCGAAGAAAAGCGGTTGGCCATGGTCAAGAAAGCAGTTGAGGGTTTCGATCGGTTTGTTGTGAGCGACATCGAGTTTGGTATGCCAAAACCTTCTTATACCATCGACACACTCAAGGCATTGGAAATCAAGTTTTCCAATATGCATTTTCACCTTATCACGGGAACTGACAGTTTAGAAAACTTCCACCTTTGGAAAGATTATGAAGCTATTCTCAAAAGCTACAGTTTGCTCGTTTATCCCCGCAAAGGCAGTTCAGGCCATCCTTTGGTCAAACACCCTTCTGTTCAACTTATCGAAGCTCCAATGATTGAAGTGTCTTCCACTTTCATCCGTGAAGCCATAAAACAAGGCAAGGATTTACGTTTCTTTTTACCTAAAGGGGTTTTCGAGATGATACGACAACCAATAGATGAGAATAAATAAATGAAAGACCCGTTTTACAAGGATATCACCTATACCTTTATCTTTTAAGAACTTTCTTAACGAACCACAATTCATAAACCGGATCGAGAAAAACGATGGTTTTTCCAGGGTTGTCTATCAATTCTTTTTCAATGAGAATATTGCTAACCAGTTAGTTACTAACAAACTAGTTAGTTTTATATCGTATTATCATACAGCTAATTACATCTGTTTTTTAAGTTATTTTCTATAAAAAACAACAAAAATTTAAGGCGAATTGCATCAAAAATAAAGAAAATGATGCTATTACTTGATTTAGAACAACTTAGTGCCTGAAGCCGTTTTGCAACATTACTTCAACTCCCAGCTTGTACCGTCTTTACCGTCTTTCAGCACGATGTTAAGTTTCCCGAGGCTGTCGCGAATTACATCGCTTGTGGCAAAATCCTTTTTTGCGCGTGCTTCCTGCCGCAAGTTGATTATAGTTTGCATCAGACCATCCACTAGCTCTAAATCAGAGCCTGCTTCTTCGTCCTGAATTCCCAAAATATGGAATATAAAATCATCCATAAGTTGTTTTAGCTGCTGAAACTCTCGTTCATTGATGGCTAAATGACCATCGTTTGAAGCGTTGATAAGTCGTACAGCATCAAAAAGTGCTGCAATAGCCATTGGACTGTTAAAGTCGTCGTTCATAGCATCGTAACATGCCTTTTCAATAGCATCAACCCCTTGATCAGCTGCGGCTGGATTGACTTTCAACTTAGTTAAGGTTGAAGCAGCTACCAATAATTTTTTCAAGCCTTTTTCAGCTGCCTGAAGGGCTTCGTTGCTAAAGTCGAGGGTGCTGCGGTAATGGGCCTGTAAAATAAAAAACCGGATAGTCATCGGACTGTAAGCTTGTTCGAGCAAAGGATGATTTCCTGTGAAGATATCATCAAGCGAGATGGCGTTACCGAGCGACTTGCCCATTTTCTGTCCGTTGAGGGTAATCATATTGTTGTGCATCCAATAGTGCACGGGCGATTTTTCGTTGGCTACAGTTGACTGTGCAATTTCCGACTCATGGTGCGGGAAAAGTAAGTCCATGCCACCACCATGAATATCAAACTGTTCGCCCAGATATTTACAACCCATGGCCGAGCATTCCATATGCCAGCCAGGGAATCCGTCACTCCAGGGCGAAGGCCAACGCATGATGTGTGAAGGCTCAGCTTTTTTCCACAATGCAAAGTCGGCACTGTTTCGTTTGTCTGATTGACCGTCGAGTTTACGTGTATTGCTGATCAAATCTTCGATTTTCCGTCCTGAAAGGATGCCGTAATGGTGGTTTTTACTATACTTTTCAACATCGAAATACACTGAACCGTCTACCTCGTAGGCATATCCTTTCTTTAGAATCTTCTCAACCATGGCAATCTGTTCGATGAGATGGCCCGAAGCATGTGGCTCAATAGAGGGACGTAAAACATTGAGTTGATCCATATTTTTATGGTATCGAACAGTATAATACTGCACCACTTCCATGGGTTCAATCTGTTCTAAACGAGCCTTTTGAGCAATTTTATCCTCACCCTCATCGGCATCATTTTCAAGATGGCCAACGTCAGTGATGTTGCGCACATAACGCACCTTATATCCCAAATGCGTGAAATAGCGAAAAACCAGATCAAAAGTTATTGCAGCACGGGCATGTCCCAAATGTGCATCACCATATACGGTTGGCCCGCAAACATACATACCGATATGAAGAGGATTGATGGGAATAAAAACTTCTTTCTTACGGCTGAGGCTGTTGTACACAATAACTTCTGCCTGATTGCGAAACTTCGTCATAATTTGTGATGCTTTCAGGCTGCAAAGAAACGAAATTTCATGGAATCAGTCTGTGCTTCAATCACCGGAAAAGGAAATGTCCTACATTTGTAACTTAATGTGAAATAAATAACAGATAGATTTTATGGAGCGTATTCTCGTCATTGGTTGCTCAGGGCAAATCGGATCAGAGCTTACCTTAGCTTTGAGAAAAGTATATGGCAATGAAAATGTTTTTGCCACCGACATCAAACAACCGCCAAAAGACATCCTCGAAAGTGGGCCTTTCAACACCCTCGATGTGATGGATTACAACAATTTGTTGCATTTTGCGGTCAGGTTTAAAATCACTCAGGTTTATAATCTTGCCGCCGTTCTTTCGGGCAATGCTGAGAAAATCCCACAGCAAGCCTGGGAAATCAACATGCGCGCATTGATGAATACCCTTGAGTTGGCACGCGACTCAGATGTAAAAAAACTCTTCTGGCCCAGCTCAATCGCAGTATTTGGCCCAACAACACCCCGGTATAATACTCCACAACTCACTGTGATGGAACCAAATACCGTTTATGGTATCAGTAAACTTGCAGGTGAACGCTGGGGCGAATACTACCAAAAGCGGTATGGTGTAGACTTCCGCAGTTTGCGTTATCCCGGCCTAATCAGTTACAAAACCGAAGCCGGCGGAGGAACTACTGACTATGCTGTTGAAATTTATTATGAGGCTATTCGTAATAATAGCTACAATTGCTTCCTGCGCGAAGATACCGCCTTGCCGATGATGTTTATGGATGATGCTATCAAAGCTACTATTCAGTTAATGGAAGCCGATGCCGGAAAGCTGAGTCTCCGCTCGAGTTACAATGTTGGAGGAATGAGTTTTACGCCTAAAGAAGTAGCTGCAGCAATTCGCAAACATCAGCCTGATTTTGAAATTACTTATGAACCTGATTTTCGTCAGGCAATTGCCGACAGCTGGCCTGCAAGCATAGATGACAGTGTAGCCAGAAAAGATTGGGGACTAAGTGATGTCTTCAACCTCGAAAGCATGACTTCGCTGATGCTGAATGAAATAAGTACAAAACTTGTTGGGAAAAAGTAGTTCACTCTTATTGAATTGACAAGCATATCGATCCTATGAAAATAAAAAAGGCGTTGAAAACAACGCCTTTTTTTAATACTGTTGAATATTAACTACTTGAGCAGCTCAGCTACTTTGTTACGTAAATCTTCAGCACGAAGATTCTTCGCAATGATATTGCCATTCGCATCCAGAAGCACACTGTGTGGTATCGATTGAACGCCATATTTTTTCCCGGCTTCGTTACCCCATCCTTTCAAATCGGAGACGTGTGTCCAGGTCAAATTATCATCGGTGATAGCTTCCATCCATTTTTCTTTATCGGTATCAAACGAAACTCCGAAAACATCAAACCCTTTTCCTTTAAAATCTTTGTAGATAGCAACAATATTTGGGTTTTCGGCCCTGCATGGCTGACACCATGAAGCCCAAAAATCAACCAATAATACCTTTGCCCCTACCTTTTCCGAAAGTTTAATCAAGCTGTCGTTGGGCGCAGCTTGTTCAAAATCCTTGTATGGCATTCCAATTGCAACACTTTTTAACACCAAAACCCTGTCGAATAAATCGGTTAAATACGATGATTTAACTGTTTCATCAAAGGCGACCACCATACCTTCAAGTTCATCAAGTTCAAATTGATAGGTATTTCTATATAAGATGTAATGTGAAACCACATCTTTATTATTGGTTCGGACATAATCAACCAAAAATTGTTTTTTATCCTTTTCCGCTTGCTCGTATGCAGCTTCTGCGGCCTGAAGTCCTTCCTCGTTGGCAGCTTCTTCAGCTGATTTGTAGGCTTGATAATGCTGATAGAGTATTTCGTCAAATTCTTCAAATTTGTCGGTGAATGCCAGATAACGCTCATGCGTCAGGGAGCCATTTATCTCGGCCTGACGTAAATTTTGAGGATCAGCTTTTATTGTAATTTCACTTGCTTCAGCAAAAAATGGAACATTTCCCTTTAAATCTTCAAAAGCTACAAACAACATCTCAGGAGTTTCTATTGTCCCTTTCAGATGGGCTACACCGGCTTCCACTTTAACCGAATCGATGACTTCCCATACATCACCTATACGTTTTTGCACTTTCACTTGTTTTCCATCGAAATTGGTGACACTCAGTGTCAGTTTAAAAGATGGAAGATCTTTTTTTGCGGTGCTGCAGGCAGCCAATCCCAGCATTGCCACCAAGGCGAACAAAACGATACGTTTCATGATTTTTGGAGTTTACTTATAAGGGCAAATCTATCGTTTTTTTATTATTTGGAAAGCTAGTTTTGCTTTTTTAACAATCTAAAAAAATTAACTCCCATCAAAATTTACATTTATACACTAAAAAGATGCGTGTTTTCTATTTGAAAACCACTAGTAAAATTTCATTACAATTTTTGTATAACTCAGTATGTCAATTACTTAACACGTTGATAAGAAAATGCACTTCCTGTTTGCGAACTTGTTAAATTATGACCTGGAAAAGCTACTCAAACCGCAATTTTATTTCTTTTTTTTGAGTCGGGTAGCAAAGAAATAGCTTAGCAAAAGAATCAGTATCTCAGTGAATAGAACACTCAGAACAATCCTGATCAGGGTATAACCCAACTGACTGAAACTAAATGATTCCAGAAGAAAAAGTGCAAAATGATGGAGAAATACAAGGCTAAGAGAGTAGCTAAACCACCATCGGATACCCATTTGTGACAGCCCAGGATTATTCAACATTTCGGGTTCTTTAGCTCCTGTTGCAAGTTGAACAACATAAGGACGCATGAATGCCATAAAAACGGTTGCAGCAGTATGAAGACCTGCACTTGACATAAAAACGTCGATCGTATAGCCTGTTCCAAAACTCAACAATAAAAGCAACCAACCCGGTGTTGATAAAGGAAGCATTAAAACAAAAAGGATGTAAACAAAGGGATTCACATAACCAATTAACTCTATGTGATTAAGAATCAACACCTGCAGAAGTATCAATCCAATAAACCGAAACGTATTTAACAGGGTGTTATTCATTGGTTTTGATGGTTGATAAGGCGTCTAATTCGTTACGATGGGCATTTTTCACCACATATACATTACGTAATTTGCCAAAGTTTGTGTGAAATTTCACGCGGGCTGTGTTCAGATTTCCTCGTTCAGATTCAATCAACTCTGCCACTGTTCCTACCATCAGTCCTTCGGGAAACACAAAAGAGTGTCCACTTGTAACAATTGTATCTCCCTCATTTGGAATAACATGTGAAGGAATATCCACTACCTCGGCATAATGATAATCGCCTCCGCGCCAATGAAGATTTGCAATTTGATCGTTATTTAAAAATCGTACGCTTACAGTGGCATGCTTGTGCAAAAGCGACATTGCTGTGGCATAATGCTCACTCACCCCAATTATGATACCCGCAACTCCATCGGGTGATACAATTCCCATATCCTTGCTGACTCCATCTCTGAAGCCCTTGTTAATTATGATATAGTTGTTCCGCAGATCCACTGTGTTGTTTATCACTCTTGCAGGTACAAAATCAAAAATCCGGCTTTTGAGGGCGCTATCCGGATCAGGAATCATTTCTTGAACGAGAGCAAGCTTTCGCAACAAATCGGCATTTTGCTGTTGAAGCCGGGTGTTTTGCTGCTGTAGCGAAAAATAATTGGTGATATCGCTGTTGATGTGATAAACACTTCCGGCAATGGTATTTGTACGGTGATTAAGCGCCGCCCTGTGAAACGTATGGCTGCGACTTAGCATGACCAATGCCAATGCCTCCAGAAACACGAATAGAATGATGAAGTTGTGTTTCTGTAGAAATCGGATAAGGTTATACATGCTGCGTTACTCTGCTGCTTGCTATTTGATCAGGAATGGGAATTTATCAAAGTTTTTAAGGGCAATGCCTGTGCCACGGGCAACAGCACGCAACGGATCTTCCGCCACATGCACCGGAAGCTTAGTCTTTAAGTGCAATCGCTTGTCGAGGCCTCGAAGTAACGAGCCACCGCCAGCCAAATAAATCCCAGTTCTGAAAATATCAGCTGAAAGTTCAGGAGGTGTCATTTCAAGAGCGTTGAGCACCGCAGCTTCAATTTTTGAAATGCTTTTATCCAGACAATGGGCTATTTCGGTATAGTTTACTTTAATCTCCTTTGGAATACCTGTTAACATATCCCGTCCGTGAACAGGGAAATCGTCCGGTGGATTATCAATAAGAGGAAGCGCTGCACCAACTTCTATCTTGATACGTTCAGCTGTACGTTCGCCAATATTAATGTTGTGCTGCTTACGCATATACTCTTCAATATCAGCATTAAAGTCATCACCGGCAATGCGGATCGATTTATTATTTACAATACCACCTAAGGCGATAACAGCTATTTCACTTGTTCCTCCACCAATATCAATAATCATGTTTCCGGTAGGTTCGAGTACATCGATACCAATTCCAATAGCAGCAGCCATAGGTTCGTGTATCAATCTTACCTCTTTGGCACCAGCCTGTTCGGCAGAATCCTTTACAGCTCTTTCTTCTACTTCGGTAATACCTGAGGGGATGCAAATAACCATTTTCAATGCAGGTGGGAAGAATCTGCTTTTTATACCAATCATTTTGATCATCTCCCGCATCATATGCTCAGCAGCTTGAAAATCGGCGATTACTCCATCGCGCAGCGGACGAATGGTTTTGATGTTTTCATGTGTTTTACCATGCATCATCATCGCTTTTTTACCTACAGCAATAATCCGGCCTGTGTTGCGCTCTATAGCAACGATTGAGGGTTCATCAACAACTACCTTATCATTGTAGATAATGATAGTATTGGCCGTACCAAGGTCAATAGCAATCTCTTTGTTTAGGAACGAAAATAATCCCATATCTATGTGTGTTTATTGACTTATTTATCAATGTTTAAAATGCCTGATACCTGTAAAAACCATGCTTAGGCCTGCTGAGTTGCAAAAGTTGATGGTATCATTATCACGTACCGACCCACCAGGCTGAACTACTGCAGTAATGCCAGCTTGTGAAGCAATCTCCACAGAGTCGGCAAAAGGGAAGAAAGCATCAGAAGCCATCACAGCACCATTCAAATCGAAGCCAAACTCTTTTGCTTTGGCTACGGCTTGTTTCAGTGCATCAACACGTGAGGTTTGCCCGATTCCGCTTCCCGCCAATTGCTTGTTTTTTACAAGTACAATTGCGTTTGAACGGGTGTGTTTAACAATTTTATTAGCAAAAACAAGATCATCTGTTTCAGCTGCTGTGGGAGCTTTTTGAGTAACAACCCGCATATCAGCGGCTTGTTCAGTTTGTACATCCTTCTCCTGTGAAAGCAGTCCGTTTAAAAGTGTCTTGTATTGTGTTTTTGGAAACACTCCTGTTCTAAGTTGCAAAATTATTCTATTTTTACGAGAATAGAGTAGTTGAAGTGCATTTTCTTCATAATCAGGAGCTATTATCACTTCAAAAAACAATTCGTTGACTAATAAAGCAGTTGCCTCATCCAATTTTCGGTTAGCAACAAGCACTCCGCCGAATGCAGAAACAGGATCTCCAGCCAATGCAGCCATGTATGCTTCTCTCATTGTGTCTCTGGAAGCCAGACCACACGCGTTGTTATGTTTGAGGATGGCAAAACTTGGTTCTTCAAATTCGGCTATAAGATGCAATCCGGCATCGAGATCGAGCAAATTATTATATGACAAATCTTTTCCATGCAACTTTTCAAAAACTTCATCAAGGTTGCCGTAGAATATGCCTTTTTGGTGTGGATTTTCGCCATACCGGAGCGGTTGTGCGTTGTTGCCCGAAAGCCTGAGTTGTTGCTGACCACCGGTAAACCAATTGTAAATTGCAGCATCATAATGCGAGCTTACGCCAAAGGCATAGGCCGCAAATCTGCGCCTGTCT
This sequence comes from uncultured Lentimicrobiaceae bacterium, assembly GCA_964463695.1. Classification (GTDB taxonomy): domain Bacteria; phylum Bacteroidota; class Bacteroidia; order Bacteroidales; family F082; genus JALNZU01. The sequence continues at coordinate 24,750 of CAYXCZ010000020.1, read as the reverse complement.
TCCAATGATGTATGAGGTCCTTTTTGGAGCAATTCAAGTAACTCGCTGTAATAGGTTACTGAAGGCACTATGCAAACATCCTGATGATTCTTGGCTCCTGCGCGTATCAAAGAAATGCCACCGATATCAATTTTCTCAATTATTAACTGCTCCTCCGTTGTTTTATTTACAGTTTCTTCAAAAGGATATAAATCAACAATTACCAGATCAAAAGCCGGAATGGCATAATTTTCCATTTCAGCCACATCCGACGGATTGTTTCCGCGTCCTAAAATGCCGCCAAACACTTTTGGATGTAAGGTTTTGACCCGTCCTCCCAAAATTGATGGGTAGCCGGTGAGTGTTTCAACTGCCTCAACAGGAATTCCAAGCCCGGAAATGAAATCGAAAGTTCCTCCTGTTGAAAATATTTTTACATCATGCTCGTTCAATTTTTGAACAATCAAATCCAGACCTTCTTTGTAATATACAGAGATTAAGGCAGTTTGTATCTTTTTTAACATCTTGATTTTAAGCTTAAAACAATTTGCAAGATTATAAAAAAAAGCCGTTGAAATGTGCATTACAATTTAAAAATAACCCAAAGTTGCAGCGCAGACCGTTGTTTATTCCCTTATATGATTCTATAAAAGCTACAACAACAACTTTGTTTAATGGCTTTTGGCAGCATAATGAAGGAATGTTTACTTTTACCCTTGAAATTTCACACATATGTTACTCTTCTTTCGACTTCTTCAGGAAAGCTTTCGGTTTGCTGTTACCGCATTGCTGGTGAACAAGGTAAGAACCATTTTATCTTTGCTCGGCATAACTATAGGTATTTTTTCAATTATTGCTGTTTTTTCGGTTTTTGACAGCCTTGAAAAATCAATCCGAAGTGATATTAACTCGTTGGGCGACAACATTTTATTTGTTCAGAAATGGCCTTGGGCATCGGGTTCTGATTATCCATGGTGGAAGTATTGGCAGCGTCCGGAAGCTTCGTTACGCGAGCTTGCAGAATTGGAAAAAAGAAGTAACGCTGCGCAGTCGTTTGCGTTTATGACAGGTGATAACCGAAGCGTAAGTTTTGAGTCTATAAACGTTGAGGATGTTTCGGTGAACGCTGTTTCGCACGATTATTCAATTGTCATGCCCTTCGATTTGGAGTCAGGAAGGTATTTCACGTCTCAGGAATCACAATCCGGGCGAAATGTAGTTATTATTGGAGCAGAAGTTGCAGAAGCTCTTTTTCCAACGACCGACCCGATCGGGCAAACAGTGAAGGTTTTTGGACTTAAGCTCGATGTTATCGGAGTAATGAAAAAGCAGGGAGAAAATCTTTTTGGGAACTCCAACGATAAGTCGGCGCTGATACCTGTTCAGTTCGGGCGAAATGTGATTGATCTTCGCAATGGGACTACTATTGTGGCAAGAGCTAAAGCAGGTGTATCCAACGAAGAACTTGAGGATGAGCTCCGGGGCATTATGCGATCTATTCGTAAGATAAAACCTACAGCTGAAGATAATTTTGCCATAAATGAAATGGATATCATCAACAAATCGTTCGACCAATTATTTTCAGTTATTGCAATCGTGGGCTGGGTTATTGGTGGTTTTTCGTTATTGGTAGGAGGTTTTGGAATTGCCAACATCATGTTTGTTTCGGTAAAAGAACGTACCAATCAAATCGGTATTCAAAAATCTCTGGGTGCAAAAAACTATTTCATCCTTCTGCAATTCCTGTTCGAAGCAATTTTTCTTGCTATACTGGGTGGCATTGTTGGTCTGCTAATAGTGTTTACAATGAGTATTGTCGTAAGCAGCACCACTTCTTTCCAGCTGGGATTGTCATTTCAAAATGTCTTGCTTGGGCTATCTGTTTCAGGACTTATTGGACTTGTTTCAGGTTTTATTCCCGCCTGGTCGGCTTCACGACTTGATCCTGTGGAAGCCATGCGTTCGAACTTTTGAGGATATAATTCTCAATTTCTGAAGGATGGAACTTTTAACCTTCCATTCTACTATTATATTCCCTTTATAAAACACTGGTCAAAGCCGAAAAAAAAGCTTTGATTGCAAACGATTCTTCCTATCTTTACGGATTAAACAAATTTTTGATGCAAAGTAGGTGGGTTTTAAAGCAACAAGGTGATAGTGAGATAGTACGGAAATTGATGGAGGTTTTGTCGGTAGATGACAAGGTTGCTAATTTGCTTGCTCAACGCGAAATTTCAACATTCGAAGAAGCTAAATTATTTTTCAGACCAGATTTTGATCAACTGCACGACCCATATCTGATGAAAGATATGGATAAAGCCGTTGAGCGTGTGCTTAAGGCTATCGAAAAAAACGAGAAAATTCTTATTTATGGCGATTACGATGTTGATGGAACAACTTCTGTTGCTCTTGTTTATTCGTACCTCAAAAAATACTTCAAGAAAAAGATTGAGTTTTACATTCCTGACAGGTATGATGAAGGCTATGGTATTTCCTACAAGGGAATCGATCATGCTGCTGATAATGGCTTCAATTTGGTTATAGCACTTGATTGCGGAATTAAGGCGGTGGAAAAAATTCGTTATGCCACCACAAAAGGTGTAGATTTCATCATTTGTGATCACCATCGTCCAGGAGATGAATTGCCTGATGCTGTTGCTGTTCTGGATACAAAAAGGGCTGATTGTTCGTATCCTTTTAAGGAATTATCAGGCTGTGGCGTTGGTTTCAAGCTAATTTCTGCTTTAGCCAAAGAACAAAATGAACCTTTTGGTCTAATAATGCAATTGCTTGATCTGGTTGCTATCAGCATCGCAGCCGACATTGTTCCTATCACAGGTGAAAATCGTTTACTTGCTCACTATGGTCTGAAGCTTATCAATACCTCTCCCCGACCGGGTGTTGAATCCGTTTTAAGCTACTCACAGGTTTTACGCGTTCCTGATCATAAAGCAGGTGAGCCAGCATTTAGCAGAGAATTAACCATCAGCGATCTTGTTTTTTTGATTGGGCCACGTATCAATGCTGCCGGACGTATCGAAAAAGCAAGCGATTCGGTAAGGTTATTGCTTGCCGACAAAATGAGCCATGCAGAAAAACTCGCTAATGCTATTAATGATCTCAATACCGAGCGTCGCAGCCTCGACAATAATATCACCGAGGAAGCCCTGGCAATGATTGAAGGCGACCCAGCGCTTAAAAATGCCAAGAGCACTGTATTGTTTCACGAAGGATGGCACAAAGGAGTTATAGGAATTGTTGCATCACGACTTACCGATACCTATTATCGTCCAACAATTATCCTAACACGTTCCAATAATCTGATCACAGGATCGGCACGTTCAATCAAGCATTTTGATGTTTATGATGCCATTGATCATTGCTCCGACTTGCTTGAGCATTTTGGTGGACATAAATACGCTGCCGGTCTTTCGATGAAACCTGAAAACCTTGAGCTTTTCAAGCATAAATTTCACACTTTTGTAAGTCAAACAATTGATGATGAAATACTTATACCTGAAGTTGAAATAGATATCACACTCAATTTCAATCAAATTACCGCTAAGTTTTTGCGTATTTTGAAACAATTCGCTCCATTTGGCCCGGGTAATATGGCCCCTATTTTCCGAACTGATCAGGTAATCGATACGGGTCGCATCAGAGTGGTTGGTAAAAACCATCTCAAGCTCGAGCTTATGCAGCTTAATGAACGCAGTGAACCTATTTCAGGAATAGCGTTTCAACAAGGTCATCAGTATAATGCTATTAAAAGTGGGAAGCCTTTTAGTATTTGCTACCATATAGAGGAAAATGAATGGCAAGGGAAAATTAATATGCAGTTGAATGTGAAGGATATACAGTTTTTTGACTGATAATAATGGCCTAATCTAACAGATTCAATTATCGGGAAATAATTACATAAAGTAATCCCAAATCACCTTTACAATCAGAAAAAGTCCAAATCCAATCAACCCAATACCGGCAGTTTTATTGAACATTCCAATAACCTTTTGATTTAGATAACGTTTGATACTGAATGAAGCATAAGCTTTGCCAATATCACTTACCAGAACAGTCACTAAAGTTCCTGCAAAAAAGTAGGTTAAGTCTTTTTCATTACCACCAAAACGTGCCGAAATCCCAACTACAACTCCAATCCAGAACACCCATACAAAGGGGTTAATAATATTCATGAAAAAGCCTTTTGCCATATAGGTAAACCACCGTGGGCCACTTATTACGACAGGCAGTTCGGGATTTTCATTTCCTTCCGTGATTACTTTCCGTGAATAGGTTACAAGGCCAAAAATGATGAGAATGATTCCGCTTGCTATTCCAAACCACAAGTAGTTACTTGGCTCAGTGACAATCTGTACTGCTCCCATCAGGCACAAAACTACCATCAGCAGGTCGTTGATAAAAATTCCCAAGGCAAGCAATACTGCTGGCCAAAAACCCCTGTGAATACTGGTTTGTACAAGTGAAAAAAAAGCTGGTCCGAAGCCAAAGAATGTGGCGAGTGTCAATCCTAATAAAACCCCTTCAAAAAAAATCGTAGTCATATCTTTATCAAGCTGATAACGGATTTAAAGCCCCGTATTTTCTTTTGTCTTAAATTCGGAAAGGTAATTTTCCCAGTCTTCAAGGCGTTGACCTTTCAAAACACGTGGAAATTTATTTGCACTCCCTTCTTTGCCTTGTTTTTTCAAATACTCATAGAACACTCTTGTTGGGACCACTTCCATGAAAATATCGGTAATTGCTTCTGTTCGTTCTACCATATAGTCATCATTCAGCTGATTGAGGTAGCCATCAATTTTTTTGATAGCCTCAACGGTATCAAATTCATCATCGGTTCCAAGATACCAACGATGCGCAAACATTGATCCATGTCTGAATCCACTCACAGTAAATTCTTTAACTGTTATATTCATTTCTTCCTGAAGCAGCTCAATTGCACGACTCATATTCTCAACAGAAAGATGTTCGCCACAGATACTAAGAAACTGCTTTGTGCGTCCGGTAATGATTATTTCACACTGTTCCACATTGGTAAACTTGATTGTATCACCTATCAAATACCTCCAAGCACCAGCGTTTGTTGAAAGTAACAAAGCATATTCTACATTGTTTTGGGCCTGTTGTAAACTCAGAGCCTGAGGATTGCTAAGCAAATTACCTTCTTCATCAAAATTTTGTTGGTTAAAAGGCACAAATTCATAGTAAATACCATTATCAACAATCAGTTGCATGATGCGTTTGTCCAACCTTGTTTGGTATGCAATGTAACCTTCAGAGGCGAGATAACTTTCGGAATAGATAACAGGCTTGCTGAAAAGCTTTTCAAAACTTTTTTCATAAGGAGCAAACGAAACCCCGCTGTGGACATAGACTGTGAGGTTGGGCCAAATATCGTGTATAGTAGTAAGATTATACTCTTTGATAATGCGTTCAAGCAGTATTTGTACCCATGCCGGAACACCAACAATTACTCCAATATCCCATGATGGTGCTTTCTTTATCATCTCATTCAACTTTGTAGCCCAATCTGTTGCTTTTGAAATACGGCGTCCCGGTTTGTAAAAATGCTCAAACCAAAAAGGAATATTACCCGCTGTGATACCAGAAAGATCACCGGCAAAATAAGTGCCATTGTAATTAAGATGCGTGCTGCCGCCAATCATAAGAATTCCTTTTTCGTAAAAATGAACGGGGAAATCATATTTGGAGGCAGAAACCAACTGCCGGATACTAGCTCTTTTTATCGACGTAAGCATGTCCTGAGTGATGGGGATATGTTTACTTGAAGCCTCAGATGTACCTGAACTCAAAGCAAAATAATTCACCCTGCCGGGCCATGTAACATAAGCTTCACCATTTAATGCCCTGTACCACCACTGTTTGTACATTGCGTTATAATCGAAAACCGGAACTCTTTTGGCAAATGATTCAACGATATTCTTATCAGCAAGAATAGCTTCAAAATTATACTCCTCACCAAAGGCTGTATATTCAGCTTTTTGTAAAAGTTTCTTTAGCTGAGCGATTTGTGCCGAAACAGGGTTTTGCCGTTGATTCTTCAACTCAACAGGCATATTCCGCAATTCATAGGCTTTTTTTATAATACTCCCTAAAAGAGGCATGATTGGGGGGGTTTAATGTTGTGCAAAATTAAAAAAACATTTTTATCAGCCGAAACAAAGTGGAAACGATAGTATTGATGGCTATTTCTCAAAAAAGACTGTGTAAAAAGTGTTCGATTTTGTAACAAACAGTTGATGAGTCTTTTCCTTTAACAACTTCAATCCTGCAGCTTATCTACTTCCTATTCTTAACCAATCATTAGATATAGTTGACTTTAACTGAAAAAAGGCTACTCATCAATCGTTTGAAAAATTCTTTGTTAGTTTCTTAACAGATGAACGCTTTTACTACCTTTGCGCGATAAAAAAATTAAAGCCTTTCAATATTTGAAAGTAAAAAAATCAGATTATTATTGAATAATATCTTAACGCTATGATGTGGATAAACAAAATGATCGCAGGCATGTTGCCATATATGCCAAAAAATCTCGTATGGTTGTTCTCCAAACGTTACATTGCCGGTAAAAAAATTGAAGATGCCATTGAAATTAGCCGCCAGCTGAACAAAGAAGGCATGATGGTTACAATTGACCTGTTGGGTGAATTTATCACAAAATTAAATCAGGCAGAGGACAATAAAAACGAGTACCTGAATATCATTGAAACTATTCAAAAGGCAAAAATCGATGGGAATTTTTCCTTGAAGCCAACCATGTTTGGATTACTTATCGATAAAGATGTGTGCTATGGTTACATCCGTGAAATTGTTGCCAAAGCTGCTTCTTACAACAACTTTGTGCGTATCGATATGGAAGATTCCCAATGCGTTGACTTGGAGATTGAACTTTTCAGAAAATTAAAAGCTGAGTTTCCCGCTAATGTAGGGCTTGTTTTTCAGGCGTACCTGAAACGCACCTTAGGAGATATCAATCAACTGCTTGATCTACAAACATCAGAAATTCCTGTTAGTTACAGGTTATGCAAAGGTATTTATGTTGAGCCTGAGAAGATTGCATACAAGAAATACGCTGAGATAAATCAGCACTTCCTTGAAGATCTGGAGTTTATGTTTAAAAACGGGAATTATCCCGGGATTGCAACGCATGATAAATTTTTAGTTGAAGGAGCCTATAAACTCATCGAAAAATACAAAGTACCGCGTGAAAAATATGAATTCCAAATGCTCTATGGTGTTACCCCTCAATTACGCAAATCAATTGTTGATGCCGGGCATCGTATGCGTATCTATGTTCCCTTCGGTAATCAATGGTTTGCTTATTCCACCCGTCGTTTGAAAGAAAACCCTGCAATGGCCAAAGAAATTATTAAAGCGCTGTTTTTCAGAGGTTAAACCAATTTTATGAATAATCATTAAAGGAGGTAATGCAGGCTGCTTATCTCCTTTTTTTATGCATTAAATCCCATTGAAATCAGTTGTTTGTGTTTTTTTTGTTTTTTGCTTACCTTTGCACACTTATTTACATCGTTCATCAATAAAAACATAATGGAAAAATCAAGGATTCTTTTTGTTGAGCAAGCTATCACGCCCTATCTGAAAGAGACCCACATGAGCAAAATCGGAAGGTTTTTGCCTCAGGGAATTCAGGAAAAGGGTAAAGAAATCCGCACTTTTATGCCACGCTTTGGAAGTATAAATGAGCGTCGCAATCAATTGCACGAGGTGATTCGATTATCAGGTATGAATTTGATTATCAATGAAACAGACCATCCATTGATTATTAAGGTTGCCTCCATTCAACAAGCAAGAATGCAGATTTACTTTATTGATAACGAGGATTTTTTTCATCGTAAATTCACCATCAAAGATAAGGCTGGTCGCTTTTATGAAGACAATGATGAGCGAACGATTTTCTTTTCGAGAGGCGTTATTGAGACTGTTAAAAAACTTGGATGGGGTCCCGATATTATCCATTGTCAAGGATGGATGTCGGCTTTAGTACCTCTCTATGTCAAACGTGCATTCAAAGATAATCCGTTATTTTCCGATTCTAAAGTTGTTTATTCGCTTTACGGAGACGATTTCAAAGAAACATTCAGAGATTCTTTTGAAAAAAAGCTACGCCTTCCCGGCATTACGCCTAAAGATCTGAAATACTATAAAGAATCCAATTACGTTAATATTACTAAAGCTGCCATTGACTATGCTGATGCCATCATTGTTGCCAGCGAAAAAGTGAATCCGGAACTTCTTGAATATCTGGAAGATAAGAAAAAACCGATTCTGGTTCACCCAAGCGTTGAAAACTATATTGAGCCGTATAATGCCTTTTTCGACAGCTTACTTGGAAAAAAATAATTACAAAACGTTAATTTCACGACATTGAAAAACACATTTCTTAGCCTTAATCAGTGGCTTTTAGTCTTATTTTTTGTTAATTTTTTACTGCTTTCCAGTGCCTGTACAAAACGCCCAAATCAAATCGGTGCCGATTTGCAACCCAATCAGGGATTAATACAACTTCACTATTCCGATACCATCGATATCATTGCTTACAGTGTTAAGGAAGATTCGGTTCGAACAGATCATACTGAGTCAAATCTGTTGGGAAGCATGAAAGATCCTATTTTTGGCACAACTGTGGCAGGATTCTACACACAGGTTCGTCTTTCAACAAGCACCCATGATTTCGGAACCAATCCTCAATTGGATTCTTTGGTATTACAGCTCGCATATTCCGGTTATTATGGTGATACAACTACCATTCAAACCATTCATGTATACGAACTGCTTGATAGTTTGAGCATTGACTCGGCCTATTTTTCTAATCAAATCAAACCGACAGATGTTACAGACTATGCCAATTACAGCTTTGCCCCGAAACCTAAAACACCTTTTGTATTTGATGAAGACACTTTATCACCACTCATTCGGGTACGCCTGAGCGATTTATCGCCTGCTTTAGGAAATAAACTTCTGGCCGCCACTACGGATGATTTGTCTTCAAATGATGCTTTTCTTGACTATTTTGATGGATTATATGTAACGGCTGATGCAGTAAGCCAAGGCGGTGCAATCATGTATTTCAACCTGCCTGTAAACCTTTCGCGCATGACAATTTATTACAGTAATGATGCGGAAGATTCACTTCGTTATGAATTTTTTATTACCAGCACCGAAGCACGTTACAACAGATACACTCACCTCGATTATGCCGATGCTGAAAGTGAATTCAAAAATCAGGTTGTGAATGGCGATACACTTCTTGGCAGAAACAAATTCTATCTTCAGGCTATGAGCGGACTTAAAGCACGCCTGCGTTTCCCGGGACTGAGTGATATTCAACAAAGTGCTAATGGTAAAATCATTGTTAACGAAGCTAAGATGATTTTTACCGGCATGAGTCTCGATACGGTCATGTATTATGCGCCAACACAGCTGGCTCTTGTACGCAACAATAATGACGGAACATACAGTATTTTGGATGACCAGCTTGAAGGCGAATCCTATTTCGGCGGTGGTTATCGTTCGAGTTACAACAATTACCAATTTAGATTAAACCGATATGTACAAGAGTTACTTAGCAACGATAGTCTCACCGATGATCCGGGACTATTGCTCTTCATACAAGGTTCATCGGCAAGAGCCAACAGGCTGATACTGAATGGGACTGATCCACAAGTTGATACACTTACCCGACTTCAGTTACAATTGAATTATACGATTGTAAACGACTAACCTGCTTTTATACATAAAATTCTCCAATGCTGATAAAGTCTGGAGTACTTTTGTAATGCCTGTGATTTTAGTGTGCTTTGTGATTGATTTGCAACAATCAGTGATAGGAAAATTTTCTTGAATTCAAGAATGAAAAAATTTGCCATTAAAAGTACCAATCCGTAAAAAAAGGATTAATTTAGCTAAAAATATACTAAACGACATCTTATCCAAAGATAAAGATGTGTATCGTAACCCAAAAATAAAACAAAAATGTGTGGAATTGTTGCGTATGTAGGTCCAAAACAAGCTTATCCTATTCTTATCAATGGGCTTAAACGCCTGGAATATAGAGGATATGACAGTGCCGGTGTTGCGCTACTTGAAGAAGAATTGCTGGTATATAAAACCAAAGGAAAAGTTTCAGACCTGGAAGAACATGTTAAGCATGCCAATTTGGGCGGAACTATTGGTATTGCTCACACACGCTGGGCAACACACGGCGAACCCAATCAGGTAAATGCGCATCCACATTTCTCTCAAAGCAAAGAAATAGCGCTGATTCACAATGGAATCATAGAGAATTATGCTTTATTGAAGCAGGAACTTCAAAGCAGGGGTTATGTTTTTCAGTCAAGTACAGATACGGAAGTGCTCACAAACCTGATTGAAGACATAAAGTTGAATGAAGGAGTGAGCCTTTTTGAGGCTGTTCGCATTGCTCTTAATCAGGTAACCGGAGCTTATGCAATCGTAGTAATGGATAAAAATGATCCAAACACGTTAATAGCCGCACGAAAAGGCAGTCCGTTAGTGATTGGAATCGGCCAAAATGATTACTTTGTTGCCTCTGATGCAACGCCTATTATTGAGTACACTAAAAATGTAGTCTATCTCGATGATGAAGAAGTGGCTTTGATAAGGCGTGATAAAGATCTGAAAATAAAGACAATACGTAATCAAGAAAAGACTCCTTATGTTCAAAAGCTGGAAATGAATCTGACTGCCCTCGAAAAAGGTGGTTTTGAGCATTTCATGTTGAAAGAAATCTATGAGCAACCGACCTCCATCATGGATAGTATGCGGGGCCGTATCCATCTCGAGCAAGGAACTGTAACTCTGGGAGGTATTATTGATTATGAGCAGAAGTTGCTCAATGCCAACAGAATAATCATTATAGCTTGTGGGACATCATGGCATGCCGGACTCGTTGGAGAGTATCTTTTTGAAGATATCGCCCGCATTCCTGTTGAAGTTGAATATGCATCTGAGTTTCGTTATCGAAACCCGGTCATCTATGAACGGGATGTGGTTATCGCCATCTCCCAATCTGGAGAAACAGCCGACACCCTTGCTGCTATTGAACTAGCGAAATCAAAAGGTGCTACCATTCTGGGTATATGCAATGTCGTTGGATCTTCAATCGCGAGAGCAACACACGCAGGCACTTACACACATGCCGGACCAGAAATAGGTGTTGCTTCAACAAAAGCTTTTACGGCTCAGGTTACCGTTCTCACGCTCATGGCTCTGAGGCTGGCTCAACTGCGCGGAACAATTGGACGTTCACGTTTTATGCAATTAATTACTGAGCTAAGTTTGATTCCCGAAAAGGTTGAACAGACACTTAAAGTTAGTAAGAAAGTTATTGAAATTGCTGAGAAATTTAAAGACGTTCGCAATTTCCTTTACCTTGGGAGGGGATATAATTTCCCTGTTGCTCTGGAAGGAGCCCTAAAATTGAAGGAAATCTCCTACATACATGCCGAGGGTTATCCTGCTGCAGAAATGAAGCATGGCCCAATTGCATTGATTGATGAAGAGATGCCTGTTGTTGTAATAGCCACAAACAAGGGTACATATGATAAAGTTGTTAGTAATATTCAGGAAGTAAAGGCACGAAAAGGACAGGTTATAGCTATTGTCACTGAAGGTGATAAAGAAGTTAAACACCTTGCTGATTATGTGATTGAAATACCAGAAACTGAAGAAATGTTTGTTCCGTTACTTGCAACTGTTCCATTGCAAAAACTTGCCTACCATATTGCTGTTATGCGTAATTGCAATGTGGATCAACCAAGAAATCTTGCTAAATCAGTTACAGTGGAATAGTCAACTTTTTTACGATTTTAAATTACCTTATTAAAATTTGCTGCCGGAAAATTTCCGGCAGTTTTTTTTTGACATCCTAATGATGTTAAATGATCAAGGAATATTACAAGGTCAAAAAAGATTTAGATTACCCATCGGTTATACCGCATATTCTGATTCCTACATTACCTTACCGAGTCTATTTATAATAAAACCTGAAAATATTTCATGAAAAACTGTACGCAAGCGCACAAAATTTTGCGGTTTCGCACACTTTTTATCAATAAAAAAATTTGATGAAATTTATTTATGTTGTTATTATACAGTATTTTATAAATTATGGCACGGTTAATGATATAATGATACCAAATTAACAAATGAAAATAAATACAATAAATAAAATGAAAACACTCATCACCCTCGCAATCGTACTTTTCAGTTTTACCTCACTACAAGCCGAAAGATTTAACTTTCAATTCGAAGAGGAGACATACATCAACGATATTCCGTTCGACACCTTCAGCGTTGCCAGCAAAATTAGTTTTGAGCAGGCGATTGGAGTAAACTTCAAAATTGAAGAAGAGGCATATGTAAATGATATTCCATTTGACACTGAAAAAATTGCTGAAGATGCTCTTTTCAACATGGAAAAAGAAACATTACCACGATTAACCTCAGAAGAATATATTGACGATATCCCTTTTAATACGTCCAAAATTGCTGCACAGCACATGTGTAAGTAAAATTGGATATCCGATAAACTATTTGACAAAGAAGCATCTGTTTTTCTCATAATTATTTAGTTTTGTGTTGGTTAGACAAAAAGCGGGAATATAATCCCGCTTTTATATTTATAAAAAATTGCTTTTAATTAAAGTTTATTCGTTTGTTGTCAATGAGTAGAATGTTTAACAAAAGCAACAAGTTTAAAATTTGGAAAGAGACTAAATAATTATCTAAGTAACTGGTTGTTAAGATTTTTTTACGATACTAATCGGGTAGTTAATCTTTGTTAGGCTTTCAAAAAAGTGATTTTCCGAAATTTGTTGCTGTCGAAGCTTTCTTTTATTACCTAAAATGCTGTAATATTGCAAGCAACGAACACAAAACATCTGGTTTATGCTCAAACAACTCATTTTTTCACTGGCATTACTCGCAACCCTGGCCACTTTTGCCTGGACGATGCGGAAGCTTTTCAACAATTTTAAATTTACAAAAAAACTTCCCTTAACCCATATACCTGAGCGCATCAGGATTACATTGGAAGTTGCCATTGGACAGACGAAGATTTTTCGGCATCCTGTAATGGGATTTTTGCACGCCTTGGTCTTTTGGGGCTTTCTGGTAATACTTATCGGAAGTATCGAAATGGTTATTGATGGCCTTTTTGGTACTGAAAGGGTACTTGGAGCTCTTGGGCCTCTTTATGATGTCCTGATGGCAACCGGCGATGTGTTTGCTGCTATTATTTTCATTTCTATTCTTGTCTTCCTTTCGCGCAGGTTATTCATCAAGGTAAAGCGGTTTTATGGACCTGAAATGAAGCCGCTTTCAAAAGCTGATGCTAATTTGGCTCTCAGTTTTATCCTGTTTTTAATGGTGAGCCTCTTAGGTATGAACACCTTTTATCTTTTGGAAGTAAATTCCCCTGATGAACAGCTTTCCGGGGTTTATCCTGTGAGTGTTTTTATTGCTTCCTTTTTCACAACATTAAATCCTTCACAAATACACTTTTTGCATGAGTTCAACTGGTGGTCACATATTCTGCTGATTTTTGTTTTTGCCAATATCCTTCCATATTCCAAGCACTTTCATGTGTTTATGTCGGTACCTAACGTTTTCGTCAGCCGTATAAGTCCGTTGGGCTATGCCGAAAATATGGAAAGCATCACCAAAGAAGTCAAGATGATGCTTGATCCTCAAAGTGCATTTTCAGCCAGCACCGAAGCTCCTCCAAAATTTGGTGTTTCAGATGCAGAAGACATCACCTGGGTTAATTATATGAATGCCCTTTCGTGCACGGAGTGTGGTCGTTGTACGGCGGTTTGTCCGGCCAATATTACCGGCAAATTATTATCGCCTCGTAAAATAATGATGGATGTCAGGGCGAGGATGAAAGAAAAAGGGCCGGGCTTGCATGCCTCTGGAAGTACTTATTCTGATGGCAAATCGTTAATTGGGGATTATATTACTGAAGAGGAATTGTGGGCCTGCACTCTTTGCAATGCCTGCGCGCAGGAATGTCCGGTAAATATCCATCAACCATCGCTCATCTTGGATATGAGACGTTATCTCGTTCTGGAAAAATCAGCAGCGCCAGCAGGACTAAATAATGCCTTTACCAATATTGAAAATAATGGTGCGCCATGGCAGTTTTCGCCCCAGGATCGAATGAAATGGGCTGATGACCTTTTTATAAATGAAACTGTTTAACCACCCAAATCTATTATATCATGGAAAATAAGACCAAAATTAAGGTGCCTGTTATGGCAGAAGCAGCAGCAGGCGGACATCAGCCTGAATGGCTGTTTTGGGTGGGCTCAGCTGGTGCATTTGATGACAGGTATAAAAAAGTTACGCGTGAATTTGCCAAGATTCTGAGCTTTCTTAAAGTTGATTATGCTGTTTTAGGGACAGAAGAATCAGACAGTGGTGATGTGGCCCGAAGGGCAGGCAACGAGATGCTATTCCAAATGCAAGCACTTACAAATATTCAAATTCTTGATATGTATGGTGTTAAGAAAATTGTCACATGCTGTCCACACGATTTCAATACGCTAAAAAACGAATATCCTGATCTGGGGGGAAACTATGAAGTGTGGCATCATACACAATTTCTTCAGAAACAAATCAGCGAAAAGAAGTTGCGTTTTGACTCCAAATTATTTAAGGATAAAACGATTGTTTTTCACGATCCCTGCTATCTGGGCAGAGCCAATAAAGAATATGATGCTCCCCGAAGCATTCTGGACGGCATTCCTTCCACAAAAGTTGAGATGAAACGTAATCGCAGTTTTGGTTTGTGCTGTGGTGCAGGAGGAGGCCAAATGTTTAAAGAAGCTGAAAAAGGCACTAAAGAAGTTTTTATTGAACGCACGGAGGAGGCAATAGCAACCGGCGCTGATATCATTGCTACTGCTTGTCCTTTCTGCATGGTGATGATGACTGATGGAATCAAATATAAAAATCAGGAAGAACGGATGAAAAACTATGACATCGCTGAATTGGTAAGTCTTAGTCTTGGTTTGTATATTTCTGATAATCAAGCTTATATAAACAATTTATTACTGGCTCAGGCTGAATAGCACGGGCTTCACATCATCTACAGAAAGCTGAGAAAATACATAATGCTTTTTTTAGTCAAAGAATTGAGTCTTTAACTATTCCTTCTGACTTAAGGCCAATTCCCTTTTCCTGATTTAGATTCAGATCCGAAATGATATTGAAGAAGAAATTGATTTCATCCCCCAACATGATAGCGAACCCAGACTAAGTCATTTATGATATTACGTTTTCAACGAATAAAACTCAAGTTTTAATGAGTCTTTAAGTGTCTGAAAGTTATAAAAACCGTCTTAAGGGAAAATTCTTCAACCTATTTAATCCTATTTCACAAAAAACCAGCAAGTAATTATTTGCAGGCTAAGGAAATTAAGGCGGGAAAATTTAATTTTGGTGCCTCCCTTTAGAAAAAACAAGTAGCCTGTCAAGAAAGTCCAACTAATTGCATGAAAAGTACAAGACTTTAAATTACATGTGGTTGTAGTTTTGTGATGTGTAATTTAATAAACGAAAGAAAAAATTATCAGGCACAAAATTTTGATTTTTAAATACTAGAACCTCTATCTCTACTAAAAAAATGTTGGCAAATGGACAGTTGAATATCTTCATTCTAAAACACAGCTTTACTCCTAAAACTGTAGTCACAATTCGACTGCGCGTTTGCCAACATTATAAACTAAAAAACAATTATAAACTTCATCTGACAATAAATTAATAAAAATTTGGATTATGAAAAATGTACTACTCGTTTTACTCGTTTTGCTAAGTTCAGTGAATGGGATATCTCAAACTGAAAAAGAAAGAAACGGCCCGCTTACTTCGGGCACAGCCCCTTCATTTAGAGCGATATCAACCATGGGAGAAATTAATTTTCCTGATGATTATTTTGGGAAATGGAAAATTATTTTTAGTCATCCAGCCGATTTTACTCCAGTATGTACCTCTGAAATATTAGCACTTGCAGCAAGTCAAGAGGAGTTCAAAAAATTGAAAACACAGTTACTTGTTATTTCAACGGATGGCCTTAACAGTCATATCGAGTGGGTAAAATCTATGGAATCAATAAGTTATGAAGGATTTGAACCGGTAAAAATAGATTTCCCGCTTATAGCTGACAGTGAGCTGGAAGTTTCTCGAGTTTATGGTTTGTTGCAGTCAAAAACGGATGAAAAAAAGGATATCAGAGGGGTTATTTTCATTGATCCTACCAATAAAATTCGTGCATTTTTTCACTACCCAAATTCGATAGGACGCAACATCGAAGAAATAAAAAGAACCTTAATTGCATTGCAAACACAAGAAAGTTACGATGTTTTAACACCTGCAAATTGGCAGCCAGGTGATGAGGTTCTCATTAAAAGTCCTTCAACAATTGAGGAGGCTGAGAAACTGGAAAGGAAAAAAGATGCCAGTCTCAGGAAAGTAACCTGGTATATGTGGTACAAAAAAATGTAATCAATTCCTTTCTTTGAATTCGGTAGGATTGCTGAAATTATCAAAATTAATTTTAACAAAATCAGCACGTTATGAAACAGTTGGAATTATCGGTGGTTCTGGTTTTATTGGAAGTCACATAACAAAGAAGTTTTTACATGAAGGGTATAAGGTAAGGGTTTCGGCAACAGATATTAGTAAACCTGAAAAATACTCCCATCTGAAATCTTTACCCAATGCAGAACATTTACAGATTGTTCCATTAAATGTTGAAAACAAAAATCAATTGAAGGAATTCGTAACTGGCTGTGATACTGTTGTTCATGGAGTTACCCCATTTCAGTTAGATGAAAAAGATCCAAAAATCGAAACATTTAATATGTTAGCATAAGGCACTTCGTCCAACATTTATCAAAGTGATGTAAGTCAATAGTTGTTAATATTTATTCCTGTTTTCTTTACATAGATATAAATACGTCTATTTTTATATATTTACCCGATTAAATAAAAGGGTATATGTAAATCTATTTACACAACTTCCTTTTAATTAACAACTTAAGTTTTAAAAAGGAATTAGAATCACTACTTATCAGATGAATAAAGTTCAGGCAACATACATGTTTTTATGTACATGTATGCTGTTCATTTTCCTTGTTGCCTGCAATCAGCAACCTGAGGTACTCTCTCAGCAAAAATTCGATAACAGAGATTCCATAAAAGCACCGGTAGTTGTAAGTTTAGGTAATCCGGTAGTTAAACTACTAAGCGAACATTCATTGCCTGAGACAATTGATTTATCTCAAAAACCCTTTCCTGTAAGGCATCATGCTGACTTTTTCATTACCATGCAGAACTTCAATACCGACCAAGGCTTGGCTTTAAGCAGTATATTATGCAGCTTTAAAGATAATGCCGGAAATCTGTGGTTTGGTACTTCTGGCAACGGAGTTAGCCGTTTCGATGGAAAATCATTCATAAATTATACTTCAGCGAATGGCTTAGCACATAATCTCATAAATTGTATTACAGAAGACAGCAAAGGAAATATTTGGTTTAGCACTTATGGTGGTGTGAGTAAATATGATGGAGTTTCGTTTCAGAACTTCACCACAGCACATGGGCTCCCAAATAACAATGTAAATCAATTGCTCGAAGACTTGCAAGGTAATATCTGGGTTGCAACAATAAAGGGTCTGTGCAGGTATTCACCTTCAAATAACGACACAACACCCGAACTATTTGTTAAATACAATGAAAAGCATGGTATTTCAGGAACCTATATTTCAGCTGTAACCGAAGACAGGAATGGAAATATTTGGATTTCAACCGATAAAGGGGTTTTTAAATATGACCCATTAACTGTACCCTCCGGAAAAGTTTCTTTTTCTGATTATTCAACAATAATTGGTTTGCAAAAAGCTTTGGTCGAATGCATAGCTGAAGACCGCGATGGATGTATATGGTTTGGAACTAACATGGGTGCACTACGGTTTGACCCGAAAAAGCTTAGCGCCGGAACTACTCCTTTTGTCAGATATACTACTGATGAAGGACTTGTGAGTAATAAAATCACCTCTGTTTTTGAGGACAGCGACGGGATTATTTGGTTTGGATCGAAGGCTGGTGTATCTGCATTTCGCACGATTGATTCCTCCTTTTTAAATTTTACTTCAAAACAGGGATTAATAAACAATAGCATCATCTGCATTACCGAAGATGCGACAGGCAGTATTTGGTTTGGCACTATCGGTGGTGGATTAAGTCGGTTTGATGGGATTAACACCTTGGAATACAGTCAAAATCAGGGGCTCATCGGTAAGGCAGTTTTTTCGATGGAAGAAGACTCTGATGGCAATTTGTGGTTTGGAGTTCAGGAAAATGGTATTACAAAACTGGAGTTCGACAGGATCAAGCCCAACAACGATGCATTCATTCGTTATACTGCAGATCAAGGGTTATCTTATCATGATGCCATGACAATGATTTTCGACAAAAATGGTCATCTTTGGTTTGGCTCTGGTAACGGACTTAGCCGGTTCGATGGGAAAACCATCACCAATTATACAACCAGTCAGGGCATGATTGATAACGGTGTCATAAGTCTGAAAGAGGACCGAAAGGGTAATATCTGGCTTGGAATCTACGAAGGAGGGCTCAGCATGTTTGATGGCAAAAGCTTTGTTCATTTCACAAAAGAACAAGGATTGGTGCACAACACCATTTGGAATATACACGAAGACAAAGAGGGAGCAATTTGGTTGGCAACAAGGGGTGGGTTAAGCCGGTTTGATGGTAAAAGATTTATCAATTTCACAAAAGAACAAGGGCTTCCCGACAACAAATTATCAATTGTAACTCAAGACCGTTTTGGTAATCTTTTGATTGGCAGCTGGGGTGGAGGGGTTTCAATTATTAGAAAAAATAAACTGGAAGAAATGAACAAAAACAATTATGCTCAGGCAGATGCAACCGTTTTTGAAAATTTCAACACAGCTAACGGGCTTGCCAACGATGTGGTTTATGGCATTCTTGAGGATGATGAAGGCAATATCATGATTGGAACAAGTAAAGGGTTGACGGTGCTTAAAGGGGGATTGGGTGATGGAAATAAAATTGCTAAAGATGGAATTGAAGTTTTCAACCAAAAAACCGGTTATCCTATCAAGGATGTCAGCAACAACTACAGCATGCATCTTGATAGTCAGGGTTTTGTATGGATGGGAACAGGTGATAAACTGGTACGATTTGATTACAAAAAAGTGCATAAATCAACAAAAGCACCTAATATTTTGATCCAAAAGATCCGGATCAACAATGAAAATATCAGCTGGCATAGTCTTAAAAAGGCGAAAGAGAAAGAAAGCGCTGATAATAAATCAGCCGGCAATGTGCCTGCTTTTGTTCATGATGAGTTAAGCGTTTTTGAAAGAATATTAAGCACTTCAGAACGGGATTCTATGATATTCAAGTTTCATTCCATTCGTTTCGATGGAATCAGGCGATTTCATTCCGTTCCTGAGAACCTTGTGCTTCCATTTTCCTTTAATAGCATCAGTTTCGATTTTGTTGGTATTGAAACAAAGAGGCCATCTTTAGTGCAGTATCAATATATACTGGAAGGATTTGATGACCAATGGAGTGCGCCTGGCCCAAAATCAACTGCAGACTACCGTAACCTTCCAAAAGGCAACTATACCTTTAAGGTTAAGGCTAAAAGTCCGGATGGTGTCTGGAGTGAGCCAATTGCATATAGCTTCGAAGTTCTATCGCCTTGGTGGTTAACATGGTGGGCTATACTAAGTTATGTTATGGCCTTTCTTCTGGTACTTTTAAGGATCAGACGTTACGAATTGAACCGAATCCGCTTACGAAACCAGTTAAAACTCGAAAAGGTAAAAAGCGATTCTCTGCGAAACCTCGACCAGATGAAATCACAGTTCTATACTAATATTTCTCATGAATTCCGCACACCGCTTACGCTGATTCTCGGACAGATTGAAAGTGTCATGTCATCAGGCATCGACAACAGGGAAAAAGGGAAACTTCAGGTTGCCAATCGTAATTCTCGAAGGCTGCTTAAGCTCATCAATGAGTTGCTCGATTTATCGAAACTTGAAGCAGGTAGCATGGTGCTGAATGCCGAAAACAATAACATCGTCTCTTTTCTCAAAAATCTTTTATTCTCATTCGAATCATTGGCTACTGATAAAAAGATCGCAATCAACTTCGAAGCTGTATCCGATACTATTATCGTGTTATTTGATACAGATAAGATGGAAAAGGTGTTTTATAACCTGATATCCAACGCTTTCAAATTTACTCCTGAAAACGGAGAAATAAAAGTCAAGGTTGGTTTTACCAATGATGGTTCGATCGAAATATCCGTGAAAGACTCAGGATGCGGTATTCCTGAGGATAAGCTGGAAAATATTTTTGATCGTTTTTACCAGGTGGATGGCTCAAATACGCGCGAACACGAAGGAACAGGAATAGGTCTCGCACTTGCAAAAGAGCTCGTTCTTTTGCACAATGGTAAAATCAAAGTGCTCAGCACCGTAGGTATAGGGGCTGAATTTATTGTCACCCTGCCTGTTGAGACTGTAAATAAAATTACCACCCCTGTTTTGGGAAAAAGTTCTGAGGAAACCAAAACTTATAGCGCATATACAGAACTTGACGACGTACAGCCCGTTGATGCAAGTGTTTTTGAAACCCAACAACTAAAGGATGATAAAAAAATCGTTCTTATTGTTGAGGATAATGATGATGTGCGTACATACATTCGCGAACAAATAGAGGATGACTACCAAACCTTTGAAGCCCCACAGGGGGAACTAGGTTTAAAAATCGCTCAGGAAAAGATCCCCGATTTGATCATTACCGATGTTATGATGCCCAAAATGGATGGCTTTGAGTTCTGTAAAGCCATCAGACTGGACGAAAAAACAAGCCACATTCCAATGATCATGTTAACTGCCAAGAGTAGTCTTGATGATAAAATTACAGGTCTTGAATCCGGTGTTGACGCTTATCTGACTAAACCTTTCAGCGCTAAAGAACTGAAAGCCACTCTTGTTAACCTTCTTCAACAGCGTCTTCAGCTACGAAAGCAATTTAGTAAATCTGTAGTCATCAAACCTTCTGAGGTTAGCGTTGTTTCGGCTGATCAGGTGTTTTTAGAAAAAATTGTCCGCACAATCGAAACAAACTTTGGTGATGAACAATTCTCCGTCGAAATACTTGCGAAAAATGCAAACATGAGTGTTACCCAACTCAGCCGGAAACTCAATGCACTTATTGACCAGCCGCCTGGACTGTTGATTCGCACTTTCCGGTTACAACGGGCAGCCGACTTGCTGAAGCAAAAAGCAGGGTCGGTTTCCGAAATTTGTTATATTGTAGGCTTTTCTGATAATGCTTATTTTTCAAGAGCATTCAAAAAACAGTTTGGTTGTAGTCCATCTGAGTACACGGATCAAAACCAGGAATAAGTTAACAGACTACTATTTTGGTTATCGTTCACTGGCCAGACAAGGTTAGTGTGTCGTGGGGTCTTTTGCAGCGGGAAATTAATCACGATTAGAACGTGTTGTGCTGTTGTGTTATTCCAGATCCAAAGTTATTTTTATGTTTTCTTTTATTATATCTTTCAAGTCTGTAGGAATATCTCCAATTTTTTTAATCAACCGTGTATTATCAATTGCTCGAATTTGATCGATCATAATATCACAATTTTCTAATAAATTGGCCATCCCTTTGCTGAGATGTACTCTCAAAATTTCTGCTTCTTTCTCAATGTTTGTGGTAATAGGACAGACTATTGTTGAAGGATGAGGAATCTTATTAAGCAGATTTGTTTGAATAATCAGTACAGGACGGGTTTTTCCTGGTTCAGTTCCGATTTCTGGATTGAGATCTGCAATCCAGACCTCGAATTGTTTAATCTGCATAATCAATCTTTTCGAATTCGTTGAGAACAATCAGAGATTCATTTTTCACCAGTTCGGATTCAATTTTTAGTTTTTTCTCTATCAAGATTCTGCGCTGATGATGATTATAATATTCCAGGGCATCGTTGATGTAACGATTTCTTGTTTTATTAATTCGGGAAAGGATTTTTTCAGTTTCTCCGAAGATTGAGTCATCTATCTTTAATGATATTGTTTTCATTGTTTATATTTATATCACAAAAGTATATCACAAAAGTATATTACAGAATGATTGGAGCAAAAATTTTATTTTAAATGTATGGCACAACTCTTTGCAATCAGACACTTCAACACCTGAAATGTCTGACATTACATTGATTTTCAATCAATTTTGCAGAATAATCCAATACTTTGGAATAAAAGTCCTATTCTTTTACCCTTTTGGCAAGGTACTTTTGCCTCTGTTCATTCGAACAAAGGAGCAAGCCGAAAATCCTTTAACCAAAGAGTAGGTATTTACTAAATATCATAAACTATGAAAACTATCAGTTTACTCAGTGCAAATTTCTTATTAGTGATTTTTGCTTTCTCAACATTTATTAGTACAAGTGCAAAGGCACAGGAAGCAGACAAAGGTTTCCTGCTGTCGATTTCAGAATTAACCATTAAAAATGGCCATGATGTGCAATTCCGTGAAGGGGTAAAAGCTTGGAAAGCATGTTATATCGAAAACAAAGGCGATTGGACCTGGAATATGTGGCGCAGGGTGAATGGCGAAGGAAATGTTTATATTTTGACTTCGAGAATGGCCAACTGGGCAGAAATGGATAAAACGGATGAGTCTGGAAAAAACTGTAGTGATATTGCAAGGGCGTTAATCAATCCACACGTTGAAACCTCCGAAGATAATTTTGCCAGGTTCATGCCCGATTACAGTAAAGCGTATCCCAACTCTGACCAGGTGTTGTGGGTTACTTCATGGCAGGTGAACAACGGAACGAAATTCAGAGAAGTCGTTAAACAGATGTCGGATGCTACAAAGCAGGCCGAAGGATCATCACGTGGATTTTGGTATAGCTATATGGGCGGCAGCAAAGATGCCGCTGACTTTTTTGTTGCAACACCTTTTTCAAACTTTGCCGCACTAGATGTTGACAGGGACAATGTGTGGGACATTTATGAAAAAGCTAACGGAAAGGAAAAAAGAGATCAGCTTCAGGCCGAATTCCGCGAGTCAATTAAAGATTCATGGTCTTATTTATTAACTCGTGAGAAAGAACTAAGCCATAATCCACCAGCGAAATAGTGCACATTGAACTCTTCACCAAATACTTTACGAATTCAATTTTCACAACTTTAAATCTAATCCGATGTTTCGTATTCTTATTTTTTTGATTGGATTTTTACCTGCGCTCCAAGCGCAGGTTACCTTTCGCATTGTAAGTCTGCCCGCCAACTCACCGCCCGGGGCGCCCATTTACCTCGCAGGAAACTTTAATAACTGGAATCCGGCAAATCCGGATTATATGCTTAGCTCAATAATCAACGGGGATTCGTCCATCACTCTGCCTGTTCAGGGCGCCATTCAATGTAAGTTTACCCGGGGCTCCTGGGCAACTGTAGAAGGGAATGCCAGTGGTAACGTCATACCAAACCGGCAATATACAGTACAACCCTTCGATACTCTGCTCATTTCCATTCTCTCATGGGAAGACCTTGGCCCGGCAGGTCCAGGTACTGCTCTGCCCTCTGTAACCCTGATGGATGCAGATTTCTTTATGCCACAGTTGAACCGCAGCAGGAGAATCTGGGTTCGGTTGCCCGAGAATTACGCTTCAACACCCGATACACGTTATCGCGTGGTTTACATGCAAGATGGTCAGAACCTTTTTAATGATTTGCTTGCATATAATGGAGAGTGGGGCATTGATGAATCCATGCGCGACTTTGAACTGGCGGGAGATCCGGGTGCAATAATAGTAGGCATTGATAACGGCGGATTCTTGCGTGATGCCGAGTATTCGGCCTGGGCAAACCCAACCTACGGAGGTGGCGATGGGGATGAGTACACTGATTTCATCCGCAATACACTCAAGCCTTACATTGATCTCAATTACCGGACAAAGCCCGAAGCAGAACATACCGCAATTATGGGCTCCTCGCTAGGGGGATTGATTTCGTTTTATGCAGCAGTAAAGTATCCGGAAACCTTTGGAAAAGCCGGAGCATTCTCGCCTTCGTTCTGGTTTAACATCAACGAACTGCCGGCCTGGTTACAAACGCTCTCCCTGCCCGAATGGCTCAGGATTTATTTTGTCGCAGGTACTTTAGAATGGAATGGCATAATGACCGATATCTTCCAGATGCGCGACATCATTGACGAAAAAGGAGTTGCGGGCTTTAATTTGCAAGTGGTGGGCAAAGCAGATGGGGCGCATGGTGAATGGTTCTGGCGTCGCGAATTTCCGGACGCATATAAATGGCTGTTTTCAAGTTCACTGAGTACAAATGAGATACAGCTGGCAGAAAGTTACCGGATCTATCCGAACCCGTCCAATGCTGTTTTAAATCTGTTCAGTTCTTCAAACGAAAAATTTGATTACCGGGTAAGTGCCATAGACGGTCGTGAGATTCTGCCGCTGAATTCCGCCTTAACCTCTGCAACCATCGGAGTTGGGTCCTGGCCTTCCGGCATTTACCTTGTTTGGGTTGGGAAAAGCGGTGATGCTCTTCGCCCCATCCGTTTCCTGCGGCCCTGATCCACCGGCGAAATAGT
>CAYXCZ010000019.1:0-88877 GCA_964463695.1 uncultured Lentimicrobiaceae bacterium | reverse complement strand
TTTTTAAACTATTCCACTTTTTCGTAAACCATCTTTTTTTTGAATACCCTTTTCAGCCAGCGGGGTAAGATAATTGCTCCTGCAAATAAGTAAGGGTAATAGCTTATCAATCGCCAAAGCAGCGCCATTGGTATTGCCCAGGCTGCATTTGGAAGGATATCGCCTAAAAAGTCACTGAAAATAAATTCTGCGATGCCACTCCCACCTGGTGTTGGGCTTACAAGCAAAATGATCCACATTGTTAGTTGACGGGCGTAAATAAGTAAATGATCCATCACACCCAAATGGCTGAAGAAATAGGCCATAAATATAAAATTTACAACCCAATACCGCGCAGTCCAGGATAAGAAAGTGGCAATACTAACCTTCAGCCAATATGAAATTGATTGGCCTTTTATCAACCGGGAAGTGACAATTAATTGATTGGCTAATTTGCGCATGCGTGTGCGGTAACGGCGTAAAAAAGGAACAAGAAAAATGTAAGATAAGAGCCATTTAAAAAAGTAAGGGTTAATAAAAAGGGTGTAAGCAAGTAGCACCGTGTATATAAAAATAGCGCTGTAACTCAATATCAATCCCATTTTTATTCCTTCGTTGATCATTGATGATCCGGGAGGAAAAACCAAATCTCCAAAAATGAGATAGAGTAAAGGAACCATCAAAATGAAAAATACCTCATCCAAAAAAATAGCAGTCAAAACAACAGCAGTACTCTTACCAGTGTTGATTCCTTCTTTGTATAGAAAAAATATAGCCGGACCGGTACCACCAACCGCTGATGGAGAGACGGCTGAGCTAAACTCCCACAGCATAATCACCTCAAACGCCTGCTTCCAACTTAACTGTTTGTCAGTGAGTATCCTTATTCGATACATATAGGCTAAATCGCGAATGGCCATCATTCCAAAAGCAGCCAACAAGCCCAGCACTGCAGCCCACGACCATGTTAGAAAACTGAAAGCTTCTGCATCAAAATTCTTCCATAACATCCACGCTGCCACACCCAATCCAATCAAGATGGGGTAAATAACTCTACTCGGCTTTATGATATTATGGATATCAGTCACTATTGATCAATTTTTGGCAAATATACTCATCTGACAATTCTGTTGAAAGCTTTCTGTATAAATTATTGATCTATAATTTGTTAACAAAAGCTAAATATAAAGCAAATATGTCATTGTGTCATATGTATTTTTGTAAATATCGGCCATTATGTCATATAAATAAAAGAAACATACAAAAATTTCACTTGGTACAGCTTTTGAAAAGGGGTTGGTGTAAACATTAAAAAAATTGTCAAACAAAAATTAAATTAAGGAGGAAAAACCATGAACTTAATCAGATTTAATCAGCATCCGGTAAACATGCTTTCGGAATTGATGGAAGATTTTGACAGAAACTTCTTCTTCCGCTCACAGGAAAACCGCACTAACATGCCTTCGGTCAACATCACAGAAACTGAAGAAGGCTTCGCATTAGAGTTGGCAGCACCTGGATTGAAAAAAGAAGATTTCAAAATCAACCTTGATAACAATATTCTAAGCATCTCGGCCGAAACACAAAATGAGAGCGAAGAAAAAACTGAAAAAATGATTCGCAAAGAATTCAGCTACAACAGTTTCCGTCGCTCATTCAGTCTTCCAAAAGCAATTGATCTCGAAAAGATCAAAGCCGATTACAAAGACGGCATCCTGAGTGTTGGATTACCAAAACGCGAAGAAGCCAAGGTAGCCATCAACAGAGAAATTGCTATCTCATAAACCTTAAGTGGCGAAAAAAAGCCTGCTATGTCAAACGTAGCAGGCTTTTTCATTTTCATACTATAATTTTTACATGAATAATAACAAACTTACAGCCATCACGGCCATTCCAGCAACTAGTCCGTAAATAGACAAGTGGTGTTCACCATAAGCCTCAGCAGCCGGGAGGAGTTCATCAAGCGAAATAAACACCATGATACCTGCAACCAAAGCGAAAAGGACTCCAAAAACAATGGGACTCATAAATGGCATCAACACTAAAAAACCAAACAGAGCGCCAACAGGTTCTGCTAATCCGCTACTGAAAGAAAGCCAAAAAGCTTTTTTCCGACTACCTGTTGCATAGTAAACAGGTACTGAAACAGCAATTCCTTCCGGGATATTATGTATTGCAATTGCCATGGCGATAGCAAGACCTACTCCGGGGTCATTCAATGCAGCAGTGAAAGTTGCTAACCCCTCCGGAAAATTATGAATGCCAATGGCCAATGCTGTCATGACACCCATGCGGGCTAACTTGCGCTTTTTAACCTGCTCTTCATCCATATCTTCCACCCGTCTGATTTCGTGAGGGTTTTCAACGGTAGGAATAAAACGGTCGATAATTGCTATTAACAAAATACCACCAAAGAAAGCTGCAACTGCAATCCAATTTCCAGTAAGTTCTCCATGACTTTCGATAAGTACCGTTCTCCCCTTCTGAAATATCTCAACAAAAGAAACATAGATCATTACTCCTGCCGAAAAACCAAGCGAGAGCGTAAGAAAACGCGTGTTGGTACGCTTTGCCAACAAGGCTATTGCACTTCCGATACCTGTTGAGAGGCCGGCAAAAAGCGTCAGACCAAAAGCAATAAGTATTGCGTGAAGATCAAATTCCATCATTAATGCTATTGGTCTAATGCGTTTTTATTTTTTTCACTTGCATAAAGAGCTCGTGTCTTTATCTTAAGTAACTCACGATCAATTACAAGTCCGGCAATAGCTCTTGCGCGTTCATCATCTCGTGAAAGGCTTAAAGCCTGATTGAAAAGAAACTCATTCACATCATGGCGATACATGAGTGCACAGAGGCGTTCGAAATCATGTTGTAACAAATCATAAATAAACAGCTGTAACTGATCTGTAAGCGTTTCGCGGTCAAGATGCTGCAGCCTTGAAATGTCGGAAGGTTCGATAGGTTGAAGAGCTTGTTCCATTTTTAAAGTTTCGTGCAAAGATAAAAAGAAGAAATTCGTTCACGATAAAATCATTGCCTCTATTAGCACTAAAAATACGTAAGGCGCAACTTAGTTAATTTTAATGGGGCTGAACTTACTTTCTGCCGGTGAACCCTTGCATGGATTTATAAACACCCAAACCTTTGCCAACCAAAAAATCAAACCAGCGAACCGGCAGAATTCCTTTGACAAATGGAATTGTATACACCATGAAAGGCATCCTTACAAAAATCCGATTCTTACTGATTCCCTTAATAATGGCAGAAGCCGCGCGCTTTGGAGTAAGTTTGGGAATAACATAATTGGTGCTGACACCTTCAAACATACCGGTATCAATGTAACTTGGAGTCACTGTTGTGACTTTAATACCCGTTTTGAGTTGTTTCATCTCTAAGCGCACGCTCTCCGACCATCCATAAGCAGCCCATTTACTGGCAGCATAAACAGCCATGCGTGGATTGGCAAGCATCCCTGCTGCAGAAGCAATTGTTACAAGATGTCCTGAACCTCGTTGTATCATTGCAGGCAGAAAAGCTTTCGCTGTCAGCATAACTCCTAAAACATTGACCCCTATTGTACGTTCAATTTCTCCTTCCAGGTGTTCATGAAAGAATTTTCCTGAAACTATTCCTGCATTCAAAATAAGAATATCAGGGATATTGTCAGTTTCGATACAAGTTTTTGCAGCCGCAGTAACAGAATGCCTATCAGAAACATCCACTAACTGGCCTAGCACCTGGTATCCTTCGGTGGATAACTCCGCAATCACTTTATCCAACAGTATTACATTAATGTCCCAAATAATCAATACACCAGCACCTTTTTCAAGGGCCATCTTTCCAGTCAATAGACCTATTCCTGAAGCTCCGCCGGTAATCAGCACTTTCTTTTGCTTAAAATTGCTCATAGTTCTTAATGTTATACTTTTGCACCTGAAATGAATATACGAATGTACAATTTACACGATAACAAAATGAAAATCACCCTTTTTTTTATCCTCCATTTCATCCTTCTTATTCATATTCCAGCTAAAAGCCAACAAATGAACCAAATAATCGACGACCCGGTAAGGCATAGGCCTGTACTTATTGATCAGGTTGACCGTTCTGCTCTGCTTACGGGTGAAATAGGTCAGTTTTTTCAGGATGATTATAATAGCTACCAGCCTGACAGTGCTGCCATAAACGATCTGAAGCAAAAAACAAAAAATTTGCACATTCAAATTGTCTTCGGCAGTTGGTGTGGCGATAGCAAAGAACAATTACCCAGATTTTTGAAAATTCTTGATGAGATCGGTTTCGATCAAAAAAATCTCTTGATGGTGGGCGTTGATTCCCACAAAAAAGGTCGCATTGCGGATGTCAGTGCCTTAACTATTGAAAAGGTACCAACATTTATTTTCTTTTCGGATAACAAAGAAATTGGTCGAATCATCGAAACTCCTGTTATCAGCCTTGAGAAAGATTTTCTTCAAATTGTTGGCTCAGCTGGTTCATCGGAGCAAAACCAACACTAATCACTAAACAATTCAAAACATGCTAACATACACTACCATAAAAGAGTTAAGGGAAGCATTACATCACGAACGTGAAAACGGCAAAACAATAGGATTTGTCCCAACAATGGGAGCTTTGCATGAAGGGCATCTGGAGTTGATGCGAAGGGCAAAAAAAGAAAACAACATATTGGTTGTCAGTATCTTTGTAAATCCTATTCAATTCAACAACAAAGAAGACCTGGATAAATATCCGCGTGTTATGGAAGCTGACAGCAGGCTGCTGGAATCCGTATTTTGTGATTATTTGTTTGCACCCAATGTTGAAGAAATGTATCCCGCACCTGAAAAAACCAATTACGATTTTGGTTTATTAGGAAACGTTATGGAAGGAGCGTTCCGCCCTGGTCATTTCAACGGTGTAGCAATAGTTGTTAAGAGATTATTTGAAATTATCGAGCCGAACAAAGCTTATTTTGGTGAAAAAGACTTTCAACAACTTGCTATCATCCAGCAACTAGTAAAAATGCTTCAAATGCCTTTAGAGATAGTACCTTACCCCATTGTTCGCGAAAGTGATGGCCTCGCAATGAGTTCGCGCAATATGCGGCTTACAGCTGAAGAAAGGGCAATAGCTCCAAAGATTTATGAAATATTACAAAAGGCCATCAAGCTCAAAAATGTACTCAGTCCGGAAGAATTACGCCGTTGGACAAGTGACCAACTAACACAGATAGAAGCTTTTCAGTTGGATTACGTAGAAATTGCTGAAGATCAATATTTACAACCTGTTGAGCATTGGAACGATGCCTCAGGAATGGTGCTTTTTGTTGCCTTGTTCCTTGGTAAAGTGCGACTGATCGACAACATCCGGATTTTTTAGTAATTTTGCCGCCCTTTTACATGTAATTGTGTTTCTAACACCCCTGTCATGAATATTGAAGTCCTTAAATCGAAGATACACCGTGCCACAGTAACGGAAGCCAACTTGAATTATATAGGCAGCATCGCCATTGATTTGGATTTGATGGAGTCAGCCAACCTGATCGAAAATGAAAGAGTGAATATTTATAACATTAATAATGGCGAACGTTTCGATACTTATGTCATTAAAGGTCAACGCGGTAGTGGAACTATTTCTCTTAATGGCGCAGCTGCCCGTAAGGTAGCAGTAGGCGACAAAGTCATTATTGTTTCGTATGCAAGTATGGATTTCGAAGTAGCAAAAAGCTTCAAACCCAGTATCATATTCCCTGACGATTCCAATAAAATCCAGCTTTGAAATTGAAAAAAATACTTATCGACACCCTGAAATACGTTTTCTTTCTGGGCCTGGGATTGTTTCTTTTCTGGCTCAGTATGCGAAAACTGGATTTCGATGAGATGATGCAGGAGATTGCCAATGCTGATTATCTTTGGGCAGTTATTGGACTGGTTTTAGCCATTATTTCACACGTTTTCAGATCGTTACGCTGGAATCTTTTAATCAATAGCATGGGGTATAAAACACGTCTTTCAACAACGTTTTACGCCTTGATGGTTGGATATATGGCCAATACTGCTGTGCCCCGAATGGGAGAATTTATGCGCTGCGGTGTGCTATCGAAAAAAGAAAGAATTCCATTCAACGCTTTGCTAGGTACTGTTATCTCAGAACGACTTTTCGATTTTATCGTACTTCTGCTATTGCTTCTTGCTGTTGTTTTAACCCAATGGAGTTTATTAGGTGAGTTTGTTGTGCGAATGACTCAGCCCCTGATTGATAAAATTGAAACCAACATGGGAATATTGTTTTTGCTTGGTGCAATTGGTTTAGTCGTCTTTATTGTGAGTATCTGGTTGTATTTCAAGCACAAAGATAATTTTCGAAAACTGCCTGGGTATGAAAAAATTCATAATTTGTTGATTGGTTTAGCGCAGGGAATCCGCACGATCGACCGTATGAAACAAAAAGGATTGTTCTTGTTTCATACCGCCATGATCTGGTTTTTTTACATCCTGATGATGTACATACCTTTCCGCATGCTGCCCGAAACAGAAGGATTAAGTTTTATGGCTGGTGTCACTTTACTCGCAATTGGAAGTCTGGGAATAGTTGCACCGGTACCGGGCGGAATTGGAGCCTATCATTTTATCGCAAAAGCTGTACTCACTGAGTTATACGCTATCAGCGGAACAGCAGCTGGAAGTTTTGCTGTCATCACTCATGCTGCACAAAGCATTCTCAACGTCCTTGTTGGCGCAATAGGTTATGTTATGCTCTTTTTTGTTGATCACAAACCTCCATCCAATGACAAATCTTGAACGTATTCAGCAACGTATTCTTAGTTGGAATGATCTGAGTAAATACTTACATCTGTGGAGATTCCAACAGAAAAAAGTTGTTTTTACCAATGGCTGTTTCGATCTTGTACATCTGGGACATATCGATTATTTGTCGAAAGCAGCTGACTTGGGTGACGTTCTTATCGTTGGACTGAATACAGACGACTCTGTCAGCCGTTTGAAAGGGCCTTCCAGACCTTTGGTTGATCAGCACGCAAGGGCAACACTAATGGCATCACTCAGGTTTGTTGATGCTGTAGTCCTTTTTGACGAACCAACTCCATATGAATTGATTCAATTGGTTCAACCTGATATACTTGTAAAAGGAAAAGACTACAAAGCAGAAGATGTGGTTGGATACAATATAGTCACTGCCAAAGGTGGAAAAGTTGAAACCATTGATCTTGTTGAAGGTTATTCGACCACTTCGCTGGTGCAGAAAATTATTTCCGGTATCTAGCTCAATTTTTTTCAAAATATTATTCGCTTTTCGTCTGTTTCGGTCGTAACTTTATCCCTGAAATTCAGTATAAACCTATAAGCGAAGTCCAGTTTTTACACTTTTTTCCATATACTAGACTTTTATTAAGGTTTGGGAATTACGAAAGCCACTGTTTTCAGCAAATGAATACATGGCACAATGATTGTCATTGTTATAGAAATTCTTTGTATTATGAAAAGCAAAATACAAATGCTATTGGCATTGGTAATGCTGACAGCCACTTTTTCCTGTCGCAAACAGCCTATTCCTGATAGCCCAGAGAAAAAATTTGATGGTCTGGTAATTCCATCCGGATTCAACTGGAGCACGACAAAAACAATCCAAATTGTTTTGACAAGCGAGCAATCACAAGTCATCAACATCACTTCAGCTGATGGACTAATCAACTATCATAAAGGTTATTACAATCATATCGCTGACACATACACTGTTCAAATTACCATTCCGGCCTATGTTGAATCGCTTCTTATTAACGGTATCATACAATCCATTACAAGCAATCTGGTTACACTCAACCTTGACGGGATGGTGGGTTATAAAAACACCCTTTCAAATCAGCAATTACCAGATGGACTTGTTTCGTGGTGGAAATTTGATGAAGGGGGTGGCACGGCTGCAAAAGATGAGAATAACCTGAACAACGGCAGCATTACAGGCGCCACTTATCAATCTGGAATTAGTGGAAAGGCTTTATTTTTTAATGGAGAAGAAGAAAATAATGAAGTTGAGGTTCCTAATAGCGCATCATTGAATATTATTGGCAATGAATTTGGTATTTCGCTTTGGTTTTCACGAGACGCAAATTTTAAGGGTGGTACCTTTATGTTTCACAGGATGAAATACATTTTGCGTATCAATGACGGAGGCCGAATCACGATTGGGATATATAATCCGACATGGCACGAAGCTACAACTGTTTGGGCTGACAGAGTTATCGATACCGACTGGCATCATTTGGTAGCAACCTATGATGGGTCCAATCTTAAGATATTTATTGATGGTGTTGAGAAAGCTACCACAGCAACAAGTGGGAATCTGAACCACAACACCTCAACTATCACTATTGGAAGTCTTGATACTCAAAGTTTTTTCAGTGGTTTGATTGATGAGGTCATGATTTTTAACAAAAGCCTCAACCCAACAGAAATAGAAACCCTTCGGGAAGAAACACTCAACCCATCCAATGGTGATGAATTTCTTATCAGTCACTGGAAACTGGACGAAGGTACCGGAACAGCTGTTCAGGACAGTAAAGGAAGCAATCACGGCCTTGCAGCGCATATTTCATGGGCAAACGGTATGTCGGGCTCAGCCGTGGAGTGTAACGGCATTAACAGCAACATTTCGATACCCAATCATACCAGCTTAAACCCTGTAACTGAAATAAGTATGATGGCTTGGGTGAAAACTTACGAAAATAAGACAACCAAAGTCGCACAAAAAGGCGATTGGGATGGGCATGGACTTGGACAGGGCAAATGGGATGGTTGGAATGTGCATGTCAGAACTGCGGATAACATGAGCCACACCCTGCATTGGGGAGATGGGTTGCCACAATTTGATGTTTGGTATCATTTGGCTATGACCTATGATGGTACTGCACTTAGGATATATGTCAACGGACAATTAAAAAACAGCACGGTCCTTACGGGGAGTTTAAAGGTTAACTCAAGAGCATTCTCTATTGGATCAGATAATGGAGCTCAGAAATTCTTTAATGGCTTGATTGATGATGTGAAATATTATGGCAAAGCCTTAAGTCCGATCGAAATTCAAACAGTTTTTGGAGGATCGGGGACTGTATCCGATAGTGATGGTGATGGAATTGCTGACGATGAAGAAGATTATCCTAACGACCCCTCAAGAGCTTTTAATAATCATTATCCTGCTGCAGGAAACGGAAGCCTCGCATTTGAAGACCTTTGGCCAGGTAAAGGCGATTATGATTTTAATGATCTTGTTACCGATTATCGGTTTACAATTGTCACAAATAGCCAAAATAAGCTCACCGAACTAATTGGAACATTTATCGTTAAAGCCAATGGCGCAGGACTGGAAAATGGTTTTGGTTTTCAATTGAATAACGAAATTCAACCATCGGATGTTAACATTTCAGGTAGCAAAATAACCGACAATTATATTACAATCAACGAGAACGGAACAGAAGCAGGACAAAGTAAAATAACTGCTATTGTTTTCGACAATATCAAAAACGTTTTACAATCAGGCTCTGGTTTTGGAGCGAATGTTATTTTGGGTGAGCCTTATATTGATCCTGATACTATTACTGTTGTTATGGCTTTTACCCCAAATACTTTCACGATCGAATCACTTAAAATTGAACAGTTTAACCCTTTCTTGATTGTAAACAAAGTGCGCGGGCATGAAATCCATTTACCAGATTACGAACCGACTGCACTTGTTGATGCCAGTCTTTTTGGTTCAACTGACGACAATTCTGATCCAGCTTCAGGGCGATATTACAAAACTCAACAAAACCTACCCTGGGCTATCAATATTTCAGGCTCGTTCGATTACACCATCGAAAGTTCTCAAATTATCAACGGACACCTGAAATTTGCTGATTGGGCTGAATCAGGCGGTACATTGTATACGGATTGGTACCTTGATAAGGCTGGATACAGAGACGCAAGTCAGATCTATGCCAAACCAGCAGGTAAATAGCAGGATAAGCTATATCACTCTTAATACCAATCCTTTGAGGTAAGCTCCTTCGGGATGAAAAAGGCTTACAGGGTGGTCGGCCGGTTGCGAAAGGTGATATAAAACCTGCACTTCACGACCTGCTTCTATAGCAGCAGCCATAACAATACTTTGAAATGCCTGCCGGTCAATTGCCTGTGAACAACTGAAGGTAAAAAGCAAACCTTTGGGAGCTATTTTTCTTATTGCCTCAAAATTAATGAACTTGTAGCCTTGTAGCCCTTTATGACGGTTGTGGTGATTTTTTGCAAATGCCGGGGGATCAAGCACAATCAGATCAAATTCATTTCCCTGAAGTTGCTCCATGTATTTTTTGGCATCCATACAAACAGATTCATGCTGTTTCCCGAAACCATTGGCAGCGATATTTTGATCACACAATTCGATAGCCCGTTTTGAACTATCGACAGAAACAACCTTTTTCGCACCACCTTTGAGCGCAAAAACAGAGAACCCACCGCTATAACTAAAGGTATTCAAAACCCTAAGACCTTGCGATAGTTTTCCTAAAAGCAGCCGTGCATCACGTTGGTCAAGAAAAAAACCTGTTTTCTGACCTTTCTCCCAGTCAACAATAAAAGCAGCTTCATTTTCAAACACTTTACTTTCATTTGCTTCACCAATCAGGTAGCTATTGCTATCGGTTACTTCTTTATCCATACGTTCAAGTGCTTCAGCGCTTTTGTCAAAAACAGCTTGAACTTTACCTTCCATGACCTCCATCAAAACACTAGCGATTGCAACTCGATGCTTATACATTCCAACAGACTGCGCTTGTAAAACAGCTGTAGAACCATAAATATCGATCACAAGTCCGGGCATGCCATCGCCTTCACTATGAACGAGTCTCCAAGCTGTTGTGGAAGGATTATCAGTTAACAAAAGTCTTTTTCGTAACGAAAGTGCAGCTTGCAATTTTTGCTTCCAAAAACTAAAGTCAACCACTTCCTCTCTAAAGCTAAGCATTTTTAGAGCAATATTGCCTCCTTCGTAAAAAGCAGTTCCTAACACATCTCCTTGGTAGTCAGTCACTAGGACTACTTCTCCAAGTATTAATCCTTTTGGAACTTTCTGAACCGCACCTGAAAACACCCAAGGATGAAACCTACGCACTGCCAAGTCTTTTCCTTTGTGAAGAACTATCTTTGAATACATAAATATGTCTAAAATGTTTTTAAACCACTATAAGATCTCGAAAAAGAAGTTTTGTTTTGGTAAATTTATTACCAACTAAAAATCGCAGTTCGTCTGTTACTCTTCGATATTTGCTTTACCAGCAAGCCAGCCTTCAATTTCGTCCATCTGAATTGCTGGAATCTCCAGCTTATTCTTTTTGCGGTAACCGTTAAGCTTCTGTTGGATAACAGCTGCTTTTTCCGACTGTAAGCTTTCAACCGTTATATAACCCGCTTTCATTACATGAGCAACCCAGGCTTCAGAAACTCCTATTTTCATAAAATCAGTTGCACTCACAGCTTTACGGAGTTTCTCAGGACGCATCTGAGGAAAAAACAACACCTCCTGAATCGATGTCTGACCTGTCATTAACATCACAAGCCTGTCGATTCCTATACCCATTCCTGATGTTGGAGGCATTCCATATTCCAAGGCACGAAGAAAATCCTGATCGATAAACATTGCTTCATCGTCGCCACGTTCCGAAAGCATCATCTGCTCCTCAAAACGATTTCGCTGATCAATCGGATCATTCAACTCGGTGTATGCGTTTGCGATTTCTTTTCCATTTATCATCAACTCAAAGCGTTCGGTAAGTTCCGGATTATCGCGATGACGTTTACAAAGAGGAGACATCTCCACCGGATAATCTGTAATAAATGTAGGTTGAATGTAATGATGTTCACAATGGCCGCCAAAGATTTCGTCGATCAGTTTACCTTTACCCATGGCCACATCTGTTTCAATACCAAGCTTTCTACACACATCTTTTAGTTCCGTTTCGTTCATTCCCGAAACATCATAACCTGTATGTTCTTTTATGGCATCAAGAATCGAAATTCTTTTAAATGGTCGCTGAAAATTAATGACCTTCCCACTGATTTCAACGCTTGTTCCACCTGTTACCTCATTGGCGACGCGTTCCAGCATTTCTTCGGTGAAGTCCATCATCCAGAGATAATCTTTATAAGCAACATAAATTTCCATGACGGTAAACTCAGGATTATGGGTGCGATCCATCCCTTCATTACGAAAATCTTTCGAAAATTCATAAACACCATCAAAACCACCAACAATTAAACGCTTGAGGTACAGTTCATTGGCAACACGTAAATACAACGGGATATCCAATGCATTGTGATGAGTGATGAAGGGCCGCGCTGCAGCACCACCGGGAATGGGCTGAAGAATTGGAGTTTCAACTTCAAGATAGCCCTTTTCATTAAAAAAAGTTCGCATGCTATTGATAACTTTCGTCCTGCGAAGAAAGGTTTCTTTGACTCCTTCATTTACGATAAGGTCAACATAACGCATACGATAACGTTGTTCGGCGTCGGTAAACGCATCGTAAATCACGCCATCCTTTTCTTTAACAATAGGCAATGGGCGCAGCGATTTACTTAATACCTTGAGTGAAGTAGCATGAATAGTAATTTCACCCATTTGGGTTGTGAAAACAAATCCTGTAACACCAATGATGTCGCCAATATCAAGCAAGCGTTTTAAAACTGTGTTATAGAGTGTTTTATCCTCATCAGGACAAATATCATCCCTTTTGAAATAAACCTGAATTCGTCCTCCGGCATCTTGCAACTCCATAAACGAAGCTGCACCCATGATACGACGGCTCATGATACGGCCAGCAATACTCACATGACTAAATACTTCCGGTTTAAGAGGAAATTCTGAATGAATCTGTGTTGCTGTCACATCGACTTTAAAAGCTTCCTGTGGATAAGGGTTGATACCCAGTTGATACAATTCGGCTAATGAATTGCGACGAACAAGCTCTTGCTCACTTAAAATCAAACTCATAGTATTAAGAAATTTTTTGCAAAGATAGAAAAAGTCATCAGACGGACTTTAGGGAGGTGACGAAACCCCTTAAAACAAAAAGAGCGGGCTGTTTTAGCCCGCTCCTCTTAAATATCGCTTTTTTATTTGATAATCAAACGTTTGGAATAAACCCGATTGCCTTCAATCACAAGGTTATAAACACCTGATGGTTGATTGGTAAGGTTCAGTTCATGTGTTGAAGATGAAGATGTTACAACATCTTTCTGTTGGTAAACCAGATTTCCGGATGCATCATAAACAGTGATTTTCACATTTTCACGACTGACCGATTGCAGGTCGAGTTGGAACAATCCATTACCAGGATTGGGGTAAATAGTGATCGACATAGCGTCTTTTTCGGATACCCCTGAGCAGTTTTTAAATTCAATTGAAATTTCATGACTTCTCATTGTACAGCCATTTTCGCCCGTAAGATCAACCCAGAAGGTCTGAATTCCATAACCAAAACCTGTGGTGTCAGCAGTAACGCTTGTTTCAACTGAGCCATTTGACCACTGGAGACTATAACCGGCTACATCTACTGTCAACACTTTTAAAACACCACCACAAAGCGTTGTATCATTTCCAAATGAGAACACAGGAGGTGCTTCATTAAAGGTTGCATGAACAGTATCTGATGAAACACAACCATTTTGATCGGTTACCTGAACCCAAAGCTGATGCATTCCAAAACCAAATTCGGCGCTGGTAGCATTCAGAACTGCAGCGCTGGCTCCATTTGACCAAAGGAAAGAAGCTCCTTCATTGCCTGCATTGAAAGTTAACGCCAAATCACCACATGCTGACTGATCTTCACCAAGTTCTACCACAGGTAAGTTGTTATATGTAACTTTCACGCTATCAACACTGGCACAACCATTTAGGTTGGTAACTTCAACCCAAAGCTGATGTTCGCCATATCCAAGTGCGTCTGCTGACAATTCAATTGTTTGAGTTGTTGCACCATTTGACCAAAGGAATGTTGATCCCTCATTGCCGGCATCCAATGTATGCACCTGATTGCCGCAGAAAGCCAAATCTTCTCCAAGAGCAACTTCTGGGAGTGCATATACTACCAAAGTTACTGGTATGCTTTGAATGGTATCCAATCCCTGTACAGCAAAAGCTGTATAGGAAGTTGTTACTTCAGGGCTAGCAACAAAACTTGGTTCGGTTGAGACAACCTCTCCAGCTTCATTATGCCAGAAATAAGTTAAATCGCCACCATTGCCACCTACAACAGAAGAAGAAAGTTGTGATGATTCACCAACACAAATAGCTGCAGGTTCTGCCATTGCTGTAATTGCAAATGAAGCCACTTTTAAATGAACAGGAACTTCTACTAAAGCATTATCAGGACTATTGTTGGCAATTTTAAGGTTAGCATAATAATCACCTTCTTCAAGATCGATAGCTTTCAGAGTAACTTCAATTATTTGTGTTGCACCTGGGGCAATTGTTCCAATATTAGGAGCATAACTTAGCCAGCTGATCACATTCAGTGTGTAATCTTCAACTTCACCATAAGTGGTTGTACCACATGGTTCAACAGAACCTGTCCAGGTTACGCGAATACGCATGCGTGTATCGCCAGATTTAGACCCAACAGGTGGATCAATTGAAGCAGTATAAGGTCCATTTCCCGGGCTTCCGGAAACATTAACCGGTGCGTCATCAAATACACCATTCTGATCCCAGTCGATCCAAACACCACATTGGTCAGCACTGTATGGGTTACCATTGGTTACAGTAAGCAACAAAGGTTCGCCGGCTTTAATTTCGGTACTTATGGCCGTATAATCAGCATAGCCTGTTTCTCCGGAAGTGTTATTAATAGTTCCCATGGTTACACCCGAAATAAATTCATCACCACCACCTGAAGCAGCGCAATAGGTAGTAGTTTCCTTATTCGTTTCAATGATTTCAGAACTTACGCTGAATTCCATTGGTAGTTGACCTGTATTGGTAATAACCAGATTTTGTGTAGCGACTGAATCAGGCATCAACTGCTGATAAATGTTTTCAGGAGCAACAGCAATATGCGCATCACCCCATTGAACTGTAACTCTGCTTGCACCACTTTCGCCTTCGCCTGTATAAGTAGCTGTAATTCCGTAGGTATAAACTCCATAAGTTGGCAGCGGATCAACAAAGGTTGTATCAGCTGTTGAACCTATCAGTTCGTTGTCGCGGTAAATGTTAAAGCCAGTGAAGTCAGGTGCTTCTACGTAGGCCCATTCGAGGCTTACATTTCCTGTTTCAAAAGCCACTTCAGCAACCACATTGAATGGGCGGCTCAAAGGATTTGTTTCGTAAGGAGAAGAAAAAGTCATCATATAACCAAGACGATTATCAGGCCATACCGGATAAACCATTCCTCCGCGTGAGGCAATACCCAGGTAATCACCCATATAACCTCCGGCAAGTCCAGGAATTGGAGATGGAGTGAAAGCAACGTCGGAAACCTTAAAATCTTCCCATGTTTCACCGGCATCAAAGCTGTTGGCGCAGAAAACTTCAACCTGACTTTGGCTTACGTTTCTATCACCATAGAAAATAGCACTTAAGATACCGTTTTCAGGATCACAGGCAAGCCATGGGAAATAATGCTCTTTACCTTCTCCGTATGTATTTTGGTTCACGCGCACTGGAGTTGACCATGTAGCTCCCTGATCGGTTGATTTGATGAGGTATACATCTATACCAACATTTTGGTTCACGCCAGGAGTACCAATATTAGACCAAACAACATAAATTGTTCCTCTGTCGGGGCTATTGGAAATATCCACCGCCATGCTTGGGAAAGAATTTACACGGTGATTTTTATTTGTTTCAGTGGTACGAATACCACGGATATTTTGAATAATGCGTGTTGCCGGAGTCCAGGTAGCACCGCCATCCATCGATTTTGCAAATCCAAGTGCACCTTCATCAGAAGGCCAACTGTTGTAGATAGACCAAACAGCGTAAACTTCACCATTAGGACCAGTATGTACATTCACTCCTTGATTGTGACTTCCGGCATTAACAGCAGTACTCAAAGGCGCGCGAGCACTCCATGTTTCACCATCATCAGTTGAACGAGAAACAACGATTTCAGCATCGTATGAACCTCCAAAATCAGTCCAAACATTGTAAAGATATCCTTCATAAGGACTTGTTAAACTGTTGTCAATCCAAAGGTGGTTTTTATCAGCCAAATCACCTGGATTCGGAGAAACGATTTTTGCTGTCCATGAAAGACCCTGGTTGTCGGTGTAAGCTATTCCTTGTCCACCGGGATTAGAAATGTAGTTTACATACCATCTTCCATTCCAACCCATTGCAACAGCAGGGTCACCTGAATTGCTTCCGGCAGCACCCTGTACTTTTCCTTGCCAGGTTTCACCTGAGTCAAAAGAATACAAATCGTTAGCACCATAGAGTGAGCCAACAGGATTCTGAGTTGAATTATTCGAATTCAGAACATTGGTTGGGTCAAGTGGATTTACGAAGATTGAGTTTTCGGTTTGTGTAGAGTTCACTGTTGTAACAGGTACGTCAGGCGAATCATCGGTCCTTACAGAAAAGGCCTTGATTTTCGATCCGGTGTAAACTGCAGATGCAGGACGCATGTCAGGATTTAAGGTATATAATCCTTTTGCTGCCAGACGTTTGTAATACCCGTTGTTGTCAACGCGGGTATCAACCATTTTTCTTCTTTCACGTTCTGTTTTGCTATCGGAGCTGATAAGCCATTGAAGGCCAGTACCAACCATGATTAGCATTACAATTAGAATAATCGTAAAATGTTTTCTCATTTGAAGTAGTTATTGAATTAATAATAAGAAGCGCCAAAAGTAGGAATTTTACTTTTGGTCAGACTAAAAAAAGGTGAAAACCTAAAATTATAAGATTTCATTAAGAAATCATATCTTCTATTTGCGAAGGATTTAGATGTATTCCTTTGGAACCGTTTCTTTGTTAAGAACCCTAAGCCCATTCATTGCCAATGCTTTGAGTTCATCTTCACCCGGATAAACATGTACAGGGGCAATGCGGTGAACCCGTTCAATAACTTGATTCACAAAAAACTTATCATGTGCAATACCACCTGTTATTAGAATTCCATCAACATGAAAACGTAATACTGTTGCCATCGCGCCAATTTCTTTAG
Organism: uncultured Lentimicrobiaceae bacterium; assembly: GCA_964463695.1. Lineage (GTDB taxonomy): Bacteria > Bacteroidota > Bacteroidia > Bacteroidales > F082 > JALNZU01. The sequence continues at coordinate 71,680 of CAYXCZ010000019.1, read as the reverse complement.
CTACCTGATAAGCCATAGCTCTGTAAATGAGAGATGCTTCCTCATCACCCTGAGAAACTCTTTGTTCGACTTCATATGCGCTGTTTGTTCCCAGATATGCCACTAGCCCTCCTTCACCTTTGATCATTTTTAGCAATTCCTTTTCGGTAAACCTTCCGCTAAAGCAAAGCCGCACCAAAGCACCAACAGGAAGGGAGCCTGAGCGTTCAGGGGAGAATGGACCATCGCCGTCGAGGCCCTGATTAACATCAACAACCCTTCCCTGCATGTGAGCTCCAACAGTTATTCCACCACCAAGATGCACAACAATCAGGTTCATCTCTTCATATTTGCGCATGATCGATTTGGCATGCTGCCGTGCAACAGCTTTCTGGTTCAAGGCGTGGAAAATAGAGATCCTTGGCAGAAGTGGATGTCCGGAAATACGCGCAATAGGATCGAGCTCATCAACAACAACAGGATTAGCTATGTAGGCTCCTGCATCGGGTAAGGACTTTGCAATATCGTAAGCGATCAATCCTCCCAGATTGCTTGCATGTTCACCAAGTGGGCTATTCCGCAAATCGCGCAACATTGCTTCATTTACAGTATAAACTCCTGATTCAATTGGCTTTAGCAAACCGCCTCTGCCCACAATAGCCCGTATGGATTCAAGTTGGATACCAGCATCGCTGATTTGTTGTAATATTAAACCTTTACGAAAATTGAACTCGTCGGTTATCTTTTCAAACGGCTCAAGTTCTTCGCTACTATGCCTGATCGTTTTGATGAAAACAGGATCTGTTCCAACAAAAACTCCAAATTTGGTTGATGTTGAACCTGGATTGATCGTTAAAATGTGAATGTTTTCGTGATCGCTCATTGGATAGCTATTTGTTGAAACCTCATTTTCATTTTGAGTCAAGTTCAAGGTGCAGTAAGAGCTGCAAGTGCAATGCTATATAATTTCGTTTTAGCACTGTCGCCGCGTGAGGAAAGTACTGCAGGTACGCGCGCCCCTACAACGAAAGCGCCTTGTTCACCACCAGCCAGTTTTGTATTTGTCTTATAAAAAACATTGCCTGATTCGATATTAGGAAACACAAGGCAATCAGCATCACCGGCTACCATACCTCCAATTTTTTTAATTTCTGCACTTTCTTTATCTATAGCCACATCAAGAGCTAAAGGACCATCAACCCAGGCACCTTTTATTTGACCTCTGTCGGCCATTTTGGATATGAGAGCTGCATCAACACTGGCAATCATTTTGGCAGATACTTGTTCAGAAGCTGCTATCAAAGCTACTTTTGGCTTTTCGATACCCAATGCCTGTGCTGTTTTTATAAGGTAATTGGTGATCGCTACTTTTTCCGACAATTCGGGAGCAGGTAGAATGGCAACATCACCAACAATTAGCAACTTATGGTAAAATGGATTTTCCATAACTGTAACATGGCTTAGCACAGCACCTTTGTTCATAAGACCTTTTTCTTTATCAAGAATAGCACGCATATATTTATCGGTGCTAACAAGGCCTTTCATCAACAAGTTCCCTTCGCCGCTATTTATCAATTCAACCGCTTTTACCGTTGCTTTCATCTCATCCGGTTCATGAACAATTGTCATTCGGGAAGCATCAATGCCATGTGCACTGCAGACACTCAAAATCTCCTTTTCGTCACCTACAAGCGTTCCATCAATAAGGCCCATATCAATGGCCATACTTACTGCGCTAATGGTGTGTTCATCATTGGCATAAGCTGCTACAAGACGTTTCTTTTTACTGCTTTTCAGCACTTCAAACATCTGATCTAGTTTGGTAATCATCATGATCCTTGGTTAAATTTTACTTTTTAAAGCTTTTGTGAAAATATTAACAATATTTTGGCAAAATTAAGCAATTAGGGCTGATTGAGCAAAAAAACCTTGAACAGCAGCTCAAATTATCAAAATCATTCTGAATAAAAGAAAATCATCTCTTCAATGGCCTCGCTGCAAGCTGCACAAAAAACATTTCCTCTAAAAGTGTGCATCAAACAATCGCGTGATGGCCTGTAAACACCTTTAGCGACATAGCCTCCACCTTCGAAAACACCCGTTTTGCCATCCCATTCTTCATTGTCCGGAGTTGGAACCGGGGTTGATTCATCAACAAGATGCCTCCATTTTTGATCGAAGTTTACAAGTGTGGTAATATTTGGTTCCCAGGGCTCAATTTTCAGGTTATAAAATTCTTCATAAGAAGTTGAGCTATCGTAATATTCATCGCCCAAACCTGCAAAGCCATGGCCAAATTCATGCACAATTATTTCAGGTGAGGCGCTGTTATTGGCACTGCTGAGACAGTAAAAATTATATATTCCTCCCCCACCATATTTTGTAGTGTTTGTTAGAATATATATCTGATCATATGGCACTTGTCCTGCCAAATCGCGTAAACGATGGTGTTCATATGTCATGCAATAACGTTCAGAATCAAAGGTGTAAAAACTGGAAGAGACAGCGGTTTCCGGCCATTCGCCATTTGCCGGAATAGCCACACCTGATTCTGCAGAAGGGACAAGCAAAGCTCTGATATTGAATTTATCCTTATGTTTTTTAAATGGTTCAAAGCGAAATAAATACTCAACAAATTGTTCCGATCGCAGCTTGAATTGTTCCATTTCCTCAAGAGTGAAACCATCCGGAATGATTACAATATCTACCGCAATTGATGGATCCCGATTTATCAAGAGTTCATAAACAGGTAAACCTGTTGTTTTAAAAGGTTTTATAAAATAATCTGATGGGTCGATGCGCATGGAAAACAAAAGTTGAAAAACACCCTCATCATCGCGGGATAATATTCTCGCCTGAACCGGCTTCAGCGGAAAAGGAAAAACAGCTGTTTCTTCAAAGCTGCGCACAAGTGTTTTTGCCTCTGCTGTTGTTTGCCATTCAGCAAACAATGAGCTGTATCCTCTGGAATAAATCAATGTTCCTGATTTTTCATCTACTAATTCAACATAATGATTTCCAAAGCTGAATGTATCAATCAAATTAAGCTGCGATCCGCCCCAAAACTGCTCCTTGGAACTACTCCCGTAAGAAATCGACTCCTGAAACGCATTTCCACTGTGAATATAATCCAGCCGGAGGGTTTCTTTTGTAAATAAGGTATCAAACTGTGCGCTGATTGATGTTCCCGATACGAGAACAAAAATCATGAAGATGTATTTTTTCATTGCTTCAGAAATTTAATTTCACATCAATCATTTTTTCTGACCATGGATGAAGAAAAAAATTGCTGATCCATGTTCAAAACAAATGAAATGTAAATTTACACTTTATTTGTAACCAAAAGCTGCAGTTTTCGTCCAATGTAAAAATGAAAAGTAAAGAGGAAGACCACGTATGGATTGAGCAGGTTTTAAAAGGAAAACCTGAGGCATTTGGCCCATTGGTCGACCGTTACCAACATAGTATTTATGCTGTTGTAAACCGAATCATTAAGAACACTGCAGAAGCTGAGGACATTACACAGATGGTATTTATAAAAGCCTTCGAAGCTTTGCAGGGATTCAATCATAAATCGTTGTTCTCTACCTGGCTTCATCGCATTGCATATAATACAGCTATCAGCGCTTACCGCAAACGAACTGTACCAATAGTTTCTTTGGATGAGCTTTCGATTGGCGGATACAATTTTTCTGACAAGAATGAGTTTAATGACGAAAAAGAGTCACAACTGCAACAGCTTGAAACTGCTCTTGAGCTCTTAGCTCCTGAAGATCAACTGATGATTCATTTTTATTACACTCAGAATTACAGTATCGATCAAATAAGTGAAATAAGCAAATTGTCAACATCGAATGTAAAAGTTAAGTTATTCAGAATCAGAAAGAAATTACAAGAATTGATGCAACCTGTTACCAACACCTGTTTAAACTAAATATCATGAACGAGCAACATTTGGAAACTCTTTTAAAGCAGCTTCACAGCCCCAAAGCTCCTGAAGGAATGAAAGATGCGATTATGAAGAAGATAATTGCCGATGCACCTCAGCCAGTGAGCGTTACTTCGGCCTGGCCTGAAAAAAGTCTGCTTCTGTTCAGTCTGCTGGCTGCTTTTCTGACCTTATTATTTTTTGTCGACCTGCGTTTTGTAACTGATTGGCTCTGGTCGTCAGCTGCAAGTTTAAGTCTGATTTTTAGTCAGAATATCTTTTTGCTCAATAAAACAGCTGGTATTGCAAGCAAACTACCTGTTTACCTCCTCATTACAACAATTTCAATTTCTGCACTGCTGATGTTGGAACGACTCATTTTGAGACGTGTTTTCCCACGTATTCATTTGCTTTGATCATGCTGCCCTTTTCGATTGTTGGCAAGCTCGAGAAAGCACTTGCCCGCAAAACGGGACTTGAAACAACCATTACTTCCAGCCAGGCAACAGGAGGAGGTTCAATTAACCAGGCAGTAAAAATAACCTATGGGGCTGCCAATTTCTTTGTCAAATGGAATAGATCCGATTTATATCCGGGCATGTTTGATTTTGAAAAAACCGGCTTGCAATTAATTGGAAAAGAAAGCTCTATCCAGGTTCCTGAAATTATTGAGTCAGGAAGCGAAGCTTCTATCAGTTATTTATTGATGGAATACATCTCCGCAAAGCCGCCAACGCACTCATTTTGGGAAAATTTCGGTATTCAACTTGCAGAAATGCATCAAAAATCAGCACCATTATTCGGCCTCAATCATTCAAATTATATTGGATCACTTCCTCAAAAAAACTCGTTAAGTGAAAGTTGGGATGATTTTTACCTGCATCATCGCCTTTTACCATTGATTTCAATAGCACAGCGTAAAAAACTTATGCCGTCTGCAATCCTCCATTCCTTCGACCGCTTGATGGATAGGATAAAAACAATTTTTCCAGAAGAAAAACCCTCTTTACTTCATGGAGATTTATGGAGTGGTAACTTTCTTTGCTCCGACGACAAACAGCCTGTGTTGATTGATCCAGCGGTGTATTACGGACATCGGGAGATGGATATAGCTATGACACAGCTTTTTGGAGGCTTTCATCCCAATTTTTATGACGCCTACAATCGCAGATTTCCACTTGAAAACGGATGGCAAGAGCGAGCTGACGTATGTAACCTTTACCCTGTTCTGGTTCATGTAATTCTTTTTGGAGATTCCTATGTTTTTCAGCTCGAAAACATGCTTAGGCGCATCCTGAGATAAAAAATAAGCTTTCTTTTATAAAGTCTAAATGATTTAATATCAATATTTTATTACAATTTCTTTGTTTGATTAATCATAAACACTATTTTAGCGCATCAAATCACTGCATTGTGAGGATAAAAAAAATTCGATTGAGGCCTCTATTTTGGTTATTGCTTGTTCTGCTGACAGTTGGTATATTTTCCTGCACCGAAAACCAACCTGTGGAGCAGTTGACCGATGATTCATTCACCGACGTTTCTACGCTTGACCAGGCACTTAATAATAAGAAATTAAGAGTGTTAACCGATTATAATACTGTTAATTACTACATCTATCGAGGCGAGCCAATGGGTTATCAGTATGAATTACTTAAAGCTTTTTCTGATCATCTTGGTTTAAGGCTCGAACTTCGTATTGAGAAAGATCTTGGTGAGGCAAAACAAAGCCTTGAAAAGGGCGAAGCTGACATGATTGCTCTCAATATGACGGTCACCGGAGATCGTTTACGGAGATTTGATTTTTCTGAACCTATAATTATCACACGTCAGGTACTGGTACAACGACTTCCAAAAAACTGGCTCCAACTCCGAACACGCGATGAAATTGAAAAAGGATTAATCCGAAGCAGTTTAGAGCTGGCAGGTAAAACAATTCATGTTCAGGAAAATTCTGTTTTCTCCAAACGCCTGCGAACCCTTTCAGATGAAATCGGTGATACCATTTACATTATTGAAGACAACCGCGATGTTGAAGACCTTGTGGCCGCCGTTGCAAACAAAGACATTGATTATACGATTGCAGACGAACATATGGCAGCGGTATTTTTGAGAAATTATACCAATCTTGATATAAAGACAGCCATAAGTTTCGACCAGAAGATCGCATGGGCATTACGAAAAGAGCCTGAAAACGAATTACTTGAAGAAATTAACAAATGGCTGTCTGACTACCTTCCTTCGAGGGATGGTCGTTTGCTTTATGATAAATATTTTAGTCCGTTGGTAAAAAACAGAAGCCAAAGTGAGTATCATTCCGTAACCGGCGATCGCTTAAGTCCTTACGACGATATAATTCGCAGTGCTGCGGAAAGCATTAACTGGGATTGGCGGCTTATGGCATCACTTATTTATCAGGAATCGGAGTTTAAACCTGATGTAAGAAGTTGGGCGGGTGCTTTCGGCCTGATGCAATTGATGCCTGGTGTAATGGAACAATTTAACATTGATTCCACTGCTACACCTGAAGTGCAGGTATTGGTCGGAGCTCAGTATATACAGTACCTCGACAGGCAGATACCCGAAACTGTAACAGATACCATTGAGCGCAGTAAGTTTATTCTAGCCTCATATAATGCGGGTGTTGGACATGTGCTTGATGCACGCAGATTGGCTGTAAAATACAATAAAAATCCGGATGTTTGGACCGATAATGTTGACTTCTTTATGCGAAACAAGTCGAAACCTGCATTTTACAACGACCCAGTTGTTTATTATGGTTATGTTAGAGGAGAAGAAACATTTCGTTTCGTGGAAGAGATTACTGAACGCTATGAACACTACAAGAATCTGATTGGTGTTGAAAAAAATCGATAAAAAAAGACGATTCCCTCTTGAGAATCGTCTTTTGATATAGAAATGTGACGGCCATGCCAAAACAATCTATTTAAAAATCCATTTCTTCTGATAACAGATCAACCCATGCTTCAATGCGCACAGCTGTTAGCTCGGGCTGTTGATCGTGATCCAATGCCAATCCAAAAAACATCCCATTTGCAGTGCCTTCGGAATCTGTATAATCGTAACCTTCATCGGGCCATGCGCCAATTAGTTTGCCATTGCGTTTTTCAACTTGTTCTTTCATATATCCCAATGAATCAACAAAATGTTCAGGATAAAGAATCTGATTACCAAGTCCAAAAGCAGCAATTTTCTTTTTAGAAAAATCAAACTCCCGTGTTTTTACAAAAAACTCATTCCACTTATTGTTATCCTTCGTATCGCGCCAGTCTTCTGCGCCAACCGTAGCACTTCCAATGATATAATTCTCATATGCATTAAGCTTTGAGATATCAAATGATGCCACATCAGAAATTTCGACTTTATCAGTGCCAATTTCTTCACAAATAGCTTTTGCAGCCAACTCAACACTTCCACCCGGAGCCCAGTACAACAATAATGTTTTTTTCATAAGACGATTTCGTATTTCAGTTTAATGGGGTAAAAATAAAACTATTTGATGGGATTGATCCTATTCCACTTAAATTAGAATCTGTTTAAATAATAAACCTAAAAACAAAGAGGTACTATCAAAAGTTGTATGCTATTATTTTTCAGCCTTTTATATTAATTCTAAAAGTAATTCAAGACTGTTCATGAAAAATTCGCTCCCGCAATCTATAGAAAAGTCAGAAGCTGTTTCGAGAACGTGAACTTTCTTAAGAAGTATGATCCCTAAGAAAAATCTTGCTGATATCGTTAATACTCTTTTCGACAGGTATAAATTTGAACCCAATTGCCTCTTCCAATTTATGAGAGGAATAGCTCTTTTTTACAAGACTTGTCCGAGCAGTTTCACGCGTTATGGCTGGTGTCTCTCTCATTACAAAGCCTTTTATTGCCATCAAACGCCAGGCTATTTCAGCCATCCAGGGTTTCACATGGATTGAAGGCTCTTTTTTACCCAAACTCCGGGCGATCCACGTAAACAACTGACGATAGCTTAGGTTTTCAGCCGAAAGGATGAACCTCTGACCAAAGTGCTTTTCTTCCATCAGCGTCACCATAGCCGAGGCAACATCACGCACATCTACATACCCAGTTGTCCCTGAAGTATGAAACTTTAAACCTTTCCATACCAATGAAAACAATTCACTGCTACCTGATTTCCAGTTACCCGGACCAAGTATCACAGCCGGATTCACGATTACGGCATTTAATCCTTCGGCAACGCCCCGCCAAACTTCTCTTTCAGCCCCATATTTTGAAACTGAATAAATAGAATTGCTTCCGGAATTTTTCCACAGATTTTCTTCAGTTATCATTGTTTGATTCTCGCTTCTTCCTAAAGCAGCAATCGAACTTACATGGCAAAAGGCAATATTTCCTTTATGAACCGCGGCGTTAACCAAATTTGCTGTTCCGTTAACATTTGTCAACAACATCAGACGACGCATCGAAGGGTGAAATGAAACGATCGCAGCACAATGATAAATCTCATCAACATCCTCCATAAGTTCTTCAAGAACAGTAATATCTGTTAAATCGGCGTCAACCCAATGAATTGCTTCCAATTGTTTCTTGGGTTGTAAAGCATAAAGTGAAAATACTTTCTCAATCAGATGCATATCCGAACCTGAACGCTTCATAGCTTTGATCTCAGCACCCTTGTTGCTCAATTGCACCATCAGATGTGAGCCTACCAATCCTGTTGCTCCTGTTACTAATTTCATTCAACAAAGATAGGCAAGTTTCGTATTTAACCATGCTGTGAAACTTCAGCATAACTGCTGCATCCCTACAAAAATGGTTTTCTTCTTTTTCCTATCTTTGCCGCCTAAAAATTATACGTTTATGCAAATGAATTTTGTTGAAGAGTTGCGTTGGAGAGGCATGATCCATGATCTCACACCCGGAACAGAAGAGCAGTTGAACAAGGAATTAACAGCGGCTTATGTTGGCATTGATCCAACGGCTGACTCACTGCATATTGGACATTTGGTGAGTATTATGATGTTAAAACATTTGCAACTCTCTGGTCATAAACCTATTGCTCTTGTTGGTGGCGCAACAGGCATGATTGGCGACCCTTCAGGAAAATCGCAGGAACGAAACCTGCTCGACGAAAAAACCTTACGTCATAACCAGGAATGCATCAAAAACCAGCTGGCAAAATTTCTTGATTTCGAAACAGCTGCGCCCAATAAGGCTGAACTCGTTAATAATTACGACTGGATGAAAGACTACAGTTTTCTGGCTTTTATCCGTGATATTGGAAAACATCTGACAGTCAATTATATGATGTCGAAGGATTCGGTAAAAAAGCGTCTGGCAGCGGATAGTGGCAGTGGAATGTCATTTACAGAATTCACATATCAACTGGTACAAGGTTTCGATTTTCTTCACCTTTACCAACATCACAACTGCAAACTTCAGATGGGTGGTTCCGACCAGTGGGGAAACATAACCACAGGTACTGAACTGATTAGAAGAAAGTTAGGTTCTGATCAAAATGCTTTTGCACTGACTTGCCCCCTCATTACGAAAGCTGATGGTGGAAAATTCGGAAAAACGGAATCAGGCAATATTTGGTTAGATCCCGAAAAGACCTCACCATATGCCTTCTATCAATTCTGGCTGAATTGTTCTGATGAAGATGCTGAAAAATACATAAAAATCTTCACCCTACTTGACAAAGAAACAATTGGTCAGCTCGTGGAAGCACATCGCGAAGCTCCGCATACACGCGTGCTGCAAAAAGCTTTGGCAAAAGAAGTAACAGTAAGCGTTCACTCAGCCGAAGATTTGGAAATGGCTGAGGAAGCCAGTCAGATTCTTTTTGGAAAAGGAACAACAGAAGTGCTTCACAAGATGAATGAAGCCATGTTGTTAAATGTTTTTGATGGAGTTCCACGTGCTGCAATTTCAATCTCAACTTTAAAAGAAACTGTCGAGATCACCGAATTTTTGTCAACCCACACAGGAATCTTTTCATCAAAAGGCGAAGCCAGAAGAAGTTTGAAAGAGAACAGCGTTTCGATCAACAAAGAAAAAGTAACGGAAGCTACTATTCTGAACACAAACGACTTACTGCAGAATAAGTATATCCTTGTTCAGAAAGGCAAGAAAAATTATTTCCTTGTGATTGCTGAGTAAGATTAACATCATCTTAAAATTCAATTAAGAGGGCTTTTTTTTTAAAAAAAGCCCTCTTTTTTTTTAAATTGCGGCTTCAAACGGAACACATCCAATGATCATCGATCCTGCTTATTCTCAGCTTATTCTGCCAATGATCATCGCGATCTTTCTTGCCATTAATATGGGAGGAAGTGGCACAGCTCCTTCGTTTTCTGCGGCTTACGGAGCCAATCTAATCCCAAAAAGTCTTATTCCGGGATTGTTTGGCATTATGGTTTTTGTTGGGGCTATCGTTGCGGGCAAAAATGTAGCTTATACATTAGGTCGAGGCATACTTCCGCATGAGAATATGACAATTATTCTTACTTCCATAATTCTTTTATCAGTGGCTTTGTCGTTGCTAATGGCCAATTTATTGGGTGTGCCCCAATCCACAAGCCAGTCAACTGTTTTTGCATTATCAGGTACTGCGCTTTATTTCAATGTTTTAGAAACAGATAAGTTATTTTTTGTAATTATTCCTGTGTGGTTTGTTCTTCCTGTTATATCATTTTTCCTTACTTATCTGGCTGGGAAGTACATTTACAAACCCATGAAAAAACGCTCGTCCTTTGAGTTCGAGACATTAAAAAAACATCCTGGATTGCAGGCGTTAGTTCTCATTTCATCCTTGTATGTAGCCTTTTCTATTGGCGCTAATAATGTTGCAAATGCCAGCGGACCCATTGCTTCGATGGTAATGAATGTGCTTGATCTGAGTGACAATCAAACCAATTTCAATTTGGTTATGGTGCTTTCCGTTTTGATAATTGCGCCGGCTTTTGGCATCGGAAGTTCACTGCTTGGCAACAAAGTTGTTCAATCTACAGGAAAAGAGATCATTGAGTTTGGCCCTTTATCAGCCACGATTATTGCGATGATCACAGCTACTTTGTTATTGAGTGTCTCCATTACAAAAGGTATTCCTGCCTCTTTGGTACAGCTGAACACAGGTGCAATTTTAGGTATTGGATGTGCAAAATTGGGTTGGAAAGAGATATTCAGCAAAAGCACTGTTCAAAAATTCTGGGTTATATGGATTATAGCACCCATTTTAGCTTTTACACTTTCAATAGGGTTAACCTGGATTGCCGACAAAATGGGAATGCTTTAGTTGTTCATTGTTTTTTGTTGAACAAATTCCACTTTTGATAAATCATAACCAAGTTCTTCGGCACGCTTCAATAACATATCAAGGGTTGCTTTTTCCATTTCCGGTTTCCGGCTTAATATCCAAAGGTAAGTATCAGAGCTGCTGCCAATAAGGGCATAACTATAGTCCTGCTGGTCCAGTTCAAGAATGAAATAATCTGCATAGAAAATCCAGAAAAACGACACTTTTAAATGTCCTTTTCCATCTTTAGAAGCTACTTTAGCCTTTCCAACAGCAATTTTCTCTTCCCCACTGAGGCTATTCATATAACCTTTATTGATCACTTCGATCATCCCGTCATCCCGAAGTTTATAGGTTGCAGTAACTCCTGTTAATCCACGTTCAAAACGGTGTGGAAAACGGGCAATTTCGTACCAGGTACCCAAAAAGCGGTTCAATTCTACCGTTTTGATTTCGGTCATCATTTTGCGTCTGAAACTTCCGGAACAACTGCTCATAATATACCCTGATAAAACCAGGATAAACCCGGCGATTAATACTTTCGAATAATTCATTTCAACCTGTGTTATATTTCTTCATCAAAAAAACAAGTTAATATAACCTGCTAATTATACAAAGATAAGCCCCCTCAAACTTAAAAAGGGATATTATTGAAATTATTTATATTCTAGCCAAGAATTCGATAAGAATAAAAAAGGCTCTACCTGACAAGTGATCTTTGATCTATCTTAACTAATTCATGTGTAAGCCAGAAATTTGGAGTAAATACTGAGTAAAACTCAAAAAGAATAACAATGCGTTATAGGCATGGTAAAGTATAACCTTCTTATTCAAGAGTAATCTTTTGTCAAAGACAATATCCTGTCATTTGGTTTTTCTATATTTGTTGGATTAAACTGATGGAAATTGAAATCCTGTCCTAAACCAATTCAAATGAATAATTTGAGACCTTTGTTACTGTTTTCTTTTACACTTATTCTTGTAGTTTTTTGGAATTTCCTTTCAGGGCAGGTCGTGATAAATGAAGGGAGTAACATGAATTATTCCACCAAAGCAGATGAAAATGGTGACTTTCCTGACTGGATAGAAATTCTAAACACTGGCAGTGATACCGTCAACCTTTTCAATTATTCGCTGAGCGATACTCCTAGTAATCCGGCTAAATGGCGGTTTCCTTATTTAAAACTAGCTCCGGGAGCATATATGACTATTTTTTGCAGCGGAAAAGACCGTAAGCCTGTTTCTGGTTTTGTTACCGTGAGCCAAACAAACGATTACACTCCTTTTATAGGCTGGAACACGCATGTTTTTTCTACCCCATTTTACTGGGACGGTGTTTCCAATATTCTGATAAACACATGTTCTTATAATTCAACTCAATACACATCAAATTCCAGTTTCAGGCAAACTGCAACACCATTTTATTCAACAGTAATGTCATTCATGGATGGTAGCGACGCTTCTTGTGTAGCATCCTATGGAACAAAAGTTTATCAAAGACCAAACATGAAATTGAACGATATAGTAGTTGGAACCGGACAAATCCAGAATTCGCCAACAGACTATCCTGCACCTTATGGAAACTGGTATTGGGCAGCCCGTCATCAAATGTTGATTCTGGCTTCGGAGCTCACACAAGCAGGCCTTGCTGCCGGATTCATAAAAAGTCTTTCATTTGATGTGGTCTCTACTGACCCTAACACCTGGTACGACTATATTGACATTCACATGAAGCTGGTATCCATTTCAGAAATTACATCCGGCTTTGAACCTGTAGACACCAATTCGTTTCAACATACTAACTTTAAAATTTCTGAAAACGGCGAAGTGGTAAATCTTTTTTCAGCTGAAGGTGCTTTTTTAAGTACTCTTTATCTTGACTGTGAAGACCTTGACGTTAGTAATGGCAGATACCCTGATGGCAGCACAACAACAAGTTTGTTGTGGCCGGCAACACCTTCAGCATCAAATAATAGCTCAACTACTTTCAGTGATTTTCTTGAAAAACCAGTGTTTTCAGTTCAATCAGGGTTTTACACTTCTCCTTTCCCTGTTTACATAACTAATCCGAATTCACTCCCTTGTTCGATACACTATACAACCGATGGAAGCGACCCCACCAATCAATCACCAATATACACCGGGGAGCCACTTTTGATCAATCTTTCTATTATTTTAAAAGCAAAGGCTTTTTCACCCAACCAATTGCCAAGTAAAACCACAGTAACATCTTATTTTTTTGATATAAACCACCAAACTCCGATCTTGTCAGTTGTTACAGACGAAACCAATCTTTATGGACCTGATGGCATATTCGATAATTGGTGGTTTGATTGGGAAAAGGCTGCATATGTTGAATATTTTGATACAGCACAAAATCTTATTTTCTCACAAAGAGCTGGCATGCAAATAGATGGTGGATGGGGTGGTGCCCGTTCAAATCCACAACATTCTTTCAGAATTGAACTTGATGATGGCGTTTTGGGTGATGGTCCGGTGAATTATCCTGTAATCACTTCACGGCCTGAAAGAACACATTATGGAAAGTTTTACCTCAGAAACGGCAGCAATCAATACTTGATTCTACCCTACAAAGAAGCCTATCAGACAGCAATGATGGGAAAAGAAACCAATAATTATTATTCAGCCTGGGAACCCGTATCAGTTTACATAAACGGTTCATATTTTGGCCTTTATGATTTACGTGAGAAAATGGATACAGAATATTTTCAGGTCTTGGATGGTGCTGACAACGACAACATTGACATATTGTCGCAAAGTGCATGGTACGGAGGCGTGTTAAGACCTGTGGAGGGGTCGGTTGAAGCATTTTATGATGATTTTGACTTATTCGCACAATTAACCCCTACAGATCCCGGTTTTTGGGACAATGCCAACCAGTACTTTGATCTTAACTGGTACACCGATTACATCATTGGTGAATCATGGATGGGAAATACCGACTGGCCATGGAACAACATCAAAATTGTTCGTTCGGACAAAACCAACTTTACATGGAGATTTTGCCTTATGGACATGGAACTTTCCATTCTTCCCAACGCCTGGACCGATTGCTATTTCGACCACATTCAATATATGATGAGCTACGATCAGTCCAATAAATTTATCAACATATGGCAAAGAGGACTTCAAAATGTGAGGTTTAGAAACTACTTCATCAACCGATTTGCCGATTTGATGAATACTGAGTACAGAATTGAAAAAATTCTGGCTCTTGAAAATGAAATGTTTAGCAAAATGGTTGTAGAAATGCCAAATGAATATGGCAGATGGGGTGATCCCAACAACATACCCGGACAAATGATTGATTTCGGAAATAATCATAACCTGTTTCAGCAGCAGCTTTCGCAACGTACAAGTCAGGTGAGAAATCATATTCAGTCAAACTTTAATCTGGCAAATCAGGTTGAAGTTACCTTAAAAGTTGATCCTGAAGAAGCTGGCTTTGTACGTATCAGCACAGTAACTCCTGATACCTATCCCTGGTTGGGAACATATTTTAACGGCGTTCCGGTTAAGATTGAAGCCTTCGCTAAAAGCCCATACAGTTTCATGAATTGGTCTACAAACGGACTGATTAGCGACACACTCAACCCTGTTTTTCAGGGGATGTTAAATGCCGAAACCGTGATTTTTGAAGCCCATTTTGAAAATATTACAGGATTCGATGAGTATGAAAGCCTTCATGTATCGGTTTTCCCTAATCCTGCCAATGATATTCTGAATGTGTCAATTCAGAATTTACCTAACGAAGAATTGACGTATCGAATATCTGATATTTATGGAAAAACGTTACATCAAAATACGCTTTTATTATCAAATGGCAATCATAATATATCGTTAAAAGACATTAATTCAGGCGTTTATATTTTAGAAATTCTATCCACAAGCGAGAAATATTCAAAAGTAAAATTCATCAGGCTTGTTGATTAAACAGCGTTATTTAGAAAAATCATCTTTTCTTGAAGATAATTTTTCTGATCCATACAACCCCAAAAATGAGCAGGCTCAACCAAAGTGGCGCTGAATCCATATACTTTCTGTTCAGGCTATAGAAAGTAGAATGTGCTATTAAGGGAACGTTGAAAATAATTGTTTCGGCTGATCCATAAATGCTTTGCGCCTGAATCTGCCCATAGGGATCAATTACAGCAGAAACGCCAGTATTGGCCGACCGTACAACCCATTTGCCGGTTTCGATTGCCCGCAGTCTTGCCAGCTGCAAATGCTGCTTATAACCGCCTGCACTCCTCCACCAACCATCATTTGTAATGATTACAATCAAACCCGGAAGCATTTTTGGGCTGGAGGGTGTTAAACCGAAGGCTGACTCAAAACAAATAACAGGTTGCATCTCAGTGCTGTCATTCAAATGAAAAATATCACTGTCGTTGTGAGTGCCATACCTTCCGAAGAATCCACCCGACTTTTCAACAAAACTTCTTAAAGGTTTCATTACCGAAAAAAACGGTTGTTTCTCAACCAATGGCACAAGCCGCTGTTTATGATATACCTGGATTTGCTCTTTTTGAATAAGTAGTGCGCTGTTATACAATACATAAGGCACAGAATCATTTACAACAGCTGAGGCATCTGTGCTATGCCAAGCTTTAAACCTTTTGGTGAATGCTCCGGTTAAAACCGGCACTGAAATATTCTCAGTAAGTTTCTCAATCAGCCCTGTCTGCTCCGATGTATTCAATAGTTCTTCATCAAGTGCATCTACCAGCATCGTTTCAGGAAAAATAATCAGTTCTGTTTCATCCGTTAAACCCATTTTCATGATGTTTAACGCTTTGGTTAGCTGTTGCTCAGCTGTCATTCCTGCAAATTTTTCTTTTGTAGGATGAATATTTGGCTGAACGATAAGCACATTTAACCTGCCTCCGTAAGTCAAATCCGAATTTTCTTTCATTTGAAACGAAAGTGTAACAGGTATTAATATCACCATTAAACTGGTCACTATCAATACTAAACTTATTGATTTGTTTCCATGAAAGAAATTTTTAAGACTCAGAAATAGCAATCCATTTACACCTATTACCCAAGCACTTCCTCCCAAACTTCCGGTAATGCTATACCACTGAATCCAACCGGTTTTTGCAGCAAACACATTTCCCAAAGTAAACCATGGCCAGGCAAGCTCCCAATTTTGATGAAGAAATTCAAAAGTCAACCATAGAACCATCAAAACGATCAATTGCATGATTGATGACCGCCACAACTTTTTTACGAATGACCAAGCTGTGAAAACAAGTGCCATATATGTTGCATTGAAAAGATGCGCCAGTAAACTACCTGCAATCGTCGAACTATACATCCACCAGCCTGACAGCAAATTAAACAGAAAAAAGCCGGTAAAATAAAGTGAGAAAACGGTAAGTCTCTTTTTTTCAACATACTGATCAATATAGAATAACGGAATCAATGCGATGAAAATCAGAAAAGTAACTCCATTTGGAAACCATGCCAAATGCAACAACAAACCAGTTGCAGACGCAATTAAAACCCATTGTTGCGGCTTGAACCTGAAAGAGATTTTATTTTCATTCATTGAAACAAATGTATGAAAGAAACAGCTGAGAATGAAGTAAAGTAAAACCCTTACAACAAAAAACCAGTCGTAAGGGACTGGTTTTGAATAATTGTTATCATGTGAAAACTATCACTTCCGCATTTGAATTAAAATATCGAGCATTTTTATCGCAGCTTCCGAAATGATTGTACCTGGTCCAAAAATAGCAACAGCACCGGCATCATAAAGATATTGGTAATCCTGATGAGGAATTACGCCACCTACAATCACCATGATATCTTCGCGACCTAACCTTTTTAGCTCGTCAATTACTTGAGGTACAAGTGTTTTATGACCTGCTGCCAAACTTGAGACTCCCAGGGCGTGAACATCATTTTCAACAGCCTGACGTGCTGCTTCGGCTGGTGTCTGGAACAATGGTCCAATATCCACATCAAAGCCAATGTCAGCATAGCCTGTTGCAACAACTTTTGCACCCCGGTCGTGACCATCCTGACCCATTTTAGCGATCATGATTCGCGGGCGGCGGCCTTCCAGTTTTGCAAACTCATCGGCCATTTCAGTAGCTTTCTGGTAACTTTTATCCCCTCTGCTCTCAGATGAATATACTCCTGATATGGATCTGATTACTGCTTTATATCTTCCGAAAACTTTTTCGCAAGCCATTGAAATTTCTCCAAGCGAAGCCCTTTTGGAAGCCGCATCAACAGCCAGTTCCAGCAAGTTTCCTTCGCCTGTGGCACATGAATGGGTAATTGCTTCCAGAGCCAGCTGCACTTCGACTTCATTTCGGTTGGCACGCAAAACGTTCAGGCGATCAATCTGAGAAAGACGCACTGCCGTATTATCAA
The DNA here is from genome assembly GCA_964463695.1 of uncultured Lentimicrobiaceae bacterium. Taxonomy (GTDB): domain Bacteria; phylum Bacteroidota; class Bacteroidia; order Bacteroidales; family F082; genus JALNZU01. The sequence goes on along the minus strand of CAYXCZ010000019.1, from coordinate 54,074 downwards.
TATCGAGGATGTCGATAGGGTCTTCCTTCTCAAGACGGTATTTGTTTACACCTACTATAACATCTTTGTTAGAATCGATGCGTGCTTGTTTGCGGGCAGCAGCTTCTTCGATACGCATTTTTGGAAGGCCGGTTTCGATAGCTTTTGCCATTCCACCCATTGCTTCGATTTCTTCGATATGAGCCCAGGCTTTTTCAACGAGCTCTGCAGTCAGCTTCTCAACGTAATAGGAACCAGCCCATGGATCTACAGCTTTGGTAATATTTGTTTCTTCCTGTAAAAAAATCTGCGTATTACGGGCTATCCTTGCTGAGAAATCAGTTGGAAGTGCAATGGCTTCATCCAAGGCATTGGTGTGTAATGACTGTGTGTGACCCAATGCTGCACCAAGTGCTTCAATGCAGGTACGGGCGATATTATTAAATGGATCTTGTTCAGTAAGGCTCCATCCAGAAGTTTGGGTATGTGTTCTTAAGGCCATTGATTTCAACAACTTAGGCTCGAACTTTTTAACAATCTTTGCCCAAAGCAACCGTCCTGCTCTCAACTTTGCAATTTCCATGAAATGATTCATCCCCAATGCCCAGAAAAAAGAAAGACGTGGGGCAAAAGCATCTACATCAAGACCCGATTTAATGCCGGTTCTGATATAATCCAAACCATCAGCTAAGGTGTATGCCAGTTCAATATCAGCAGTTGCACCTGCTTCCTGCATATGATAGCCGGAAATTGAAATAGAGTTGAACTTTGGCATTTTTTTCGAGGTAAACTCAAAAATGTCAGCTATGATGCGCATTGAAGATTCTGGAGGATAGATATACGTGTTACGTACCATAAACTCTTTCAAAATGTCATTTTGAATCGTTCCTGCCAGCTCTTCAAGTTTTGCTCCCTGTTCAAGGGCTGTAACAATATAAAAAGCCATGATGGGAAGCACCGCTCCATTCATGGTCATCGAAACTGACATCTTGTTGAGAGGTATCTGATCGAATAGAATTTTCATGTCGAGGATCGAGTCAATTGCAACACCTGCTTTACCAACGTCGCCTACAACACGTTCGTGATCAGAATCATAACCTCGGTGTGTTGCCAGGTCGAAAGCTACAGAAAGTCCTTTCTGACCAGCAGCAAGGTTACGCCTATAAAAAGCGTTTGAGTCTTCAGCTGTTGAAAAACCCGCATACTGACGGATGGTCCAAGGCTGCATAACGTACATTGTAGAATACGGCCCATGCAAAAATGGTGGAATTCCGGCTGCATATTGCAAGTGTTCCATTCCTTCGAGGTCGGATGACGTATAAGCTTGTTTCACCTGTATATGTTCAGGAGTTTCCCAGTCAGCAGCTATAGCGTTTTTCTGTTCCCATTCCGACTTTGTCAAAATGCTTTTTGGAACATTTTTGATATTGATATTTTTGAAATTAGGTTTCATAGCATTCAGTTTTTTAATTCGGGCTGTTGTGCGATTCCCAGTTGTTGTTGAAACACCTGAAGGGTTTCCAGTACATTCGATTTAACATGAATAAAATGCTCCATGCCAGCAGCTTTCAATTCGTCGGAAAGCACAGGAGGATTACCAGCCAAAGCTACGATACTATTGGCTTTCAATGCTTCGAAAATCTTTAATGCATTGTCGTTATATTCTTCATCAGAACTACAAATAACTACTATCTCCGGTTTGAGTTTCAACGCTTCTTCGATACCTTCTTCAACGGATTTGAACCCGATATTATCGATCACCCCGAATCCGGCACACGCAAAAAAGTTGCTGGCAAAATTAGAACGGGCTTTTCGCATTGCAGGATTACCATAAGTAAACATCCACGCTTTCGGCTGTGGGTTGTTCTGACTGTATTTATCAGTCTGATACCTTAAAAACTCAAAAGCTTGTGATCCACGATAGATCTGAATGGGTTCAATCTCTGCTCCTTCTTTTGATTTATTCTCAGGTTGAAAAACTGACAGAGGCAACTCACGCGTTACCATCTCATCAAAATTTGGATATTGGTTTGTGCCCAGTAAGATTTCTCTTCGGGTAGCTATATGCTGATTTCGTTTCGAAGCACTTTCGTTGATTTGATTTTGAATAATCCCTTTTCGCAGCGCTGCAACAAAACCACCCTCTTCATCAATTTTCAGAAATAACTTCCAGGCTTCATCAACAAGCATTTGTGTTAGGTTTTCGATGTAATAAGACCCGGCAGCAGGATCACCAATTCTATCCAGATATGATTCTTCCTTTAAAATGAGTTGTTGATTACGGGCAATTCGTTCAGCAAAATCCGAAGGCGTTTCAAAAGCCTGATCAAAGGGCAATACCCTGAAAGAATCAACACCGCCCAAAATGGCCGACATTGTTCCGGTTGTTGTGCGAAGTGCGTTTACATATGGATCATAAACTGTAAAATTCCATGAAGCATTTTGTCCATAAATGAACATCCTTCCATTGCGTGCATCATTCAGTCCATATGAATTTACAATTTGAGCCCATAACAACCTGTAAGCTCTTAATTTGGCAATTTCCATGAAATAACTGGAACCAACTGCCAGATTAAACTTCATTCGCGGAGCTACTTCACCAATAAACAGACCTTTGTCAGTTAACCTTGTAAGATACTCGCTTCCAGCCGATAATGTGTAAGCAATTTCTTGAACAATTGTTGCACCTGCATTAGCAAAGGTATGTCCGTTCACACTAATGACCCGGTAATTTGGCATTGCTTTGGCTGCTTTTATGAGCTCATAGGCAGTACAAAAATCAGCTTCTTCGCTATCGTACCAGCGACCACGGCGACTAAATCTTGTAATTGGATCGTAATTTACCGAACCCAAGATCTTATCGAGCGGCCGATTGTATTTTCTTACAAGCTTATCTATTATTGCAACCAGCTTGAGCTGATGGGAAGTGCCGGTGAAATTTATTTCTGCTATATCAGCACGTATATTTTTTAACAAGGCTTCGATTTCTTCGAGGCTGTAATCCTTTTTACAATCCAACTCAAAACCCAATGAATCAACTCCTTTCATTAAGATGTCGAGTGCTTTCTCATTTGCTTTACTGATGTCGCCAACTTTTATATCCTGTCGAACCAGCCATGAATTTCCGGAAGCTTTGTTTCCTCTAACGAAAGGGAAATCGCCGGGAAAGGTGTGCATCCAGGGGATATCGTTCAAATTACCAGCCCTGTAGTAAGGCTTTACAGAAATTCCTTCATTGGTTTTCCAAATCAGTTTTTTCTCATAATCAGCACCTTTCAGGTCTTTCTGAATAATCTCCTCCCATTGTTCAGTTGATATTGGAGGAAACTCACTGAAAAGTCGTTTTAATTGATGCTCCATATTTATTTTGTTTTGAAACCATTTTTACTGATGGCTTATCGATAAAATCCATCATATTTTGCTTGGCAAAATTAGAACAATTTGCCAAAGGCAGTTAGGGAACCACCAAATTATTGTTAAAATATTAACAGAACGTGGCTTTGTCCTGAACTAACATCTTTAAAAAAGATAGAAAAAGTGTTGTTTTATTTCTGGATTAAAACTGGCAGGTCAGGTTGTCAATTTATCTTTCAATGACCTGAAACCCTGCCCAAGAATTTCATCTGCATTAAGTATAGTAACAAATGCATTAGGATCAACTTCCTGAATAAACTCTTCAAGAACAGCTATTTCACGTCGGTTCAAGACAACATAAATCATTGTTTTTTTCGTTCCTGAGAACATCCCTGAAGATTTGATAAAAGTGCCTCCCCTTTTGAGGTCATTAGTAATTTTTTGCCCTATGAGTTCATACTGATCAGAAACAACCAAAGCAAGTTTATCGTAGGTCCAACCCTGAAGAACGGTATCGATTGTTTTACCCATAATAAAAATTGCCAATAAAGAGTACAATGGAATTGCCCAGTCGAGAAAAACAACAGCTCCTGCCACCACAATAACAGCATCTACTGACATCATCAATTGTCCCAAAGGCCTGCCAGTCCATTTTCCTAACATCATCGCCATCACATCGGTGCCTCCGCAGGTAGCCTTAGCCTTAAACAAAAAACCGACCCCTAATCCGATGACAGCCCCTCCATATAATGATGATAGCAGAATATCATCCGGAATAAGTGGCTTTTCTCCAAACCAAAATGTTAGCAAATCCATGAAAACCGAAGTAAGAATGAAGCCAGTAAAGGTTTTTATGCCAAATCGGGGTCCTAGTATCTTAATCCCAAAAAGTGTGAGCGGAATATTAAAAACCAGCGCCATCAGACCTACCGGAGTTCCAAATGTATGATGCAACACAATGGAAATTCCATAAATACCACCAGGAACAATTTTCAGCGGTGTAATAAAAAAAACATATCCCGATGCGATAATCAAAGCTCCTGATACAATCAGCGCATAGGCCTTAAACCACTTGGCCGTAAATGGTTGATATTTAACAATAAAGCCCATTCTAGCTGCTAACTTTATCTTTCAACGATTTGAAGCCTTCGCCAAGAATTTCGTTGGCATTGATCACAGTAACAAAAGCATTGGGATCAATTTCATGAATAAACTCCTGAAGCATAGCCATTTCACGACGATTAACAACAGTAAAAATAATCGTCTTGTCGCTTCCGTTGTACATACCTTTTCCTTCAATAAATGTTCCTCCACGGTTCAGGTCATTGATTATTTTATCCCGTATTTCTTCAAATTTATCGGAAATGATAAACAATGTTTTGTCATAATTGATACCCTGAAGAATCGTATCGATCACTTGTCCGGTAATAAAAATGACGATAAGGGAGTATAGAGGAATTTTCCAGTCGCGAAAAACAAACAATCCAACAAGCACAATCACCGAATCAACATAGATAAGTAGTTGTCCTACAGGCATTTTCGTGTACTTACTGATAATCATAGCTACAATATCGGTACCACCGGATGTAGCTTTCGATTTAAAGATAAGTCCCAGACCAACACCCAGAAAAACACCACCATAAATAGATGATAGCAGCGGTTCATCAGGCACAAGCGGCTCATTTCCATACAGTAAAGTAATGCCATCAACAAATAATGCTGTAAGCAAAAACCCAACCACAGTTTTATATCCGAATCGGGGGCCAAGTATTCTTATGCCAATAATTGTGAGGGGAATATCCATTGTTAAAGCCATCATACCTACCGGCAGATCAAACAGATAGTGCAAAACAATCGCGATGCCATAAACGCCACCGGGAATAATCTTATAAGGTGTAATAAACAACACAAACCCCGATGCAAGAATGAATGCACCAATTACAATCAGGCTGTAGTTGATCAACCAGCGTTTTGAAAAAACCTTGTCTTTTTGAATGAAAGCCATAAATCACTTTTTTGAAGATTCGTTTTGCAAAATTACTTCATTTGAAACGAGTTCATAATAAAAAACGCTATCAGTCAACAAACAAAGTCTCTTCTGGAGAAAAAAGCAACAAAAAAACATAAAAACATCAAAAAACACAGGCTGAATGGCTTTTAAACAATAATTTGAATGATAGTCTGTTTATGTCTTCAAAATCAAAATACAGTGTCCGAATTGGCTGCTAAAATCATTAATTCACAAAATCAGTCTCAATTGGCTAAAAATTACTATTTTAGCCGCCTTGAAATGTTAGGTAAAAAAAGCTTAATACAATTGATGTTCAGATATTTAGGTATTCTGTTAATAATATTGTTGTGTGGAAATTCAACTTTCGCACAGCAAGCACCTATATTTACCCATCACACATACACACATACATTCACCAATCCGGGCTTTGCCGGTCTGGGAGAAGGAATTTGTGTGAATAGTGTGGTTCGTCAGCAATGGGCAGGTTTTAAAGATGCTGAAGGCAACAAAGTTGCTCCGGAGACATTTTTGATAACAGGTGACATGCCGGTGAAGGTTTTACGTGGAGGTGTTGGTCTGGCTATTGTACAGGATAAATTAGGATTTGAAAAAAATGTGGGCGTACAATTAGGTTATGCTTATCATGCAGATATAGGCTCAGCAAGGTTAGGCATTGGAACTGCTTTAAATTTTCTGAATCGCACGGTTGACTTTTCAAAATTTAAACCACATCAGAGTGGTGATCCGCTTCTTTCAACTGCTGAGGAATCTGATATGCTTTTCGACGTAAATCTGGGTGTCTTTCTGGAAGTCCCTGATACTTATTATGTTGGATTTTCAGTAACCAGCATGCTTGAGTCGAAAGGGAAAGCACTTACAGATAATAGCAGCAGCAGTTTCGTTGGCGACCGCACGTTATATCTTGTTGGAGGCTATCAATTTATAGCTCCCTGGAACTCCGCAATTGAGTTTCACCCTGCTATCAGCGTGATGAGTAATATCTCCACAGCACAATTTAATCTTACAGGAACCGTTGTGTACAATAATAAGTTTTGGGGCGGCGTTAATTACAGGCCTCAGGAATCAATTGGTTTGATGATAGGTATGACAGTTCTCGATTTGCGTATGGGATATAGTTACGATATCAACACCCTTGGTTTGGGTGTTCCCGGATCGCATGAGATAAGTCTGGGTTATTGTTTTAAAATCAATACAGAAAAGAACATTAAAACTTACCGAAACACACGTTACTTGTAGCTTTGATGCAACAAAACAAAAGAACCGATGTTTATAGAACCAAACAGAACTAAAAGAGAAAAATTACCGTTGAAAACATATCCATTTAACGCAATGAAGCATTTACTGTTATATGCATCGGCACTGCTGATGCTGGCGAGTTGTGGTAACACCAATTCCGGTGAACTGGTTGGTGTACGTCAGAAATCCAATCCGTTTTATCAACCTGATCCTTATGGAATGGTTTTCATTCCACAGGGAAGTTTTACCATGGGTGCAGGAGGTGAAGACATCACGTACGGACAACTCAATCAACCCAAAACAATTTCTGTTTCGGGCTTCTTTATGGATGAAACTGAAGTCACCAACAACGAATACCGTGAATTCGTGCAATATGTACGCGATTCCATTGCACGTACCATTTTAGGTGAAGTGAATCCTGATGTTTACCAGATTAGTGTAAACGAAAAAACCGGCGAAGAATACGACCCTCCACACATCAACTGGAAACCCGAAATTGAGTGGAACAGTAAAGATCAAGAGATTAGAGACGCACTGGAAGCTATGTTTCTGCCCGATCTTGAAAGGTACTTCCGTCGCAAGGAGATTGATACACGTAAGTTAAACTATGCCTACTACTGGGTTGATCTTCAGGCTGCTGCAAAGAAGGAATTCGATCAGAATCAGCAATATGACTACCGCAACGCCGGTTTAGCGAATCGTCCCCAGGGATTAACAAACCGCTCTGTTTATGTAAAACGTGAGATGATTAATGTGTATCCTGATACGTTATCATGGATTCATGATTACGCCTATTCATTCAACGATCCATTGACAGAGAAATACTTCTGGCATCCAGCTTACGATCATTACCCTGTAGTTGGAGTTAACTGGAGTCAGGCACGTGCCTTCTGCGTTTGGAGAACTGAAAAGCTTAATGCCTTCATGCTTTCAAAAAAAGGAGAAGTTTCATTGGCTGAGTTTCGTCTTCCAACCGAAGCCGAATGGGAATGGGCTGCCAGCGGTGGCAATTCGCTCAATCCGTATCCATGGGGAGGACCATACACCCGTAATGACCAGGGATGTTTCCTAGCTAATTTTAAACCATTACGTGGAAACTATATCGCTGACGGCGGACTTCGCACAGTTATTGTTGGCCATTATCCACCAAACGACTTTGGCCTGTATGATATGGCCGGTAATGTTGCTGAGTGGACAAACAGTGCGTTCGACCCTGCAAGTTACAATCTGACATGGGATATGAACCCCAATTATACATATAACGCCACAGAAAATGACCCGCCGGTAATGAAACGTAAAGTGATTCGTGGTGGTTCGTGGAAAGACATTGCATATTACCTTCAAACTTCGGTAAGGGCTTATGAATATCAGGATACAGCAAAAAGCTATATCGGATTTCGTACCATTCAGCCTTACCTCGGACGTAACAAAGGTGATAACCCACTCAAAGCATCAAGAGTTTACAGATAAAAGAACATATTATTCATTTCAATACACGTATTCACATGAACTTTAATCAGTTAGTAAGAAGCAAAAAGTATAAAAACTTCATGTCGAAGCTCTATGGCATCGGAGCTGCAATTGTTATCATAGGTGCTTTGTTTAAAATCAATCACTACAATTATGCCAATGAAATGTTGATCATTGGATTAGGTACAGAGGCCATTATTTTCCTTTTCTCTGCTTTTGAGCCACCACATGTTGAGCCCGATTGGAGTCTCGTTTATCCGCAACTTGCAGGTATGTATGGTGACAATCCTGTTGAACGCGAGCTCACAGGCAAAAAAACTGCCACACAACAGCTCGACAGTATGTTTAAAGAAGCCAATATTGAAAAGGAAACGCTTGAACGACTTGGGCAAGGATTGAAAAAACTGAGTGAAAACGCAGTTCAAATGGGTCAGATTTCGAATGCTGTTGTAGCAACAAATGAGTATGTTGACACCATGAAATCAGCTACCAAGTCAGCTAATGAACTTTCAGGCTCATACAAAAAAGCATCGGAAGTTTTAAGCAAAGACGCAACTGCCTCAGTTGACTACATTAATAATATGAAATCTGCTTCTGACAGCGCCTCAAAATTAAGCTCTGCTTATGTTCAGGCTGCAGACGTGTTGAAGTCGGAAGTGAAATCAACTGAAGAGTTTGCCAATACTGTCAAAACAGCTTCAGCTTCAGCTAAACAATTAGCTGATGCCTACAGCAGGTCAGCAACAATGATCAAAACTTCTGTTGAAGCGCTTGATTTTGGATCTGTTGAAAGTGCCTCCTACAACAAACAGTTGCAGCAAATTGCCAAGAATATGGCTGCTTTAAATGGTGTTTATGAGCTTCAGCTCCAGGGTACCGGAAAAGCAGCAGAAACAGCTGACAAATTGTATAAAACCATGTCGGAATATTTGGAAAAAGTAAACCAGACTGCTACTAATACAGGTCAGCTTAACCAAAACATCGCTGAACTCAACAGTAAAATCAGCGCAATGAATAAGGTGTATGGCAATATGCTCACCGCAATGAATTTCAAGGCTTAAGCCTCTTTTTGTAATTAAGTTAAGACAATATAAGCCCATGGCCGGATATAAAGAAACCCCAAGGCAGAAGATGATCGGTATGCTCTATTTAGTGCTTACCGCTTTGCTGGCACTTAATGTGTCTAAAGACATCCTCGACGCCTTTTTGGTGGTCAACGAAGGAATGGTGAGCACCAATGAGCGTTTTGCCAATAAAGTAGCCACCGAATATGCACGATTTGAGAGTCAATATAACCTCAACCCTGCAAAAGTTGAAGAATATTGGAAAAAAGCTCAGGAGGTAAGAACCAAAAGCCAGGATCTCATTCGCTACGTCGAAGATATTCAGCTTGAAGTAGTTGCCCGTTCTGAGAGAAAAACCCGTGAAGAAGTGTTGGAGCTTTATTATGTGAAAGCTCAAATACCCGATTACATGAATCTGGGACAAATGAGGGAAAAATCCTTTCTTGACCTAGCCACCGTACCTTCAAGGGATAAATACGACGAATCCACCAATTACATGATCGGCCCAAATAAAAATGGAGAGGCCTACGTACTTGCAAAAAAAATTGAGGAATACAGATTATTTATTTTAAGTATTGTGGGAGAACAAAATGCCCGCAAAATTGGTTTGAATACTCAAGAAAAATACAAAGATGCCTCCGAAACTACCCAGGACTGGATGTATTATAATTTCTATCATACCATTCTTGCTGCAAATGTAACGCTACTCAATAAGATTATTACCGAAATTCAAAGTGCTGAGTTCGATGCTATTAATCATTTATATGATAATATTACCGAAAAAGACTATAAATTTGATAAATTATCTGCTGAGGTAATTCCTAGTTCCACTTATATCCTTAAAGGTCAAAACTATGAAGCAACAGTTTTGCTGGCCGCTTATGATTCCAAAACACAGTCAGAAGTTAAGATAGTACGCGGAGCTTCTAGTATAAACGATGGTAACATTGGTGGAGCACAGATATTTAGAAGTGAAAATGGTGTAGTAAAACTATCTTTTCCCGGACAGACAGAGGGACCTCAAAGGTATGCCGGTGTCATTGAAGTGAGGGATCCTTCAACACAGGAGATCAAGAGGTATCAGTTTTCGAAGGATTACATCGTTGCGCCACCATCACTTACAGTTGCGCCTTTGAAAATGAACATCCTTTATTCAGGCCTTAAAAATCCAATTTCGATCAGCGCACCCGGAATCCCAAATGAGCAGATTATTCCTTCTATTTCTAAAGGTAAAATCACACGCGCAGCAAATGGCACATGGGAAGTTGAAGTTCCAAATGGTGAACGTACTACAGTAATCAGTGCTGTTGCCAGTGTCGAAGGCAAAAGCTTGCCTCTCGGCAGTAATGAGTTTCGCATCAAACGTGTCCCCGATCCTATTGCTAAAATTGCTGATCTCACCGATGGTACTATCGATAAAAACCGCTTACTCGCTTCAAGAGCTATCATCCCTGAAATGGTCGATTTTGACTTCGAAGGCTTTCATTTTGAAATCGTTTCGTACGAATTATCTACCTACCGTGGCACTGAGCTTCAGCGTACCGGAACAGTAAGAGGCAACGTTTTCTCCGACGCGGTGACAAATCTGATCAAAAACGCCAGCCGTGGTCAAAGGCTTTATTTTGAACGCATTCAAGCCAAAGGACCTGACGGAACTATGCGTACACTTAACCCCATCAACCTGGAAATCAATTAATAAAATAGAATAAATCATCATGAAAAGAATCATCATTAGCTTACTCGTTCTCATGCTTACAGCAGGAACCAGTATCAGCCTTCAGGCACAGATCATGGACGAACGTCCGGTGGATGGCCTGTTTGCAGATAACGGCATGATTGAAAAAGACCCTATTCCCCTGCCAACTATTCGGGTCGCTGATGTAACCTGGCAAAAAAGGGTGTGGAGAGAGGTGGATTTTCGTCAGAAACTCAATCAACCTTTTTATTACCCTCTTGAGTCGCATAACAACTGGAGAAGTTTTATAAATGTGGTGATGGATGGTTTGAAGGAGCGCAAATTCAGAGCTTACGATATCAGTAACACCGACGAATTATTAGTTCCAATAACCTATAGCGAGATTATTGCCAAGCAAACTGATACAAGTTTTGTTCGTGAGCGCAGGCCTTATCCACCTTACGAAGAGTACGACACTACCATTATTCGTCAGTTTGATCCATCAAAAGTTATGCGTCTTCGCTTGAAAGAAGACTGGTACTTCGACAAACAACGCTCTCAATTAATGGTTCGTATCATCGCTTTCTGCCCTGTTATGATAGTTGAGAAAGATGGAAAAGAGTTTACTCAACCTCTGTTCTGGGTTTCTTACGATCAGGCACGAAAAGTAATGGCTCAGGCTCAGGTTTTCAACCGTCATAACTCTGCCGAACGTCGCACCTATGACGAAATTTTTCTAAAGCGGATGTTCGAAAGTTACATCTATAAAGAAGAAAACGTATACGACCGCCGTATCAATCAATATGCAACCGGTATGGATGCTTTACTTGAATCGGAACGCGTGAAGATGGATATCTTTAATTTTGAACACGATCTGTGGGAATATTAAAATCCTGATGACATATTTAAACCCTGCTTCTCTGGATGCAGGGTTTTTTTTTGCCTTCAAAAACAAAAGCTGCTTATCTTAGCGACTTGCAATAAAACTCAACTTTCCATCAAAGTGCCATTTGTGTGATCAGTCTGCTGGATAAAAAAATTGAATTTCTTAAAGGTGTAGGACCAAAAAAAGCTTTGATTCTGCAAAAAGAGTTGGGCGTCACCACGTTTGAAGACCTTCTTTTTTGCTTTCCATTCAGATATGTTGACAAGAGTAAAATTCATCTAACATCTGAAATCAATGATGACTCCGTCTACTATCAATTAGTTGGCACAGTTGGTAATATCAGGTCACATGGAGTACCCCGTGCAACACGCCTGACAGCCGATTTTACCGATGAATCAGGTAGCATCGAACTCGTTTGGTTTAAAGGTCTTAGCTGGGTAAAAAACAGATTTATACCCGGACAACGGTATGTTATTTTTGGGAAAGCATCTTCTTTTAACAACAAATTCAACTTCGTACATCCCGACATTGAAGATTACAATCCTGACGATTTCACTATTGGCGAAAGTCTGCAGGGCGTTTACAACACGAGTGAGGTAATGAAGAATAATGGGTTAGGAACTAAAAAACTAGCTCAACTCATCAAAAACATCTTGTTTCTATCGACGGGCTTGTTTAAGGAAGTGCTCCCGGTTTCAGTACTTAAAACCCACCAACTTATTGGTCGTGAAGAGGCTATCTTCCAAATTCATCTTCCTTCATCAGCCGACAAGCTGCAGAAAGCAATCGAGCGGCTCAAATTTGAAGAGTATTTCTTCTTTCAACTACATCTACTCCGAAATAAACTTGAACACGATAAAGTAGTAAAAAGTTTCCCCTTTACCAGTGTTGGCCATCTTTTTAACGACTTTTTTCATCATCATCTGCCTTTTCCTCTCACAAATGCCCAAAAAAGAGTAATCAGAGAAATACGAATTGATCTGGGCTCAGGAAGACAGATGAACAGGCTGCTTCAAGGCGATGTGGGGAGCGGAAAAACAATTGTAGCACTTATGGTTATGCTACTTGCGCTTGACAACGGTTTTCAGGCAGCTTTAATGGCTCCCACTGAGATACTTGCTAATCAGCACTTTGCATCAATAAGTGATTTGCTCCGTAATATGCCTGTTAAGGTTGCTTTGCTCACCGGCTCAACACGCGCTAAAGACCGTAAAGTACTCCATCAGGCACTCAATGATGGCAGTCTTCAACTGTTGATAGGAACGCATGCCCTCATTGAAGATACAGTCGTTTTCAAGCAGTTGGGATTGGTCATCATCGACGAGCAACACCGTTTTGGTGTGGCACAGAGAGCTCGTATGTATGAAAAGAGTGAGATGCCGCCTCATATTCTCGTAATGACAGCCACACCCATTCCACGCACATTAGCCATGACACAATATGGCGATCTGGATTATTCTCAAATTGATGAAATGCCTCCGGGACGTAAAGCAGTGGAAACAATTCATTTATTTCACAGTCAGCGCCTTCGAATGATTGGATTCCTGAAAAAACAGATTGCTTTGGGGCGACAAATCTATATTGTTTACCCATTGATTAAGGAATCGGAAAAACTTGACCTGATCAATCTTATGGAAGGTTATGATGCCTTGCTGAGGGATTTTCCTGAGCCTGAATACCGCATCTGTATGGTTCACGGTCAGATGAAAGCCGAAGATAAAGATTTTGAAATGCAGCGTTTCGTAAAAGGGCAAGCGCATATCATGGTTGCAACGACTGTTATCGAAGTTGGCGTGAATATTCCCAACGCTAGTGTGATGGTAATAGAACACGCTGATCGTTTTGGCCTTTCGCAATTGCATCAGTTGCGGGGTCGTGTCGGGCGGGGTGCTGATCAATCCTATTGCATCCTCATGACTGATTTCAAACTCACTGCTGACGGGCGAAAACGTATGCAGACCATGGTAAGCACAAGCGATGGATTCAAAATTGCTGAAGTCGACCTTCAGCTTCGCGGACCAGGCGAAACGCAGGGCACACGTCAATCGGGGGCTTTGGAGTTTAAACTGGGAAATCTGGCAAAAGACGAACAGCTAATAAGAGTAGTGAGAAAAACAGTTACTGAATTGCTTGAAAACGATAATCGTCTTCAACAATATGAAAACCAATGTGTTCGCATTCAATATGAAAAGTTGTTTAAAAAACAATACGATTGGAGTATGATTGGCTAATAGCCAGGCTTGAATATCCTCAAATTCAAGATAGAAATCTGCTGCTTGATAAATTATCAGAAGTAGCCATCGTTCAAACTAAGAATTTCTGCCATCATGATTTTCATTCGCACAAACACATGACAGTTTGACATTTTATACCTACTTTTGCCCTCTTTAAAATCAGAACGCATGAAGATTTCTTATAACTGGCTGAAGCAATACCTGGCTATTGACCTCAGTGCAGAGACTGTCGGACAAGCACTTACATCAGCCGGATTGGAAGTGGAAGATATCATCCCCTATGAATCAGTAAAAGGAGGGCTCGAAGGTGTAATTACCGGACATGTTGTTAGTTGCGAACGACATCCAAACGCTGATAAACTTAGTTTAACAAAAGTTGATATCGGAAGTGGCGAACTCCTGTCAATTGTTTGTGGAGCTCCCAATGTTGCTACCGGACAGAAAGTGCTCGTAGCCACAATAGGAACGACACTTTATCAGGGTGATGAAAGTTTTCAAATAAAGAAGAGTAAAATTCGTGGCGAATTGTCGGAAGGTATGATTTGCGCCGAAGATGAACTTGGATTAGGGAAATCGCACGATGGAATCATGGTATTGAATGAAGATACTGAGATTGGGAAGCCAGCTTCAACCTACTTTCATGTTGAAAGCGATCTTGTTTTCGAAATTGGCCTCACTCCAAATCGTTCCGATGCTGCATCCCATATTGGAGTTGCCCGCGATTTGGCAGCAATTTTAAATCACAGGAGCTCATCAACAGAGAATCAGTTAAAAATGCCTGATGTTACAAATTTTGTTGTTGAAAATCATTCGCTCGATATCGCAGTTGAAGTTCCGGATGTGGATGCATGTCCAAGATATTCAGGTCTGACAATCAGTGGAATTACTATAGGACCTTCACCCGAATGGTTGGTTAACCGCTTAAAAGCTATTGGTGTGCGGCCCATCAATAATGTTGTTGATGTGACAAATTACGTCCTTTTTGAAACAGGACAACCACTTCATGCATTCGACGCTTCTGCGATTAAAGGAAACATCGTCCGTGTTCAAAAACTTCCGCTTGATACAGCCTTTGTCACATTAGACACAACCGAACGTAAGCTTAGCGGAAACGATCTTATTATTTGTAATAATGAAGAAGGCATGTGTATCGGAGGCGTTTTTGGAGGTCTTCATTCAGGTGTGAGTGACTCTACTACTGCCATTTTTCTCGAAAGCGCCTGTTTTGACCCGAAAACGATTCGTAAAACTGCCCGTTTTCATGGTTTACAAACAGATGCTTCGTTTCGCTTTGAGCGCGGTACCGACCCAAATATAACCATTTACGCACTTCAGCGTGCTGCCTTACTAATTAAAGAAGTTGCAGGCGGAACAATATCATCTTCTGTAAAAGATGTTTATCCTCAACCTGTTAAACCAGCTCAGGTACATCTTACTTTTGAATATCTCAACAAAATTGCCGGGCAAAAAATCGATACTGGGCAGGCAATAAAAATTCTTCAGGATCTGGGAATTACTGTTTTGAGTCAGGATGAGAATGGAGCATTACTAGAAATACCCACCTTCAAAGTGGATGTTTATCGTCCTGCCGACGTGGTTGAAGAGGTTCTCAGGGTTTATGGGTATGACAACATTCACATACCTGAAAAACTGAATGCTTCGGTAAACATCAGTGAAGGTCGCGATCCGGACAAGATTCAGCATGCTGTTGCAGATATGCTGGCTGCCAATGGATTTTACGAAATGATGAACAACTCATTAACCCGCTCAGAATATACAGCAAAACATCCCTCATTCGACCCACAGCGCAATGTTGCTATGCTCAATCCGCTTAGCAAAGATTTGGATGTGTTGCGGCAAACGTTGCTTTTTGGCGGCCTCGAAACCATAGCTTATAATCAAAACAGAAAGAACGCGGACCTTAGGTTTTTTGAATTTGGAAAAGTATATCAATTTGATTCAAACTTGAAAAACACTTCTGATCAGACACTTGCGGCTTACAGCGAACACCTTTGCCTCGATTTACTGATTACAGGAAACAAAGAGCAGGAAAACTGGAATGTAAAAGAAAGCCCGGTAGATTTTTACGACCTCAAACAAATAGTGGAGGGATTACTGAAAAAACTACGCATTCCAACCAACAGTTTACGGACAGCTACTTTCTCGGACAGCACTTTTGAATTTGGACTTACCTACCTGCTCCATCAACAGCCGCTGATTCAACTCGGACAGTTAACTATGGCTACACTCAAGCCATTTGATATAAAGAAAGCTGTTCTTTATGCCACAATTCACTGGGAGCTCCTGCTACAACATATCCCTCAGGGAACAATTAAGTACGAAGCTGTTTCAAAATACCCTGCAGTACGGCGCGATCTGGCTTTGGTTGTCGATCAGCAACTACGTTTTGAAACCATTGAAGTAATAGCTTATAAAACCGAACCTAAACTACTTCAGGAAGTTAGAATTTTTGATGTGTACGAAGGCGATAAAATACCTCAGGGGAAAAAATCATATGCTGTAAGTTTTACCCTACTCGACAAAGAAAATACGCTGACAGATAAAGTGATTGATAAAACGATGCAGAAGTTACTCAATGCTTTTGAACAACAAACCGGAGCAATCTTGCGTTAAGTTCAGGATTAGACTATCTTTGTGAGTGACCCTCAATACGCCCAAACAAGAATGGATATACAATCGATCAAGCAACGATTTGGCATCATCGGACACGACCCTTTCCTCGAAAGGTCGATTCAGGTAGCCGTGCAGGTAGCTCCCACTGACCTCACAGTACTGATAACCGGCGAGAGCGGGACAGGAAAGGAAGTCTTTCCTAAAATCATACATCAGTCGGGGGCCCGCAAACACGGCCCATACATAGCTGTTAACTGTGGTGCAATACCTGAAGGCACAATCGATTCTGAATTATTTGGGCACGAAAAA
The DNA here is from genome assembly GCA_964463695.1 of uncultured Lentimicrobiaceae bacterium. GTDB lineage: Bacteria > Bacteroidota > Bacteroidia > Bacteroidales > F082 > JALNZU01. Next base: position 37,201 of record CAYXCZ010000019.1, on the reverse strand, counting down.
GGTTCCTTTACAGGAGCACATGAAGCGCGTAAAGGATATTTTGAAGTGGTTGATGGGGGTACAATTTTTTTGGATGAAGTAGCTGAGCTGCCCTTATCGACTCAAGTACGTCTTCTGCGTGTACTCGAATCAGGCGAGTTTTTCAAAGTTGGTTCTTCCAAAGTCATTAAAACTGATGTGCGTGTTGTAGCTGCAACCAATGTAAATATCCCCGAAGCAATAGAAAAAGGCAAATTCAGACAAGACCTTTACTACCGTTTGAACACTGTGCCTATCATGATACCTCCTTTGCGGGAACGAAAAGAGGATATACTGATGCTTTTCAAAAAGTTTGCTTACGACTTTGCTGAAAAATACCGGATGCCCCCGCTTCAACTGAACGACGACGCCATTATTTTATTAGAAAACTACCGTTGGCCAGGAAATATCAGGCAACTTAAAAATGTTACAGAGCAGATCAGTATAATTGAAAAATCGAAAAATGTTACTGCTACCACTCTTAAACAATACATTCCCAAAGATATATCTTCATCATTACCAATACTTTATAGTAAAGAGCGGGAAGAAGAGAAAATTTCGGAAAGAGACCTGCTTTATAAGGTTTTGTTCGATATGAAACGTGATCTGCTCGAGTTAAAAAAAACGGTGTCAGAACTTATGGATAAAGACGAAACCGAGTTGACAACTCCGGCAAGTCCTCCTGTTTTGAGGAAAACGTTTCAGAAAACAATCAAAGATGAGGATGAGCTCCTTTACAACGACTTTGAAATCTCTCAGCCGGAAGATGATCATATTATTGATCCTTCGGAAGTTATCACCGAAAGTCTCTCTCTTCAGAAAAAAGAGATGGATATGATCCGCATAGCTCTGGAACGACACGGCGGTAAAAGGAAAAATGCAGCTCAGGAGCTGGGTATCAGCGAAAGAACGCTATACAGGAAAATCAAAGAATATGAAATAGATTTGTAACCGGAAGTTTGAGAAAAAAAATGATCCAATGATAAAAAAAGCGTCGTATATTCTTTTTCTCATGGTGTTGCTTATGCAGCAAGGCTGCGGCATCTACTCTTTCACAGGAGCAAGCATTCCTCCCGAAGCAAAAACATTCTCTGTGCAGCAGTTTCCAAATAACGCGTTACTCGTCGAACCATTACTCAGCGATCAGTTTTCGAATGCGCTGCGTGATCGGTTCATGAATCAAACCAGTTTACAAATGGCAGGGACGAACGGTGATCTTTCGTTTGAAGGCGAGATCACTGATTATTCCACTTCGCCTGTTGCTATTCAAAGTGATCAAACTGCTGCTCTTAACAGGCTCACTATAACTGTCAACGTTAGGTTTACCAACCGTTTCGACGATTCCAAAAGTTTCGAAACAAAATTTACCCAATATGTTGATTATCCAAGTGATCAGGATCTAAACAGCATCAAAGACGGTCTCATCGCCGAAATTACTGAAATGCTCGTTGATAACATTTTTAATAAAGCTGTCGTTAACTGGTAATTCCTTTCAAAATGAACAAAGCAGAATTCATTCGTCATATTAAAGATCCTGAATTGCTTGGAAAAGAAAGTCTTCCCGAGCTGATGGATCTGGTTTCGCAGTTCCCCTATTTCAGTACAGGGCATACGTTGCTGGCAATGAATTTCTATCGTGAAAACCATATTCTTTACGACGCACAACTAAAGATGGCTGCCAGCATCATGAGCGATCGTAATATTCTCAGATTTCATATCACAAAAATTGCAAGGTTAAGAGATCAGGTGGTTTTGCCTGATGAATACAGAAAACCAGTTGTGCCGGTGGAGAAAAAAGAAGAGATTCCTCAACCAGAAATCACAGTTTCTCCAATTGAAACACCTGTTGAGCCACCTGTGGATGAATTGCAACAGGAGGTTTCCAGTGAACCTGAGGTTACAAACTCTTTGCCTGAAATAGAAGAACAGAAACTGGATGCTCCAAAAGCCCCTTCTCACAAAAATGTGAAATTTTCCAACCCTGTTCCAGTTTTGGAAGAGGATGAAGTAGAGGAAATGGATGAGGACGAGCTGTTGCGGCGTAAATCCCTCGACGACCTCAAACGGCTGGTAGCTGAACGCATCAAAAGGATTGAAGAAGAAAAAAAAGAAGAAGGAAAGCTTGGTGCTGCCACTCCCAATAAGGAAGATCTTATCGAAAAATTCCTGCGTGAAACACCCTCTATCAGCAGGCCGCAGCAACAAGAATTTTATAACCCGGTCAATGCAGCTCAGCAAAGTGTTGTTGATCACCAAAACATAGTAAGCGAAACACTTGCGAATATTTTTGTCCAACAAGGACATTTCGATAAGGCAATCAATATCTTCGAAAAATTAAGTTTGAAATATCCGGAAAAAAGTAGTTACTTTGCAGCCCTTATTGAAGAAACGAGAACGAAGAAAAATCATTAAAACTTAGGAAAATGTACGTTGTTATTTCCATCTTAATTCTGATAGTCAGCATATTAATGGCTTTAGTAGTATTAGTTCAGAACTCAAAAGGAGGCGGTTTAGCATCCAACTTTTCTGCATCAAATCAGTTCATGGGCGTGCGTCAAACGGCTGATTTCTTGGAAAAAGCCACTTGGACCATGGCCATTGCACTTTTAGTTTTAAGCCTTGCTGCATCCATTGCCATTCCAAAATACACTGTTGAGGCAGGAAAAGCTGATACCGAATTACGTGAACAAATTGAAAAAACCGCACCGGTCGATTTCAAAGCACCTCCTGCACAAGAAGAGGAGTAAAATATTTTCTGTCCGTAAGGTCAGGTAAAAATGTCAGAATGTCATTTCATTCTGACATTTTTTTTGTTTTTAGCCTTTGGCATAAAATATGTCCAATAGCTTCACACCTAAGAAACGATTAAAAAATCATTTAATAAAATAATAAGCAAAATGGGAAAATTAAACATTAAGCCTTTGGCCGACCGCGTGGTAATTGAACCAGCTGTAGCCGAACAAAAAACTGCAAGCGGTATCATTATTCCTGATACTGCAAAAGAAAAACCTCAAAAAGGTACTGTTGTTGCTGTAGGTCCCGGAACGACTGATAATCCTGTTACCTTAAAAGAAGGTGATGTTGTATTATACGGTAAATATGCCGGCACAGAATTTACTATCGAGGGTGCAAACTACCTTATTATGAAGGAGTCGGACATTATCGCAATCATCTAATCTTTCAAATCATCATTAAAACTTACATAAAATGGCAAAAGACATCTTATTCAATTTAGAAGCACGCGACAACCTCAAAAAAGGTGTTGATGCACTTTCAAATGCTGTTAAAGTGACACTTGGACCTAAAGGTCGGAATGTCATTATCGAAAAATCATATGGCGCACCACAAATCACCAAAGACGGTGTTACTGTTGCCAAAGAAGTTGAGCTGAAAGATCCTGTACAGAATATGGGAGCTCAGATGGTAAAAGAAGTTGCTTCCAAAACCAACGATATTGCCGGTGATGGAACAACTACTGCGACTGTTCTCGCTCAGTCAATCATCACAACCGGACTTAAAAACGTAACTGCCGGTGCCAATCCAATGGATTTGAAACGTGGTATCGACAAAGCTGTTATCGAAGTTATTAAATCGTTACATGCCCAAACCAAACAAGTTGGCGACAGCAACGAAAAAATCAAACAGGTAGCCGCTATTTCTGCAAATAATGATCATTCTATTGGCGCTCTTATCGCTGAAGCTATGACCAAAGTAAAGAAAGAAGGCGTTATTACCGTTGAAGAAGCCAAAGGTATCGAAACCTATGTTGAAGTTGTTGAAGGTATGCAGTTTGACCGTGGTTACATTTCTCCTTATTTTGTAACCAACGCTGAAAAAATGGAAGCCGTTTATGAGAATCCTTTTATTCTCATTTATGACAAAAAAGTTTCAGTAATGAAAGACCTTCTGCCGATCCTTGAAAAGTCACTTCAAACAGGTCGTCCGCTTATTATCATCGCTGAAGACGTTGAAAGCGAAGCTCTTGCAACACTTGTTGTTAACCGTCTGCGTGGTTCATTGAAAGTGGCTGCTGTAAAAGCTCCGGGCTTTGGCGACAGAAGAAAAGAAATGCTGGAAGATATCGCTATCCTGACCGGTGGCGCTGTTATCAGCGAAGAAAAAGGATATCGTCTTGAAGATGCAACCCTTGAAATGTTAGGAACTGCTGATAAAGTTTCGATCAATAAGGAAAACACAACCATCGTTAGCGGACATGGTGATAAAGGAAACATTGATGCTCGTGTTGCTCAAATCAAGAAACAAATCGAAACTACCACTTCAGATTATGATAAAGAGAAACTGCAGGAACGTTTGGCTAAATTAGCCGGTGGTGTTGCAGTTATCTACGTTGGCGCTGCCAGTGAAATGGAAATGAAAGAGAAAAAAGATCGTTTCGACGACGCTCTTGCAGCAACCCGCGCAGCTATTGAAGAAGGTATCATCCCTGGTGGTGGCGTTGGCTTCATTCGTGCTATCAGCGCTATTGCTGACATGAAAGGTGACAACGAAGACGAAACAACAGGTATCGCAATCATTAAACGTGCTCTTGAAGAACCACTGCGTCAGATTGTTGAAAATGCTGGTCTCGAAGGCTCTGTAGTTGTCAACAAAGTAAAAGAAGGCAAAGATGACTTTGGTTTCAACGCCCGCACCGAGGTTTATGAAAACCTTTACGAAGCAGGAGTTATTGATCCTACCAAAGTAGCACGTGTTGCGCTCGAAAACGCTGCATCAATTGCTGGTATGCTATTAACAACCGAATGTGTTTTGGTAGAACATAAAGATCCAAATCAATCTCCTGCTATGCCTCCAATGGGTGGCGGAATGCCAGGCATGATGTAGGCACTCACTAACATTATATATTTTAAAAAGCGTAACAGATTTGTTGCGCTTTTTTTATTTAACTGTACTCAAAAACTTAACTGGTTAACAGCCTGATGGTTTGTATTGCTCTTGAGTTTTTAAACACTCAATCAACTGTTAAATCAAAGCGTAATTTCCAGTATTTCATTATTTGGATACTTGCATCGACAAACCCAAACTTAGAAAATTAATAAGGCTGGTTCTCAGAGTCTGAAGGTGATACCGGGTGAAATTTTATTTGCAGGCCCTGTAAAAAATTACGCAAAATCTGATCTTTACACGGTTTGTACTGATTTTGATCCGGATGCCTGAAAAAAGCACTCAACTCGTGACTGCTGATGCGCATTCCTGCAATATCAAGGGTGTTAAGGATATCCTCATCGCGGTAATTCAGCGCTATCTTAAGCTTTCGAAACACAATATTATTGTTCAGTTTCTTTTCAGGAACTGGCTGTACTCCATCTTTTTTTCCACGTTTCATAACGATTAAACCACTCAGAAATACTGCCAAAAGATGATCAGAAATCCCCTGAAAGGCGGGGTCGTCTTCCTTTTTGAGCCAGTCGCTGATTTCAGCTCTTGTTGCTGGTTTACCACCAAGATCAAAAAGATCCATCATTTTAGTGTCGTTGAAATCAAAAATAAAGCGTACCCTACGCAACACATCGTTATTATTCATTGTAATTAAATCAAGATTCAAAAGTAATTCATTCTGCTGATTTTTCAAATTCCATTACTTTCAGACCTCCAAACAAATGATTTGACTGTTAAACATTTATTATGTTACTTTGTTGTTTGATTCAAATAACCTTTAAGTAGCATCAATACAAGGGTAATATGAGAAGAAAAAGAGACATTATCATCAGTGGCTTTTCAAAACTACTCAAGGAAGACAAGCTCAAACTTGTTGCTGAATATTTTGAAAATCCGGGTGAAGTTGTCAGTTTATTAAAAAGTTTCTGGCATTCAGATGAAAGTCAGCAGAAGCTTTTTGATGAATTCAGCGAGAACACCATTACTAATTTCTATATACCATACGGTATTGCACCCAATGTTATTATCAACGGGCGCACCTATCTTGTGCCTATGGTTATCGAAGAAAGTTCGGTAGTTGCTGCTGCATCTGCCTCCGCCAAATTCTGGAGCGAGAGAGGCGGCTTTCATTCCGAAATTTTAGGAACTAAAAAGGTGGGACAGGTACATTTCAGCTGGACAGGCGAAACACACGTGCTGTATGCCATGTTACCCTCACTCAAAAGAAGTTTGATCGAATCCGTCGCATCCATTACCGCCAATATGGAAAAAAGAGGTGGTGGCATTTTAGATATAGAACTGGTTGACCTTACCCATGAAATTGAACACTATTACCAGTTTCTTGTCACCTTCGAAACAAAAGATTCGATGGGAGCAAACTTCATCAACTCAGTGCTTGAAGAGTTTGGGCAAACGTTGAAAATCTTTCTTTCCGAACAGGTTCATTTGGCTGATGAGCATCGTCAGTGCGAGATTATTATGGCAATTCTTTCAAACTATACTCCTGAATGTGTGGTTAAAACCTGGGTTGAATGTCCATTAAATCAATTGGATAATGTTGACGAAAAACTTGATGGTGAAGCATTTGCGCGTAAATTTGAAAAGGCTGTAAAAATTGCACATGTGGATGTTTTTCGGGCTACCACACACAATAAAGGAATTTACAACGGTATCGATGCAGTAGCTATCGCTACTGGAAATGATTTTCGGGCTATTGAAGCAGCCGGGCATGCTTATGCTTCCAGAAGCGGTAGGTATGAAAGCCTCTCTCGCGTTGAAATTGAAGATGGTATGTTTCGTTTTATCCTCGAGGTACCAATGGCTGTTGGAACTGTTGGCGGACTTACAAGCCTTCATCCCCTAGCAAAGCAATCGCTTGAGTTGTTGGGTAATCCTACAGCTACCGAGTTAATGATGATTGCATCGGTTATGGGTATGGCTAACAATTTTTCTGCTGTTAAATCACTCACCACCAAAGGCATTCAGGCCGGGCATATGAAGATGCACCTCTTCAATATTCTCAACCATTTCAAAGCCAACGATGAAGAGAAGAATGCGGCAACAGAGCATTTTAAAGATCAAAAAGTTTCTTTTGCAAGTGTTGGACAATACATTGCTTCACTAAGAAAATGATGCAACAAACCCCGCTAACGTTTCGTTCGAACGGTAAACTTTTACTTACAGGTGAATATTTGGTGTTATCAGGAGCAAAGGCCCTTGCTTTACCGCTTATCAAAACACAGTCGTTAGAAATTATTCAGGAGGAGTCATCCGGACATGCTCTGCTCTCATGGTACGCATTTGGACCTCAAACACCCTGGTTGAAATTGCTTTTCGAGCTCCCCGGTTTAGATATTATTAATACTTCCGACCGTCAAAAAAGTATTAAACTACAAATGATATTGCTAACACTTAAGCAATTAAATCCAGATATTTTTGATGGAAAACATTCCTATACCATCAAAACCCGTCTTGATTTTGAGCCTGAATGGGGATTAGGCACGAGTTCGACACTGATTGCCAATCTTGCAAAATGGGCCAAAGTTGATCCTTATGCTCTCCTGCAATTCTCCATCGGCGGTTCGGGTTACGACATCGCATGTGCAAATGCTTCCGCTCCTGTTTTTTTTCAGCTCAACCACCTGAAGCCTCTTGTAAGCAAAGCCTCATTTAAGCCACCTTTTACCGACAAGTTGTTTTTTGTGTATCGTGGCCAGAAAAAAGATTCCACACAAGGTATTCGTGACTTTCAGCAACTTACTGAAGACAAAGACCTTACAAAACAAGTGAATCAAATTACAGCCATTACTGAAGCTGTTGGATCTACAACCGATTTTGATACTTTTTGTGAATTGATGAACCAACACGAAGCTATTTTGTCAGAAATACTTGGCCTGCCACCCTTAAAAGAGCAATTTCCTGATTTTGAAGGACATGTGAAAAACCTTGGGGCCTGGGGTGGTGATTTTATGCTCGTTATGACACAAAAAGACGAAGCCTGGGTTCGTCGTTATTTCAAAGATAAAGCCTCAGACATTCTATTCACCTATGCTGAGCTTGTTCGTTCATAAACCATTACTATGTTACAAGCCTATTATCAAAAAGAAGCTGTTAAAGCTAATAGTTCGAAAGATTCATATGGTACAACTGCCTGGCAAAGTCCTTCAAATATTGCCATCGTAAAATATTGGGGCAAACATGGCAATCAACTACCCAATAACCCTTCGGTAAGTCTAACGCTTTCAGAAGCCCGCACCGAAACATCTATCAGGTGGGAATCCAAAAAAGGAAAAGGCATTCAACTGCAATTTCGTTTTGAGGGGAAATCACAACCGCAGTTTGCTGAAAAAATAATTAAGTTTCTTTCTCAACAAATTGATATACTGCCTTTTCTGAACGATATTCACCTTGACATTGAAAGTCATAACAGTTTTCCTCACTCCTCCGGTATAGCCTCGTCAGCATCGGGTATGAGCGCATTGGTGATGTGCCTTCTGGATATCGAAAAGCATTTTCGTGAAACAGCCCTGACGCAGCAGGCCATGCTTCAGAAAGCTTCCTGGTTATCGCGTATGGCATCAGGAAGTGCCGCACGAAGTGTTTTCCCTTATGCCTCGCTCTGGGGGACAACATCTGCTCATGCAGAAAACCATGATGAATATGCCGTGGCTCTTGATGAGATTCACCCAATGTTTCGAACCTATCGTGACAGCATTCTTATCATCAATGCAGGTACAAAATCGGTTTCAAGCAGAGCGGGTCATGCATTAATGGATGGCAACCCTTTTGCAAACACAAGATATGATCAGGCACACAAGCATACAGAACAATTACTGAAGTCGTTGAAAACTGCTGATCTTGATGTTTTTATGCAAATAGCAGAAGCAGAGGCGTTACAACTTCATGCCTTAATGATGACATCAATCCCATCCTTCATACTTTTAAAACCTGCAACCTTGGCAGCAATCGAAAAAGTAAGGGCTTTTCGTAATGAAACGGGTATACCACTTTGTTTTACCCTTGATGCCGGCCCAAACCTGCATTTGCTTTATCCTGAAGCGAACCATAAAACAGTTCAGGATTTTATCCAGTCAGATTTGGCGACCTATTGTGAAAACAACTATTGGATCAATGATGTTGTTGGAACAGGACCCTCTGAAATTTAACCAAAATGAAAACGACAGAATCAGCTTTTTACGGCAAGGTAATGCTCTTTGGCGAATACAGCGTTATAGTTGGTTCAAAAGCGCTTGTAACGCCTTTAAAACGCTTCAGCGGGCATTGGCAAGCGGGTGAAATAATAACTGAAACTGACCAAAACCTATTTAATGAACTTGAGGCCTACATCCGCTACCTAAAGTCGGATAAAACAGCTGATTCCCTCATTGATCTGCAACTTCTTCAAAAAGATTTTTCCGACGGATTATGGTTTAATTCGGATATTCCTCAAGGTTACGGCGCGGGCAGCTCAGGAGCTCTGGTGGCGGCTATTTATGAACGATATGCGTTTTTTCAGGAAAAGGACCTTCAGGTTCTTAAAAAAAACTTAGGTCATCTGGAAAGCTATTTTCATGGAAGTAGTTCTGGTATTGATCCGCTTTGCTGTTTGTTGCGTCAGCCAATTTTGATTGAAAGTGAACAACAAATTCGTTGTTTAACCGAACTTCCATCAAATGACCGTATTCAAGGCTTTCTTTTTGACAGTGGGACGATCGGAAAAACGGCCCCTCTTGTCAGCTTTTTTCATCAGCAGATGCATTTTCTCTCTTTTTACAAGAAAGCTAGTCAGCAATGGATTCCATCAGTCAATCAGGCGATTGAGAGCTTCATGAATCAGGATACAGCATCATTTTTTTCATCGCTGCAACTTATCTCCCATTTTGAAAAAGAATTTCTAAAACCTATGATTCCGGCTTCAATAAACCATTTTTGGGAAGAAGGTTCAAGAAGCGGCGATTTCACAATGAAACTCTGTGGCTCTGGCGGTGGTGGTTTCAGCCTTATATTCACTATGGATGAAACCAAACTGAATGATCATTTCGACATTTCGACATTGATACGTATCATTTGATTTTCGTAGTAAACAGAATTTAGAACTTAATTTCTCACTTATTCATTGCTGCTTTTAACGCAAGTGCCTGACGATGTTCGGGTGATATCAAAAGACTGCGTTTTAGATAAACTTCTGCCTGCTCTTTGTTATTAACAGACCAGAATAAGCTTGCCAGATTTACAAGAGCCTGAATATTATCAGGATTGAGGCTGATTGCCATTTGATAGGATCGTTGCGCCTGTGAAATATTGTTCAGCTGCATTTCGCAATATCCATGATTTACCCAAGCCTGTTCGTTTCGGGGATGTTCGGTAAGAATCCTTGCAAAAACCTTACGCGCCTGAGGTATGCTATCCATACTAACGAGTAAACTTCCAAATTTATTCATCATACCGGCATGCAAAGGGGCAAGTTCTATGGCTTTTTTATAAAATGCCCATGCAGTAATTCTGTCTTTATTTTGTTCGAAAGCCTGCCCTACCCTGTAAGCGGCCCACGCATCTTCATTTTCATAATCTTGCTTGATTAGAAAATTACTTAGGATTTCTTCGATTCCATTGGCCTTTACCAAATGCCTGATTGCCCCATAGTTATCTGTGAGAAAATAATACTGCACAAAGGCTTTAAAATGTGACCGAGATGTTTTCTTTGTTTGTGGCTGAAGAAACATCCGAGCTGAATCAAGATAAATAGGATTTTGATAAAAGGTCTCATATTCACGAAGATAACCCCTTCCTTTTGTGAAGGGGTCAGTGTGCCTGTTATTTACAGCAACCAATCCTTTAAAACGAGTTGGGATTTGTGTATCTGTTTCAGGCAAGCTAATTTTATGATCAGTTATTTTAACATGGGGAATATCGCGGCTATCTCGCTTCAGCATATGGCATTGCACACAATCGTCCAAACTTTTATTTGTAATTGTTTCTTTTTTATGATGCGCATCAGCAGCAATCCCGTGACAGTCGGCGCAAACTTTATTAAAAACACTCCTTGAGGTTTCAGCGACTGTTATATGTGGGTTATGACATTGAATGCATGAGATATCGCCATCTGTTTTTAGGTAACAAGCACTTTCCATCATCCGCTCGATATGAGATGCCATGATGAGTGTTGGCGGTCCTCCTTCATAAGATGGCATGAATACATCCATTACATCTGTCAAAGCCATTCCGGGCTTGAAATCATAGAAACTCTTTCCATTCTTAAGCACCATCGTACCCTGAAGATGACATCTGGCACACACATCATTTTGAAGTTTTTTTGAAAGTCGACGCGGGTTAACAATTGAATAATCAATCATTTTTGAAGTGTCGACCAAAATACCGGTTTTGGTACGCCTCACATGAATAGAGCCAGGACCATGGCAGCGCTCACAATCTATCCCAACAGGAATATGAGTATATTTGTTTTGAGAACCCAGCACAAGTTCCGGAAGTCCATTATGACAAGAAATACACTCGAGTCCAAGATACCTCGAAAAACGTGTGTTTTCACCATTTTCGAATCCGGGAGGCAAGTCAAAGCGTTGTTCCTGCGTATAATAGGTAAAAGGAATCTGGTAGGCATAGCCATTCACAACAGAAATATGAGAATTGGTATGATTGCCTGAGCCAATAATAAAATCAACACGCTCTGTTCGTTTGTGGATGGTATCAGTGCCTTCGAGTCTGAACTCTGTGACCATCAATGTGCTGTCTTTCCAGAAAGGATGATAAAAAAGATTTTTGTGTTTATCGAATATGAGGGAATCAGGACCAATCACAGCATCACTTTTTGCAGGTGTAGCGTACCCAAAAGAACGACCCATGCCTGTGCGCAGGTATGAAACGTAGTTTTGATAATGGCAGTCGCGACACGCTTCCTTACCCACATAAAACGCAGAATCATGGTGATTTAAATAGGGCGATTCCTTAATTAAGGCAATTTCGGGTTCGTTTTCAGTAATCCGATCCGCACACGAAAAGATGCTTAATGCGATTAAACAAGTAAGCAATACTCGTTTCATTACCCAAAAAACCCACTTTTCGCTTTTAAAATAATTCATTCCTGCAAAAATAACAGAATTGGAACAATGAAACTTAAGTATTAGAGTTAGTACAGATAGTTTGTATAGACAATGGCAAAAGGATCCTTTCAAGGTGAAATGGATTTCAGTAGATAAATTTTCACTATTTGGTTGATTTGGTTGCTGTTGGTTGTAATTTTGTAGTCTAATTTAAAGAAATAATCCCATGAAAAGATTCATTCAACTTTTGTTTATTGTTGTAATCATCATACAATCAACATCTTGTACTGAAAAATATAAAAAAGAAATTGAGCGCTTAACGGCCATAACCGATAGTTTAGAAAGTAAAGGTGTTGAGAAAGACACCATAAGCATGTCATATGTAAGGGCTTTTAATGCTATTCAGCGAAATCTGGATGAAATAAAAATGAAAGAGAAGCTCATTACACAATTATCGGATGCTGATCCAGAACAGCGCAAAAGTCAGGAAGAAGAAATCAATCGCGATATCGAAGCTATTTATGAATTATTGCTCAAAAACAAGCAGATAGTTGACGATCTAAGAAAGCAGTTGCGCGGTGCTGGCAAAAAAAGAGCGGAGCTTGAACAAATGATTGCCAGTCTTAACGGACAAATTGAAACAAAAGATGCTGAAATAAGTCAGTTAAAAGAAGATCTGTCCAACAAGCAATTGGTAATTCGGAATCTAGAGAAGAACCTTGCTGCAATGGAAACACTAAGTATGGAAAAAGAAGCAGTTATCTCGCAACAAATTGTAGAAAAGAATACTGTTTGGTATATTATTGGCAACAAAAAATACCTCGAAGAACAGAAGATTGTTACAAAAGAAGGCGGTTTCATTGGATTAGGAAAGAGTCGAAAAGTGAGTGAAAACTTCGATAAATCACTCTTTACTATGGCCGATCAGCGCGACATTCTTGCACTTCCTGTTTTCAGTAAGAAAGCCCGTCTGCTTACCATTCATCCGGCTGCCAGCTATCAGCTGTCAGGTGAAGATTCGATTGACAGCCTTAGAATTTTGCACCCTGATGACTTCTGGAGTGCATCCCGTTATTTAGTTGTAATGATTGACTGATAAGGTTATAAACACTAAAAAGAAAAGCGCTGTTTTCGTGTGAAAACAGCGCTTTTTTATTTATACCAATGATGATTATACCATTGATGCCAATTCCTGACTAAGACTCTCATAAACAGCAGAATCAAGTTGTAATTTCGGTCTGCTAAAATCCATATCGTAAATACTATTGATTGGAATGAGATGGATGTGCGCATGCGGCACTTCAAGGCCAATAACAGTTACACCAATCTTTGTACAAGGTACTACTTCTTTGATGGCTTTAGCCACCTTCTTTGCAAAAATCATCATTGCAGATAAGTCGCTATCAGTCATATCAAAGATATAATCCGTCTCTACCTTTGGAATAACTAGAGTATGACCTTTTGCCAGCGGATTGATATCCAGGAAAGCAAGGAATTTCTCATCTTCGGCTACTTTATAGCATGGGATTTCACCATTAACGATACGTGCAAATATTGTTGCCATAACTTAGATTATTAGCGTGAAATTTCTACAATCTCCAGAACTACTTTACCGGCGGGCACTGCTATTTCAGCCCTATCGCCTACCGACTTACCCAGCAACCCTTTCGCAATAGGTGAATTAACAGAAATCTTGCCCTGCTTCAAATCGGCTTCCTTTTCAGGCACAACGATGTAGTTCATTGTGCTGCCGTTATTTATGTTTTTTATTTTGACTTTAGATAGCAATAAAACCTTGGTGTTATCCATTTTGGATTCGTCGAGCACCCGGGCATTCATAACCAAATCCTGTAACTGAGAAATCTTTAACTCAAGCATTCCCTGAGCCTCTTTTGCTGCATCATATTCAGCGTTTTCAGAAAGATCTCCTTTATCCCGTGCTTCAGCAATCATCTGCGATATTTTGGGACGTTCTTTAGTCAACAACTCTTCCAATTCACCTTTCAATCGTTTCAGGCCTTCTTCTGTGAAATACTTGGTATCCGACATAATGCTTTGATTTTGAATATATTAAGTAAAAAAGACCCTTAGCAATGTAAGGGCCTTTCACGACACAAAATTAATATTTTTTTCCTTAGCTAAACTAGAAACTAATCTTCGCTCCGATCGAATGATTTCCTTTAAAGTGATCTGTTGTCCTATATGAATAATCAATAGCAATTGCAGAGCCCTTTTCCTTGCTTAAAGGAACTTGAACTGTTACTCCGGCACTAAAGCCCTTGCTTACATTGGTACGAATATCAGTTTCTATCGTTTCCCACATTCCATCTTCATAGGTATAACCTGCACGAAGCAATAGATAATCTTTCAAGCTAACTTCAGCACCGGCAGTAATCTGATCTTTAGTGAAGGAGTTTGAGGTAAAGTTACCAGCTAAAGTGAAACGGTAATCATTTTCGAAAAGAAAGTCATAGGCAGTTCCAATAACAAGCTGTGTAGGTAATTCAAAAGCTTCAGACCGTTGTTCAAGGGTAAACTGCGTTTCCTGTCCGGGAATGAATGCCCTTAAGGAAAGACCGTCGCCTGAGAAGCTCATTGTTGGTCCGATATTTTTAAGTGTAATCCCGAAGTGAATGTTCTCCATTGTACCGGTAACATACTGGATACCTGCATCAATAGCCACTCCTTGAGCACTAATATCCGAAATGCTTTCGGAAATGATTTTCAATACAAATCCGGCATGTATACTGTTTGAAAAAGATTTGGCATAAGCAAGACTCAAATTCAATAAGTTAGGCGAAAAACTACCAAGTCCGCCATCAGGGTACTCAGTGGTTGTGATAGGGATATCGCCAAAGTTCATTGACATTACTGACAATCCCAAGACACCAGACTCACCCATACGTTGAGAAAATCCAAATGAATAAATGTTCACATCAGCACCTTTAAGCCAATTTGTATGCGCAAAAATCAAATCGGTTTTCTGCGTAAAAGCTAAACCGCCAACATTGCTCCAGATAGCTTCAAGACCCTTAATGTTCGACATACCGGCATTTCCCCAGCCTGTGCTGCGTGCCCAGGGGTTGATCAACAACTCCGAAGCCCCGGCTTGACCAGACCTATCTTTATTACCAGCCTGCAAACTTCCAGCCCCAAGAGAAAGGATGAGGCCAATTGCGATTAAATATTTATATAAAGTACTCATATTCGTGTAATTTTTTTGTTCGCAACTCATTGGTATTAGAATGTATTCAGGTCAATAGGACGCATAGTTCCAAACCATTTCACGATACGCTCGCCTTCTGCCGATTTGATATGGATCAGATAAACGCCGCTAGCAATTGGTACGCCCGCAAAGTTTTTCAAATCCCAGTCAACAGAAGTCTTGGTTTCATCCTTTTTAAACTGACGAATCTTTGTGCCACTCATGTTATAAATGGTAACCACACAAGTTTCAGGAAGGTTAGCTATTTTCACCCTGTTGTCCAACGCATTCGTTTCATAGTTAGAATACGCATAATATGGATTTGGAACGACAGAGATTAAATCGAGGTCGGTTTGCAACTTATCAGGATTATCCTGCTCGGCTGCCAGCCCTTTCATAGAGAATGCATATTTAGGATATCCCTGGTTTTCCAGATCATCAACATAAATAGAATCAGGACTGATCATACCGTGGTATCTGGCGTAAGGCTTAGCAACGCGAATACGAATTGTTGCCTCATTTGAAAGCCATTCTTGTCCTTTAACCGGCAACGGCATACCAACATACATAATCTGTGAGAAAAAGTTCTGGGTATGAATAGGCATAAAGTTAGGGCTTTCAAAGATTGTGTCAAGCATACCATAGGCATACTGTCCGGCATCATATGCAGGTGAGGAATATTCAAAAACAAAGCCAAATTGCTCAAACCGGCTGTAGTCATGGCGCATGATATATACATAATGCTTTCCGCCGAAAAGACTAGTAAAACTTGTTTGAGAGAAAATGTTTGGATCATTAAACTGTTCTTCGATATCAAGATTACGTGGTGGTGGATTGAACAGCATATCACGGCCATTCATTCCGGAAAGATAGGAATCTTCGCCAAACATAATGTTTAATCGTTCACCTGTCTCAACGTTAATTGCATAGCCCGGGAACCAGCCCATTCCGTAACTACCAATATAATTGGGATCGCCAGGGTTGCTACTTGGTTCACCATCCATTGAGGCAGCAGGCTTTCCGTCTTTATCCACCGAGGGAGATTTGCGCAACGCGAAGCGTTTAGCCTTACCTTCAGTAAGTAAAGAATCCATCCCCATTTCTAGAACAGCACTTCGGGTCCACTTCGATTTGTCAGAAGTAAATACAATATCAATGCTGGATATAGTGCTCATGCTTCTTTGAGTTTTAGAAAGTGAGCTATATCCTGGTCCAACAGACGATTGGCCTGTTTCACCAGTATTGTTTCCGTAGGCTACCAAAGAATATGGCGCCCAGATACGTCCGGCTATTTTTTCATACGATTCATCTGGATCCCATGGACGTAAAGGACTCACTGACATGCCCCAGTCATCATTAAGAGCATTCTCAGTGTCTTTGTACTTTCCTGAACGAATCCAGTTTAAAGGGGACCCAGGAGGTTGATCACTGTCAGCGATACCCGAAAGATAAGCCCTTGAGCTGTCAGCATAGGTCACAGTTGATTCTATAAATCCGTTATTAGGTGCTAAAACAGCAGATATCGGATCGTTAGCGCCGTCATTACCTAAACGGTAAAGACCAGGGTTATAAGGTTGAGTGATTCTGACTGAAATACCTCTTTCAAGGAATAATTTTTCGCTATCGGTGATAGTAGTAGTATCTGACTTGAAAACCTCATTTGTGGCAAGGTCCTTCAGATACCAGTTAGAAACCATCTTACTGGCTGTATCACCATTTATAGTTCCATCATTGGTAACATTGAAGATGCGCTGAGAAATAAGTGTATCCATCCATAACTCATAATCAGAAGCTACAACATTTAATGGATCGATAACCTTTACACTAATCGGACCAGCATTTTCCTTGTAAGTAGCATGGTATGCCATTGGATAATTCGGACTTCCATAGAGGTTTTCGGTACTTGCCGGGTCTTTTGCCAGAATTTCATCGATAGTCCCCTCAGTGAGATCAAGACTCATGCCACCATTACCATTACCAGCTAAACGTGTAATTTCAGGGCCATCACCAAAGCCCGCATTTGCAAGTGTGCCATTAACTGTTTTGTGAGGAATAACAGTATACAATTTAATGTTTTTGCGACCAGCAAGGAATGGCACTTTTTGTCCTAACAAACCTCCAAGAACACTTGGTTCGTCGGTATATAGACTGAACTGATTGTAAGCATAAGCCAATGCCAGGTAATAATATTGCTTATGATTTACTAAACGTACATCACCTGTTGCAAAAGCATCTTGTGTTAGTGTAAATGAATGTTGAATTCCATTGTCAGCACCTCTAACTTCAACAACCGGTACAGTAGCCCCTATGTTATCATCGAAATAATAATTTACGAGTTTGTTTACACCATTCTTTTTATCAAACTGAGCTACAAGGCGAACCAGGTCAGGATCTTTTAGGCTTTCCACACTTACAGTAGCATTTTTGAGCTGATAGATTAGGTATCCTTCGAAACGATATAATGAGTCGCTGCGTTGATCAGGAAAAATTGGATGTGGTTGTACGATATTTGGGTCAAACTCAAAATATTCTTCATTATAGTTATTTGAAGAAGGAGAGTTTGAAATGTACATAATTACTTCGCGGTCGAGCTCTCTGAAAGAAAGATCAGGGGCGTTTGGACCGTCAATAACTTTAAAACAGTTATCAAATAATGCCTGACATTTATCATCAACACGTTTGAGCAGCTCAACAGAGGCTAGCGGACCACCAGAAGTTGCTCTTGCCCATGGCACCCCAACAGTGATATAATTTACAGCACCTGGTTTCAGCGTAAATGGTCCGGCAGAGTGAAGGAAACGGCGGTCAGCAGGATCGTTAGGTGATCCATTATTACCTGTTTCTTCTGTCCAGTAAAAACCATTCTGTGTGTAACCGCCATTAGGAATAGCACCACCGGTACCCCAGTTACAAGGGTCTGTATCACCAGGAAACATGAAATCACATTCAGGACCTACAACACCAGGATTTCCCGGGAATGCATTGCCACCATATGACATGGCCTGTCCATTTTTCCATTTACCACGGAGAATGTTATAGTATTGTGGCGCAGTACTTGGGTCACCAAGATCACCACTAGAGTTATTGTGGAATAAAAAGCGACGCATCCCAAAACGCTCATTACCAGGTATTCCGTCACCGAAATTGATACCATTAATACTTTCAGTACATAATTGTTCAAGGATCGTATCACCGGTAGAACCTACAAGGACACGGTATTTCGGACGATCTTCAGGAAGAGGATCCATATATGGCCCCTGGAAAAAGTCGACACCTACAGCAGGAGGCTGAGCACCGTACGCTTCAGGAGTTCCGCTACCATCCACAGCTCTACCATTATAGCAAAATCCTAACCCACGGATGATATCACAGCCAATAAAGTCGTCACCAGCATAACCCAAATCAGGGTCTACCCACTGTGAGAAAAAGGTTTGGGTTAGTTCAAAGGTGGAGCGGTTGATGATTTCATAGCTGTAGAATGTCATGTTATTGATTTCGTCATTTGTAGCAAAACCAAAAACCTGACCTCTGATTTCCATACCTATGGCTGAACCTTGAGTTTCGGAATGGAAATTTCCTTTGTCGTTAAAAACCCACCAAATCGTCTGGTCGCCTTTGATTACCTGGTCAGCAAGTACTGAACCAGTAATAGCACCTTCAATAGATTCGTCCATTGAAGGAGTGCGTGTTTTACACAGGCTGTTATCAATATCATAATAAGGATAATCACCAGCGAGTGGGTTATATTCACCATCTCCGTCAACATCATAGAACGGTGCGAGGTAATAACTTTGGTTCAAAGAAATATCACCATGTGCAGGCCATTCGAGTATTTCTTTTGGGATAACATAGTCATCACTTGGGATAAAAGCGCCTGTAGCAGGATCAGTATGTGCCAAAAAGTCGTCAACTAGTGCGCGTGTCATTTTAAAATGCTTGTCATACTGAGCGCAAACAGCTTCATCAATTGCGGCTGTACCATCAATTGTAAGAGGTCCTGTCCAGAAGTCGTTTCCAGCTCCACGATACCTTTGAGCAGCTAATTTAAGCTGGTTATTGATATCAAGACCGCCAATCCATAGTGCTCCGGAAAACATGGAAGTTGCAGTTCCATTCTTGGGTACAAAATATTTGGCATTACCATCAAGATCCCACCACATATCACCACCTCCATTGATACGAGCCCTGATATTATTCACATCGAGCCATTCAAAAGCAGAAGAGGGAGAACAGCCGGCAGAGGTTTGCTTTAGCACAGCAGTTTTCTGACCGTTGGTCAAAACAAGTTCTTTAGCCTGGGTTTGGGTGAGTATCAGCAAAACAAAGCTTGCGGCAAACAGCGTTTGAATGATATTCTTCATCTTTCCTATATTATTATTCATTTTTACTCGATTTTTAAACCTTACCAGAATTAAAAGTTAAACATAAGTCCAATACGAATCTGGCGTGGAGAGCTGTAATTACCCGGACGGTTCACATATATTTCGTAAAGTTCTCTGAAAGCGACCGGATCAGTTTGGGTATTGATTTCACGCTGCCATTCAGGAGCAGACAGATATCCATCATCATCGGCATTACCTGTTGCAGAATATACGTTTAATACGTTTTTGGTATCCAGCAAGTTAAGAACCTGCAAATAAACATTCATGTATGCTTTACGTACACTTCCGTCGTTTGTTTTACCAAAGTTCAGGTCAAAATCTTTATCAACACGCAAGTCGAGACGGAACTGCCATGGAAGGCGTGAGCCATAATAAGAACCTTTGAGAAGGTTTGAGCTGGCTGAGATAGGTGAATTAACTTTACGTGCAGCTGTGTATGGAGTTCCTGAACCACCAAGTACGGTAAGGGTGAATCCTGTATTTTCAAGCAATTTAACTGGTGCTTTATCTTTCTTCTCTCTGCTGATCGTTGGTCCGTTGTATTCTTTTCCAGAGCCGTAACGGTAATCCAATAAGAGGTTGAACTGATGACGACGGTCCCAAGGCATTGGGATTGTGGAACGAAGATTAGGCAATCCGGCAGCGATAAGGGAAGCGGCAGTAGTTGTACTTGCTCCTGTTGCATTGGCAAACTGTAATGTGTAGCCGGCGCGGATACGGGCATTGTTGGTGCGGCGAAGGTCGTACTCAACTGTAAGACCTTTAACAGTACCAAAGTCAAGGTTGCTGAAAGAAGTATAGTCTTTTGGATAAGCTCCGGTGAATCGGTAAACCTGAATCATATTACGCATTTCGCGGTAGAATGAGGTAAAGGTCAGCGAGCTGGTATTTGTCAGTTTTTGTGTAAAGCCTAACTCGTAATCAATAGTCTGCGTTGGCTTCAATGAAGGATTATTGATTGTTCCTGTGATACTTTCAAAGAAATAGTAGGTAGCAGGATTCGAGAACAAGTTACTTGTCGGGCGTTGTGTCAACACATCATAATGCGCAAAGAACAAGGCTTCATCTGAAATTGGGAAAGAGAAAGAGATACGGGGCATGATATTCAATTCCGGCTCATAATCTTTGAAAGATGAGATGTTTACACGGCTTTGACCCGGGTCAACAAGGTAAGGAGAAATCCCTGAGCCAACATCCAATTTGGTTGGATCCTGAATAACAGCACCATCTTCGTTATACCAGGTATTTTCAAAACGGTAACCAACGATACGGGTTGGGTCATTAGCTTTGTCAACATAAACAGTATAATCGCTGCCAATACCTTGTGGATGGCTGACTGGTGTTGAGTTGATAGCACTAACTTCACCGGCTGTTTTGGCATTGTAGAACAGGTATGGATCTTTCAAAACTTTTTGGTTGGCATCAAAGCGGTCGACACGTACACCTATATTAAAGATAAGGTCTTTGAAAGCAAATTTATCCTGAAGATAACCGGCCATATAAATAGGCTGGAAAGCACCAACAGGTCGTAAATACATTCCATTTTCATCCCTTAGATTAAAAAAGTCATCAAAACTTGGACGAGTGGTTAATTTATTTCCTTTATAATCAAAACCTAAATAAGTTGCATAGGAATTACCGTCGTTAAGCAATTCATCCGGGCTGAACATATCGATATTGAAAGGATTCTCGCTTGTTCCGATTGTATGACGAACACCATTTTTGTCGTAGTATTCGATGGTGTTATTATTAGCATCATAGGAATCCACCACGATATAATCCAGACCTTCAATAGGTAAACCGAGGCTTGTTCTCAAGTTCTTATCAAAAGTACGTTGTGAATTGGGGTCATAATTTCTGTAATACTTTACTGTATCGACGATACCATCGTAGCTGACAACAAATGGATTATTCACATCCAACTCCTCAATATGGAAATTGGTGAGACCTCTCATCAGGGTCCACAATCCGGTTGGGGCATAATCGATGCTACGGTTGGTACGTTGTTCGTATTGGAACCCAAGTTTGATTTCATGGTTTCCGATATCCATTGATCCGGCAACGTTGACACCAAACTGATCGTTTTCATCTTTTCCATAGCCTGATTGAATTGATCCGGGAGCCTGGAAAAGGCTGTAATAACCTGTCGGGCCTGCACCATTAAGCAAAGCACCACCGAGTACCACCTGATCAAGATTGCGGAAATTATCTTCAGGTTGTCCGGCATAAGTATCGAAATAACTGGTAGTGTAGTTGGCGACTAATGGGTTAAGGTTGCTTGGCGTCCATGTAACGAGGGTATCATTATCCCAACCTTTAAGAACCATTACATTGGTATATGTTTTTCCGTCAACCTCAACATTTTCACGTTCAAAAGTAGGTTGCTTATAAACCGAGAACTTACCCAGATAACCATAATCAAAGATATTTTCATAATGATCAGGATCGCCATAAGAATTTACCTGACGGGTATAGTCGGCCTGAATGGAGTAATACAAGTTTTTGATAAGTGAAGTGCTTTCATTGGCTGTTGGGAAACGTTGTGTGAAACGACCAAAAACACGCCATGTGTTGTTGTTGTATTCACTATTTTTATCCCAGTTGAAGAAAGATCCGCTGTAGCTGAAAGCATTACCGCTTGATATATTATATGTACCACCAAAGGTAAGGTTGACGGTTTCAGTAGTTCTAACATTGATATTACCAGAAAGGTTTACACCATAATTTTCGGTATTCATAGAACGTTTGGTAGTTTCCAAATCGGAAACACGCACGAACTCTCCATTTCTATACGTTCCAAATCCAAGTCCAGTTGGGCGAAGCGGACTTTGTTGCAAGCTTTGCAGCGTTGCATCTGAAGCCTTATAATAACCTTTTGAAGAAATAGCACCATCGCGGTTGTAGTTTACATCACCGGCGACGAAAAATCCTAAGAGAGCTGTCTCTTGTTTTTTTCCTTTAATAAGAGGTCCTTGCATATTAAACCCAACACGGTTATGGCCGTAAGCATCAAGAAACTCGGAAGTTTCCAGTTCGATACCAGCACCAAACTTACGTGAAGGACCTTTTGTGGTAACATTGATAATACCACCTGTGGCATCACCATACTGTGCGGGTGTTCCACCAAGGATAACATCTACCTGTTCGATAGCTGATTGAGGAACGCTGCTGTTACCAATGACACGTACACCGTCGATGTACATTGCCGTAGCATCGGAACGGGCACCACGAACGTTACCACGCTCACCATCAGCAGAAAATACACCCCCTACTGTTGCTGCAACAGCATCAGCAGAGCGGTTAGGCATCTTCTTAATTTCTTCAGATGTAACTGAAGCACCGCTGGTGGTTTGGTCCTTTGAAATCAAAGGTACCCTGTACTCAATTACTTCTACTGTTTGAAGGTCGATGGAAGTACTTAACATGACAATATCATAGAAAGTAATCTGGTTGCTCGGAATGGTGATGCCTTTAACCGTTACAGGATTGAATCCTACAAAGGTTGCCTTCAGGTCATACTTTCCGGGAGGGATTGGGTTAATGACGTAATTTCCATCAAAGTCGGATGTAGCTCCACCAACAATTGTTCCTCCATTTTCGAGGATAATGTTGGCAAAAGCGATCGGTTCTCTGTTGTCCTTCTCATAAACTTTTCCCTGCAACCTTCCTTGTTGGGCATATGTTAAGGTAATGGTACTCAATATAATACCCAAGGTAATTAGTAAATTTTTTAACATACTGGATTAATTTATGTTTTACTACTCTTTTATGCGTTAAAGGCCGGTAAAGATAAAAACATTTTCACATTAATTAACAAAAAATGGATTGCTCCGGTAAAAAATGCTTTGCAGGTGTTTTTTCGACTAGTATTCAGGCCGTTGCAACACTGTTTGATAAATTATTGCCTGACGGAGATTGAAAGATGGAATGTGATTATAATGCTCTTTATTTTCTTCTTTTTCCTTATTTTCTTCGTGTGTAAAAACGAGGCTATTAATCTCCTCATCTTCAAGAGATACAATTTCAATATCATTCATTTCACCTGAATAAGCATCGAAAATGCTGGCAGGTTTTGCTTCCTCTTCAAAGTATTCCGGAGTTGTTTCTTCCAGCGTTTCGTAGGCAGGTTCCTGCTCTTTTGCTGTTGGAAAAAACTCACCAAAAATTTCTTCGAGCTCACTTTTTGGTCGCTCGGTGGTATGAGGGGTTTGATTTTTTTTTACGCCTTTGATGACTGAAAAAACAACCCATACAATTCCAAGAAGGATATAAATCAGGTCTTCCATGTTTTGAAGTGTCAATGAGTAAAACTGAGGCATAAAAGTAAATAAAAAAACAACTCACTTACTTCTATGATTGAAAATCGCCGGATTTTTGTTTTTTAACTCCTGTTGCAGAAATGTCAGGTGCAATTAAAGGTTGTGGATAATCTCGAGGATTTTTTCCTTCTTACGGCGCGATACCGGAATTTTATCCCCACTATTGAGTGTAATTACGCCACCTTCGTCGCGACTAAAATTCTGGATATATTTGATATTGATGAGATGTGATTTATGAGGCCGGATGAAACTTCCTCCTTCGAGAAGGGCCTCAACATCTTTGAGGGTTTTGCTGATGAGCAGGTGGCCGCCGTCAGTGAAATAAAAATGCGTATAATAGTTATCCGATTCACAGCGCAAGATGCGGTCCAGTTCAACAACATGAATTTTTTCGACAGTTGAAAGAACGACCTTCTTTTGTTCAACATTAGCCGGATTCACATTATTGAGCAGTACTTCAATATTTCTGAGGTTGTGTTTTTTTTCCTTGTGTAATCTTACTTTTTCAACAGCCGCTTGTAATTCTTCGGGAACTATCGGTTTTAAGAGATAATCGAGGGCGGCATATCTGATGGCTTTGATTGCAAACTGATCGAAAGCCGTTGTAAATATGACATCATAATCAATCTGACCTGACTGATCCAACAGTCTGAATCCGCTGCCATCAGGCATTTCGATATCAAGAAAAACAAGGTCAGGCTTATGTTTGCTTATCACTTCTCTACCTTGTTGAACACCGGCAGCTTCGGCTACTACCATTACATCAGGACAAAAACGACTCAACAAACCCTTGAGTGTTTCCCGCGATTTTATTTCGTCTTCAACGATGATACTTCTGATCATAAAACTTCTGTTTGGTTTTGCAATAATACCTATTTTGATACTACCAATGAAGGTTTTGCTTGGCTAAATCTTTAATCAACCCAAAAGCTTGTTACACTCAAAACGCGTTTCCTTCTGGAAGAATTGTTAACTTACATTGGCATGAATTGTAATTTCAACACGGGTACCGGCGGGTTTTTCAGATGTATCAAAAAGGTCTGTCACATTTACCGTGTAGGTGTCGTTCGTATACTGATTTAAAATTTCCAGACGTTCGCTGGTAATTGTCATTCCCCTTGATTGGCGTTCGATACCCGATTCCCTGCGTATTTCCGCAGCTTTTTCACGTCCAACTCCATCATCCTCAATTATTACGCGTATGTTTTCGTTATCCATTTTCATGGCAATGAGCAGGCGTCCTTTCTGTTTTTTATGCATCAGACCGTGGATGATGGCATTTTCGACATAAGGCTGAATGATCATTGGAGGTATTTCGATGAAACCTTCGTCAATCTCAGGATCAACTTCTATAGCATATTCGAATTTATCATTAAACCGCAACTTTTCGATCTCAACGTACAGTTGCAACGCTTGAAGTTCGTCGCGCAAGGGTACATAGCTTTCGCGGGAGTTGGCTAAGGTACGGCGCATCAGTTGCGAAAATTTTGATAAATAATGAATGGCATTATTGATATCATTATTGACGATAAAACTTTGGATGCTGTTCAGCGAATTGAACAGGAAATGCGGATTCATCTGTAGCTGTAACGCCTTCTGCTCCAGTGCAAATAGTTGTTTTTCGAGTGCCAGATACTTGAGTTCCACTTCGTGGGTTTTGCGTATGGAGCGCATACGAATAAACACAATAAGGTAAATAGCCAGAACCAGACTCAAAAAGACTGTCACCCGAAATAGCCAGGTGCCATACCAGGGTGAACGTATAATAATTGTAAGAACAATACCGTCTTCGTTCCAGTAACCGTCGCTGTTGGAAGCTCTCACCCTGAAATTATAAGTTCCCGGGCTCACTTTGGCATACTCGGCATAACGCTGGTTGCTGTTGCGTTCAATCCATGATGCATTGTAACCTTCCAACATATACCGGTACTTTATTTTTGAAGGATTGGTAAAATCAAGTGCTGCAAAATCGAATGAAAACACGTTGTCATCATATCTAAGTACGATGGTATCGCCATTATGTAACTGTTTGTTTTGTAATACATTGAAAAGTTTAAATGCTGTGATCTGGATAACAGGCGGCTGTTTGTTAACAGCTATTTCTTCGGGGAAGAACACATTGAATCCATTCATTCCTCCGAAAAAAAGCTCCCCGTTAGAGGCAATCATTCCTGCATTAAAGTTAAATTCATTGCTTTGCAAGCCATCGGTAACCTCGTAATTAGTGAAAATGCTTTGTTCTGATGAGAAGCGTGTCAGTCCCCAGTTGCTGGTAATCCAGATGTCGCCATGCATGTCTTCGAGAGCGATATAAGTCATGTTGTTGGGAAGGCCATCTTTTTCGGTAAAAACTCTGAACTTTTCTGTTTCAGCATCAAAAAACACCAGTCCGCCGCCGCGTGTCCCAAGCCAAAATTTTCCATCGCGGGTTTCACGAATAGAAAAAAACTTGTTAACAGCCAAGGTTCCTTCCTGTTGTTCCTGCGTAGAAATTCTGAAAACCTTAAAATCGTTTGCTTCCTTTTGAAACAATGCAAGGCCATCAGCAGTGCAGGCCCATAACCTTCCTTTTGAGTCGATCAGGACATCATATATCCTTTGATCGGGAAGGCTTTTCGGATTATCTGAATCATGGTAATAATTTTTAAACTTACCTGTCACGGTATTCAACTGACCCAACCCTTTGTCGGTACCAACCCATATAAAAGGTGCATCTGCTGTGGCAATTGAAAGCACAAAATCATCAGGAATTGTCGTTTCATCATGGGGGTTGTTTCGATACCTGATGACTTTTTTTGTGTGGGTATTATATTGATTAAGTCCGCTGTAACGTGTACCAATCCACATAGAGCCATTGGCATCTTTTCTGATAGTGCGAATTTGATTACCTGAGATACTGTTAATAGTTTCGGGTTGATGTCGTATAAAATGATGTGCTGAAGTTTTTCGGTCGAGGATAGAAATTCCATCTTCAGTTCCAATCCATATATCACCATATGAGTCCTCTTCAAATGCCCAAACCGAATTGTTGGCCAGACTGTTCGGGAAATCGGGGTCATTGCGAAAGGTTCTGAAACGCGGTGCGTTGTAATTTAGTTTATTAAGACCGTTGAACGATCCAACCCAAGTGACACCCTGCTTGTCGATATACATGGTGAAAATCCTGTTATCGCTCAAACTGAACGATTTGTTTGTTTGGTGGTAGCTTCGCCTGGTTGAATCATTTTTAATGTCATACAAAAACAACCCTTGTCCATTTGTGCCTACCCAAAGGGTTTGTTTTTTATCGTGCAAAAGGCTAAGCACTTCTTTTTGAGGGCTTAAATCGCTCGAAAACCTTAAGCTTTCCGGTTTCACAAAAGCCATTTTGCTTGAATCATAATAGGCTACGCCACTTTTTGTTCCTATCCACAAGCGTTGATCAGGATCGATAAGCAGACAGTTTACCTGGTTGTGTGGCAACGAGGTGCTGTCGGAAGGTGAATGAAAAAAACGGGTCACCTGCTCCGTTTCATCGTTAAAAAACACCAAACCATGATTGGTAGCGATCCAATAATTGTTTTGATGGTCCTGAACGAGCATGTTGAAGTAATTACTTCTTATTGGATTGCCGTAATCCCTGCTAAAAACCTGACGAAACTTATAGGTCTCCGGATCGAGTTCTGTCAATCCCCTTGCAGTACTTATCCAAAGTTTTCCATAATGATCGCTTGTGATATGGTTGATCCAGTTGTCGCTAAGTCCGGCAGTATCGTTTTCTTTGGCTAAAAATTGCCTGATGCTTCCGTCTAAGAGATTGATCGCGTTCAGGCCGGCTTCTGTGCCCACCCACAAAGTAGTTTTATATTGATATAATGCCCTGATGGCCTCGTTAGTAAGCCCGCTTTCCTTGTTAAACGTATTAAAACTGTAGCCATCAAATTTATTCAACCCATCCCATGTTCCAATCCACAAAAAACCATCGGAATCCTGAACGAGAGAGTTCACGGTGTTTTGACTCAAACCCCTTTCAATACGGGTATTCTCCGATAAAAAACGATCGAAATAGAGAGTGGTCTGGGCGTAAATTGTTGGGTTGATAATCCATAAAAAGCTAAAGAGCACTAGCCCTGGTCCCCACTTAACCAAATAAAAAAGATTCTTCATTTCAATACTTTTTTTTACGAAACTGCTTGAGCATCTTTTTATTCTTCTTTTGCGTTTTCTTCATCATAGCTTTGGTTTCATCTGATTGCCGGTCGTGGTGAGCTTCAACTTTTTCATTGTAAGCTTTTGCTTCGGCTTTACGTGCCTTTTGCTCCACTTTCACATTTTGCCTGCGCGATTTCGACGTTTTGAAAAAGCCACAAGAGGATGTAAAAGGAATGCTCACTACAAAAAGTAAAAGTGTGAGTTGGGATAGAAAACGTTTTATCTTCATGTGAGGTACAATTCCTGAACAAAAATAGCGTTAATTTTGTGTCACATTCATAAAAGATTGTAATACAAACATCAGCAAATAACGTAAAGAGGCATATGCGACAGTTAGTTTTTAAGGCAGTAGTTTTATTTGTTTTGGTGATGAGCCTCGGCAACTGCAAGAAAGAAGATCCCAATCCCAACATTCCCGATGTGTATGTAAATATTACCATCGATCCTAACTCTACGATTTATCAGTCATTAAACACCGCCGGAGGATGGATGTATCTGACGGCAGATTTTCCAAGCCGGGGCGTTATTGTGCATCGCATCAACAATGAAGAGTTTGTAGCTTTTGAACGCATGCCTCCCAATGATCCCAACAAATGCTGTGAAGGGACAACCTGCACACGACTTGTTGTAGATGAATTTTACCCTTTTGCAAAGGACAAATGCACCGGTACCATGTTCTCCCTGCTCGACGGAAGCATCTTTGAAGGCGAAGGAAAGTATCCGATGACACGATACAACACCACTTATTATGGTGGGTTACTTCGCATTTTTAATTGATTATTTATCCTCTTTAAATATAATAAGGATTCAGGCATAAATAAGGTCCCTATTCATCAGTTGCTCGTATCCGTTGTAGAAATTCAACACATTTGATATTCAAAATTGAGGCAGGAAATACATTCATTTTAGCATATATTTGCACCTCTATCTTGCTGTTTTGTTAAATCTAAATGACCGAGTGTAATGAAAAAGCTGATTCAGAAAGCAGGCTGCCTACTGAGTAGTATTATCGCCTTTGCTGGATTTATCCTGTTGGTTTTGATCCTGTTGTTTCTTTTTATCTCGCCGATAGCACACTGGGCTACTGAAAAATATGCCCCTGAATACACTGGCAGAAAGGTGGTAATGCGCGATATTCATATCAACCCGCTCACTGGCAGAATGCACATCGAAGGATTAAAGGTGATGGAGCAAAAGAGCGATCAATCGTTTATTTATGCTGGTCAAACACATGTGAGATTAAATATTCCAAAGCTGTTTACGGGTTTTTATCAGGTTGATTCACTCAGTATCGACACCTTGAACGTTCAGGTAATTCAGGATGGGTATGCTTTCAATTTTGATGACCTTATGACAACTTTGTTAGCAGAAGACAGCAGCAGCACCGAGCCATCTACCGACACCCTTCAATATATTCTTGGCAAAACAAGCTTACAACAAGTAAAATTGGTTTACCTTAATAAATATCCTGAGGTAAAGCTCGAGTTATCCGATGGTGATGTGCTGATTCCGGAAATTGCCTGGAATAAAAATGTGATTCACATTGAAGCCAAAAGCATTGTAAATAACGCCGGAAGTTTCGAAGCTGCCATGGATTACAATATGGCAAGCTATGATTATCACCTCGCTCTTCAAGCAAACGAAGTGAGTACAAAACCACTCTTTCCCTATTTCGGCGATTACCTCAACAGTACAAAAGCTGAAGGACTATTCAGTGCAAAGATGCAGTTACATGGCAATATAGATGAGCCTACTTTGATTGCTCTTAAAGGGAAAATGCAGCTCGATGCCTTTGAGCTAACGGATGCTTACGATGATAAACAGCTAGGATGGAAGCGGTTTTCCATCGAAATAGATTCTATTAATACAGGAGGAAATCTTTACCGCTTTGACAATATCGTTTTATCCGACCCTTATCTGCTGTTTACACTTACACCAAACGGGGATAACCTCAGCGGACTGATGCGTGTTCCTGACACCACTTCGGCACAGCTACAAACAATAGCCGGCACTGAGGGGACACCTGCAGGAGTTGTAAATCCGTTTGTTATGTTTGCGGAGCTTGTTGGCGAAATTGCTGAACAATACTCCAAAAACGAATATGGGATGAACAGGTTTGCCATTGAAAACGGAACCATCGTGTACAATGATTTCCTTACCAACGAGAAGTTTTCAATACTATTCGAAAATTTCAATGCCCAGTCAGCAAGTTTCAACGACTCAAGCAAGATGGTAAAATTTGATATCAGCACCTTGATGAACCGTTATGGTGATGTGAAGGCAAAACTGGCTGTCGACAACACGAATTATAAGGATTTCGACTTGAAACTCAACGTCAACAGTTTGACAATGAGCATCTTTAATCCATATACTAAATACTATGTCGCACATCCATTCTGGAGAGGCGACATCTCATTCTCCAATACAACTTCGGTGAAAGATGGCGCACTGAAAAGCAATAACCGGCTTATAGTGAAACAGATTAAGGTGGGTGATAAAATAAAAAGTGATTCAGCCTTCAATATTCCCGTTAAGCTGGCTGTGGCAATTCTTCGCGACAGAAAAGGAAATATCGATCTGGAGATCCCCATCGAAGGTAGTTTGAAAGATCCTGATTATAAATGGGGAAAGGCAGCTTTTAAGGTTCTTAAAAACCTTCTTGTCAAGGCGGTAACAGCACCTTTTGATTTATTGGCCCGATCTATAGGAGGAAATCCGGAAGACCTGAAAATGATCACCTTTGATCCTTTACAAGACAGTATTAGTCAGCCACAGCGTCAAAACTTGGATGCCATGTCAAAAGTGCTGACCGAAAAACCTGAAATGACGTTAAAACTTGTATTTCGGTATAACCCCGGGCTCGAACGCGATGAAATGGCAGTGCGTAAAGCGTTGTCGCAATGGATCATAGAAAAAACCAACAACATCAGCCAAAGTGTTGACGGAAGTCTTCCCGCTGACAGCCTTCGCCTCTATTCACCTAATGACAGTCTTTTTGGAGATTGGCTCATCACCAAAACTAAATTAACGAGTCCTGCAATCAGTCTGCAGGATAAGTGCCTGAAAGTGATTGGCGGCAAAGAGGCCGCTGATGCTATGGTTGATGAATTGAACAAACGGCGTGATGTGGCAGTAAGTGAATATCTTCAGAAAGCAGGCATAGCCACTGACAAATTTACCATTATGCCCAACCTTGATGAACACCTCAACATGAACACCCCACTTCCGGTTTACGATGCCAGTTTTGATGTAAAGTAGCATTCATAGTGAAGGTTACGTAGTTGACTTAATGAAATCCGACAACCTTATTTTTTAGGTAAACAGATAGTTAAAAACATTCGCAAAACAACGATTTCCCGCTGGCTTACAAAGGAAATTTGAATAATCGAAATAACAATTTGGCATCACATGTGGCGGCTTGCCACCCATGAATCGATATGTGATACATTTATAATTGTGATTTGGTTAGTGAAGCGGGAGGTAACTTCCGCTTTTTTTTAGCGGAGAACTCCTAACTTTTTGTCGTGTATATTTAAGACCTGAATCTTAAAATCCCAGGAAACAAGCGTTGTGAAACATGTCAATCTATAACATCTGTATTCAAATGAAGGATAATATCACTCTTTTAAACACCTACCCTCATTTTATAAACCACCTTATTAGTCGCTCGATCTGCAGTTGATCTTTTGAAGGATGAGGAAAAGAAGAACACCTAACTCATAAATTTTTCATTCAACATTATTACAAAAGCATCGGCTATGTTTATCTTTGTCAGCCGTTTTGCCAGTTGACGGTCATGAAGTTAACAAAACAAGTCGATCCCAATGAAAAAGTTATCCTTCATTTTACTTTCCATTTTGCTGTTCACAGCCTGTATAAAACAAGACCCTCCCATCGAAGGTTTATATCTTGGCACTTTTGCGGGGCATTGTATAGTAAATGATGATACTATAAAAATCACGCGTAATGTCTATATCCAAATTATCAGCTCGTCCGATAAAGTACTCGCTTTGTACCACAGCGAGAATGGCGATTCAGGACTTGAATCCGTCGTGCAACTGGATGGAAAAAATATCAATGGGACAATTAAAACCTGGAATTCACGGGGTGGTTATGATGAAACCAATTCATTTTACCTGATCACACACAAAGAAATTGACATAACCGGAAGGTGGGAAAAACTGGATGGCGAATATGTGATCACCGGCGGATTCAAATCCATTTATCATTTTGTTTCAACTGCTGAAAATATTGACGAGGAATACCCTGTTGAAGGAAGTTTTATCATCAAGCCAAGGCAGGAATAACCAAAAAGACCCCTTATTTCTTTGCCATTTTAAAAAGAAAAACCTTGTAAGGATAATTTCCGGCGCTGTTCAACGTTACTGCTTCATAGTCAAATCCTTTCATCATGAAAAATAAAATGTCGCTTCTCCCCGTACTGATAAGCACCCTTTTGATGAGCTGGCTGTTTTACCTTCAATCAATGGGGTTGAATTTACTTATCTATGAGGTAATTTTACTGGGCTATCTTTTCATGACGAAACAAATTCCACTGCAAACCAAACTACAAAAAATGGTTTTAGTCGGTTTTGTAATTACTGGCATAGCAACGGTATTTGTTTATTCACTATTTAGCTATATTGTTCATTATCTATTATTTATCATACTCATTGGACTCTGGTCATATCCGACTTTTCGATCATTGTTACATGCAGGAATACAGGCTTTTATAAATTTTTTTGTTGCTCAGCTCAATTTTGGCAGAAGGCTTCTCAATCTTCATTTTAACGACAAAGACATTGGATATTATCTACGCAAAGCAGGCATTTTGATAATTCCACTGATCGTTGTACTGGTGTTTTTCAGCATCTACCGAACCTCCAATCCTATTTTCGATAGATGGTTTGGCGACACCGGCAAATGGATTGCACAAGCCATCGAAAATTTCTTTCAATATTTGGACACACCCGTTTTCATTACACTTTTTTGGAGTTTTATTTTTAGCAATTTTATCTTTTTTAGAAAAAGCACTCCCTTTATTACCGAGGACGACCTGCTAGCAAGAGAAGATGCTGTAAGAAAGCGTCGACAGGGCATCCTGGGGTTCAAAACAACTTCGTTAAAAAACGAATATAAAGCTGCTGTATTTATGCTTGCAGCTTTAAATATTTTGTTGCTGGTGATGAATATCAGCGATATACGCCTGGTTTGGTTTGGCTTTGAGTGGGAAGGACAGTTTCTGAAACAATTTGTACATGAGGGCACTTATTTACTCATATACTCCATCTTGATTTCTATTGGAATTGTGCTTTACTTTTTCAGAGGCAACCTCAATTTTTATAAAAAAAACAAGCTCCTAAAAAACTTAAGCTATGTTTGGCTGGCTCAGAATGCATTTCTAGCTCTTTCGGTCGGCATGCGAAACTATTGGTACATAACTTATTATGCCTTAGCTTATAAACGCATTGGTGTTTTGCTGTTTTTAATCCTTACCATTTACGGACTCTACAGCGTTTATAAAAAAGTATCAAAGCGTAAAACGGCCAGATACCTATTTCGGGTTAACTTTCAAGCCCTGCTTATAATACTCACCTTCAGCTCGTTGATTGATTGGGACACGACCATTGCACGCTATAATTTTTCGCAGGCAGGCAAATCATTTGTTCATTTCAGCTTTCTTGTTGATTTATCTGATAAATCACTTCCATACCTCAACAAAAGTCTGCCCGAATTAAAGCAGATTCAGGAATCGCAGAAAGATTTTCCTTCAGAAAGATATAATTTGCGGCCGGAGGAATATTACGACGAGATTCAGAAACGTAAAATTAATTTTCTGGAAGAATGGGAAACCAAAAGCCTTTTGGAATGGAACTGGCCCGAACATAAAGCAGCACGCATGCTAAAAACTCCTTAACACTGTTTTTTCGGTTACCCGCTTGTTTTACTTAAAACCCTCTGGCGAAATCATCCAAAACACCCAGTAATTCAGCATAATGACTCTTTTTTTGGGCTTTTTGACAAGTCGACATAGTTTTGCTGGCGTAGTTATTGTCCAAGGCTGATTTTGAAATGAGGTAATTCAACACTTAGCCTGTAAAGCGTTGAATACTCTCATAAGAGTCTCTATTGTAACGTTACTTGCATTATTTTCAATTCTTGAAATTTGTGCTTTTTGAACGCGAATAAGTTTTCCTAGCTCCGCCTGGGTTAATTTTCGCTCTTGTCTGGTCTGTTTTATAGCTTGCCCAATCAAGTCCATTTGCAATTCATATTCAAATCTGTCACGGCTAGACGTGCCAATTTTCCCTATGAGTTTGTCTTGAACCTCGTCTAATGTATGAGTTTTCATTTTCTAGTCTTTTTATTGATTTCTTTATCTTCAAAATATCGCGAACGAACTTGCTTTGCTTTTTGGATTTCGCTGTCAGGTGTTTTACTGGTTTTCTTGACTATTCCATGTGTTGAAACAACAAGTGTATTCTCAGAATCTGTCTTGTCCCAAAATGCTAACAATCTGTAATGCAGACCTTGATAAAGCGTTCTGAATTCCCAGATTTCGTCTTAAAGTTTTTTGAATAGTTCAAAATCATGTCTAGTCTGAGCTTTACGAATGTTAAAAAGAATTTTTTCGTAGTGTTTCTTTTCAAGACTGCTGAGAAATTCAAAAGTCTCGTCTAAAAATACAATGTCAAAAAGCTTTTCCATTCATTTTGATTCTTGATACTGCTAAGGTACACTAATGTTTCATTATATAGAAACAATTTTCGGATAGTGATTTTTCTCAATATGGTCTAAACGGACGTTTTGCAGATTTGCAATGGGCGGGACTTTTACCACAAATGTTGATGCGGAGAACTGAACTTCCATCAGCCACAAAGCTGTCTGCAAAGCTTGTAACTCCGCCTGGTGGGTATGTACTGTTCAAGCGAAGCCCTTCTTCGGGTAGCATTATCTGCACTAAGCTTCGTATAAAACAATGATTGTTTCACTTTAAGACAAAAACAATCATGCAAAAATTCAATCAAAAAACCGTTAGAAGTGTTACAGATGCTTCAAAAAGTGATGGTGGCTACAGTTCATTCAAGTTGTTTTATCTGAGGTTATTGATTTGGCAGCCATGACTTGGAAAAAATCAGTTAATTTCCCCATAAAGCAAGCGGTAAACAGCAATTTCCCAACAGAATTGGCCTGTGCTGATTTTACGATCTAGTATTGAAGTCTTTCAGCACCAATAATTGTAGCATTTGGCTCTATAACTAATCTGTCTTTTTATAGACAAGTTTTCTTTGAAGAAAATCAACTGTAAAATAAACAAGGAACCATAATGCTACATCAATGAGCAAATTGATGTTAAATATGCCATCACTAAAATCATAAGCAAATCCGGTGACTTTATATATGATTTTCACAATTACGTATGTGATTAAGATTGTACCAAGAGGAATAAATCCAAAGGTTTTTTTCTGAGTGTTTCCCATCGTTACAGAATTTTTACAATTAAACAATTATTAGTTTGTATTCAATCTTCATTCGTTTGGCAACAATCTAACTAATTCTTCTACAATATATTGTATTTAAACGCTTTACAATTTGTAGATTATCAGTTGTCAAGGCAAATTTATCGATTTGTTTTTGAATACGCTTTACAAGTCCAAGTTTTCTTTTCTGATCCAAAAACAGATAGCCTGGAGGGTTATTGTGAGGTGGGTCTGGTATGAACACTCCTGAACCAAAAATACCCAAAACCGTTCTTTTGAAGACTAGACCAACCTCGCAGAAGACGATAGAAACAACAAAACTCTGCTATTCTTCAAAGAACCTCTGTTCAAACTTCCGGCAAAAAACACCAAAAACCGTAAATAAGTGCATAACACCTTCTTGATCTGGGTGGATGTAGTTCAATCCCGAAGCTTCGGGAACTCACCGCTGGGCGCTGCTCGCCGCTCAGAAACCTATTTTTTTAGACAGGTTTTCTTTTACTTATTATTTCTATTTTTGAAATTAATTTACTTTGATTAAAAAATTGAACAATACTGTAATAGTTGTATCCACTAGAATCTAGCTTAATGGAACCATTATCAGTAAGAATAGTTAATTCCATTCTGTTAACGTAATAATCATCCAAATAAATTCTAAAATACCTGGCATATCTAATATGAACTCCCATTCTTAACAAAATCCACATTGGACTAAAGAAAAAAGGAGAATTTACTTCTTCATTATTATTTATAGTGATTTTTTTGATTGAGTTATAACCAATAGCGCAATTTAAGATAGTTTGTCTGTAATTAATCCGGATTAATATTCCTTGTGTTTTCTTTTCCAAATTGCATCTTGTATTATAATCAGTGACTTCAATTTTCGAACTATCCAAATCAGTTTCTATCAGCCCAAATAATGTGCTTCCTGAAAATCCATTTATCAATTGATGTTTAAGGGTTAGGCTATTTCCTAGAAGTGAATTAACGTTTTCTTTTAGACGACCTTTATATTCTGATTCTTTAAAAAATATCATTATTCAGTTATATTATACGACGAATTTCTAAACTTGCTTACAACGGACGGAACTATATACAGTTGGGGATTGCGGGTTGCTTTCCTGTCGAGCCGCACTGCCGCTGTTGCGGGCTGTGCGGTTGTTTGTCCGCTCCGAAACCCCAATTGATATATAGTTTTTGTTATAGCCAGTTTTCATTTTCAATTCTTTCTGCAAATCAGTTTGAATGCAAAATGTATCCTCATTATTTTAATTAAATACATGATAAAGAATAGTCCAATAACTAGCAATGACAGCATTTCAAAGTCGCCATTGAAATGTCCAAGTAAATAAACTGTCAATGAAAATACTGTCATTGTCAAGATTCCATAAAACGGAACAGAATAAGTCAAATTAATTACATTTTCGTCAACTGTCCCAGTTATTAATAAGGGCAAATTTGTCCTCGTTGTGAAAACAACATTTGCGGTTTTTAATTTAAAATCATTGTCATTGAACTCTCCAAAGAATAAGATTGTCAATGAGCGTTTAAAGTCCATTCTAAAGTCCTTTGAGAATAAACAGAAAGGGAAGAAGTAGAATTTGTTCTGCTCCTCACTTGAAACCATTTTCTTCTTAAGCAAAAGTTTAAG